>JBEOKN010000093.1:0-75103 GCA_040275885.1 Azonexus sp. | reverse complement strand
CGCGATTCACCGAAGAGACTTCCGTTGGCAAGCGTCACGCGTTGCAGGATGTCGCGTTCCGGCGGGGCAAGGACGGTGAGGCGCGCATCGTCGTCGACCTGACCGATGCGGGCACCGGCATCGATATTCGTCAGCAGGGCAAGAGTCTGATCGTCGACTTCATCAAGACCAGCGTCCCGGAGAATCTTCGCCGCAAGCTTGACGTGACCGATTTTGGCACGCCGGTCACCTCGGTGGAAACCAGGGCGCTCGGTGACAACGTCCGGATGACGATATCCCCGCATGGCCTGTGGGAGCACAACGCCTATCAGAGCGACAATCAGTTCGTGGTCGAAGTCAAGCGCATCGTTGAGGACCCGAACAAGTTGGTGCAGGGAACGAAGACAGGCTACCAGGGGCCACGCGTCAGCATCAACTATCAGAACGGCGAGGTCCGGGCCCTGTTGCGCTTGATGGCGGAAGAGCTTGGACTGAATACGGTCATCAGCGATACCGTGACCGGCACCACCACCCTTGTCCTGAAGGACGTGCCCGCCGATCAGGTGATCGACATCATCTTCCAGCAGAAGGGTCTGGACATGCGCAAGAAGGGCAACATCATGATGATTGCCCCGCGTGATGAAATCGCGACCCGGGAAAAGCTGGATTTCGAGTCCCGCCAGCAGATCAGTGAGCTTGAGCCGATCCAGGCCGAGCAGTTCGCGTTGAACTACCAGAAGGCCGAGACCGTTCAGAAACTCCTGACTGGTGCCGCCGGGGGCAACTACCGCCTTCTTAGCAAGCGCGGCAATGCCATTGCCGACCTGCAATCGAACATACTTTTCGTCAATGACATTCCCGGCAAGCTCGAAGAGATTCGAGCGTTTATCCGGGCCATTGATACCGGGTCCCGCCAAGTCATGATCGAGGCGCGTGTCGTCGAGGCACAGGATACATTCAATCGCGATCTCGGCGTGCGTTTGAACTTCCTCAGCGCCTCGCGCACCCAACTCAACCAGAGTGGCATATATGCCGGGGGTGGTACCTATTCGCCATCTGGTCAGGTGACCAACCAAACCGTAGGCGTCAACCTGCCATCCTTCACCAATGTCGGAGGCACGCTGGCGTTCTCGCTCTTCAACGCCGCGTTGACGCGCATCCTCAACCTTGAACTCGCGGCCCTTGAAACCGATGGCTTGGGCAAGATCGTTTCCAGCCCGCGGGTAATTACGGCAAACAACGTCAAGGCCAAGATTCAGGACGGCACGGAAATTCCGTACGTGACCACCGCGACCGGGGGCGGCGTGGCCACCCAGAACGTCTCGTTCAAGACGGCCGCTCTTTCTCTCGAAGCGACACCGCAGATCACGCCTGAAGGCACGGTGCGAATGCAATTGATTGTCAAGAAGGAAGAGCCGGACTGGACGCGGGCAGTTCTCGGCAACCCGCCGATCAAGACTGCTACGGTCGAAACCAATGTGGTGGTGGAAAACGGCGGCACGGTCGTCATCGGTGGCGTCTATATCACCAAGAAGGAAAACGTGACCGAAAAGGTCCCACTGCTCGGCGACATCCCGTTCTTTGGCTACCTCTTCAAGTACCAGCAAGATACCGGGCAGCGGCGCGAACTGCTCTTCTTCATCACACCGCGCATCATTTCGGACAAGTTGCAGATCAACTGAGCGTCGCGCTTGCGAAAACCAAGGGGCCGGCATTGCCGGCCCTTGCCTTTTGTGACCGGGTGCCAGAGTCGGCTAAAATGCGGTCGTGAACAATTGCAGCAATATCTATCTCGTTGGCTTGATGGGGGCCGGAAAGACGACGGTTGGCCGGCAACTGGCAAGGCGACTTGGCCGCCAGTTCCTTGATTCCGATCACGAGATCGTCGAGCGAACCGGAGTTTCCATCCCGACCATCTTCGAGATCGAAGGCGAGGAGGGATTTCGCCGCCGCGAGGCGCAGACCATTGCTGAATTGACCTCGGGGACTAACCAGGTGGTGGCCACCGGCGGGGGTGTCGTGATCGATCCGGAGAACCGCAAGCGGCTGCATGATAACGGCTGGGTTGTCTACCTGGACGTGCCCCCCGCAAAACTTTATGAACGCACCCGCCGCGATCGCAATCGCCCGCTGCTGCGTGTTCCCGATCCACTCGCCAAACTTGAAGAGTTGCATGCCCTGCGCGACCCGTTGTACCGGGAAGCAGCGCACATCGTCGTGGACGGCGCGCATCTTGTTGCTTCCGGCATCGTCCAGTACCTGCTCCGGGAATTCCATCGCCAATGCACAGCATGATCCAGACCCTGAAGGTCGAACTCGCCGAGCGCTCCTATCCAATCCACATCGGGTGCGGACTACTGGCAAAGCCCGACCTCTTTTTTGGGCACATCGGACAGAACAGGGTCGTGGTCGTCACCAATGCGACGGTCGCCCCGCTCTACCTCGCGACGCTGCGGTCGACCCTCGAAAGCGGCGGAATTTTGGCCTTGCCGGTGATCCTTCCGGACGGAGAGAAATTCAAGACTTGGGAAACGCTCAACCTCATTTTCGACGCGCTTCTCGGTAACCACTGCGAACGGAACACCCCCCTGATCGCCCTCGGCGGTGGCGTCATCGGTGACATGAGCGGCTTTGCCGCGGCATGCTACCAGCGTGGCATGCCCTTCATCCAGATTCCGACGACGCTCCTTTCTCAGGTCGACTCGTCGGTCGGCGGCAAGACTGCAATCAACCACCCGCTGGGAAAGAACATGATCGGTGCGTTCTACCAGCCAAAGCTCGTGCTGGCGGATATTTCGACCCTCGACACCTTGCCGGACCGGGAGTTGAAAGCGGGTCTTGCCGAAGTCATCAAATACGGACTCATCCGTGACGCGGACTTCTTTTCATGGCTGGAAGCGAACCTGGAGAAGTTGCTGGGGCGGGACAGGGAAGCGCTGGCCTATGCGGTTCATCGCTCCTGCGCAAACAAGGCCGCGGTGGTTGCTGCGGATGAGCGCGAAACCGGGGAACGCGCCCTGCTCAATCTCGGTCATACGTTCGGGCATGCCATCGAGACCGGGCTTGGCTATGGCGAATGGCTGCACGGTGAAGCAGTCGCCGCGGGCACGCTAATTGCTGCGGAATTGTCGCATCGCCTGGGCTGGATTTCGGCAGAGGCGATGCAACGCATCGAGTCGCTGCATCTACGTGCTGGCTTGCCGGTGTTCGGCCCGATTTTGGGTGCGGCTCGCTATATCGAGTTGATGCGCCACGACAAGAAGGTTCGCAATGGCAGCCTGCGTCTGGTCCTGCTCAAGGAGATTGGCATGGCGGTGGTTGCGGATGGTTTGGACGAAGCGACGATAGGCGCCGCCATCGAGGCGCGCTGCACCTGAAAGGGGACTCCGAAGCCCCTGTGAACCACGTTGGTGCATTGCAGCATATTGAGTTGGCGGGGGTTTGGCGGTATATTCACACGTTGACTCAAATCCCTGTAAGCAGCCCGGCGCGTAGCCAAGCCGGCTTCCCTACCTTTGGTCCATGTTGTCTTGACCGAGTCTCTTGAAGGAATAGTGTGATGGAAACGGCAGTATCCGAGCGGCAGGGACTGTATGACCCGAGAAACGAGCATGACGCTTGTGGCGTCGGCTTTATCGCCCATGTCAGGGGCGAGAGAAGCCACGGCATCATTGAACAGGGCTTGTTGATCCTCAAGAACCTCGATCACCGGGGCGCCGTGGGCGCCGACCCGCTACAGGGCGACGGCGCCGGAATTCTGATCCAGATCCCGGATCTGTTCTATCGCGAAGAAATGGCCAAGCTGGGCGTTGCCCTGCCGCCAAGTGGCGAATACGGCGTCGGGATCGTCTTCCTGCCCCAGGAAGCCGCCTCCCGCCACGCATGTGTCGAGGAAATCGAGCGTTCGGTCAAGGCTGAAGGTCAGGTGCTCCTCGGCTGGCGCGACGTGCCCGTCAATCGTGACATGCCGATGTCGCCGACTGTTAGGGCCAAGGAGCCGGTGATCCGCCAGGTTTTTGTCGGACGGGGCGCGGACATCTTCGTCACCGATGCGCTCGAGCGCAAGCTTTACATCATTCGTCGTCGTGCCGCCAACGCCATCAAGTCACTCAAGCTCAAGCACGGCCAGGAGTTCTACGTCCCGTCGTTCTCTGCCCGCACTGTCAACTACAAGGGCCTGTTACTGGCGCATCAGGTTGGTGTCTATTACCTTGACCTGCAGGACGAGCGTGCCGTCTCCGCACTGGCGCTGGTGCATCAGCGTTTCTCGACCAATACCTTCCCGACCTGGGACCTCGCTCACCCGTTCCGCTATATCGCCCACAATGGCGAGATAAACACCGTGCGCGGCAACGTCAACTGGTTCAAGGCGCGTGAGCAAGCGATTTCGTCGCCTATCCTCGGTGAGGACCTGAAGAAGGTCTGGCCGCTCCATTATCCCGGCCAGTCAGACTCGGCATCGTTCGACAACGCCCTCGAACTGCTGGTCATGGGGGGCTACTCGATGGCCCATGCCGTGATGCTGATGATTCCGGAAGCTTGGGAGAAGCACACGCTGATGGACGAAAACCGTCGTGCTTTCTACGAATATCATGCCGCCATGATGGAACCATGGGATGGCCCGGCCGCGGTTGCCTTTACGGACGGCAGGCAGATCGGCGCTACGCTTGACCGCAACGGTCTGCGGCCGGCGCGCTACCTGGTGACCGATGACGACTTTGTCGTAATGGCCTCGGAATCCGGGGTCTTGCCAATACCCGAGAGCAAGATTGTCAAGAAGTGGCGCTTGCAACCAGGGAAGATGTTCCTGATCGACATGGAGCAGGGCCGCATTATCGACGACAAGGAACTCAAGGATTCGCTGGCCAAGGCCAAGCCCTACCGTCAATGGATCGAGAAGATCTGCATCAAGCTCGATGCCGTTCCAGCGCCCGAGGAGAAGGCCGAAGCGGCTCCCGCTTCACTGCTCGACCGTCAGCAGGCCTTCGGCTATACGCAGGAAGACATCAAGATCATCCTTGAGCCGATGGTCCAGAACGGTGAAGAGCCGACCGGCTCCATGGGTGCCGACTCGGCCCTCCCGGTTCTGTCGAACAAGAGCAAGACGCTTTACGCCTATTTCAAACAGCTGTTTGCTCAGGTCACCAATCCGCCGATTGACCCGATCCGCGAAGAGCTGGTCATGTCGCTCGTCTCCTTCGTCGGACCCAAGCCCAATCTGCTGAATACAACAGACATCAACCCTCCGATTCGTCTTGAAGTCTCGCAGCCGGTGCTTTCCTGCACCGACATGGAGAAGCTGCGCCATATCCAGAAATACACTTCCGGCAAGTTCCGTTCCTTCGAACTTGACATCTGCTATCCGGTGGCTTGGGGACGGGCCGGTGTCGAAGCCCGTCTTGCATCGCTGGCCGCCGATGCCGAGGACGCAGTCCGCTCCGGGGCCAATGTGCTGATCGTCTCTGACCGCAAGGTCGACGCGGATCATGTCGCGATTCCGGCGCTGCTCGCCACATCGGCGATCCACCAGCATCTGGTGAAGAAGGGGTTGCGAACCAGCACCGGCCTCGTTGTTGAAACCGGGTCGGCGCGCGAGACGCATCACTTTGCGCTACTCGGCGGTTTTGGTGCCGAAGCGGTTCACCCCTATCTTGCCCTCGAAACCATCGAGTCGCTGGCCAAGGGTGACCCTGAAACGGCGTGCAAGTACGTCAAGAACTATGTCAAGGCGATTGGCAAGGGCCTGAACAAGGTCATGTCCAAAATGGGCATTTCGACCTATATGTCCTACACCGGCGCACAGATTTTTGAAGCCATCGGCTTGCAGCATGAGTTCATTGAAAAGTATTTCACCGGCACCCCTTCGAATGTCGAGGGGATTGGCGTGTTCGAGGTTGCAGAGGAAGCAATCCGCCTCCACCGCGAAGCTTTTTCGGATGATCCGGTGCTTGCCACGATGCTTGATGCAGGTGGGGAATACGCTTTTCGCATCCGTGGAGAAGAGCACTTGTGGACGCCCGATGCCATCGCCAAGCTGCAGCACGCGACGCGTTCCGGAAAGGTTGATACCTACAAGGAGTACGCCAAGCTGATCAACGATCAGACTAGGCGTTACTTGACCCTGCGCGGCCTCTTCGAGTTCAAGCCGCAGCGTGCTCCGATTGCGCTGGAGGAAGTCGAGCCGGCTAAGGAAATTGTCAAGCGCTTCGCCACCGGTGCCATGTCGCTAGGCTCCATCTCGACCGAGGCGCACACGACCCTGGCGATCGCCATGAACCGGATCGGCGGCAAGTCGAACACCGGCGAAGGGGGCGAGGATGCCCGGCGCTTTGCGCCGGTTGAGGGGGGCACCATGCTCTCCGACGTTATCGGCAAGAACCGCATCCAGCGCGACATCAAGCTCAAGGATGGTGACTCCCTGCGATCCTCGATCAAGCAGGTGGCCTCCGGCCGCTTCGGTGTAACGACCGAGTACCTGGTCAACGCCGACCAGATACAGATAAAAATGGCACAGGGCGCCAAGCCGGGCGAAGGCGGTCAGTTGCCTGGGCACAAGGTTTCCGAGTATATCGGCTTCCTGCGCCACTCGGTGCCGGGGGTCGGGCTGATTTCTCCACCGCCACACCATGACATCTATTCGATCGAAGACTTGGCCCAACTGATTCACGACCTCAAGAATGCCAATTCCAAGGCTTCAATCTCGGTGAAACTGGTTTCCGAAGTCGGCGTCGGTACCGTGGCGGCCGGTGTTGCCAAAGCCAAGGCCGATCACGTCGTGATTGCCGGTTTTGACGGCGGCACGGGTGCTTCACCGCAGTCCTCGATCAAGCATGCCGGTACGCCGTGGGAGCTCGGCCTGGCCGAAACCCAGCAGACGCTGGTGCTTAACCGCCTGCGCAGCCGTATCCGTGTCCAGGTCGATGGCCAGATGAAGACCGGCCGCGATGTCGTTATCGGCGCGCTACTCGGCGCTGACGAATTCGGTTTCGCTACGGCACCACTGGTCGTCGAAGGCTGCATCATGATGCGCAAGTGCCATCTGAACACCTGCCCAGTCGGCGTTGCCACCCAGGATCCGGAACTGCGCAAGCGTTTCACCGGGCAGCCGGAGCATGTGGTCAACTACTTCTTCTTCGTCGCCGAGGAAGTGCGCGAACTGATGGCCCAGCTTGCCATTCGCAGGTTCGACGACCTGATTGGCCGTTCCGACCTGCTCGACATGCGGCCGGGTATCGACCACTGGAAGGCCAAGGGTCTCGATTTTTCCAGGATTTTCTATCAGCCGAATGTGCCGGCCAGCGAGCCGCGCCATCAAACTGAGGGTCAGGATCACGGTTTGGCCAAGGCACTCGATCACAAGCTGATCGAGCAGGCCAGGGCAGCGCTTGAGGAGGGCCGGAAGGTTGTCATCGAAACCCCGATCATCAACGTAAACCGCACCTGCGGCACCATGTTGTCGGGTGAAGTGGCACGCCGCTACGGCCATGCCGGCTTACCGGACGACACCATTCACGTCAGGCTGACCGGGACCGCCGGCCAGAGCTTTGGCGCGTTCCTTGCCAGGGGCGTGACACTGGAACTGACGGGCGAAGGCAACGACTATGTCGGCAAGGGTCTGTCGGGCGGGCGCATCATTATCAAGCCCAGCAAGGATTTCCGCGGCAACACCCAGGAGAACATCATCGTCGGCAATACCGTCATGTACGGTGCGATTGCCGGTGACGCCTTCTATTCAGGAGTCGGTGGGGAGCGCTTCTGTGTTCGCAACTCGGGAGGCACCGCCGTGGTCGAGGGTGTCGGCGACCACGGCTGTGAATATATGACCGGCGGCACGGTGGTTGTCCTCGGCATGACGGGACGCAATTTCGCGGCCGGCATGTCGGGCGGAATCGCCTATGTGCTGGACGAGGATGGCAGCTTCAAGAATCGTTGCAACCTGGCGCAAGTCTCGCTGGAGAAGGTGCTTCCGGCCAATCGTCACGCGGCTGGCGAGCCGCTGCATCTGGGTCGTCCCGATGAGGAGCAACTCAAGGAACTCGTCAGCCGTCACGCCGAATACACTGGCAGCGTTATCGCCAAGGCCGTTCTGGGAAACTGGGATGCCTATCGCGAAAAATTCGTCAAGGTCTATCCGCACGAGTACAAGCGGGCGCTTACCGAAATGGCCGCCGCTGCACAGAAGGAGGCCGCATAATGGGCAAGCCGACCGGTTTCATGGAGTTTGACCGCCTTTCCGAAGCCTACGAGCCTGTCGAGAAGCGTCTCAGGCATTACAAGGAGTTCGTCCAGCCACTGGCTGACGACCAAGCCAAGACCCAGGGTGCGCGCTGCATGGATTGCGGTATTCCGTTCTGCAACAGCGGCTGTCCGGTGAATAACATCATTCCCGACTGGAATGATCTCGTTTACCGAGGCAACTGGAAGCAGGCACTGGACGTCCTTCATTCGACCAACAACTTCCCCGACTTTACCGGCCGCATTTGCCCGGCACCCTGCGAGGCCGCTTGTACGCTGGGCATCAATGCGGCGCCGGTAGGTATCAAGTCAATTGAGCACTTCATCATCGACAAGGGCTGGGCGTCGGGCTGGGTCGTGCCGCAGCCGCCCAAGGTCCTGACCGGCAAGAAAGTTGCAATAGTCGGATCGGGTCCGGCGGGTCTGGCTGCCGCGCAGCAATTGGCACGCGTCGGTCACGCCGTTACGGTATTCGAGAAAAGCGACCGCATCGGTGGCCTGCTCGCCTACGGCATCCCAGACTTCAAAATGGACAAGATTGTGGTCGACCGGCGGGTTGCCCAAATGGAAGCCGAGGGCGTTGCCTTCAGGACCGGGGTTATCGTCGGCAGCAAGGATCTGCCGCCCGGCATCAACAACGACGCGACTGAATTCGTCTCTGCCGAGCAGTTGACCGTGGCATTCGATGCGGTAATTCTGGCGGCCGGGGCCGAAGTGCCGCGAGAGCTGCCAGTTCCTGGCCGCGAGTTGAATGGCGTCCACGCCGCGCTGGAGTTCCTGATTCCGCAGAACAAGGAGGTGCAGTTCGGCAAGGCGAATCCGATCAGCGCCAAGGGCAAGCACGTGATCGTCATCGGTGGTGGCGATACCGGGTCCGACTGCGTCGGCACCTCCAACCGACACGGTGTGGCTTCAGTGACCCAGTTCGAGCTGATGCCGATGCCGCCGGAAGAGGAAGACAAGGCGTTGACCTGGCCTTACTGGCCTTACAAGCTGCGCACGTCTTCGTCGCACGAAGAAGGCTGCGACCGCGACTTCGCGGTCGCCACCAAGTCGCTGGTCGATGATGGCAACGGCAACGTCAAGGCCCTGCGAGCTGTTCGCGTCGAATGGAGGGATGGCAGGATGGTCGAAGTGGCCGGGTCAGAATTCGAACTGCCAGCTGATCTGGTCCTGCTGGCCATGGGCTTCACCAAACCCGTGGGCAGTCTGCTCGACGCCTTCGGCGTAGACAAGGATGCGCGCGGCAACGCGAAGGCGACGACAGACGGTGATGGTTGCTATGCCACCAATATTGCCAAGGTTTTTGCTGCCGGCGACGTGCGTCGCGGCCAATCACTGGTCGTCTGGGCGATCCGCGAAGGCCGCCAGGCCGCGCGCGAAGTCGATGCCTTCCTGATGGGGTGCTCGACGCTGCCTCGGTAGGACCATGCGCATCATGCGATAATGCGAAGGCGGCCTCAGTGGTCGCCTTCGTCATTTCCGGAGTCGAATAATGGCTGAAATGCCCGTCCAAGTAGTCATCCTTGCCGCCGGCCAGGGCAAGCGCATGCATTCCAATCTGCCCAAGGTCCTGCATCCCGTGGCGGGCAAAGCCTTGGTGCGGCATGTCATCGACACTGCGCGTTCCCTTGCACCGGCGGAGATTGTCGTCGTTTACGGACATGGCGGCGAGGTGGTGCGGTCGACCGTCGATTTGCCCGATATTTCATGGACCCGGCAGGAGCCACAACTCGGCACTGGGCATGCGGTTGCTCAGGCGCTGCCCGTCCTTTCTGGCGAGGGGCAGACACTGGTCCTCTATGGCGACGTGCCGCTGACCAAGGCCTCCACACTGAAGCGCCTGTTGCATGCGGGCAAGGACGGCCTGGCGATTCTGACCGTGGAGCTGGCCGATCCGACTGGCTATGGCCGCATCGTCCGCGATGCCGACGGGAAAGTCCTGTGCATCGTCGAGGAAAAGGATGCGACTTCAGCGGAACGAGCGATCCGGGAGGTCAATACGGGCATCATGGCGATTCCTTCGGACCGGCTGGCCGACTGGTTGAGCCTTCTGTCCAACCAGAATACCCAGGGCGAGTACTACCTGACCGATATCGTGGCGCTGGCCGTCAGCGAGGGCGCTTCCGTGCGTACCGCCCAGCCTGATGCTGATTGGGAAGCTCTGGGTGTCAACAGCAAGGTGCAATTGGCCCGACTCGAACGTGTGCATCAACGCAATCTGGCCGCTGCCATGCTGGTCGGCGGGGTGCGGCTTGCTGACCCCGAGCGCATCGACGTGCGCGGCGAAGTCAACTTTGGGCGCGATGTCTTCATCGACGTTGGCTGCGTCTTTGAAGGCCAGGTCGACCTTGGCGACGCTGTCGAAATCGGCCCCTACTGCGTGCTGAAGAACGTCAAGGTCGGTGCCGGTACGCGGGTTGCCGCCTTCTGCCATTTCGAGGAAGCCTTGATCGGCGCGGACGGGGTGCTTGGGCCCTATGCCCGGCTGCGTCCGGGAACGGAACTTGGCCCAGAAGTGCATATCGGCAACTTTGTCGAGGTCAAGAAAAGCCGGATTGCTGCCCGATCCAAGGCCAATCACCTGGCCTATATCGGCGATGCCGAGATTGGCGAGCGGGTGAATGTCGGGGCCGGGACAATTACCTGCAACTACGACGGCGCCAACAAGTTTACGACGATCATCGAGGATGATGTGTTTATCGGCTCGGATACGCAGCTTGTCGCCCCGGTTACCGTCGGACGAGGGGCAACGCTGGGCGCCGGAACCACGCTGACGAAAAACGCCCCGGCGGGTGCACTCACCCTGTCGCGGGCCCGGCAGACCACCCTGACCGCATGGGTGCGTCCGCAGAAGGTGAAGAAGTGACGGTTCCGGTCACGGCGACACAGGCTAAAATTAACAGCTGAATTTCTTACAAGCTCAGGGAGAGCAGGATGTCCAAATACAATACCGAGGCAATTCGCGCCTTGGCGCTGGTCGGCCATGGCGCAGCCGGAAAATCCAGTCTGGCAGAGGCCTTGCTGTTCGCCACCGGCGCCATTCCGGCAAAGGGCAGTGTCGAGAGGGGCAGCACCGTCTGTGATTTCGATCCCCAGGAACGCGAGGCTGGTCACTCACTGCATTCGGCCATTGTCAATTTCGCACACGAAGGCCGGCATATTCACCTGATCGACACGCCGGGCTACCCGGACTTTGCCGGCCAGGCGATCGCTGCGCTGGCGGGGGTCGACTCTGCGTTGATCGTGGTCAACGCGCAAAACGGCGTCGAACTGATGACCGAGCGCATGATGCGCTACGCGGCCGAGCGCAAGCTGTGCCGGATGATCGTCATCAACAAGATCGACGCCGAGAACCTCGATCTGCCGGGCCTGGTGGCCGACATCCGCGAGCGCTTCGGCAAGCAATGCATGCTGCTCGACCTTCCGGCCCATGGCGCGGCGGATGTCGTCGAGGTGCTGGAACATGATGCCGGCGACGCCGACTTCGAGTCGGTTGCCGCCGCCCATCGCGCGCTGATCGACCAGATCGTCGAAGAAGACGAAGACCTGCTCGCCCAGTACCTGGAGGATGGTGCCGACCCGAGTCTTTCCGCGCTGCATGCGCCATTCGAGAAGGCGCTGCGCGAAGGCCACCTGATTCCCATCCTGTTTGTTTCTGCCAAGACAGGCGCCGGGATCAAGGAACTGCTGCATGTCCTGGCTACCCTTGCACCGAACCCGGTCGAAGGCAACCCGCCGCCTTTCTTCAAGGGTGAACCGGGCGGTGTGACCGAGGCGTTCCACGCCGAGCCGGATGCCGGCAAGCATGTGCTGGCTCATGTCTTCAAGGTGGTCGCCGATCCCTATCTGGGAAAGATCGGCGTTTTCCGCGTGCATCAAGGGACAATGAAAAAGGACATGCAACTGTTCGTCGGTGACGGCAAGCGTCCGTTCAAGGTCGGCCACCTATACCAGTTGCAGGGCAAGGAGACCATTGAAGTCGACGAATTGCTGCCGGGTGACATCGGCGCAGTCGCGAAAGTGGAGGAAATCGAGTTCGATTGCGTGCTGCACGATTCGCACGATGAAGATCAAATCCATCTGGTTCCGCTCGAATTTCCCAAGCCGATGGCTGGACTCGCAGTCGAAACCAAGAAGAAGGGCGATGAGCAGCGTCTGTTTGATATTCTCGGCAAGCTTGCGGTGGAAGATCCGACCTTCATCGTCGAGCGCCATCCGACCAGCAATGAAACCGTCATCCGTGGCCTTGGAGAAATTCACCTCAAGGCCAAGCTGGAAAAGATGGCCGCTCAGTACAGGCTTGAGGTAACCACCAGACCGCCCCGTATACCTTACCGCGAAACGATTACTGCTCCGGCTGAAGGCGTTCATCGGCACAAGAAGCAGAGTGGTGGCGCGGGCCAGTTTGGCGAGGTGCATCTGCGCGTGGAGCCGAAGGGACGGGGCGAAGGCTTCGAGTTTGTCGATGCTGTGAAGGGCGGCGTAATACCAGGCGTCTTCATGGCAGCAGTGGAAAAGGGCGTGCGTCAGGGTCTTGAGGGTGGCGTCGTCGCGGGTTATCAGGTCGACGACCTCAAGGTGACGGTCTTCGATGGCAAGACCCACGCGGTCGATGGCAAGGAAGTTGCCTTCGTCACCGCTGGTCGCAAGGCAGTGATTGAGGCGGTTCGCGCAGCGCGACCGATTGTCCTCGAACCCATCGTCAGCGTTGAAATCATCGTCCCGGAGCCTTCCATCGGTGATCTGACCGGCGACCTTTCCAGCCGTCGCGGCCACATTACCGGTACCGATGGCCGTGGCCACGGAATGGCTGCAATCGCCGGCGAGGTGCCGCTGGCTGAACTCAGTGATTACCAGTCACGCCTGAAGTCGCTGACCGGTGGCCAAGGGAGTTACACCATCGAGTTTGCGCGTTACGCGGCTGTGCCACCGAATGTACAACAGCAGATGGCCGGCAAGTTCCAGTTGCACGAAGAAGACGAGTAAGCGGCCCACCAGGCAAAGGCCGGAGCTGTCCGGCCTTGTTTCACCCTGCGTCTGGAACCTGCCACCCCTGCCCCCGGGCCTGGCGCAACTACTTGCGCGCCCGGTCGAAAACGTCTGCGGCGACTGTTTTCTCGTACTCGCATTCGGCTTCCTCGGACGAGGTGCCAAAATACGTTGCCCATTGGCTGTCGGTCATTTCGACTTCTTCGGCGGTGGGGATGCGCCTCTCGACATGCATGCGGCGCTCACGCCAGCCCGCGGGAGGGCCGGCATCCTCAAAGCGTCGATCTTCCGTCGGATTGCGTGTTTTAGAGGGGCTCATGTCAGCCAAGGATCCTGTGGGCTTCGCTTCCAAGGAGCCAAGGTTAGCGCATTCGAGTCGGGAACGGAAGTTCTTCGCTTGCTTATCATGGCTGGATTGACCACCCCCGGGGTTCTCAGACGCCTTCGGCCCAGCACCTTCGATAGCGGACAGGCGCCATGCCGGTCCATTCGACAAAGGCCCGGTAGAAGGCCGACGTATCGGCGTAACCGAGATCAGCGGCCACCTTCGCGATGGAATCATGGGTCTTGGTGAGGCGGGTCAGTGCGATGTCGCGACGTAGCGCATCCTTGATGCCGCGAAAACTTGTGCCTTCCTCGCCCAGGCGACGGTGGATGGTGCGCGGCGACTGGTGCAGGCGGTCGCCAATATCCTTGAGGCTGAGCGTGGCCGGCAGTGCAGCACGCAGGAGGTCACGGACGCGGATGAGCATCTCGCGGTCGCGCCGATAGAGCGTGGTGATCTTGCCCGGAGCGCCGTCGAGAAAAGCGCCCAGAGCGGCTTCGTCCCGACGGACCGGCAAGTCGAGGAGGTTGGCACTGAAGGTGGCGACCAGCGTCCCGACCGCTCCCGGCAAGGTCTGGACGAACCGGGAATCCTCGGTGAAGATCAGGGCGTAGTCGGCGGAATGGCTGGGCTTGCGGTAGGGAAAGGTCACGCTGTCGAGCGCGATGCCACGTCCGGCCAGCCAGCAAGCGAGGGCGTGCAACAGCCGGAGCAGCCATTCAAAAGCGAAGACTCGGCCAGGGTCATCCGGGTTGTCGGCAAGGCACCGGCATTCGCCGATCACCAGTTCGGCGCGGTCCTGCTGGCGAAGGACGGTCACAGAGAGGTCGGGCAGCACGATGCGCAGAAAGCGGCCAGCGCGGAGCAATGCCTCGGCCAGCGTTTGGGAACTGATGCAACTCCGGCAAAGAAACTCGAAACTGCCGAGGCGCATCGGCTGGCAAAAGAGGCCGAAGCCTTCGTCGTCCAGTCGGCGATTGATCTGGTTGTAGAGCGCAGCGTAGCGGTCGACCGGGATTCTGGTGGCGGTGTCTGCAATGTCGATGCCGGTCGCGGCAAGCAGCGGTGCGGCGTCGATTCCTTGGCGCGCCAGCCCGGCCAGCAGGCCGTTCACAAAACCCATTGCAACAGTGGCTTGCGTTCTTGTGGTCGGGCTACGGATGGCGCACGAAGGCATTTTCGGCCTTTTTCAACGGTCGACCGCGACCGCTTATGATTCTGGCGGAATTTGCATTATAAACGTCAATCGCCACAGTTGCCACAGGGACAGGGCACCGTAATATCATGAGCTTTCCCCGTATTCGATGAGGCAGGCGCCATGACCGATCTTTCCGTTGCCAAGAAACTTGCTCCCTACAGGCCGAAGAACAAGCTGCGTTTCGTCACTGCGGCCTCGCTGTTCGACGGGCACGATGCGTCGATCAACATCATGCGCCGCATCATTCAGGCAACCGGCGCCGAAGTGATCCACCTCGGACACAACCGCTCGGTTCTGGAAATCGTCAACGCGGCGCTCCAGGAAGACGTGCAAGGTATCGCGATTACGAGTTATCAAGGTGGGCACGTCGAGTTCTTCAAGTACATGCTGGACCTGCTCAAGGCCAATGGGGGCAGCGAGATAAGGATCTTTGGCGGCGGCGGCGGGGTGATAGTGCCGGCCGAGATCAAGGAATTGCACGAATATGGCGTGGCCCGCATCTACGCGCCCGAGGACGGCGTGGCCATGGGCCTGCAGGGCATGATCAACGATGTCGTCGCGAAATCCGATTTCGCGATGAATGCCGAGATTGGCACGCCACAGGAGGTGATCGATGCCCTGCGTTCGGGCGATCGGCGCAGGTTGGCGCGGGTTATCACGTTGCTGGAGAATGGTGAGGCTCATGAACTCAAGCAGCCCATTCTGCAGGCGGCTTCCGGACTGGCTGTGCCGGTTCTTGGAATTACCGGGACCGGGGGCGCCGGCAAGTCATCCCTGACCGACGAAATCGTTCGCCGTTTCCGCCTCGATCAGGGGGACAGCGTGAAGATCGCGTTGGTATCGATCGACCCCTCGCGCAAGCGCACCGGCGGCGCGCTGCTCGGCGACCGCATCCGCATGAATGCCATCGAGCATCCGAACATTTTCATGCGTTCGCTGGCCACCCGCGACACCGGCAGCGAAGTTTCCGCGGCGCTGCCCGAGGTGATCGCCGCCTGCAAGCTGGCTGGCTTCGATCTGGTCATCGTCGAAACGTCGGGCATCGGCCAAGGCAATGCGGCCATCGTTCCTTTCGTCGATGTCTCGCTGTACGTCATGACCCCCGAGTTCGGCGCGGCATCGCAACTTGAAAAGATCGACATGCTCGACTTCGCCGATTTCGTTGCCATCAACAAATTCGACCGCAAGGGCGCCGAGGATGCGCTGCGCGATGTGCGCAAGCAATATCAGCGCAACCGCGAGCTGTTTTCACAGCCGACCGACGAAATGCCGGTATTCGGCACAATGGCCGCCCGCTTCAACGACGATGGCGTCACCGCGCTCTATCAGGCGCTGGTTCCGACCCTGAGCGAACGCGGCCTCAAGCTCAAGGTCGGCAAGCTGCCCCCGGTCACCGTCAAGCAGTCGTCGAGCCAGCGCGCCATCGTGCCGGCCCAGCGCATCCGCTATCTGGCCGAAATCGCCGACAGCGTGCGCGCGTATCATGCCCACACCGGAGAGCAGGTGCGGATTGCCCGCGAACGCCAGTCGCTGCGCATCGCTGGCAGCCTGTTCCGTGCCTGCGACAAGCCGACGGCGGACGTCGACGAAATGCTCGCCTGGAAGGAGAGCCAACTCGATCCGAAAGCCCGCAAGCTGCTCGACATGTGGCCGGACACCGTCAAGGCCTATTCCGGCGACGAATACGTCGTCAGGATCCGCGACAAGGAAATCCGCACCCGTCTGGTCAGCGAATCGCTGTCCGGTACAAAGATCCGCAAGGTCATTCTGCCGAAGTTCGACGATGACGGCGAAACGCTGCGCTTCCTGATGAAGGAAAACGTTCCCGGCTCCTTCCCGTTCACCGCCGGCGTCTTCGCCTTCAAGCGCGAGGGCGAGGATCCGACCCGGATGTTCGCCGGGGAAGGCGATGCCTTCCGCACCAACCGCCGTTTCAAGCGTGTCTCCGAGGGCATGCCGGCCAAGCGCCTGTCCACCGCCTTCGACTCGGTCACGCTCTACGGCTGCGACCCCGACGAACGCCCGGACATTTACGGCAAGATCGGTAATTCCGGCGTCTCGATCGCCACCCTCGACGACATGAAAGTGCTCTACGGCGGCTTCGACCTGTGCTCGCCGACGACTTCGGTATCGATGACGATCAACGGCCCGGCGCCGATCATCCTCGCCTGCTTCTTCAACACCGCCATCGACGAACAGATCACCAAGTTCAAGGCCGACAACGGCCGCGACCCGACCGAGGACGAAGCCGAAAAAATCCGCGAATGGACGTTGTCGACCGTGCGTGGCACGGTGCAGGCCGATATCCTCAAGGAAGACCAGGGCCAGAACACCTGCATCTTTAGCACCGAATTCGCGCTGAAGATGATGGGCGACATCCAGGAGTTCTTCGTCCACAACAGTATCCAGAATTTCTATTCGGTTTCGATCTCCGGCTATCACATTGCCGAAGCCGGCGCCAATCCGATCAGCCAGCTCGCCTTCACGCTGTCCAACGGCTTCACCTACGTCGAGAGCTACCTGGCGCGCGGCATGCACATCGACGACTTCGCGCCCAACCTGAGTTTCTTCTTCAGCAACGGCATGGATCCGGAATACTCGGTGATCGGCCGTGTCGCCCGCCGCATCTGGGCGGTGGCGATGAAGAACAAGTACGGCGCCAACGAGCGCAGCCAGAAGCTCAAGTACCACATCCAGACGAGTGGGCGCTCATTGCACGCGCAGGAGATGGATTTCAACGACATCCGTACCACCCTGCAAGCGCTGATCGCCATCTACGACAACTGCAACTCGCTGCATACCAATGCCTACGACGAGGCGATCACGACGCCTACGGAAGAGAGCGTGCGGCGCGCGATGGCCATCCAGTTGATCATCAACCGCGAGTGGGGCGTCGCCAAGAACGAGAATCCGAACCAGGGCGCTTTCGTCATCGACGAACTGACCGATCTTGTCGAGGAGGCCGTATTGAAGGAATTCGAAGCCATCGCCTCGCGTGGCGGCGTCCTCGGCGCGATGGAAACCGGCTACCAGCGCGGCAAGATTCAGGAAGAATCCCTCTATTACGAGCACAAGAAGCACGACGGCTCCTACCCGATCATCGGTGTCAACACCTTCCTCAACCCGAAGGGAATGGCCCAGCAGGAGATCGAACTCGCGCGTTCGACCGACGAGGAAAAACAGTCGCAGATCAGTCGGCTGCGCGATTTTCAGGCGAGAAACGCGGCGACCTCGCCGGCCATGCTGGAGAAGCTCAAGCAGACTGTGATCGAGGATGGCAACGTCTTCGCCGTTCTCGTCGATGCCGTCAAGTATTGCTCGCTCGGCCAGATCAGCAGTGCACTGTACGAAGTCGGCGGTCAGTACCGGCGCAGCATGTAGGACATCTCTCGATCGCTCGAGGCAGAGGGTGATTCGCCGACCGCCCTTCCAGCCTGGGCGGGTTCACGATGTCAGGTGCTTGCCCGAAGCGGGGATTCAGTTGGCGGCATCGTTCCGCAATGCCCTCTCTCAACCGAGGGGGATACTCCGCTTCCATTCCTCTTCGTCGCGTAACCTTGCTTTCCTCGCGGCCGCAAGCAACGGTTCGTGAACTCGTGAGCGGGTAGCGACGAACGCTTCCGGATGCAGTGCGGCCAGTGCAGCGGTTCTTGCCCGAGCGATCTCAGGTAGATCCGTTACCGGCACGACCTCGTCAAGAAAGCCGCAGGCAACCGCCTGTGACGGTGTCAACGCTTCGGCATTGACCAATGCGCGATTCAGCCAAGGTGTCGCCAGACGGGCCCGTGCGAGCTCGACACCGAAATACGGCAGGGTCATGCCGATGGCTGTTTCGTTGAGCTGTACCCGGGCGCCGCTGTCGATACCGATCCGGTAGTCCGCGCAGAGCAGCATGAGCGCCCCCATCGCCATGGCGTGGCCACTTGCGGCAACGACAACTGGCCGCGGAAACGTCAGCAGGCGCTCACATAATTCGCCACCACCAATAAGCATGCGCACCAATTCTGGACCGCCAGCCTTGAAGACCTTCAGGTCAAATCCGCCGCTGAAGACTTGGGCGTTGCCGGTCAGAAGCACCGCTGCTCCGTTCGCTTCTGTGCGGTCGAGGGCGGCGTTCAATTGATCCTGCATGGCAAGACCTAGGACGTTTACCTTGCCATCGTCGAGCGTGATGACGGCGACGCCATCGGCGAGATGATAGCGGACTAATGTTTCCAAATTGCTTTCCCCTGCATTGGTGACCTGCCCATTCTCGTGGGTATCGGCATTGAGCGTCAAACTCCCTGTCTGCTCTGCGCGTTACGGATGTGCCGAGTTCCGGCGATTGCTCACGCTTAACGGATGGTCAGCAGCGCTTCGCTGCGCGCTCCGACGGCGCCGATCTCAGCCGCGCTCGCAAAGCCGTGTCTCCGGAAAACTTCCAGAACCGCGGCGACGCTGTCCTCGGCGCAGGAGACCAGCAGGCCGCCGCTGGTCTGCGGGTCGGTGAGCAGCGCCCTCTCTTGCGGCGTGAAGTCCGCCGGCAGGGCGGTGTCGTGACCGTAGGAGGCGAAGTTGCGGCTCGAGGCGCCGGTGACGATCCCGTCCGCCGCGAGTTTCAGCACCCCATCGATCAGCGGGACGCGCGACCACTCGATGTTCAGGCTGCATTGGGCGGCGTGCGCCAGCTCGAGGGCGTGACCGGCGAGCCCGAATCCGGTGACGTCGGTCATCGCGTGCACGCCGGGCAGGGCGGCAAGTTCGGGCCCGGGGGTGTTCAGTCTGGTCGTAATGTCGATCATTTTGGCGTACCCGGAGGGGTCGACCGCATCCTTCTTCAGGGCGGCGGAGAGGATGCCGACCCCGAGCGGCTTGCCGAGGATGATACGGTCGCCGACGCGGGCATCGGCATTGCGCTTGACCAGTTTCGGATGGACCAGCCCGAGGGCGACCAAGCCGTAGATCGGCTCGACCGAATCGATGCTGTGGCCGCCGGCAATCGGTATTCCGGCAGCGCGGCAGACTGCTTCGCCACCCGCGAGGATGCGCGCGATGACCTCGGTCGGCAGCACGTTGATCGGCATGCCGACCAGCGCCAGCGCCATGATCGGCCGGCCGCCCATGGCATAGACGTCGGAAATGGCGTTGGTGGCGGCAATGCGGCCGAAGTCGTAGGGGTCATCGACGATGGGCATGAAGAAATCGGTGGTGGCGATCAGCGCCTGTTCATCGTTCAACTGGTAGACGGCGGCATCGTCGGCGGTTTCGATCCCGACCAGCAACTCGGGCGGTATTGGCAGGCGGCTGCTGCCCTTGAGGATCTCCGTCAGCAGGCCGGGGGCGATCTTGCAGCCACATCCACCCCCGTGGGACAGTGAGGTCAGGCGGGGGTAGCTCGTTGACATGGTCATTTCTTGTCCAGGTGCAATGGCAGCAGGTTGGGCTGCGAGTTGTTGCTCACTCGCCGAAACGGCCCAGACCATCGAGGTCCAGGATGTCTATGCCGGCATATTCGCTGCGTACCAGCCCGGCGTCCTCGAGCGTCCGCAGCGCCTGATTGGTGCGCTGGCGGGATACGCCGGCAAGGTAGCCCAGCTCTTCCTGCGAAATCTGCAGCAGGCGGCTGGTTCCCGGATAGAGGACCGGGTTGAACAGGCCGGCGAGACAGCGGGCGATGCGGGCGTCGGGGTCGAGCAGGCGCTCGTTCTCCATCATGCCGATAAACTGGCCAAGGCGTTCATTCAACTGCGTGATCAGATACCGGTTGAAGGCGATACTGTGATCCATCAGCCACAGAAAGGTACTGCGGTTCATGAAGGCAACCCGAGTGGCGCGCAAGGCCATGACGTCGTAGCGACGGGGTTCGTTCTTGAGTAGTGACCCTTCGCCGAACCAGCCGCCAGTGCTGATGCCGATCAAGGATGTGGTTTTTCCGGTCGTCCAGAAGCTGGCCATCTTGCCCAGGCCATCGATGATCCCCATCCACGCGTCGACTGGGTCGCCCTTCATGCAGATGAAAGCGCCGGCGGCGAAAGCGCGCTCGCAGGTGCCGTCAACTGCCCGGGACATTTCTGTCTCCGTCAGCGCTTGCCCCCACACGGAGGTCCGCAGCAGTTCCTCTGCATTTTGCAAGGTCTTTTTTCCAAATGTCCGCCGGATGACAATTATAAGCTGGCCCTTTCCCTAAACTTCGCTGCGATGGTTAACCATTGTCGTTGTGCACTGCAAGGTTTACGTGGGCCGGCGCTTTGGACACAATGCAGAACACACATTAGACCGTTGCCCTATGAGGCGCGGCGGAGAGGAGTCAAAGAATGCCTTCTGAGGCTGGACCCGAGTCGCTTACTGGTCTGCACACGTTCCCGCGTCTGCTGCTCAATCACGCGAGGAGTCGTCCTGATGCTCCGGCGATGCGTGAAAAATACCTGGGGATCTGGCAGACCCTGTCCTGGGCGGAAGTTGCCGTACGGGTGCGGGCACTCGCCTGCGGCCTTGCGGAGCTCGGCTTCAGGCGCGGCGACAACCTGGCCGTCATCGGCGACAACCGGCCGCACCTCTACATGATGATGAGTGCTGCCCAGGCCTTGGGCGGGGTGCCGGTTCCGCTGTACCAGGACGCGGTGGCCAACGAGATGCTGTTCGTCATGCAGGATGCCGGCATCCGCTTTGCGGTCGTCGAGGACCAGGAGCAGGTCGACAAGTTGCTCGAAATCATGCCGCAGGTCGGTACGCTGGAACACATCATCTATGACGATGCGCGCGGAATGCGGCACTACACCCAGCCCTTCCTGCACGACATCCAGGAACTGATCGAAATGGGGCGGATCCATGACCGCAACCATCCCGACGTCTTCGACAACGAAGTCGGCAAGGGTCATCACGATGACGTTTCGGTCATGCTCTACACGTCCGGGACGACCGGAAAGCCGAAAGGCGTCTGTCAGACGCACGCCGCGTTCATTTCTGCCGCCCAGGGCGGCGTGCAGGTCGACCGCATGAGCGGTGACGGCGACATTCTTTCCTACCTGCCGATGGCCTGGGTCGGCGATCATCTGTTCTCCTATGCCCAGGCACTCGTTGCCGGATTCACCATCAACTGCCCCGAGTCGGCCGAAACGGTCATGACCGACCTGCGCGAGATCGGCCCGACTTACTATTTTGCCCCGCCACGGGTCTTCGAGAGCCTGCTGACCTCCGTCATGATCCGCATGGAGGATGCCGGAAAGGTCAAACAGAAGCTCTTCCATTATTTCATGGGCGTCGCCAAGCGCTGCGGTGGCGCCATTCTCGACGGCAAGCCGGTGGGCGTCAGCGATCGACTGATGTACTGGCTCGGCAATGTCCTGATTTACGGACCCTTGCGCAACGTGCTTGGCATGAGCCGCATCCGCGTGGCCTATACCGCCGGTGCGGCGATCGGCCCCGAACTTTTCAGTTTCTTCCGCTCGATCGGGATCAATCTCAAGCAACTCTATGGGCAGACCGAAACCTGCGCCTATGTCTGTTTGCAGCCGGACGGTCAGGTCAAGTCGGATACCGTCGGCGCGCCGGCGCCGAGCGTCGAGATCAGGATCGCCGACAACGGCGAGGTGCTGGTCAAGGGGCCGATGCTGCTCAAGGGTTACTACAAGCGGCCGGACGCCACGGCCGAGTCGATCAATGCCGAGGGCTACTTCATGACCGGCGACGCAGGCTTTCTCGACGCCGATGGCCATCTCAAGATCATCGACCGGGCCAAGGATGTCGGCAAGCTCTCCAACGGCGCCATGTTCGCGCCAAACTACATCGAGAACAAGCTCAAGTTCTTCCAGCACATCAAGGAAGTGGTCTGCTTCGGTCATGAGCGCGACATGGTCTGCGCCTTCATCAACATCGACGTCGGGGCGGTCGGCAACTGGGCCGAACGGCGCGGCATCGCCTATTCGGGGTATACCGATCTGGCGGGCAAGCCGGAAGTGCTCGATCTGATCCGCGAATGCGTCGAAAAGGTCAATGCCGATCTGGTCCATGACGCGATGGTGGCGGACTCGCAGATTCACCGCTTCCTCGTGCTGCACAAGGAACTCGACCCGGACGACGATGAACTGACGCGGACACGCAAGGTGCGCCGCAACTTCGTCGCCGAGAAATACGGGGTGCTGATCGACGCGCTTTACGGTGGCAAGAGCAGCCAGTTCATCGAGACCGAGGTCAAGTTCGAGGACGGCCGGCGCGGCAAGGTCTCGGCCGACCTGAAGATCATCGACGTGAAGACCTTTCCGGTCGTGAAGAAGGCAGCCTGAACGTGAGCAAGGAGATCGGCGACGTCATTCTCGACCTGCAGAACATTTCGCTGCGTTTTGGGGGCGTCAAGGCGCTGAGCGATATTTCCTTCGATGTCCGCGAGCATGAAATACGGGCGATCATTGGCCCCAACGGCGCCGGCAAGAGCTCGATGCTGAACGTGATCAACGGCGTTTACCATCCCCAGGAAGGCCGGATCATGTTCCGTGGCGAAGAGCGCACGCAGATGGATCCGCACCTGGCGGCCCGTCACGGGATTTCCCGTACCTTCCAGAACATCGCGCTGTTCAAGGGCATGAGCGTCCTCGACAACATCATGACCGGCCGCAGTCTCAAGATGAAGAGTAACCTGCTGCTGCAGGCGATCTGGTGGGGACCGGCGCGCAACGAGGAGCTCGAACACCGGGCCAAGGTCGAGGAGATCATCGACTTTCTCGAAATCCAGCACATCCGCAAGACGCCTGTGGGGCGCCTGCCATACGGGTTCCAGAAGCGCGTCGATCTCGGCCGCGCTCTGGCCATGGAACCGCAGATCCTGCTGCTCGACGAGCCGATGGCGGGCATGAACGTCGAGGAGAAGCAGGACATGTGCCGCTTCATCCTCGATGTCAACGACCAGTTCGGGACGACCATCGTCCTCATCGAGCACGACATGGGTGTCGTCATGGACATTTCCGACCGCGTGGTCGTTCTTGACTACGGCCGGAAGATCGGTGACGGCGACCCGGATGAAGTTCGTTCCAGCCCCGAGGTCATCACGGCCTACCTCGGTGCGGGCCATTAAGCGGAGCGGATGATGGCATTCTTTCTCGAAACCCTGATCGGCGGCCTGATGGCCGGCATGCTCTACTCGCTGGTGGCCCTCGGGTTCGTGCTGATCTACAAGGCCTCCGGCGTCTTCAATTTTGCGCAGGGAGCGATGGTTCTTTTCGCGGCGCTGGCGATGGCGCGCTTTTCGGAATGGATCGGGGCGGTACTCGGCGGCGATAGCCTGGTGCTGGCCAATATCCTGGCCTTCCTGGCGGCGGGTGTCGTCATGTTCGTCGTTGCCTGGGTCATCGAACGCCTGGTGCTGCGCAACCTGGTCAATCAGGAAGGGGCGACCCTGCTGATGGCGACCCTCGGCATCGCCTACGTTCTCGAAGGCATCGGCCAGACCCTCTTTGGCAGCGAGATCTACAAGATCGATGTCGGCATGCCAAAGGATCCGGTCATGATGCTGGAGAGCGTCTTCGAAGGCGGTATCCTGATCAACAAGGAGGATTTCTACGCGGCATTGATCGCCGCCGTTCTCGTCGTCCTGCTCACGCTCTTCTTCCAGAAGACGTCGACCGGCCGCGCCCTGCGCGCCGTCGCCGATGACCACCAGGCGGCGCTGTCGATCGGCATCCCGCTCAACCGGATCTGGGTCATCGTCTGGTGCGTCGCCGGTGTCGTGGCGCTGGTTGCGGGCATCATCTGGGGCTCGAAACTCGGGGTTCAGTTCTCGCTGGCGACGGTGGCGATGCGCGCCTTGCCGGTCGTCATCCTCGGCGGTCTGACCTCGGTTCCCGGCGCCATTCTCGGCGGGCTGATCATCGGCGTTGGCGAAAAGTTGTCGGAGGTTTACATCGGCCCGATGGTCGGTGGCGGCATCGAGATCTGGTTCGCCTACATGCTGGCCCTCGTTTTCCTGCTGTTCAGGCCGCAGGGCCTGTTCGGCGAGAAGATCATCGACCGCGTGTAATTCAGGAGAAGCAACGTGATCTACCGCGAAAATGGCCAGTTCAAGACCTCCTACGGGGCTGACCAACAGATCTTCCCGATTGCCCAGGACCGCTATCTGGTCCTGGCGATCATCGTCTTCGCCTTCGTCGGTGTCCCCTTTCTGGCCGACGAGTATTTTTTCCGCGCCATCCTGATTCCCTTCCTGATCCTGTCGCTGGCCGCGCTTGGCGTCAATCTTCTGGTCGGCTATTGCGGCCAGATCACGCTGGGCGCGGGTGCCTTCATGGCGATCGGCGCCTATGCCGCCTACAATTTCCTGATTCGCATCCCGCACATGCCGTTGCTTGTCGCGTTACTGCTCGGTGGCTTGACGGCGGCAGGGATGGGGGTTCTGTTTGGCATTCCCAGCCTGCGCGTGCGCGGGCTCTATCTGGCGGTGGCCACGCTCGCCGCGCAGTTCGTCGCGGACTGGGCCTTCCTGCGTGTCAAATGGTTCACCAACGATTCATCCTCCGGTTCGGTGTCGGTGTCCAATCTCCAGGTCTTCGGCTTTCCGGTCGAATCGCCGGTCGAGAAATATCTTTTCTGCCTGATGTTGCTGGTCGTGTTTGCCCTGGTGGCGAAAAATCTGACGCGCGCCTCGATCGGGCGGCAGTGGATGGCGATCCGTGACATGGACGTGGCGGCCGAGGTCATCGGTATCCGCCCGATGTGGGCCAAGCTCTCCGCCTTCGCCGTCAGTTCTTTTTTCGTCGGCGTAGCTGGTGCGCTGTGGGGCTTTGTCCATCTCGGCTCATGGGAGCCGGCCGCGTTCTCGGTCGACCGCTCGTTCCAGCTGCTTTTCATGGTCATCATCGGCGGCATGGGGTCGATCGTTGGCAGCTTCTTCGGCGCTGCCTTCATCGTCATCCTGCCGATCTTCCTCAGCCAGTTCCTGCCAGCGCTCGGGGCGCTGGTCGGGGTTACCGTTTCCACCACCGCGGCTTCACACGCGGAACTGATAATCTTCGGGGCGCTGATTGTCTTTTTCCTGATCGTCGAGCCCCATGGTCTTGCCCGACTGTGGGTGACGGCGAAGGAGAAGTTGCGCCTCTGGCCGTTCCCGCATTAGTGCCATCCTTTGGGTTTTTGGCAGTGACCGGGCTGAAGTCTTAACCAACCGCAAGTGCATTACCAATCCACATTCTGGAGGAGACATAGATGAAGATTCGCTCGCTTGCTCTGGCCGTTTCGCTGGCCGCCATTGGCATCACCTCGACCGTCACCGCACCTGCCGCCTTCGCCCAGGCCAAGGAACAGTTCTTCCCGGTTCTGGTCTATCGCACCGGCGCCTATGCGCCCAACGGCACGCCGTGGGCCAACGGCTATGTCGATTACCTGAAGCTGGTCAACGCCAAGGGCGGTATCAACGGCGTCAAGATCAGTTTCGAAGAGTGCGAATTCGGCTACGCGACCGACCGCGGCGTCGAATGCTACGAGCGCCTGAAAGGCAAGAACGGCGGCGCCACCCTGTTTCAGCCGCTGTCCACGGGGGTGACCTTCGCCCTGACCGACAAGGCGCCGGTGGACAAGATTCCGCTGATCACCGCCGGCTACGGCCGCAGCGAGTCGCAGGACGGCTCGGTGTTCGCCTGGAACTTCCCGCTGCTCGGAACCTACTGGGTCGGTGCCGACGTCGCCATCCAGGCGTTGGCGAAGAGGGAAGGCGGACTCGACAAGCTCAAGGGCAAGAAGATCACGCTCGTCTATCACGACAGCCCATATGGCAAGGAGCCGATTGCGCTATTGCAGGAGCGGGCCAAGACGGAAGGCTTCACGCTGACGCTGCTGCCGGTCGCGCATCCGGGCGTTGAGCAGAAGGCGACCTGGTTGCAGATCCGCCAGAACCGTCCCGACTATGTCCTGCTCTGGGGCTGGGGCGTCATGAACTCGACAGCGCTCAAGGAAGCACAGGCCACCGGTTTCCCGCGTGACAAGATGTATGGCATCTGGTGGGCAGGGGCCGAGCCCGATGTCAAGGACGTCGCCGACGGCGCCAAGGGCTACAACGCGCTGGCCTTGCAGCACAGCGCGGAACCGCAGAGCAAGATCGTCACGGACGTTCTCGACACGCTCTACGCCAAGGGGCAGGGTAGCGGCGAAAAGGCCGACGTCGGCAGCGTGCTCTACATGCGCGGCCTGATCTCGGCGATGCTCGGGGTCGAGGGCGTGCGCAAGGCGCAGGAGCGCTATGGCAAGGGCAAGGTCATGACCGGCGAACAGACACGCTGGGGCCTGGAGAACCTCAAGCTCGACCAGAAAGTGCTCGACGCGATGGGCTTCGCTGGCGTCATGCGCCCGGTGCAGACCTCCTGTCTGGATCACATGGGGTCATCCTGGGTGCGCATCCAGTCGTGGGACGGCAGCAAGTGGGTGGTCGGCGCGGAGTGGTACCAGGCCGACGACAAACTGCTGCGTGGCATGGTGCTGAACGCCTCGCGCAAGTATGCCGAGGAGAAGAAGATCACGCCGCGTACGCCCGAGCAGTGCAAGATGTAACGTGAGTCGCCCCGTGCCGCGAGGTGCGGGGCACCGCTTTCAGGAATCGACATGACTGCCGCCAACATCTTCCTCAACGTCAATAGCGTCGAGGTCATCTACAACCACGTGATCCTGGTGCTCAAGGGAGTTTCCTTCAACGTGCCGGAAGGAAGTATCGTCGCGCTGCTCGGCGGCAACGGGGCCGGCAAGACGACGACGCTGCGCGCGGTCAGCAATCTGTTGCACGGCGAGCGTGGCGAGGTGACCAAGGGATCGATCGAACTCAAGGGCGAGCGTGTCGAGGCGCTGACGCCTGCCGATCTGGTCAAGCGCGGCGTGGTTCAGGTGATGGAAGGGCGGCACTGTTTCGGCCACCTGACCATCGAAGAAAATCTGATGACCGGCGCCTACACCCGAACCGACGGCAAGGGCGCCGTCGCGGCGACGCTGGAAAAGGTCTACGACTACTTTCCGCGCCTCAAGACGCGGCGCACCGGCCAGGCTGCTTACACCTCGGGCGGCGAGCAGCAGATGTGCGCGATCGGTCGCGCACTGATGGCGAACCCGAAGATGGTCCTGCTTGACGAGCCGTCGATGGGCCTGGCGCCGCAGATCGTCGAGGAGGTGTTCGAGATCGTCAAGGACCTCAACCAGCGCGAGAAGGTCACCGTCCTGCTGGCCGAGCAGAACACCGGCATCGCCCTGCGCTATGCCGACTTTGGCTACATTCTGGAAAACGGCCGGGTTGTCATGGAAGGTTCGGCCGAGGATCTGCGCAGCAATGAGGACGTCAAGGAGTTCTACCTCGGCCTGTCGTCCGCCGGGCGCAAGTCGTTCAAGGACGTCAAGCACTATCGTCGCCGCAAGCGCTGGCTCTCTTGAGGTTGCAGTGCGCCGTTCAGGGCGGCGTTGTCGCGGGGCTTGTTTGCAGGAAGCAAACAGCGCCCCGCTCCGCCTTGCCCCGAGCGGCTACTTTGCAACCTCCTGCGGCCGAATTGGAACGTGTTGCGGTCGACCGGCAAAAAACGGAGAAAATGAATGAGTTTCTACGACCCGCTCGAAACCCGGGACCCCGGTGAGCGCGAAGATGACCTGATGGACAGGCTGGTGCGCCAGATCGCGCACGCCAAGGAAACGACGTCGCACTATTTTCGCCTGCTGGCGGGGATCAATCCGTTCGAGGTGGTGACCCGCGATGCTCTGGCGCGACTGCCGCTGACGCGCAAGCGCGACCTGATGGACTTGCAGAAAAGATCGCCGCCGTTCGGCGGGCTGAATTCGCTGCCGCGACGCAACGCAAAACGGGTATTCGCTTCGCCGGGCCCCATCTACGAGATGCAGGGCAAGGATCTCGATTCCTGGCGCATGGCCCGCGTGCTCTATGCCGCCGGTTTCCGCAATGGCGACCTGATCCACAACTGCTTTTCCTATCATTTCACGCCCGGCGCCTTCATTTTCGAGGGCGGGGCGCGCAAGCTCGGCTGTTCGGTGTTTCCCGGCGGCACCGGGCAGACCGAGCAGCAGGTTCAGGCGATTGCCGACCTGCGGCCCGAAGGCTATGTCGGGACGCCATCGTTCCTGCGCATCATCATCGAGAAGGCGGAAGAGATCGGCGCCGATGTCAGCTCGCTGAGCAAGGCCTGCGTCTCGGGTGAAGCCTTGCCCGGCGTCACCCGCGAGTGGCTTCGCGAGCGCGGCATCGCGGTCCGTCAGTGCTACGCGACCGCCGACATCGGGGCGATTGCCTACGAGACCGAGGCCGAGGAAGGCCTGGTCGTCGAGGAGGAACTGCTGGTCGAGATCGTCCGCCCGGGCACCGGCGATCCGGTCGATCCGGGCGAGGTCGGCGAGGTCGTCGTCACGACCTTCAGCCCGGATTGTCCGCTGATCCGCTTCGCTACCGGTGACCTCTCCGCCTTCCTGCCCGGTCGCTCACCGTGCGGGCGCAGCAACGTCCGGCTAAAGGGCTGGATGGGCCGCGCCGATCAGACAACCAAGATCAAGGGCATGTTCGTTCATCCCGAGCAGATTGCCGATCTTGCCAGGCGCCATCCGGAAATCCAACGCATGCGGCTGGTTGTCGACAATCCCGGCGGGCAGGATCGCATGGTCCTGCATTGCGAAATCGCAGCCGGCAGCGAGGCGCTCGACAAGGCGGTTGCGAGCAGTCTGCGCGAAGTCACCAAGCTGCGCGGCGAGGTGGCCTTCTGTGTTCCCGGCCGCCTTGCGAACGACGGGAAGGTAATCGAGGATAGCCGCGTCTATTGACCCGATGCCGCTGCCGATGCGCTTCGTCACTGCCTTTCTGGCGCTGGCGGCAGCAGGTGCCACGGCCGGCGCTGTTGAGCTGCGGCCTTCGGCAAGGCTGGTCGAGGCTGATCCCGAGGCCTGGCGGGCAGGCCGCTGCGTGATCTACAGGGAGAGCAATCCCGGTGTGGCGGATGCCGCGTTCTACGTCAGGGGCCGCATCGTGGCTGCGGACGTGCAGACCCGGCGCCTGGCGGTGTGCCCGCAAGTGCCGGGAAAGAGCATCGAGCAGTACACGCGCGAGGAATTCAACCGTCTGGTGCTGGCCCATCCCTGCGTGTCGTCCGCCAGTTACGCACGTGAAGTGCAGTCGGGAATGATCCGCCTGCGTGTCGAGCGATGGGAAACGCCGCATGCACGGCGCGCCGCCAGCGCAGGGCGGCTCTATCGCGGCATGTTCATCGACACGAATCTGAAAGAAGGCATGGAAATAGAACTCGAAGCCGACCTGCTCGGCAGTTGCGAAGAATGAGCCGGCCCGGACCGCTGGCCGGCATCCGTGTTCTCGATCTGACCCGTCTGCTGCCGGGGCCGGTCGCCACGCTGCATCTGGCCGATCTCGGGGCCGAGGTCATCAAGATCGAAGACCCGCAAGTCGGCGACTATGCCCGGACGCTGGGCACCGGGCAGGGCGAGGACAGCGCCTATTTCCGGATGATCAACCGCAACAAGCAGGGCCTGCGGCTCGACCTGAAGAAGCCGGAGGGCGTGGAAGTCTTCAAGCGCCTCGCCGGCGCTGCCGACGTAATTATCGAGAGCTTCCGGCCGGGGGTCATGGACAAGCTCGGGGTCGGCTATGCCGTGATCGCCGCGCTCAACCCGAGGATCGCCTACTGTTCGATCAGCGGCTACGGGCAGGATGGCCCGTACAAGGATCTGGCAGGCCACGACATCAACTACCTCGGCTACGCCGGGGTGCTCGACCAGATCGGCTGTGAAGGCGGCAACCCGGCCATCCCGAATTTCCAGATCGCGGATCTGCTCGGCGGGGCGCTGACTGCGGCAATGGGAATCCTGGCGGCGGTGGTCGAAGCGCAGCGTACCGGCAAGGGGCGGTACATCGATGTGTCGATGACCGACAGCGTTCTGGCGCACACCTATTTTGCGATGTTGCGCCTGAACGATAGCGCCCACTCGGTTCCCCGCGGCAGCGACCTGCTCGCGGGCGGATTTCCCTGCTACGGCGCCTATCGTTGTGCCGACGGCAGGCACATGGCGGTCGGGGCACTGGAAGGCAAGTTCTGGAAGATCTGCTGCGAGGTTGTTGGCCGCCCGGAATGGGTTGGGCGGCAATGGGACGCCAGCCTGCGCGCTGAACTGGCCACCCTGTTCGCAACGCGACCCCGAGACGAATGGGCGAAGCTGTTTGCCGCGGTCGACTGCTGCGTAACGCCGATTTTGACTCCCGAGGAAGCCCTGAAGAACGAGCAGATCGTGGCGCGCGGCATGGTGCTGCACGAAGACGGCCTGACCCAGTTCGCCCCACCGCTGAAGCTGTCCGACTTCAAGTTCGCGATCCGCCAGGCAGCTCCCAGCGCGGGCCAGCACGATGCGGAAATCCTCGTCGCCGCCGGCTACAGCACCGCCGAAATAGAACAGCTTGCCGCCAGCGGCGCCCTCGGCTGAACAAGTTTCGAATCGTTCGCAGAGGAGAGAAGAACGAGTTGTCCGGTCTGACCAGAAGTTGCCTCGCTGTGGCAGGAAGCAAAGCAGGAGGCCAATTGCGGTGTTTGGCTGAAACCGGCCATGACCCGACGGTGGAATTTCTGCTCCATTGCGGCCGTTCATTTTCCCGCTCGCTCGGAAGTAGTCACTATGAAGCACCCATCCGGTCGTGAAACTGCTGAACCCCGCCGTCACAGTTTCTTGCAGACTGATTGCTGCCTGCTGACATTTGAATACAAATCGCCCTAACGTTCCTGCCGTTCAGACTAGGCTTCGTCTGCTGGCTATTGCAGACTCTTTGCTGCGATTTGGACTAGAACAGTTCGATGCTACCGGAACCAGGCGCCTTCAAAATACCTTCTATGATCAACGTATCGTAAAAATAAACACGGTTGCGTCCGGCATCCTTGGCTGCATATAGGGCACTGTCAGCACGGTTAAGTACCTCCTTGGGCAGCACGGTCGGATCAGCACTGCAAAAGCCACCGCTAATAGTGACTCGCCCCACCTGCGGAACCTGAAATTGTTCAATTTTTGATCGCGCACGCTCAAAAACACGAGTCGCGGATTCCAAGTCGTTGGCTGCAATAACGGCAACAAATTCTTCGCCACCATAACGGTAAAGGAGATCAGACTGACGCAGCGAGGCTTTTAACAGATTGCTTGTCAAGATCAGCACCTCATCACCGATGATGTGGCCATAAGTGTCATTAACCTTCTTGAAGTGATCAATATCCAGAACGCCAAGCCAGTATGTTTCTGTGGAGGGTGACCGCTTGTTATTACCGTCGGCAGCAAGGTGTCGTCGCGCTGATATCAGATTCCACAACCGGTCGAGATTGGACTCCAGAGAGTAACGGTTGAGCAAACCTGTGAGTTGGTCCCGTTGACTGGTGTCAAGCAAAGCAAAGTAGTTCGTGAATACTTCGAGAACTCCGTGGATGATTGCATCCTCGACGGGAGTGACCTCTTTCTCTCGCCGAAAAATAAAAAAAGCAACCAACTCTCCTTGGCTTCGTATGGGGTAACAGATGTGCAGGTCGCCCTCAATCTTGCTGCTACAGGATTTTCCGAGTACACGAACGCTATCGAATAAACTCATCAACGTTTCAGGTATATCCCTGACGTTGGTGATTTCCTCGACGTTCTCGACAGTGCTACGCGCTTCGCCCTTCAGTACCACTTTGAGCGAGTGATGAAGTGCGCTAATTAGATTGCCTTTTTCATCGGCACGATAAAAAGACGTATCAAGCACTCCAAGCAACGGCCCCAAAGTGCGTAGCAAACTCTGCTCAACCAAATGAGTGTCACGAATGGCGGTCATCGCCCCAAGCTTTCTTAATACATTTGGGAACCCGCTTGGTGCGCGTTTATCGTCCATCTGGAACCTCTTTTTTGTTGCCAGATTCGGCAACCTGTTGCCCTCAGAGGATCATTCTATGCTGAAGCGGTGATCGGCTCCAATTGTTAAGGCTGTCAATGTCACCCCAACACGCTCTGAGGGTGGGTGACGCACTTGCGCCGGTGGGCAGACGTTGAATAAGTCGTAACCGGGCTTCGCCGTGGTATCACTGACCGGAATGGCCGTACCCGCAGCAAATCTGCCCTTCAGGCTGAAATATCGAAATTGAAAATTAAACGGCCGCTTCGATATTCCCGTTGCCCGGCTCGAATGTCCGGTCTCGATTCCCCCGACCGTCGGCTGAGGGTCGATTCAAGCATTTCAGGGCTTGGCCCGCCCAAACAGCCCTTTCACCGCCTCCTGCAAATCCGCCGGCAGGACGACGACCTTGGCGTTGTCCTTCTCGCCCATGCGCTCGAGGGCGCGGATGTATTTTTCGCCGAGCATGTAGGACATCGGCCCGGTCTGGTCGCCGATGGCGGCGGTGATGCGGCGGATTGCCTCGGCCGACGCTTCGGCGAGCATGACCTGCGAGTTGGCGTCGCGTTTGGCCGACTCCAGCCGCGCCTCGGCTTCGAGGATGGCCGCCTGCTTGGCGCCTTCGGCGCGGATCACCACGGCCTTGCGCTCGCGTTCGGCGGCGGCCTGCATTTCCATGGCCTTCTGCATTGATTGCGAGGGCTTGATGTCCTGAATTTCGACCGATTTGACGGTCAAACCCCAATCCACGGCCTCATCGGCGATGCTCTCGCGCAGCCGGGCCTTGATCTTGTCACGCGACGAAAGCGCTTCGTCGAGTTCCATTTCGCCGACGATCGAGCGCAGCGTCGTCATGATCAGGTTGCGGATCGCCTCGGAGAAATCGGTAATGCCATAGACCGCCTTGACCGGGTCGGTGACCTTGATGAAGGCGATGGCGTTGGTCAGGATGACCGCATTGTCGCGGGTGATGACTTCCTGCTCCTGGACGTCGAGGATGATGTCCTTGGTCACCAGCTGGTAGGCGACCTTGTCGAGGTAGGGGATGACGATATTGAGGCCGGGCTTCAGCGTGCTGTGGTACTTGCCGAGGCGTTCGACGATCCACTCCATGCCCTGCGGCACCAGACGCACGCCCTTGGCGATGGTGACCGCAACAAAGACCAGCAGGGCCACAACAACGATAAATCCAGCGCTCATATCCATTTCCCCGACCTCTTCAAGTCTTGCCAACCTTCAGAAAACTGCCTTCGACCGCCACTACCCTGACGCGCTCGCCGGCAGCGATCGCCGAATCGGCCAGACAGACCCATTCCTCCGAGCCGAGCACAGGCCGCTGGAAGCGTACCTTGCCGCGCTCGAAGGGGGCGACGGCGTTGACCAACAGGCCGATTTCGCCGATCACTTCGCCGTCGGCCATGCCGATCCGTGTCTTGTGGAAACTTCGTTTGAAGACGCGGAACCAGAGAATGACCATGGCCAGCGACGCCAGCGTCCAGGTCGCCAGTTGCGCGGTCAGCGAAAGGTCGGGCATGACCAGCATCAGCACGCCGACCAGGATGGCGCCAAGCCCGAACCAGACGATGAAGAAGGACGGGATCGCCAGTTCCGCAAGGATCAGCGCAATGCCGCCGACCACCCAGGTCCACCACTCGGGATTCATTTGTTTTTCCTCATGGTGACGAGTATTTCGGGTTTGCCGGGGAAGGTCAAGCGGGCCCGCGGCTGTCCACGCTTGGGAAGGCGCCCGGCAGGCCATAGAATGCGGTGATGCATACCGCGCTGCTGCTCCTCCCCGACTTTGCCCTGATCCTGCTCGGCACCGCCATCCGGCGCTGGATGCACCTTGGCGATCACTTCTGGAGCGGCGTCGAGAAGCTGGTCTATTTCATCCTCTTCCCGGCGCTGTTGATCAACGCCATCGTCAAGACCCGCCTTGACCTCGGCGCGGCGCTGCCGCTGCTGGCAACCGCCTTCGCCGCGATGCTTGGCGGGATGCTGCTGGGGTTACTGGCGAAGCCGGTCGCCAGATTGCCGGCACTGACCTTCGCGTCGCTGTTCCAGTGTGGCTACCGTTTCAACTCCTACATCGCGCTGGCGGTGGCCGGCATGCTTTTCGGTTCGCCGGGGATCGCCACCATGGGTCTGATCGTCGGTGCCGCGGTACCGCTGGCGAACCTGGTCTCGGTGTGGATGCTTGCGCGGCATGGCGAGGTCGGCCTGTGGCGGGAGGTGGCGCGTAATCCGCTGATCTGGGGGACGGCGGCGGGCTTCATCCTGAACCTTGCCGGCTTCGTGCCGCCGGCGCCGCTGCAGGCATTTCTCGGGCGCCTGGCCGACGCGTCGATTGCCCTCGGACTGATCACCGTCGGTGCCGCCCTGCGCCTGGAGGGAACGCCGGGGGTGCGCGGGATTTCGCTCTGGCTGCTGGCCGTCAAGCTGCTGGCGCTTCCGCTGATAGCGGCGGTTGTCGGCCGGCTGTTGGGGCTGGAAGGGTTGAACTATCGGGTGGTCGTGCTGTTTGCCGCGCTGCCGACGGCCTCGTCGGCCTATATTCTGGCGATGCGCATGGGCGGCGACGGGCGCAGCGTCGCCTGGCTGATTTCGGCGACGACGCTCGGATCGATGCTCACGCTGCCGCTCTGGGCAGCGTGGCTGATGCGCTAGGGGGACTTGCGGTCTTGGTCGGCCGGCTTCGTCGCGGCGGGCTTTTCCGCGCTGGCTGCCTGCGCGGACGCTTCGGCAGCTTGCTGCATGTGGTCACGCATCTGCTGCATCATCTGCCAAGGCCACATCGCGGCACCGGAAAAGGCATTCCTTTCGGGGTCGACCGCACTTGGCGGGACGGCCGCCTCGGGGGCAGCAGACGCCGGCGTGGCTTCCGTTGTCATCGACCGGGCGGATTCGGATGCCATCTTGCCCATGGTCTGGACGGCATCGAGAGTTGTCCGCTGCATCTCAAGTCCCTGAATGGTCATCTGCAACATCGAGAGATTCATGCGCAGCCAGCCTTCGACTGCCTTCATGTCCTTGATCCGCTTGTCGAGTTCGTCGACGTCGAAAGTCGGCGTTACCATGCCCGGCATCGATATGCCCATGCCGCTCCACATGCTGCGCACGAAAGCCAGAGGGTCGTTCAGGTTGGGGGTGTCGTTGGACATGTCTCTCTCCGAGGCAAAGGCGTTCGGACATCTTAAACCACTTCCGGGTCGCAGATGTTAAATTGGCATCCGTCGAACGACAGGGGGCGGAATGCTCAAGCTTCTGGTGATTGAAGACCACGCGCTGGTCCGCGAAGGACTCGTGCGTTTGCTGGCCCAGGTGGGCGATGGTGTCGTGGTGCGCGAGCGCGCGGACTTCGAGTCGGCGCTGACGGTGCTTGAAGGCGACGATGAAGTAGACCTGATTCTGCTTGATCTCGCACTGCCGGGAGTCGACGGCTTTGTCGGCCTCGACATTCTGCGCCGAAGGTTCCCGACAGTCCCGGTTGTTGTCTTGTCGGCATTCGATGACCAGCCGACCGTACGCCGTGTCATGCATCTCGGCGCGTCAGGATTCATCCCCAAGTCGTTTTCCGGCCAGGAAGTTCTGGACGCTTTGCGTCGGGTGCTGGCTGGAGACATTTTCCATCCACCGGGCACCCACAACGGGGCGCGCCTCGATGATGCGATACCGCTGCCTCCGTCCGGAACCGGCATCAGTCCCGGTGAAGTGGGGCTTACCGATCGCCAGGCGCAGGTTCTCCTGCTCATGGTCCGCGGTTACTCCAATCGTGATATCGCGGAGCGGCTTGGACTCTCTGAAGGAACGGTCAAGATCCACGCGACCGCGATCTTCAAGGCGCTGGGCGTTGGCAGTCGTACCCAGGCCTTGGTCGCCGTGACGCGCTACGGCATCGATTTCGGCCAGGCCCTCTGAAGGTAGCCGAGCAGCGCCCGCAATTTTGCAGGCTGGATCGGCAGCGACAGCCGGTAGGTGTCTTGCGGCAGGAGAACTTCCGGCGCGTCGTCGAGCGCGATGATCGGGATGGTCGCCGGATAGCTTGCACGCAATGTCGCAGCAATGCTGGCCAGCGCAATCACGATCAGCGGTCGGCGCCTTTCGGTTGGCCGGCCGGTGGCGTCCGGATCATGGCTGACCTCATAGCGCCAGTTCCTGGCCAGCGCAATGCTCGCCTGGAGGTCCAGGCCCGCACCGACGACGTGAATGACTGCTCCACTCTCCGATGATTCGGGAAGGCTGGCTGCAGTCGATGACGTCGCGATCTGCACTTGCAATCCGAAGGTGCTCCCACGGTCGCTTGCCGAGCGCACAGTGACCTCGACATCCAGTGCCCGGGCCAGGCGGTCGACGATCGCGAGACCGAGGCCAAGTCCCCGGTCAGGATCGCGCGCCTTGTTTCCGACCTGGTAGAACTCGGCAAAAATCGCCTTCTGATGTTCGCTGGCGATGCCGGGACCGTTATCCCTTACCTCGATCAGCGCGTTCCCGCCGCGCCGGTGCACACCGACGAAAATGCGGCCGCCGGGAGCGGTGTGGCGCAGGGCATTGGTGATCAGGTTGGACAGGATGCGTTCGAGCAGTGCCGGGTCGGATTCAACCCAGAGTCCGGTCGGTCTGAAAATGAGGGCCTGCTGGCGGTCGACCGCAATTACCCGGAACGATGCGGCCAGCCGCTCCAGCATCGGGTTCAGCGCAAAGCCACGAATCTCTGGCCTGATCCCGGCGACGTCGAGGCGCGAAAGGTCGAGCAGCGAATCCAATAGCTCGCCGAGCATGCTTGCTGAGATGGATATCTGGTCGGACAGCCGCGGCAGGTCGTCTGCATTCCTGCTCCGGACCTGGCACTGCAGGTCGGCGGCGAACAGTGTCAGCGCATGCAGGGGCTGCCGCAGATCATGGCTGGCCGCGGCCAGAAAGCGGCTCTTGGCGTGGCTGGACTGTTCGGCCTGGTCCCTCTGCAGCGACAGCTCGGCGGTAGCGACTCGCACCCGTTCCTCAAGCTGGTCGCGGTTGCTTGCCAACTCCTCGGTCAGCGCGTGCATGCCGCGAATCTGGCGGCGCACCAGCAGCCCGCCGGCAAGCAGGATGAGGATGACGATGAATGCGAGTATTCCCACCTGCGTCAGGTGGCTGCGCCACGAAGCCAGCACGCTGGCTTCGGGCAGGACGGTGAGCACGGTCAGGTCGGGGAAGTCCGGAACCGGCGACACCGAAGCGATCAGTCCGTTGCGCCGGGCGACGCCGGATGCGGGCAACCAGTCGCGCAGCCGGCCGCCATAGAGTACGTCAACCGCGACGGCGCCAAGGATCGCCGATTGCTTGCTGAGCTCGGTCGGCCGGCAGGAGGCGATAACCTGCCCGCGGGCGTTGATGATGACCGATTCGAAATCTTCGGCCAGACGGTTCGACCAGCAATGGTCGGAAAAATACGCTGGCTCGATGGCGGCCACGACGACGCCGACGAAGTTGCGGCCGGCATCGTCGATGCGTCGTGCCAGAGCGTAGGTGTAGCGGCCCGAATTGCGGCCGATGAAGGGGCCGAAACTTGTCTTGGAAGTTCCCTGTTCGAGCGCGATGAAATAGGGCCGGTCACGTATATTGACGCGAGGCGGCGGGAAAAATGTCGAGATGAAGCGTTGTTCGCCGTCACGGTCGAAGATGGCCAGGTCGCGCAACTGGGGCAGTGAGCGGGTATGACGCTCGGCGACGTAGGTCCAGCCGCGGCTGGCTTCCCAGGCGGGCCAGTCCTGACGATGGTTTGACAGGTCGGTCGCGACCTCGCGCAGCAGGATGTCCAGAGCGTCGAAGGTGCGTGCCGTGTGTTCGCCGAGCATTGCCCCGAAGTATCCGGTCCGCGCTATGCCGAGGTCCAGTTCGCGGTCGCGCGACAGGATCAGGTTGCCGAGAACAAAGGCGACGATGGCGAGCGTGCTGACCAGTGCGACGATCAGGGCCAGCAAGTCGGGGCGACGACGGATCATCCTGGCAGCGGGTAGAAGAACCACGCCAGCGGCATGATGGCGGCGTGCGCGATGCGCCATGGCCACGGTTGTCGTGACAGCGTGGCAAAGGCGAAAGCGACGCCGCCGATGGCGAGACAGGTTTCCCGCCACGGCATGGCCTCGGCTGCCCAGCCGAAGTAAGGCCAGGCCAGCGACAGCACGAGGATGATGGCCGCCCCTTGCAGGGCCAGTTGGCGATCGGCGGAAGGTGGCATTACGGGATTTTATTCCATCAGCGCTCGGGCAATATCTTTCCCGGGTTGAGCAGATTGTGCGGATCGAGCGCAGTTTTCAGTGCCCGCATGATGTCCACCGCAACCGCGCCATGCTCGGGCACCAGGTACTTGCGCTTGCCGAGTCCGATGCCGTGTTCGCCGGTGCTCGTGCCCCCCATGGCAATGGCGCGTTCGACCACGCGTTCGCTGATCCAGGTTGCTTCCTCCATGTCCCGCGGGTTGTCGCGGTCGACCAGCACGACAAGGTGAAAATTGCCATCGCCGACGTGGCCGAAGAGGGCGATCGGAATGCTGACCCGGGCGATGTCTTCGTTGGTTGCGGCGATGCATTCGGCGAGGCGCGAGATGGGAACGCAGACATCGGTCGGGAAGCAGCGGCAGCCGGGTTTCAGTTGCAGGCAGGCGAAGTAGGCGTCGTGCCGTGCCTGCCAAAGCCGGCTGCGGTCTTCCGGGCGGGTTGCCCAGGCGAAGTGGGTGCCGCCGAGTTCGCCGGCGATGGCCTGAACGGTTTGTGCCTGCTCGTTGACGCCGGTGGGGCTGCCGTGGAACTCGAAGAACAGGGTCGGCGCCTCGGCCAGCGTCGTCTTGCTGAACAAGTTGATCGCGCGCAACGACAGCGCGTCGAGCAGTTCGATGCGCGCCATCGGCACGCCGAGCTGTATGGTCTGGATCACCGTCTGTACCGCCGAGTCGATGCTCGGGAAGGTGCATACCGCCGCCGAAATGGCCTCGGGGATCGGGTAGAGTTTGAGCGTCAGTTCGGTCATGATGCCGAGCGTGCCTTCCGAGCCGACCAGCAGGCGGGTCAGATCGTAGCCGGCCGAAGACTTGCGGGCGCGGCCGCCGGTCATCATGACGCGGCCGTCGGCGAGCACCGTGGTCGTCGCCAGCACATTGTCGCGCATCGTCCCGTAGCGCACGGCGTTGGTCCCCGAAGCACGGGTCGCCGCCATGCCGCCGAGAGTCGCGTCGGCGCCGGGGTCGATGGGGAAGAAGAGGCCGCTGCCCTTGAGCGCGTCGTTCAACTGCTTGCGCGTGACGCCGGCCTCGACCACGGCGTCGCCGTCGTCGGCATGGATGGCAACGATGCGATTCATGCCCGACAGGTCGAGCGAGATGCCGCCCGAGGGCGCCAGCACGTGCCCTTCGACCGAACTGCCGACGCCGTAGGCAATCACCGGTACGCCATGCTGCGCACACAGCCCGATTACGAGCACGACTTCGCCGGTGCTGTGTGCCATGACGATGCCGTCGGGCAGCGCCGGCTCATGGACCGATTCGTCGCGACCATGTTGCAGGCGTATCGAATCGCCGCAGGAGAAGCGCTGGCCAAAATGGTCGGCGAGCTTCCGCCGGACGGGATCCGGCAGGTCCGCGGCGCGATTTGGACTACTCACGGGAGAGGGGAGGGGCGGCATTGATGAAAGCGTCGTCCACCACCTTGCCTGTCAGCCGTCGGAAAAAGAGCAGCGATTCGTAAGTCTCGATGTGTGACCGATTGACCGCGATGCAGCGTGTCGAAGGCGTACCAACGATGCTCGTAAATCCGCTTCATCTGAGGGAATGGAGTCATCTCTCCGCTCCTGTGCAATGCCCGATTTTTCGCGATCACTGATAGCGCTTCCCGGGCGGAAAGCGCCGAAGAAACGACCTCACCGCCTGATGGGTGATGCCCTTCAACAACTGAATTTGCCGAATTGCGAACGCCTAAATCCCGTCCTTCCCTGACGGTCATCATAGCACCTTGTTATTGACAGGATGCCCACGCCTCCGGACAATCACCCGTCGCACTTTTTTCTTTCCACACAAGTCAGGAGACATACCGATGCAAGCCAAGCTTTCCGTAGTTGCCCTCTCCGTCGCCGCTGCCCTCGCCATGGGTGCCTGTGGCAAGAAAGAAGAGCCGAAGCCGGCTGCGGCACCCGCCGCGCCGGCCGCCGCCGCCCCGGCCCAGAAGCCGGAAATCATCGTCAAGCTCGGACATGCCGCGCCGATGACTGGCCCGCAGGCTCACCTGGGCAAAGACAACGAGAACGGCGCTGTTCTGGCCATTGAAGAACTCAACGCCAAGGGCCTCGAAATCGGCGGCGCCAAGATCAAGTTCGAACTGCTGCCGGAAGACGATCAGGCCGATCCCAAGCAGGGCTCGATCGTTGCTCAGAAGCTGGTCGACGCCAAGGTCAATGGCGTCATCGGCCATCTGAACTCCGGCACAACGATTCCGGCCTCCAAGCTGTACTCCGATGCTGGCATTCCGCAGATCTCCGGTTCCGCGACCAATCCGAAATACACGCAGCAGGGCTTCAAGACGGCTTTCCGCGTGATGGCCAACGACGTCCAGCAAGGCAAGCGCCTCGGCGAGTTCGCCGCCAAGCAGGGCGCCAAGAGCGTTGCCATCGTCGATGACCGTTCCGCCTATGGCCAAGGTATCGCCGACGAGTTCCGCAAGGCGGCCGAAGCGGCCGGCATCAAGGTCGTTGCAACCGAGTACACCAACGACAAGGCGACCGACTTCAAGGCGATCCTGACGAAGATCAAGTCCACCAAGCCTGACCTCATCTTCTTCGGCGGCATGGATGCGCAAGGCGGTCCGATGGCCAAGCAGATGAAGGATCTCGGCATCAAGGCCAAGTTCCTTGGCGGCGACGGGGTCTGTACGCCGGAATTCATGAAGCTGGGTGGTGTGGCTACAGAAGGCCAATACTGCTCGTTGCCTGGCGTGCCGCTCGAGAAGCTGGCCAAGGGTCCCGAATTCAAGGACAAGTTCAACAAGAAGTTCGGTGTCGATATCCAGCTCTACGCACCGTATGTTTACGATGCCGTGATGGTAATGGTCGATTCCATGCAGCGCGCCAATTCAGTCGAGCCGGGCAAGTATCTGCCGGAAGTCGGCAAGAGCAAGTATGACGGCGTGACTGGCGTCATCGAGTTCGACGAGGTTGGCGATGTCAAGGGCGGGGCGATCTCCATGTATCGGTACAAGGGTGGCAAGCTCGAGTATGTCGAGACTCTGGGTGGTGGCATGATGGCAGCAGTCAAGGATGCTGCTCAGGCTACCGGTGATTCAGCCAAAACGGCGGCTACTGCAGTTGCCGACGCCGGCAAGGATGTCGCTAAGGAGGCAACCAAGGTTGGTGGCGAGGTCAAGGAAGCAGCCAAAGCCGGCGCCGAGGCGGTGAAGGGTGCCGTCGAGAAGAAGTAACACACTTTCAGGCTGGTCGAAACGGCACCGCAAGGTGCCGTTTCTTCATGCTGCGGTCAACTACACATAATGGATATTTTCCTCCAGCAGATCATCAACGGTCTCGTTCAGGGCAGCATCTATGCCTTGGTCGCGCTGGGTTACACGATGGTGTACGGCATCATGGGGCTGATCAATTTCGCTCATGGTGAAGTGGTTATGATCGGCACGCTGGTCACCATTACCGTCACCAGTCTGCTGATCAAGGCTGGCGTGCCGCTGGCGGTCGCCGGCCTGGCGGGCCTTGGTGCTTCAGTGCTGGCCTGCATGGCGATCGGCTGGGGTCTGGAGCGTGTCGCCTACCGGCCACTGCGCAATGCGCCCCGTCTTACTCCGCTGATCACGGCGATCGGCATGTCGATCGTGCTGCAGAACATCGCCATGATCGTCTGGGGGCGCAACTACATGACTTTTCCACCGCTGTTGCCCAAGGTGGATTACGAGTTCGCCGGCGCCAACTTCACGGCGGTGCAGGTGATGATCGTCGTCGTCTCCGGCCTGACCATGAGCGGCCTTGTCCTCCTCGTCTATCGCACCAAACTGGGCATGGCGATGCGCGCCACCGCGCAGAACCCGCAAGTGGCGAATCTGATGGGGGTCAACAGCAATCGCGTGATCTCCGCGGCCTTCGTCATCGGCTCGGCGCTCGCGGCGCTGGCAGGGGTCATGGTCGGCACCTATTACGAAATCGCGCATTACCAGATGGGGTTCATGCTCGGCCTGAAGGCGTTCACCGCCGCCGTGCTCGGTGGCATCGGCAACCTTGCCGGAGCGATGGCCGGCGGCATTCTGCTCGGCATCATCGAGGCGCTGGGGGCGGGCTACATCGGCGACCTGACTGGCGGCTTCCTTGGCAGCCATTACCAGGACATCTTCGCCTTCGTCGTGCTGATTGTCGTGTTGATGTTCAAGCCCTCCGGGCTATTCGGCGAAAAGACTGGTGAGCGGGCATGAGCAAGTGGCTCGGTCCGCGCTCCGCAACCGGCATCCTGCTGATCGCTGTGGCGCTGATTGCACTGCCCTTTGTGGCGGCGCTAGGTGGTCAGGCCTGGGTGCGGATCGTCAATTTCGCCATTCTCTATATTTTCCTGGCGCTTGGCCTGAATATTGTCGTCGGCTTCGCCGGGCTGCTCGATCTTGGCTACATCGCGTTCTATGCGGTTGGCGCCTATGCCTACGCGCTGCTGGCGAGTCCGCATTTCGGGCTGCACTGGCCGTTCTGGGCGATCCTGCCGATTGGCGCGCTCATTGCCTGCTTCTTCGGCGTCCTGCTCGGCTCGCCAACGCTCAAGCTGCGTGGCGACTATCTGGCCATTGTCACCCTCGGATTCGGCGAAATCGTGCGCATTTTCCTCAACAATCTCAACGCGCCGATCAATGTCACCAACGGCCCGCAGGGAATCACCCTGATCGACCCGGTGGCGATCGGGGAATTCAGGTTTTCCGGCACCAGCCAGATTCTGGGCATTTCTCTGAGTGGACCGCAGAAGTATTACTTTCTGCTGGTCGCCCTGGCGATCTTCGTCATCATCATCAACCTGAGGCTGCAGCATTCGCGGATCGGCCGCGCCTGGCAGGCGATACGCGAAGATGAGATCGCCGCCAAGGCGGTTGGCATCAATACCCGCAACATCAAGCTCCTCGCCTTCGCCATGGGCGCCAGCTTCGGCGGCATTGCCGGCGGCATCTTCTCGGCGATGCAGGGCTTCGTGTCCCCGGAGAGCTTTTCGCTGATTGAGTCGATCATGATCCTCGCCATGGTCGTCCTCGGCGGTATGGGGCATATCCCTGGCGTCATTCTCGGCGCGGTGTTGCTGACCATCCTGCCGGAGGTCTTGCGCTACGGCGTTGGGCCGCTCCAGGTGGCGGTTTTCGGCAAGATGCTGATCGATCCGGAAAGCCTTCGCATGCTGATTTTCGGTCTGGCGCTGGTGCTGGTCATGCGCTTCAAGCCGGCAGGTCTGTGGCCGTCGCCCGAGCGCAAGCGTGAATTGCAGGGCGACGCGTGATGGCCGAGGTGTTGCTGGAAGCCTGCGCGGTGGCCAAGCATTTCGGCGGTGTCAAGGCGCTGCGCGACGTTTCGCTGACCATCCGCAAAGGCGAGATCTACGGGCTGATCGGCCCCAACGGTGCCGGCAAGACGACCTTTTTCAACTGCATGACGGGACTCTATGTTCCAGATGGTGGCGGTTTCACCTTCGCCGGCGCAACGCTGCGTGCTGATGAGCCGCACAGGGCCGCCGAGTCCGGCATTGCCCGAACTTTCCAGAATATCCGGCTGTTCGCCAACATGACGGCGCTGGAAAACGTCATGGTCGGTCGTCACGTGCGGACCAGCGCTGGCGTCATCGGTGCCATGCTCCAGAATGCGGCGACCCGGGCCGAGGAAATGGCGATTCGCCAGCGTGCCATCGAATTGCTGCACTACGTCCGCATCGAGGACCGCGCCGACGATCTGGCGATGAATCTGTCCTACGGCGATCAGCGCCGCCTGGAGATTGCCCGCGCCCTGGCCACCGAACCCACGCTGCTTTGCCTCGATGAGCCTGCCGCAGGCATGAATGCCACAGAAACCGCCGAGCTGCGTGAGCTGATCGACGGGATCCGCCGCGATGGCACGACTGTCCTGCTGATCGAGCACGATGTCAAACTGGTCATGGGTCTCTGTGACCGGGTGGCGGTGCTCGACTATGGCGCCCTCGTGATCGAGGATATTCCGGCCGTAGTACAGAAAGATCAACGCGTCATCCAGGCTTACCTGGGTGCTTGAAGTCACCGGACTCCACGTCGCCTATGGCGGCATTCAGGCGGTGCGCAACGTCACCTTTCACGTCAACGAAGGTGAAACCGTTGCCTTGATCGGCGCCAACGGCGCCGGCAAGACCAGCACACTGAAAGCGATTTCGCGGGTCATCGATTCGGCAGGTGGGGATATCCACTTTCGGGGCGAGAAGATGACGCGCATTGCGTCGCACGACATCATCCGCAAGGGCATAGCGATGGTGCCTGAAGGGCGCGGCGTCTTTCCGCGGCTCACAGTTGCCGAGAATCTCGCTATGGGCGCTTTCGTACGCAACGACAAGGCGGCAATCGCTGGCGATCTCGAACAGGTCTATGGGCATTTTCCGCGTCTCAAGGAGCGCGCGGCCCAGCTCGCCGGGACGCTTTCCGGTGGAGAACAGCAGATGCTGGCCATCGGCCGTGCCCTGATGAGCCGGCCAAAGCTTCTGCTGCTAGATGAACCGTCGATGGGTCTCGCCCCGCTTATGGTCCAGAAGATTTTTGAGGTTGTCCGGACGGTGGCTGCACAAGGCATGACCATTCTGCTCATCGAGCAGAATGCGAAGCTGGCGCTGCAAACCAGCCAGCGCGGCTATGTCATGGAAAGCGGCGAGATCACCCTCAACGGTGAGGCGGCGCAATTGCTCGATGACCCCAAGGTGCGCGCCGCCTATCTTGGCGAGTGAGTGGCGAGCGCTTGCGGTGCGCCACGAGAAGCCGCCGATCGACTGTCAGTTGTCAGAAATCGAGATCAAATACCAGCGCGCAATGATCCGATACGTTGTTGATGAAGTCGTCACGCCGGGCGCCTGAAAGTTGCTGCCAGCCGCTGACGGCGACCTGGTATTTCACTCCATCAGCCCTGGTTCCCAGGGTCTTGACCCCAAGACCATTGCTTGCCAGGACGTGGTCGAGATCGGACTCGAGCGTGCCATTGCTGAAGGTCAGCGAATGCTCCTTCGCGAGTAGCGTCATGCTTGCCTTGCTGCCGGCGGCGCCGAGGACTTCGATTTCACGCGCGGCGGCCACCGCCAGGTTTTTCTTGGCGGGCCTCGGGAAATAGAGACCCATGGTATTGAAGTCGCCGGTGACCACAAGATGACCGGTCTCTGCCATCTTGTCGATCGTGGCCTTCATGCTCCAGACTTTGTCGAACATCTCCGAGCGATTACCGAAAGCCGCCGCATCCGTTCCGCTGTCGGTATGGAGGAAGAGAAGATTCAGATAGACGGAATCCCTGTAGAGGGTCAGGCAGGCGCCGGGACGGAGGCTCGGGTTGTACGCCTTGAATTCGCGCTTCTGAACAAACGTCGCCTGATACCTGCTGCTGCCCTTGTAGCCAACGAGAATCTCTTGCACCTCGGGCCCATCGGTCAGGTGGAATGAATAGTTCGGAAAGTGATTCCGCATCAGCTCGAGGACGCCAAGGTTTTCAACCTCGTAAAGCGCGAAGACATCCGGGTCATGCCCCTTGATGTGATCGGCGACCGCTTTGACCCTGCCGCCACTGCGGAAATGCTCGACGTTCCAACTCAGTACCCTTAGCGCCATAGTTCACCCTCAATAAAATCGACCCGGCGAAAACGGCTTCGGCTCTTGAACCGCTCAATGCCATCCGGGACAGAATACGCCATTATCGCTGCCAGCGGCGGATGGCGGTCACCACAAGGCGCGCTTGTCCTGGGTGCTCCGCACCCGCACCCGGCGATCATGCCTGGATCGTGATTGCCGCGGTCGGGCATGGCGCGACGCAGGCGCCGCAGCCGGTGCATGTGTCCTTGTCGATGGTGGGAATCGGGGTGCCACCCTGGCGGGGGGCGAAGCGAATGGCGCGCACAGCGCAGAAATCGCCGCAGACCCGGCATTCGATACCGTGCCGCGGCAGGCAGGCATCGCTGACGAGCGCCTTGCAGGGCCAGGCTGGCAGACCTTCGCAGCGGACCAGCGCCAACGGCTGGCAGGCGGCGGCGCATTCGCCGCAGAAGGAGCATTCGCGCTGGCTGAAATCAACAGTGGGGAATCCGCCGTCGCCAGGCACCAGAATTCTCTGTGGGCACGCCGTCAGGCAATCGCCGCAGCGGGTGCAGCGGTCGATGAATGTCGATTCGGGCGAGGCCCAAGGCGGCCGCATTTCGGCCCTGGGGCGGGGTCGACCGCGAAGGAAGCCGCGGCGGCTGGCATCGATCATCCCGGCGGGCCTACTTTCCCTGCTTCATCTTGTCGATGCCGCTGCGCAGCATCTGGTCGAGTTCCGAACCGGGTTCGACCTGCGGCAGCAAGGCTTCCCAGTAAGCGATGCCCTTCCTGTTGTCGCCGGCTCCCATGGCGGCGGCGCCGGCCAGGAAAAGCGAGTGCGGGTGTTGCGGGTCGATCTTCAGGGCGCGTGCGATGAGCTGGCTCGGCTTGCCCTTGAGCCCGTTGCCGCTCGCCATGGCGATCGTCTCGGCGTAGCTGGCGAGCAGCTCGGGATCGTCGTCGATGACCTTCTCCGCCTTGGCGTAAGCTGCGGCAGCCTCTTCGTAGCGGCCCATCGTCTTGTACGAACGCGCCAGCATCAGCCAGCCCTGCATGTCGTCGGGGTTGGCCTGCATGCGCTCGGCGAGTCTGGCGACCATGCCGCTGATCTGCTCTGCCGTCATTTTCGGCGCGGCGGCGGTCTGTGCCGGATCGAGCGCTTTCGGGTTGCCGAGAATGCCGTAAGCCGCAAGCGCGAGGACGGGCAGCAACAACAGAAGGACGATGGCCATCTTGCGGCTCGGGCCGTAGGTCGCCTTGCCCGCCTCTTCCGCTTCCGGTGCGACCTCCTCGAGCAGGCGCCGCTGCAGTTCGCGCCGGGCTTGATCGAAATCGGCATCGGCCAGTGTGCCTTCAGTCCTTTCGCGTTCCAGTTCGGACAACTGGTCACGAAAGACGGCGAGGTTGGCCTCCTTGCGGCTCGCTTTCGTCTCATTCCGGCGCAGGCCGAGCCACAGCGGCGGCAACAGGAAGGCGGCAACCACCACGATCAGCAAGGTGGCGTAGATCACGAACTGGGTCATCTGGTGTCGAATTCCTTGAGCAGCGCGTCCGCGCGGCCGGCCTCGTCGGCGGAGAGCGGCTTGTCCTCAGCCATGCGGGAGACGCGCCGGCGCAGGTAGCGGACCAGGATCAGGAGGCCGAGCAGTAGCAGCGCCAGCGGGCCGCCCCAGAGCAGCAGCGTGATCCCCTTCACCGGTGGCCGGTAGAGGACGAAATCGCCGTAGCGGACGACCATGAAGTCAACAATCTCCTTGTCCGACTTGCCGTCGCGGATCATGGTGCGGATCTCGCGCCGCAGGTCCTGAGCAAGTTCGGCATTGGAGTCGGCGATGGTCTGGTTCTGGCAGACAAGGCAGCGCAGTTCCTCGGAAAGGACTTGCAAGCGCTTCTCGGCGACGGGGTCGGCCGCGAGGGCGGCCTCGGTCGTGCTTGAGGCGACTGCTGCGGTCGACCCGAAAAAACAGGCAAAAATGATGACGACGATCAGCGCGCGAATGATCATTTGTTCAGATCCGCCAGCAGCGGCATGATCTTGCGGGCGAGCACATCCGGCGTGATCGGCCCGGTGTGTTTCATGCGGATGACGCCGGCCTTGTCGATGACGTAGGTTTCCGGCACGCCGTAGACGCCGTAGTCGATGCCGACGCGGCCGTCGAGATCCATGACCGTCAGCTTGTACGGGTCGCCATGGTCGGCCAGCCACTTGTTGGCGCGCTGGAAGGCGAGCTTCCTTTCGTCATCGGCGCTCATCTTGCTCATGTCGAAGCCGCCGTCGCCGCGCACTTCCTTGTAGTTGAGGCCGACCAGCGGCACGTCGACCTTCTTTGAGAACTCGACCAGAATCGGGTGTTCGGCCCGGCATGAAACGCACCACGAAGCCCAGACGTTGAGCAGCCAGACCTTGCCCTGCAGGTCCTTCGGGCCGAGCGTCTTGTCCGGAGTCGCAAGCACGGTCAGGTTGAAGGCTGGGGCCGGCTTGCCGACCAGCGGTGAAGGCACGTCGCGCGGGTTGAGGTTGAGGCCGACCGCGAGCAAGGCGACAAGGGCGGCAAAGCCGCCGAGAATCCAGTAATAACGGTTCATGCGTTTTGGGTTCCAGCCGGGGTGGCGGCAGTAGAAGAGGCGCGCGTCTTGACGCGGTAACGGCGATCGAGCATGGCGAGAAGGCCGCCGAGCGCCATCAGGATGCAGCCGCCCCAGATCCAGTCGACAAAGGGTTTGTAATAGACGCGTACCGCCCACTCGCCTTCCGGCTTGTCGCGGTCGATCGGTTCGCCGAGCGAGACATAGACGTCACGCAGGAAACCGGCATCGATGGCGGCTTCGGTCATCGGCATCGAAGACGAGACGTAACTGCGCTTCTCGGGATTCATCTTGCGCACCAGCTTGCCATTGACCGACAGGTCGAAGTCACCCTGCGCCGCCATGTAATTCGGGCCCTCCACCGCCTTCACGCCGTTGAAGGTGAAGTGATGGCCGGCGACGTCGACACTCTCGCCGGGCGCCATCTTGACGTCCTTTTCTTCCTGAAAGCTGCTGACCATGGTGACGCCGACGACAAAGACGGCAATGCCGATGTGGGCGACGTTCATGCCGACGAAGCTGCGTGGCTGCTTCAGAGCGGCGCCCAGGAAGGATAGACCGCCCTGGGTATGGCGGACGCGCTGGACGAAATTAAGGATTGACGACAGCGTGACCCAGGCCGCAAGCAGCAGGCCGAGCGCGGTCAACGCCGTCCACGAGCCATAAACGAAGGGCAGGGCGGTGGCGACGACCAGTGCCGCGGAGAACGCCCAGCGCAGGGTACGCAGGATTTCGCCGATCGACGCTTCCTTCCAGCGGGCAAACGGAGCGATGCCCATCAGGAAAAGGACGGGCGCCATGACCGGCACGAAGACGGCATTGAAGTAGGGTGGCCCGACCGAAATCTTGCCAACACCCAGCGCGTCGATCAGCAGCGGGTAGAGCGTCCCGAGAAGCACGGTGGCGCAGGCGACGACGAGCAGCACGTTGTTGGTCAGCAGCAGCGATTCGCGCGAAACCAGCCCGAAGCGGCCGCCAAGGCCGACCTTGGGGGCGCGCCAGGCAAAGAGGGCGAGCGAGCTGCCGATCACGGCGACCAGGAAGATCAGGATGAAGATGCCGCGCCGCGGGTCGGTGGCGAAGGCATGGACCGAGGTCAGAACGCCGGAACGCACGAGGAAAGTGCCGAGCAGCGACAGCGAGAAGGCGGAAATTGCCAGCAGCACGGTCCAGTTCTTGAAGCTGCCGCGCTTTTCGGTGACGGCCAGGCTGTGGATCAGCGCCGTGCCGACCAGCCACGGCATGAACGAGGCGTTTTCGACCGGGTCCCAGAACCACCAGCCGCCCCAGCCCAGTTCGTAGTAGGCCCACCACGAGCCCATCGCGATACCGAGGGTCAGGAAGCACCAGGCGGCCATCGTCCACGGCCGCGACCAGCGCGCCCAGGCGGCGTCGAGCTGGCCGGAGAGCAGGGCGGCGATGGCGAAGGCGAACGCCACGGAGAAGCCGACGTAGCCCATGTAGAGCAGCGGCGGATGGATGACCAGCCCGAAATCCTGGAGCAGCGGATTCAGGTCCTTCCCCTCCTCGGCGCCGGGCAGCAGGCGTTCGAACGGGCTGGAAGTGATCAGGATGAACAGCAGGAAGCCGAAGGCGACGAGCCCGAGAGTGCCGAGGACGCGGGCAACCATGACGTCGGGCAGCTGGCGCGACAGCATGGCAACGGCGAAGGCCCACCAGCTCAGCATCAGCATCCACAGCAGCAGCGAGCCTTCATGTCCGCCCCAGACGGCGGCGACGCGATACTGGATCGGCAGCAGCGAATTCGAGTGCTGGGCAACGTAAAGCACCGAAAAGTCGCTGGTCACGAAAGCCTGCGTCAGGCAGGCAAAGGCGAAGGTGATGAGCAGCGCCATCGCCGACGCCGCCGGACGGGCCAGCGCGACCCAGGTCATCCGATTGTGGTGGGCGCCGATCAGCGGCAGCGTGCCGAGTACCAGGGCGACCAGCGTCGCCAGGATGAGTGCGAAATGGCCGAGTTCGGGAATCATGCTCAGTAGCTCGCTTTCGGCTGGTCGCCAGAGGACGGGGAGACATGTTTGCCCGCCGCCCGCGACTGCGCATCGCCGACGGCTTTGGCGGCTTCCGGCGGCATGTAGTTTTCGTCGTGCTTGGCCAGTACCTCGTTGGCGGCAAAGGTGCCGGCCTCGGTCATCCTGCCCTGGGCGACGACGCCTTTGCCCTCCTTGAACAGGTCGGGGAGGATGCCCTTGTAGTTGACCAGGATGTCCTTCTCGGTGTCGGTCACGATGAAGGCCATGGTGACGCCATCAGACTGCCGCTGCAGACTGCCGTCCTTGACTAGGCCGCCGATGCGGAAGACCTTGCCCTGCGGCGCTTTGCCGGCAGCAACGTCGGACGGCGAGATGTAGAGGGCGATATTGCTGTTCAGTGCATTGAGAACCAGCGCTGCGATGATGCCGATAACGGCCAGCGCGCCACTGATCAGCGCGAGTTTCTTGTGACGGGATTTCATTCAGCGGTGTTCCTGTTTTCGGCTCGAAGCTGGCGCTTCAAGCGGGCAATGGTGGTCTTTCGATTGCGGGCGACCATGATCGGTTCAATCGTCATGATCAACACGGTGACGCCGAACGAGCCCCAGACGTAGAAACCGTAGCCGCCCATGGCGATGAAGTCGGAAAGACTGTTCCAGTGGATCACTTTTCGCCTCCGGCGAGCAGCGCCTTGACCCAGTCGGTATGGCGCTCGCGTTCGAGCATGATGGTGCGCACGCGCATGAAGGCGATGGCGATCGAGTACATCCAGAAACACATGGCCATCAGCAGCATGCCCCACAACATCGTGGTCGCCATCGACGACTTGGCGAGATTGACACTGGAGCCCTGGTGCAGCGTGTTCCACCATTTCACCGAAAAGTAGATGATCGGGATGTTGACCACACCGACCAGCAGCAACAGGCCGCCGGCCTTGTCGGCGCGGCGCGTATCGTCGATGGCCGCGGTCAGCGCCATGTAGCCGATGTAGAGGAAGAGCAGGATCAGTTCCGAGGTCAGCCGCGCATCCCAGACCCACCACGTGCCCCACATCGGCTTGCCCCACAGGGCGCCGGTCCATAGCGAGAGGAAGGCCATCAGCGCGCCGGTCGGCGCCAGTGCCTGCGCCATCATGCCCGACAGGCGGGTATTGAAGGCGAGACCGATGGCCGCCCAGAAGGCCATCACCAGATAGATGAACATCGACATCCAGGAGGCCGGGACGTGGATGAAGATGATCCGGTAGCCCTCGCCCTGCTGGAAATCGGTCGGCGCGACCAGCATGCCGAGCCACAGGCCGGCGAGCCCGAAAACGACCGAGACGGCGGCGAAGTAGGGAATCAGCTCGCCGGCCAGCGGATAGAAGGTGGCCGGCGAGGCGAAGCGGTAGAGGTTGAAGCGGTCTTTCATTCGAGGGCGATCTTCAAGGCGGCGGCCGATGCCCAGGGGGCGAAGCCGAGTGAGGCAGAAGTGAGCGCGGCAAGCAATGACAGATGACCCTCCCCCCCGAGGCCGGTCACCGTCGCATCGACTGCGCCAGCGCCGAATATTAACACCGGGATATAAAGGGGCAGCACGAGCAGCGAAAGCAGCACGCCGCCGCCACGCAAGCCGAGCGTCAGCGCGGCGCCGATGGCACCGATGCCGGACAGTGCCGGGGTGCCGATCAGGATGGCGCCGGTGAGGACAAGCAGTGCGTCGGCCGAGAGGTCGAACTGGACCCCGAGCACCGGCGCGATCAGCGCCAGCGGCAGGCCGGAAACCAGCCAGTGAGCGATCACTTTTCCGGTAACGATCAGCCCGAGTGGGTGCGGTGCCAGCGCCAGTTGTTCGAGCGTGCCGTCGCGATAATCATCGGCGAACAGCCGGGGCAGCGACAGCATGGTGGCCAACAGCGCGGCGACCCACAGCACGCCGGGGGCGAGCTTGCGCAGCAGGTCGGGTTCCGGTCCGATGCCGAGCGGGAAGAGGCTGACGACGATGACGAAGAAGAACAGCGCGGAAACGATGTCCGCCTGCCGGCGCATGGCCAGCTTGAGGTCGCGGCCGACGACTGCCATGACAATCCTGAACATCAGGAAAGCCGCAGTTCGCGCACGGTGCCGGCAGGAATGTCGACCAGTTGGTGCGTCGTCATTACCGCCAGGCCACCGCGCTGCAGGTGGGCGGAAATGATGCCCGCCAGCCAGTCGACCGCAGCAAGGTCGAGGGCGACGAAGGGTTCATCGAGGATCCACAGGGGGCGCTTTTCCTTGACCAGGCGCGCAAGCGCGACACGCCGCTTCTGGCCCTGGGAGAGATACTTGCAGGCGAGGTCCTCGCGGCCGGCGAGGCCGACCTGCTCCAGCGCATCGAGCGCGTCGTCCTCGGAAAGCGCCTCGTCGGCGAGCCGGGCGGCGGCCAGCAGGTTTTCCAGCGGGGTCAACTCTTCCTTGATTGCATTCAGGTGGCCGAGATAGCAGAGGTCGGCGCGAAATTCGTCGGCGAGCGCCTTGATCGACTCCCCTTTCCAGCGGATTTCGCCGGCTTCCGGCGGCAGCAGCCCGATCAGCATGCGCAGCAGACTGGTCTTGCCGGAACCATTCCTGCCCTGCAGATAAAGCAGTTCCCCCGCTTCCAGCCGAAAGCCGAGGCCTGCGAACAGGCGGCGCTCGCCGCGCACGCATTCCAGATTGTCTGCTTCGAGCATCAGGGGGCAAAAAACCGAAAGAAATCAGCGGCAAATTATGAACGCGCAAGTGTACCGGCAGATTGACGGGAATCAAACAAACACGGGCCATTATGGCCGGCCGGAACACCCCTTAAAGTGCTGTCCAGGCGATTGCAGTGTTGACGAGGCTGTGAGAGGGGCGGGAGACGACCCTCAACAGCTGCTCAGGTCTTGCGCCCCGCCGTCAGCAATGCGACGGAAGCGGGTATTGGTGAAAAGCAGCTTTCTGGAAGCTCAGCTTGACTGTCCCAATGTCTCTCTTGTCAGTCTTGACCGGTCGGGCAGCTTCGGCGGTCGAATGGCTGTTGATGTCCGCGACCGGCCTGACGGGCCTGACCATTAGCCGGGATTCCTGCCGGTGGGTCGAGCGGTCCTGACAGACCGGACGCGATTGCGGGCCGGAACCGGATTGGGCACACCAGATCGCCATGCTTGGTTAGAATTGCCCCCCACGTTTTCCATTGCGAGAGGAGATATACGATGAGCGACGATGACGAGAGGTCCAGTACCTTCGAGATGATCTGCGGCCTGACACTGGCGATTCTGGCCGCGGTGCTGGCGATCACCGATCTCGGGGCGGGCAAGTATGGCGATGACGAGATCATCGCCCACAACCAGAAAGCCAATGCCTTCGAGTGGTATCAGGCGAAGGGGATCAAGCAGTCACTGGTCGAAGGCCAGCGGGACCTTCTCCGGATCCTGCTGGATTCGCGAGTGATCCCGCCCGAAGCCGAGGGCAAAATGGGCAACCTGCTGTCCAGTCTCGATGCGGACATCGGACGTTACCAGAAGGAGCGCAAGGAGATCCTGCTTGGCTCGAAAGCGGTTGGGCAGGAGAACTGGGTTCTTGAGGAAGACGGCAAGCTGGGCCAGGTCAAAGGGGCCAGGGAATGGGAAGCGGAAACGAAGGCTCTCGGCGCTGCCGGGGATACCTTCGACATTGCCACTTTCTTCCTGCAGATCTGCCTGGTGATGGGGGCCGTCAGCCTGATTCTCAAGGGGGAGCGGATGCGCAACAGTTTCTATGGCCTGATGGTTCTGCTCGGCGCCGTGGGGGCAGTGTTTAGCGTCATGGCCTTCATTCAGGCGGGCGCATTCGCCTGAGCGAGGTGATGGTGACCTTGCTGCAAAGGGCTGGCCGGCCATGATCGCCCGGGAGCAACGGGAGGCCGAAGTCGTCGAGGGGGAAGGCTTTCCCGCCTCCTGGTCTTCGCTATCTGCGTCGGTGATGGCTTTGAGGATGTGAACTTTCCCGCTGCGTGTTAACATGCCCGTTTAGCCGTTTGCGTGGCCAGTCCGCGCTGCCTGCCGCCCATGCGTCTTTTCCGTCTGCTCAAGATCGCGTCTGTTGCCAGCCGCTTCGGGTTGGACGAAATGGTGCTCGAACTCGAGCCGAGCGGGCGTCTCGTTCGCGCTGCCAATTCGTTGCAGTTCTGGCGCGATCTTTCCGCGCCACGGGCGGCAAGGCTGCGCATGGCGCTGGAGGCGCTGGGGCCGATCTTCGTCAAGTTCGGTCAGGTGCTGTCGACCCGCCGCGACTTGTTGCCGACCGACATCGCCGACGAACTCGCGAAGCTGCAGGATCGCGTGCCGCCATTCGATTCGCATCTGGCGTTGGCGGAGATCGAGAAGGCGTATCACCGTCCGGCAAGCGACGTGTTTGCCGAGTTCGACCCGGTACCGGTCGCTTCGGCCTCGATCGCCCAGGTTCACTTTGCCCGGCTGAAGGAAGAGGATGGCGGTCACGAAGTCGCGGTCAAGATCCTGCGCCCGAACATGCTTTCGGTCATCGATCACGACATCGCGCTGCTCGATACCTTTGCCGTCCTGCTCGAAAGACTGTGGTCGGATGCCCGTCGCCTGAAGCCGCGCGAGGTGGTCGCCGAGTTCGCCAAGTATCTGCGCGACGAACTCGATCTGATGCGCGAGGCCGCCAACGCGTCGCAGTTGCGCCGCAACTTCGCCAACTCGACACTGCTTATCGTGCCTGAGGTTTACTGGGACCACTGCACGCCGACCGTCATGGTCATGGAGCGCATGAAGGGCACGCCGATCTCGCAGATCGAGAGGCTGCGCGCCGACGGGATAAGCCTGCCGAAGCTGTCGGCAGCCGGCGTCGAGATCTTTTTTACGCAGGTTTTCCGCGATGGTTTCTTCCATGCCGACATGCATCCGGGCAACATCTTCGTCGCCCCGGACGGCCGCTACATCGCTCTCGATTTCGGCATCGTCGGGACGTTGACCGACAGCGACAAGAACTATCTGGCGCAGAATTTCCTCGCCTTCTTCCGCCGCGACTACAAGCGCGTCGCCGAGGCGCACATCGAGTCCGGCTGGGCGCCCAAGGACACCCGGGTCGATGAATTCGAGTCGGCCATTCGTGCGGTCTGCGAGCCCGTTTTTGACCGCCCGCTGAAGGACATTTCGTTTGGCAAGGTCCTTCTCCGCCTGTTCCAGACGTCGCGCCGGTTCAACGTCGAGATCCAGCCGCAGCTCGTCATGCTGCAGAAGACGCTGCTGAATATCGAGGGCCTTGGTCGCCAGCTCGACCCGGAACTTGATCTGTGGACGACGGCCAAACCCTTCCTCGAGCGCTGGATGAGCGAACAGATCGGCCAGCGCGGTCTGCTGCGTGCGTTCCAGCAGGAATCCCCCCATCTCGCGCGGACAGTGCCGCAGCTGCCGCGCCTGATTCACCAGGCGCTGGCGCGTAAACCGGCTGCTGATCTGCAACCGCAACTCGAACGCCTGATCGCCGCCCAGAAACAGCAAAGCCGCTGGCTGGCCGCCATTGCACTGCTGCTGGCAGCGCTGATCGCCCTGCTGATTCACTGAATTTTTCATGCTCCCCCCTACGCTCGACACTTGTACCGAGAAAAACCTGATTGACTGGCTGGGCCAGCGCGAGCTGGACAAGGCGCGCAGCTATGTAGACGTCGTGCAGGACCTCGAGGTCACCCCCGAACTAGTCCGCGCAACGGTTCCCGGCAGCGCCCGCAAGCCCTACCAGGCAATGGCGAAGCTGGTCACCGGGAGGCAGGGCGTGCCGCTGTTGTTCAGCAACTGCAGCTGTCCTGTCGGCAGTCATTGCAAGCATGTTGCTGCCATGCTGCTGCGCGCTATCGACGAGCGTGGCAGACCGGATCGTGTCAGCCCCGGTGTCTTGTCGTGGGTCGCGGATCTACGGCGCGCTTCGATTGCCGTCGCCAAGAAGAAGGCGCGTCCGTCCGGCGCCCGCCAGCAACTTTTCTACATGCTCAAATGGACTCCCGATCAGCGCCATTTCGGGGTCGAAATTGCCAAGGGAAAATTTCCCGACAGCGCCGAGGAGTGGTGGAATATCGAGCGCGCATTGCTCAGTGCGCCGCAGTTTGTCAACGAGGATGACTTGGGCATCCTGCGCGCCCTCTGGGCCGATCGTCTGCATGAAACCGGCCTGCGCGCCTTCGGCCTCGGGCCCCGGCATGGCGCCCAGGCGCTGGAACGCCTGGTGGCCAGTGGCCGGCTCTACGCAGACAATGGCGACGGCTTGCCACTTGGCGAAGGTGAACGGCGCCCGGCCCGGGTTGGCTGGCGTGTCGACGCCCGTGGCCAGCAGCGGCCTTACCTGATCGCCCAGCCGGCAGCGGCGCTGATCATTCCGCTGCAGCCGCCCTGGTATGTCGATCTTTCCGAGGGAGAGGCCGGCCCGCTCGAGGTTGCCGGTAACCCGGCGGTGGTCAGCCGACTGTTCAGCCTGCCGCCGCTTTCGGCAAAGGAAGCCGGTGTTGTCGCGCAAACCCTGGCAGAGGTCGCCCCCGATCTGCCCAAGCCACTCGAAGATGCAGCGGAACACCTGCGCGTAGTCGACGCGCCGCTGCAGGCAGTCTTGCAGCTCGACACCATCCAGACCCACGGTAACCGCGCCTGGCGCAGTTACGGAAGCAGCCTCGCTGGCGACTTCTTCGATGTCGCGCGGCCGTTTTTCCGCTACGCCGATGTCGATGTCCCGGCCGGCGAAAGCCACGAATTCGTGACGCTGCCGGAAGGCGAGACGGTCCACCTCAAGCGCCGCCCCGATGCGGAAATGGCGGCGTTGCAGGCGTTGACCGCGGCCGGTTTCGAAAGGATCCCGTCGCACACCCTCGATACCTTCGGCCGCCCGCGGGAGGGCATCTACGGCCTGTCCAGCGAACCCGCCTGGATGGTCTTCATGCGCGAGGGCCGCGATGCGTTACGTTCCGCCGGCTGGCAGGTGGACTGCCCGAGCGATTTCCGCCACCACCTGCTTGAAGTCGATGGCTGGGAGGCCGATCTCGTCGCGTCCGACAACGGCTGGTTCGATCTCGACATGGGCATCATCGTCGATGGGCAGCGCCTGGCACTCGCCCCGCTGCTTGCCTCGCTGTTCCGCCGCGACACCCGCTGGCTGGACAGCGTGCTGATCGATGCCATTGCCGACGACGAGCCGGTCGAGTTGCAGACGCCGCTACGCCAGCGCATCCGCGTCCCGGCCAGCCGCATCAAGCCGCTGGCGGCGACGCTGATCGATCTCTTCGACGGTTTCAGCGGCGGCGACACCCTGCGCGTCTCGCGCTTCGACGCGCCGCGCCTGGCCGAGCTCAACGACACGAGCCGCTGGCAGTTCAAGGGCCAAGGCGACATCCTGGCGCTCGCCGACCAGTTACGCGCCGCCCAGGGCATCACCAGCATCGATTCGCCGGCCGGTCTGCGCCTCGAATTGCGCGACTATCAGAAGGAAGGCCTGGCCTGGCTGCAGTTCCTGCGTGAGCAGAACCTCTCGGGCATCCTCGCCGACGACATGGGTCTCGGCAAGACGGCACAGACGCTGGCCCACCTGCTGCTCGAAAAGGAAGCGGGCCGCCTCGACCGGCCGGCGTTGATCGTCCTGCCGACCTCGCTGATCTTCAACTGGAAGCACGAAGCCGCGCGCTTTGCTCCCGATCTCTCGGTACTTTCCCTGCACGGTCCGGAGCGCAAGGGTCGTTTTGCCGAAATCCCCAGGCACGACGTGATCCTGACCACCTACCCACTGCTCTGGCGGGATGCCGACGCGCTGATGCAGTACAGCTACCACCTGCTGATCCTCGACGAAGCACAGACCGTCAAGAACGTCCAGAGCCGCGGCGCCGAAGCCGTGCGCAAGATCGCTACCCGGCACCGCCTGTGCCTGACCGGCACGCCGCTTGAAAATCATCTCGGCGAGTTGTGGAGCCAGTTCGATTTCCTGCTGCCCGGTTTTCTCGGTGGCGGCCGACAGTTCGCCAGGCACTGGCGGACGCCGATCGAAAAGCAGAACGACGGCCGGCGTCGCGAGCTGCTCGCCCGTCGCATCCGTCCCTTCATCCTCCGCCGCAAGAAGGAAGATGTCGCGCAGGAATTGCCGCCCAAGACCATCATCGTGCGCAATGTCGAACTCGAAGGCGGACAACGCGATCTCTACGAGACGGTACGCGCGGCGATGGATGTCAAGGTGCGCGACGAAATCGCCAGCAAGGGGTTCAGCCGCAGCCAGATCGTCATCCTCGACGCGCTCCTGAAGCTGCGCCAGGTCTGCTGCGACCCGCGCCTGGTCAAGGCCGGTTCAGCGCGCAAGGTCAAGGAACGCGCCAAGCTCGACCTGCTGATGGCGATGCTTCCGGAACTGGTCGATGAAGGCAGGCGCATCCTCGTTTTTTCGCAATTCACCAGCATGCTGGCGCTGATCGAGGAGGAACTCAGGGCCATCAGTCTTGACTATGCGCTGCTCACCGGCGATACGAACGACCGCGAAGCCCCGATCAGGAGCTTCCAGGCCGGCGAAGTGCCGATCTTCCTGATCAGCCTGAAGGCCGGCGGGGTCGGGCTCAACCTGACAGCCGCCGATACCGTGATCCACTACGACCCGTGGTGGAACCCGGCCGTCGAAAACCAGGCGACCGACCGCGCCCACCGCCTCGGCCAGGACAAGCCGGTGTTCGTCTACAAGCTGATCGTCAGCGGCAGCATCGAGGAAAAAATTCTCGCGCTGCAGGAAAGAAAGGCCGAACTGGCGGCCGGCATTCTTTCCGAGGATCGCGGCATCGAGCTCAAGTTTGGCACCGACGATCTCGCGGCGCTGTTCGAGCCGCTGCCGGGTTGAGGAAATGGAATCGGAAGATGTCGCCGGAAGCGCCGCGACGTCACGGAGGTCGCTGGCTATCGTGACCTCGTCGTGCACCCGCCCGCTGATCGAGGCGTTAGCGCTACTGGCCTGCGCCAGACGCCGGGCAGTGCTGGTCCGCACCACGCATCGAATATCGGGCTATGGCGCTGTCGACCGCGCCAGCCGCTCAGGCCATCAGAGTTGCCGCCATCACCCGCTTGAGCGTGCCGCTCAGCGCCAGACGCACCGCCTGCTGGCGAACCTCGGTGCGGGTGCCGGCAAACTGGCAGGTCAGGGCCTCGCAACCCCCGTTGCGCTGCGCCCAAGCGAGGCAGACCATGCCTACCGGCTTGCCCGGCATCCCGCCGGTCGGGCCGGCGATCCCGGTAATGGCCAACGCCCAGTCGCCGCGACTGTGCTTCAGGGCACCCTGCGCCATCGCCCGGGCGGTAGCCTCGGAAACCGCGCCGTGGCGTTCCAGCGTCGTTACCGGCACGCCCAGCATTTCCACCTTGGCGTCATTCGAGTAGGTCACGAATCCGCGATCGAACCAGGCGGAACTCCCGGCAACGGCCGTCACCGCCTGCGCGGCCCAGCCGCCGGTGCAGGATTCCGCAGTCGCCAGCCTTTCTCCGCGGTTCAGCAACTCGCGGCCGAGACGTTCGGCAAGCAGTTCGAGTTCGGACATAATGCGCAATCTTATACCGGTCCACGTTGTCATGCTCAAGCAACGTGACAATGTCCGCGATTTCCCCGGCCGACGCTGGCTCAACCTGAGCCTGCGCACCGTCCATCTTTCCGGAATCATTCTGCTCGGCGCGGGGCTGCTCGGCGCCGGGAACGTCACTGCCGGTGCCTGGCTGACGCTGATCTCCGGGCTTGCCATGTTCGCCGGCGATGCCTGGGCGAACCCGGCGCACCTCCGGGAAGTCGCCGGATTCGGGGTGCTGGCCAAGCTCGCGCTGGTCGCCGTCATGGCGGCGTACCCGTCCGGGGCGCTCCCGATGTTCTGGGCGATCCTCGTGATATCGACACTGCTCTCGCACGCCCCCGGCGCTATCAGACACCGGCGGCTGTTCTAACGAGGACCCGTTGAACCTCGCCTCCGGTTACACAGTCTTACGAAACACTACGTTGAGTCACGAAATGGCGCGCTAATATCGAGAGGGAATTTGCGCACAGTATTTTCACCTTGAGGGGTTTCGATCATGGGCATCTTGTGGACCATCGTGCTTGGCTTCGTCATCGGCGTGCTGGCCAAACTGCTGCATCCGGGCAAGGAAAACATGGGCTTCATCGCCACCGTTCTCCTCGGCATCGCCGGCTCCCTCCTTGCCGGCGTCATCGGCCAGTTCCTTGGCTGGTATCAGGCGGGGGAGGGCGCCGGCTTCATCGCCTCGGTCGTCGTCGCCATCCTGCTGCTCGTCATCTACGGCAAGGTGTGCGCCGGCCAATCGGGCGGCTCCTGAGCGGGGGGCGTACGACATGACTGCCGCTGCCGCCGATGCCGCGTGGGTAGACGCGCCCGTGAGCAATCCGACCGAGGGGTTGCGCCGGGAGTGCCGCGCCATGGCCCGCCGCCGGGCGGCGCTGGCGGCGGCGACTTCCCTGATCCCGATTCCGGGAATCGACCTGGCGACCGACCTCGCATTGATGACCCGGCTGATTAATCGCATCAACGAGCATTTCGGCCTCAGCGAGGACCAGATCGGCAGGCTCTCCAGCCAGCGCCAGGCGCTCGTCTATCGCCTGCTCGCCGGCGCCGGAGGTACCCTCGCTGCGCGCCTGACGACGCCGGTGCTGATCGGGCGCATCGTCCGCATCGTCGGCCTGCGCCTGACGACGATGCAGGCTGCGCGGCTGGTGCCGATTGCCGGCCAGGTCGTCGCCGCCGGGATCGGCTACTGGTCGGTCAATACCGTGGCGATGCGCCACATCGCGCATTGCGAGCGCATTGTCGGCGAACTGCAAGGCGACACGGCAGAAAGATGAACGCCGCGCGCAAAACCACCCTCACGCTGCTGACCGGCATGCTGCTGTGCACGGCTGCCGGCGCCGGCACCACCGTCGACCTGACGGCCGAAGCAAGCCGCCCGGCGGCAAACGACATGGTGCGCGCCACGGTTTCCGCCGAGGCCAGCGGCAGCAACCCGGGCGAACTGGCGCGCCGGGTCAATCAGGACGTCGCCGAAGGCCTCAAGGTCATCAAGGCGAGGCCGGGAATCTCGATCAAGAGCGGCCACCAGAGCACCTTCCCGGTCTATTCGCAGAACCAGAAGATAGAAAGCTGGCGCGTCCGCTCGGAACTGATTCTCGAATCGCGCGACGCGGCTGGGGTTTCCGAGTTGCTTGGGCAGTTGCAGCAGATGCGGCTGGTGGTCAGCGACGTCAATCAACTGCCGACGCCGGAGACGCGCCGGAAGGTCGAGGACGAAGCGACGCGCGAGGCCATTGGTGCCTTTCGCCAGCGCGCCGCGGTCGTCGCCGAGGTGCTCGGCAAGCCGTACACGATTCGTCACTTGAGCATCCATCAGAGCGGCCAGATGCCGCCGATGCCGCGGGCCGGCCGCGCCATGGTGGCCGAGATGGCGGCGGCGCCGCCAGTGCCGATGGAACCGGGCGAAAGCCTGGTGACGACGACCGTCAGCGGCCAGGTCGAAATGGCCGACTGACCACGGCTACAGCCCGTCGAACAACTGCACCTGCACGCTGTCGCCGGCATCCACTCCGGCGCACTCCTCCGGCAGCACGACGAAACAGTTGGCCTCCGACATCGAGCGCAGCACTCCCGATCCCTGGTTGCCGGTGATTTTGACCTGCCAGCGGCCGTCGACCGCGACAACCTGCCCGCGCAGGTATTCGCGGCGTCCCGGCTGTTTCCTGATCGCATTGCCGGCGGCGACGGTCAGCAGCGGGCGCTCCGGCAGCGGGTCGAGGCCGGAGAGGCGCAGCAGCGCGTCGAGTGCGAACTGCGTGTAGCTGACCATAACCGCCACGGGATTGCCGGGCAGCCCGAACAGCCAGGCCTTGCCGACCCTGCCGAAGGCCATCGGGCGGCCGGGCTTGATGTTGAGTTTCCAGAAGCTGACCTCGCCCAGCTTGTCGAGAATGTCGCGGACGAAATCGGCCTCGCCGACCGAGACGCCGCCGGTGGTGATGATCGCATCGGCCACCTGCGCGGCTTCGGCGAGCGTCGCTTCGAGTGCTTCCGGACGATCGGGAACGACGCCGAGGTCGATGATGTCCGCACCGAGCCGGGTCAGCAGGCCATGCAACGTGTAGCGGTTGCTGTCGTACACCTCGCCCGGCGCCAGTGGCTTGCCGATCGATGCCAGTTCGTCGCCGGTCGAGAAGAAGGCGACGCGCAGGCGCCGCCTGACCTCGACTTCGGCAATGCCGAGCGAGGCGATCAGCCCCAGTTCGGCCGGGCCGATACGCTTGCCGACGGGCAAGGCGATGGCACCTCGCGCCAGATCCTCGCCGGCGCGGCGGGTGTTCTGGCCCTGCCGCTGGCCGCCGGGAACGATCACGACGCCATCCTCGAGCCGCGCCACCTCTTGGACGATGACGGTATCCGCGCCTGCCGGCAGCACGGCGCCGGTCATGATGCGCACCGCCTGTCCCTTGCCGACGAGTCCCGAGAATGCACTGCCGGCAAACGCGCGGCCGACGACGGTCAGCCGGGTTTCGCCGGTGGCGGCAAGGCCGGCGAAGTGCACCGCGTAGCCGTCCATCGCCGAGTTGTCATGCGCCGGGACATCGTGCGGGGCGACGATGTCGCTAGCCAGGATGCGCCCGAGCGCGCCCCGCACTGGCAGGAATTCCCGGCCGGCGATCGGCACGACTTCCGCCAGCATGCGATCGCGCGCCTCGGCGGCGGACAGGGTGCGATTTTCGGGAGCGCGCGAAACACAGGAGGAGCTATCGGTCATGGCGTCATTTCTTGGCATTGGGGAAGAAGACCTGCTGGCCGTCGGCGCGGAAGCTGGCAATCGCTTCCTGGCCGGCCGGCGAGGTCAGCCACCGGGCGAAGCGCTCGGCGGCATCTTTTTTGACATGCGGATGGCGCGCCGGATTCACCGGAATCACGCCATAAGGGTTGAAGAGCACCGGGTCGCCGGCGAGCACCAGTTCGAGGTCGCGACGATTCCTGAAGGCATACCACGTGGCCCGGTCCGACAACGTATAGGCATTGGTCGCCGCCGCCATGTTCAGTGTCGGGCCCATCCCGCTGCCGGTCTCCTTGTAGCTGGCCAGCCCCTTCGGATCGACACCGGCCTCCTTCCACAGGCGCAGTTCGGCGGCGTGCGTGCCGCTCTTGTCGCCGCGCGAGATGAACGGCTGGCCGCTGGCGGCGATCGCCTTCAGGGCATTCAGCGCACTGCCGGCATTGCGGATTTTCGCCGGGTCATCCTTCGGCCCGATGAAGACGAAGTCGTTGACCATCACGTCCTGGCGGTAGCTGCCATAACCTTCGGCGACAAACTTGTCCTCGGCGGCACGGTCATGCACAAGCAGCACGTCGGCATCACCGCGGCGGCCGATGTCAAGCGCCTGGCCGGTGCCGACGGCGACGACGCGCACCTTGATCGCGGTCGACTGCTCGAACCTGGGCAAAATCCAGCCGAACAGGCCGGACTGCTCGGTCGACGTGGTCGACGCGACGACCAGCGTTTCCTCGGCGTGAACCGGGCCGGCCAGCAGGCCGAGGACAAGCATCAATGAGCGAAAGCGATGCGCCATGGCAGTTCTCCTTGCATGAAAGCCCGCGCCGCCGGCGATTGGGGGTGGGCGAAAAAGCGTTGCGCCGGTTCGTGCTCCTGCACGCGGCCCTCCGCCAGAAAGATGATGTCGTCGGCGAGCCGGGTGGCCTGCCCGAGATTGTGCGTCGTCATCAGCACCTTGGCGCCTTCGGTGCGGATTTCGCGGATGATGCGCTCGACAGCATCGGTCGCGGTCGGGTCGAGGCTGGCGGTCGGCTCGTCGAGCAGCAGCAGCCGCGGGCGCATCGCCCAGGCGCGAGCCAGCGCCAGGCGCTGGCGTTCGCCGCCCGAGAGCAAGCGCGCGCAATCACGGACGCGATGGGCGAGGCCGACGCGCTCCAGCACCTCCATCGTCCGCGTCTTGCGTTCGGCGGGGCTGAGCGCCTGCGGCCGCAGCGCGAACTCGACATTGGTCAGCACCGAGAGGCGCAGCAGCATCGGCTGCTGGAAGACCATCGCCAGACGGCCATCGGGCCGCGCCGAGTTGCCCCAAAAAATCGACCCGCCGTGTGCCGGCAGCAGCCCGGCGAGCAGGCGCAGCAACAGGGTCTTGCCGGCACCGTTGGGGCCGAGGACGACGCTGATCCCCTCGCCCGACAGTTCGAGGTCGAGCCCGGCAAGGACAGTCCGCCCGTCGGGGGCGAAGCGCAGCCCGGCCAGACGCAGCGGGAACATCAGCCGTACCTCCGCGCCGCCCAGCAGCGGACATGGTGCGCGGCGACGTTGAGGGCGACGATGACCGACATCAGGACGATGCCCAGGGCAATCGACAGCGCCAGATCGCCCTTGCTGGTTTCCAGCGCGATCGCCGTTGTCATGACCCGCGTATAGCCATCGATGTTGCCGCCGACGATCATCACCGCGCCGACTTCGGACATTGCCCGCCCGAGCCCGGCCAGTGTCGCGACGGTCAATGAGAAGCGACAGTCGGCGAGCAGCAGGAGCACCGACTGTGAACGCGTGAGCCCGATCAGCGAAAATTCCGGCGCATATTCCCTCCAGGCATCTTCGACGATCTGCCGCGTAACGGCGGCGATCAGCGGTACGACCAGCACGCTCTGGGCGGTAATCATCGCGGCCGGCGAGAAGAGCAGCCCGTAGCTGCCAAAGGGCCCGCTGCGCGACAGCGCGAGATAGACGATGACGCCGACGACCACCGACGGCAGCCCCATCAGCGCATTGAGGACGACGATCAGCGCCCCGCGCCCCCGAAACTCCGCCACCGCCAGCCAGGCGCCGATGGGCAGGCCGACCAGCGTACCGATGGCGAGCGCGGAGAGACTCACCTGCAACGAGAGCAGGACAATGTCGAGCAGGCGATGGTCGAAGCTGCCCAACAAGCTGAGCGCTTCCAGCAGGGTCGAGGTCATGGATTCAGGCTTGGCAACCCCGATGGTCGGTGACCCACCGGGCGTTGCGAGGATACCACCGGGGCTGGCATTTGGCTGCGGGCCGAACCGGAGATTGATTGCCGGGTTAAACTGGCCGCTGTTTCCTGTTTCCATCAGCGGAGCCCTTCACCGGGATGAACGAAAAAATAACGGGTGTCGTTCTGGCCGGCGGCCTTGGCCGCCGGATGGGCGGCAGCGACAAGGGCCTCGAGGAACTGCGCGGGCGGCCGCTGGCGGCCTGGGTGGTGGAACGCCTGGCGCCACAGGTCGATGAACTGCTGATCAGCGCCAACCGCAACGGTGGGCGTTACGCCGCCCTTGGCCACCGTGTCCTAGGCGACCGCATTGCCGGCTTCGCCGGTCCGCTGGCTGGCCTGCACGCGGCGCTGGAGGCCGCCGCGCACCCGCTGGTCGCGACCGTGCCCTGCGATTCGCCCTTCCTGCCAGGCGATCTGATTTCACGGCTTCTTTCGGCGTTGACCGCGCCCGGAACGAAGTCCCCTCAAGGTGGCCTTGGGTCATGGGGGACAACCGGCGCCGATGTCGCCATCGCCCGCACGGCCGAGCGTGCACATCCGGTATTCTGCTTGTGCAAGCGCGACCTGCTGCCGCACCTGACCGCCTTTCTGGCGGGTGGTGAACGCAGTGTGGCTGGCTGGCACGCGACGCTGAATGTGGTCGAAGTCGCGTTCGACGACGAGGCCGAGGCATTCGAGAATATCAATACCCGTGAAGAACTGGGGCGCATTGACAAGGTAAAGGACTAACGGTTCGGCGGCTATTCCGGCAACTGGACATGTCCTTGGTCATCGAGCGGGAAGAACGGGTTCCAGCAGATCTCCCAGAGAAAACCGTCGGGGTCGGCAAAGTAACCGCGGTAGCCGCCCCAGAACACCTTGTCGGCGGGCCGGGCAAGTCGTGCGCCGGCAACAACCGCTTCGGCCAGCAGTTTGTCCACGGCTGTCTCTGAGTCGACATTGTGGGCCAGCGTGAACCCCGGAAAACCGGTGCCGGCAGCGGAGACATTGGCATCCTCGGCCAGTGCATCGCGCTGAAAGAGGCCGAGGACGATGCTGCCGGCCTTGAAGAAGGCAATCCCGGGCTGACTGGCTGAAGATTCGCGCCAGCCAAGCGCCGCATAGAAGGCGCGGCTGCGGGCGAGATCACTGACCCCGAGGGTGACGAAGCTGATGGTCTGGCGCATGCTGCAGGCAGTCCTGATTGGAACGGGAGGCCAGTTTATACCCGGCCCCGGTTGGGCGTAGTATTCAGATTCCCGGTTTTGCGAGGCCGCCATCATGACACACCGCTTCCCGCTCCATGTTCATATCTCCACGCTGTTCATCGCCCTGATCCTGCTGGTCGGCGGCGTCATCGGCGGGCTTGGCTACCGGATCAGCAGCGAGATCCTAGAAACCACGGCCAGCGAACTGAATGCCCGGATCGGCAGGGAAACCGTGTGCGAGTTTTCCAACATCATCGGCCCCGCCGAGATGGCGGCCCGTCTTCTCAGCTACGACGGGATCACCCAGGCCACTTCGCTCGAGCAGCGCCTGCAGAATGTCGGCTTCATGCGCGAGGCGCTGAACAACTCAAGCGCACTCACCTCGCTCTATGTCGGCTATGGCAACGGCGATTTCTTCATGGTTCGCCGGATCTGGGACGAAGCCGATGGCCGGACCTTCGACGCCCCGGCGCAAACCGCCTTCATGGTCCAGAGCATCGTCCACAAAAACGGTGAATCGCGCGGCCGCTACATTTTCCTTGATGCCGGGCTGAAGGAATTACGCAGCGACAATCCGCCCGACTCTGCAACCGCTTTCGATCCGCGCACCCGGGGCTGGTACAAGGCGGCGATGGCTGCCGAAGGACAGATCAAGACCGCCCCGTACGTGTTCTATACCACCCAGAGCCTTGGAACGACGATCGCCAACCGAGCGAACAAGGGGGACGCGGTGGTCGGTGCCGACATCCGGCTGGGAACGATAGGCCAATCACTGGCCAGACAAAAGGTCACGCCGGGCACCCAGATCGTGCTGGTCAATGAGCAGGGCAAGACAGTTGGCTTCGAGGATGCGGCGAAGGCTGTGACGATGGTAAACGGCATTCCGGTGCAGACGAATGTTGCCGACCTCGGGATTCCCGTGTTCGCCCGACTGGCAGCGCATCTGGCGCATTTCGACGAAGCGGCGTCCCGGAGTCTTGCGCTGAAGGTCGATGGCACCGACTGGCACGCGTCGATCCACCCCGTCAGACTGGAAGGGGCAGGCCAGCTTTTCTTGATGACCGCAATACCCGATGACGAACTTATGGCCTCCGCAGAACGGCTGATCCGCCACTCACTGATTGCGACGATTCTGGTAATCCTCTTTGCAATTCCGATAACCTGGCTTCTGGCGCGGAACATCTCCGGTCCGCTGCGGCAACTGGCCGGGGAGGCGGAAGCCATTCGTCGCTTCGAGTTCTCGCAGCCGATCAACGTCAATTCCCTCGTTCTCGAGGTCAATGACCTGACCGTCACCATGGGGAGCATGAAGCGGACGATCAGGCGCTTTCTTGACATCAGCATGGCGGTCGCCGCCGAAAACGATTTCGACAAGCTACTGCCCCGCCTGCTGACCGAGACGCTCCCAGCCGCTGATGCCGATGCCGGCATTCTGTACCTGACCGACGGCGACCGTCTGGTCCCGGCAGCGGCCCTGAGTGCGGACTCGACGCCGTTGCCGGCCAGCGCTTCGAACGTCGACCCGCAGGCGGCCGGCCCGCTGTTGGGTGATGCCTTGAGCGCCGGCACTGCGCGCGCCGCCCGCCTGACTGACGAAGACGTGCGCGCCCTCGGCCTGGAAAAGATTCTCGAGAGCACGGAAGCGACTGATGCCATCGCCGTGCCGCTGCTCAACCGCCAGCACAATCTGGTCGGCGCCATGCTGTTGCTGCGCCGTGACGATACGGACCCGGCGCGCCTCAGCTTTGTCGCGGCGCTGTCCGGGTCGGTCGCCGTCTCGCTCGAGAGCAAGGAATTGATCAAGGCTCAGAAGATGCTGTTCGAAGCCTTCATCCAGTTGATCGCCGGGGCGATCGACGCTAAGAGCGCCTACACGGGCGGCCACTGTGCCCGCGTTCCGGAACTGACCAAGATGCTGGCGCGCGCCGCCTGTGCCGAAAACAGTGGGCCATTCAAGGATTTCCAGCTTGGCGAGGAGGAATGGGAAGCGGTGCACGTGGCCGCCTGGCTGCACGACTGCGGCAAGGTGACGACACCGGAATATGTGGTTGACAAGGCAACCAAGCTGGAAACCCTGTACGACCGCATCCACGAGGTGCGCATGCGCTTCGAGGTGTTGAAGCGCGATGCCGAAATCGCCTGCCTGAAAGCCATCGCCGGCGGCAAGCCGGAAGTCGAGGCTCGCGCCGAACTTGCACGGAAGCTGGCCGGGCTCGACGACGACTATGCCTTTGTGGCCGGCTGCAATGAGGGTGGCGAATTCATGGCACCGGAAAAACAGGAACGACTGAAGGAAATCGCCGCACAGACATGGACCCGGACGCTAGATGACCGGATCGGCATTTCGCACGAGGAGAAGGAGCGCAAAGCGCGCACCCCGGCACCCGCTCTGCCGGTGATCGAGCCTCTTCTGGCTGACCGCCCCGAGCATGTCTTCGAACGCGCGCCGCGTGACCGGATGCCCGCCGAGAACAAATGGGGCTTCCGCCTGGATGTGCCGGAGGCCCTGTACAACAAGGGCGAGCTCTACAACCTTGGCGTCGCCCGCGGCACCCTATCCGAGGAAGAGCGCTACAAGATCAACGAGCACATCGTGCAGACCCTGATCATGCTGACCCAGCTTCCCTTTCCGAAGCACTTGCGCAACGTTCCGGAAATCGCCGCCGGTCACCACGAAAAGATGGATGGCACTGGCTATCCAAGACGACTGGTGAGAGACGAAATGAGTCCGGTCGCACGCATGATGGCGATCGCCGACATTTTCGAGGCGCTCACCGCCATCGACCGCCCCTACAAGAAGGGCAAGACGCTTTCCGAGGCGATTAAGATCATGTCGTTCATGAAAATAGACCAGCATATTGATCCCGAACTGTTCGATCTATTCTTGCGCTCCGGGATCTACCGCGAGTACGCCGAGCGCTTCATGAAACCCGAACAAATCGACAGCGTCGATATCGCTGCCTACATTACCCGGCCAGGCGCTGCCTAATCGGGCGCCCGGGTCTGGAACACGAAGGGTGCGATGGCGGCAGGTTTGTCCAAGCCGCGCCGAGGCAGGTCGCGCAGGGGGCTGCAGCAATTGTCTGCATTCCCTCGGGGTTTCCGTATGCCAAGCGTGAAACGCTTCATGTTGCTGCGGGACGGAGATGGCTACACTTGCTCGTGGGTGCAACACGAGCCTGAAGGGGAAGCCGAAATGAAAGTCAAGATCGACTATCGCATCACCCAGGACCGCTTCGGTATCCCGATGAACTAGGGTGGCGCGCGCAACGTTGTCGCCCGCGAAGGTCAACCGATCGAGGATGCAGCGAGAGCCCAGCTGGCCGCTGATTACCAGGTGCCGTTGCGGGTTGTCGAGATCTGCCGGATCGCCGACTAACCGCCCCCCCGCTGAGTCGCCCGGTCAATCCTGGCGAGCAGGCTGGAAACAGCTTCTTCGTCGCCCCCCTGCACGCTGATGACGACGCGCAGGGCACAAAGTTGCAGCGCACCGATCTGACGCGGAGTTTCGCTGATCAATGCAAAGTGCAGGCGAACATTTCCGTCGACGACCAGCAGCCCGCCGCCTTCTTCGGTTACAGCATCGCCGAATGTCTTGACCATGGCGCGCTGGAACTCTCCAGCCGTGCTGCTCATGAGCCGGGTCCGGTTCCGGCTCCAGGGAAACGGTCCGTCAGCCACCGGCGATCGGCGGCCAGACAGCCAGCGTGTCGCCTTCCTTGAGGAAACTGGTCGCCCGTTCCGCCGGTGGCACGAAGACGCCATTGATGAGTACCAGATGGGTCAGTCGTGGCGGTAGCGCGAAAGGCGCGAGAACCGTGCTGACCGAAGCATCCTCCGCGGCCACGACTTCCACACGATTGTTCCTGCTGCCGGCCGGCAGGTAATCGCCGAGGGTCGCGTAGAGCTTGACCGTAACCCGCACTGGCTCAGCTGTTGGGGCGCTGGCAGGCGATGAAAGCCTCAACAAAGCGCGTCGGGGTTTCCAGCAGCCTCTGCTTCCACGGACCCAGTCTTGTCCTCGCCTGAATCAGTCCGCGCAGGGCGCCGACATGATCTGTCAGGCCGATCGCCGTCGCGCCGACGAGAACGTCGTCGCTGAACTGCAGGCTGATGTACCGACCCCTTGCCTCGTCTGTCCGCTCGACGCCCTCGCCACCGGAGACGCCCTGCCATTCGCCGAACGACGATGAAATCATGCCCATCGAATCGAGCACGTTGATGGCCAGGACACCACTCATCCGGGCCGCTTGCCCGGCCATGTTGAGCGCCGCGATGCGCGCCTGGTCGGCGGCGTTGGGCTGGATCGCCGCCACCAGGTGACGGCCGGAGAAAAGGTCGGGCGCCTCGGCCACGTCGCCGGCCGCATAGATCCCGGGGACCGACGTCTGCATGGTGTCGTCGACCAGAACCCCCTTGGCCACATGGACATCGGCACCGTCTAGGAAGGCCACATTGGGAGCGACGCCGGCAGCGACGATCAGCAGTTCGCAGTCGATCTGGTCGCCGGTCGTCAGGGTCACCGTCAGCGGCGCGCTGGCGCCTTCTTCGATGCGTTCAACGCCGGCTCCGGTGACCACGCGCACGCCCTGCTTCTCGACCCAGCGCTTGATCATGCTGCCCGCCTCCGGCGTCATCATGCGCGGCACCATGCGGTCGCCGAGCTCGACGACGGTCAGGTGCACGCCGCGCTTGACCAGAGACTCCATGATGATGCAGCCTATGAAGCCGGCACCGAGTTGCAGCACGCGCGAGCCCGGACGTGCCAGATCCGCGATTGCCCGTGCATCCTCGAGCGTCCAGCAGGTCTGCACCGCCGGCAGGTCGATACCGGGAATCGGCGGCCGCACCGGGTGCGATCCGGTCGCGATCAGCAGGCGGTCATACGACTCGAAATGGCCGTCGTCGAACAGAATCGTCTGTTTTTCGCTGTTGACCGCAACTGCCCGTCCACGGTGCTGTCCGATGCCAAGCGCTGCGAAATGATCGTCAGCCTTGCGCAGATAGGTTCCACTCTCGTCGATATCGCCTTCCAGCAGATAGGGAATGGCCATCCGCGAATAGGGTGGCTCGTCCTCGTTGCCGACGAGCAGGATTTCGTCGGCCGGGGAGACGCGGCGCAGGGTTTCGGCGGCCACCACGCCAGCCGGCCCGTTGCCGAGAATGATGTGCTTCATGCTTGCCCTCTCCGGTTGGAAAAGAAAAGCGGGGCGGCGGCCAGTGCCGCGACCCCGCATGCTTGCCTTCTTGCTGCTTAGAGTCCCAGGCGCTCCAGCGTCGCGCTTTCCGGCACGCCTTCCGCGGTCCAGCCACGCACCTTGTAGTACTCCGGCCGCATCTTGTCGATGCCATTGACCATGCCCTTGGCCGGTCCGGTCCTGGCTGCTTCGGTCTTCAGGCGCGGCGGCAGGTCGTCGTCCCTTGCCGTGAGTCCGGCTGCCAGGTTGTAATTGCGCTCCATGTTCCAGATGCGCTCGCCAACCAGATTGAGCTTGTCCATCGACCAGTCGCCTTCGCAGGCGGCCTGAATCTGCGGCTGAATGTCGGCCAGTGTCCAGGCAAAGGTGGTGAAGACACAGATGCCGGCCGAATCGACGACGCCGGTCGCATCCTGGAATGCCTTGACCAGATCGGCCTTGCCTTCGGTCACGAGCGGATCGGTCTTGACCGGGATGCCGAGCACTTCGGAGGCAACCGTGTAGCCGCGTAGGTGGCAGGCGCCGCGGTTGGAAGTGGCGTAGGCGAGGCCGATGCCCTGAATTCCGCGTGAGTCATAGGCCGGGAATTCCTGCCCCTTGACGCTCATCGACAGATCGGGACGGCCAAACTTGGCGCACATGCGGGCACTGCCCAGACCCAGCTCCTTGCCGAAACCTTCGCCGGCGGCGGTCATCTCGACCAGCTTGCACAGCGCCTCGGCCGAACCGAAGCTGGCATCGACGCCGATTTGTTCCTTGCTCAGGATACCGAGATCGTGGAGTTCCATCGCCGCGCCGACCGTGGCACCGAAGGAAATCGGGTCCATGCCGTGCTCGTTGCACAGCAGGTTGGCATATTGCAGCGCCTCCAGATCGCCGACGCCGTTGGCTGCGCCAAGCGCCCAGGCCGCCTCGTACTCGAGACCACCGTTGGCACCCCAGTATTTTGGGCTGTTCTTGACGCTAAAATGGGTCTCGTCGATCTTCGAGATCCGGCCGCAGGCGATGGTGCACCCGAAGCAGGCGGCATTGGCTATCAGGTGGGTCTTGCCGTCAGTCGAGCGTTTTTCGTGCATCGCCTCACCGGAAATTCTGCCAGCGTCTTCGAATTGAACGTCGCGGTGATTGCGTGTCGGCAAGGCCCCCATTTCATTGATCACGTTCATCAGCACCTGTGTGCCGTACTTGGGCAAGCCCTGGCCGGTTACCGCGTTGTCGGCGAGAACTTTCTTGCCGGCATTGGTCGCCGCCATGAACGCCGGGAAATCCTTGATACCGGAAACACCCTGGGTGCCGCGAATCGCCACCGCCTTCAGGTTCTTCGAACCCATCACCGTACCGACACCGGAGCGGCCCGCCGCGCGGTGCAGGTCATTGACGATGGCGGCGTAGAGGACGCCATTCTCCCCGGCCCCGCCGATCGACGAGATGCGGATCAACGGATCCTGATGGCTGGCCTTGATCGTTTCTTCGGTTTCCCAGCAGGTCTTGCCCCACAGGTGAGCGGCATCGCGCAACTCGGCCCTGTCGTTCTCGAGGTAGAGATAGACCGGCTTCGGCGACTTGCCCTCGAAAATGATCATGTCCCAGCCGGCGAACTTCATTTCTGCCCCGAAATAGCCGCCTGAATTCGAGCAGGCGATGGCATTGGTCAGCGGCCCCTTGGTCACCACGACATAGCGCCCACCGGTCGAAGCCATCGTGCCGGTCAGCGGGCCGGTCGCCATGATCATCTTGTTGTCCGGTGACAGCGGATCGACCCTGGGGTCGGTCTCCTCGACCAGGTATTTCGAGGCCAGGCCGCGTGAGCCCAGGTAGTCGTTGGCCCAATTCATATTCAGTGGTTCGGGAGTGCATGTGCCGGCGGTGAGGTTCACGCGCAGGACTTTTCTGTTCCATCCCATGATCTTCCTCCTCAGGCAGCTACTGCAGCGGTATTGGACTTGGCGGCCCAGGCACGCATGCGATCCAGACCGGTCCAGTCGGCATCGACATAGGTGATGGCAGCGGTCGGGCAGGCCGAGACGCATTTCGGATCACCGCCGCACAGGTCGCATTTCTGGACCTTGCCGACATCGGCCATGTAATTGACCGTACCGAACGGGCAGGCGATCGTGCATACCTTGCAACCGACACAGATCGCTTCCCTGACCACCTTGGCGCCGGTGGCGGCATCAATGACGATGGCGTCGACGGGGCAGGCGTTCATGCACCAGGCATCGGCACACTGCGTGCAGGTATAGGGAACCTTGCGGCCTTCGTGTTCGAAATTGAAGACCTTGATGCGGGACTTCGACGGATTGATGGCTCCGGTGTGCTCGTAGGAACAGGCCATCTCGCACTGCAGGCATCCGGTGCATTTCGCCGGATCGATGTGAAGCGACTTCTGCATGGTGTCTCCTCCATGAATTGTGTGGGATCGCCAAGTACGATGTGCCACTAGTTTCCGGCACGTCAAGGCATGATCACGCTTTTGCCGGCCGCTGTCATTCCGCACTGCAACATCTGGTTACACAAAGCTACGAAAGCACGACAGACATGATCGGCGGGATTGCCTACAGTGCAACCTTGTACCGAACCCCTCCTCTCGAAACCCCCTTTCGAGAACTTCGACCCCGCCACCCGGCGGGGTTTTTTTGTGTCGCCCGAACCGCGGGCGGCGGTACCGGTGGCAGCAGTTGTTCCTATGGAATCCCAGCAGATGTTCGCAGGGCCGGAGCATGAAGAATCGTTCACGATCAGTAGTTTATGAAGGGGGCTGGT
>JBEOKN010000092.1:0-3579 GCA_040275885.1 Azonexus sp. | reverse complement strand
CCGCCAGCCGCTCGGCCACCTTCTGCGCCGCCTGCGGATCGCTCTGGTAGATCGACGCATCCTCGATAAGCCGGGTCAGTTCGGCCTGTTCGCTCTCGAGTACGGCAATCCTGCCGGGCAGTGCCTCAAGTTCGCGCCGCTCCTTCCACGACAGCTTGTCGCCCCTGGCTTTGGCCGGCTCGGCAGCCTTGACCGCCGGCCTGGTCTCGGTCTTCCGCCTCGCCGCCTCCCTGGCTACACCCGCCTTGTAGGCCGCCCAGTCGCTGTAGCCGCCGGCATATTCCTTCCAGTAGCCGTCGCCCTCGGCGGCGATGGTCTGGGTCACCACGTTGTCGAGGAAGGTCCGGTCATGGCTGACCAGGAACAGCGTGCCGTCGTAGTTGGCGAGCAATTCCTCGAGCAGTTCCAGCGTTTCGATGTCGAGGTCGTTGGTCGGCTCGTCGAGAACCAGCACGTTGGCCGGTCTGGCAAACAGTCGGGCCAGCAGCAGGCGGTTGCGCTCGCCGCCGGACAGCGAACTGACGGGCGATCTGGCCCGCTCGGGCCGGAACAGGAAGTCCTCGAGGTAGCCGATCACGTGCTTGCGCGCACCGCCGATGTCGACGAAGTCGGACCCGGGCGAGATGACGTCGACCAGCGACGAATCCGGATCGAGCTGGGTGCGGAACTGGTCGAAATAGGCGACATCGATCTTCGTTCCCAGCCGGACGATGCCTGCGTCCGGCTGCAACTCGCCGAGGATCAGGCGCAGTAGCGTCGTCTTGCCGGCGCCATTGGGGCCGATCACGCCGATCCTGTCGCCGCGTTGGATGCGCGCCGAAAAATCGCGCACGACAGGCTGCTGACCGAAGGACTTGCTGACATGGTCCAGTTCGGCGACCAGCTTGCCGCTGCGCTCGCCGGCATCGAGCTGAAGACTGACCTTGCCCAGGCGCTCCCGCCGCGCCTGGCGTTCGGCGCGCAGCTTGTCGAGCCGCTGGACCCGGAACACCGCCCGCGTCCGCCGCGCCTCGACGCCCTTGCGGATCCACACCTCCTCCTCCTTGAGCAACTTGTCGGCGCGCGCATTGGCCAGTGCCTCCTCGTGCAGCAGCAGTTCCTTGCGCCTCTGATAGTCGCTGAAACTGCCGGGGAAACTGGCCAGCTTGCCGCGATCGAGTTCGACGATGCGCGTGCAGACGCGTTCAAGGAAAGCCCGGTCGTGGGTGATGAAGAGCAGCGTCACGCCGGTCTCGATCAGCATGTTCTCCAGCCATTCGATGGCGGCGATGTCGAGATGGTTGGTCGGCTCGTCGAGCAGCAGCACCTCCGGCGTGACTGCCAACGCCTGAGCCAGCGCCAGGCGTTTCTTCTGGCCGCCGGAAAGGCTGCCGACACTGGCCTCGGGGTCGAGACCGAAGCGATCGATGACCTTTTCAGCCTGCGCCTCGTAGGTCCACGCGCCGCAGGCCTCCAGTTCGTGCTGCAAGGCATCCATCCGCGCCAGCAGCGCATCGTGATCGCCCGCCCCTTCGGCCATCCGGTGCGATACCTCGTGATACGCGGCAAGCAGCCGCGAGGCCTCACCCATCCCCGAAATCACCGCCTCGAACACCGTCGACCGCGCATCGAAGGGCGGTTCCTGCGCCACATATCCGACACGAATTCCCGGCTGCACCCAGACCTCGCCGTCGTCGAGCTTGCCCCGCCCGGGGCCGGTCGCCAGCGCCGCCAGCAGAGACGATTTGCCGGTCCCGTTGCGGCCGATCAGCGCGACGCGCTCGCCCGGGTCGAGCAGAAAATCCGCGTGATCGAGTAGCGGAACGTGGCCATACGCGAGGCAGGCGTCGGAGAGTTTGAGATAGGGCATCGGAAATGTGAAAACGGCGCCCCGCAACAGCGCGGGCTATGGGAGGCGCCATTCTATCCGCTTGGCGCCGCGCGCGACGTATCCGGTTCGTGATACGCCACGCAGTCGCCGCAACTATCCGAAGCGGGCACTACACCAGTACAATGCGGTCTTGCCGATGGTGCCCGTCCCGGACGCCCGCGCGGCCTCCATAGTTAAATGGATATAACACGCCCCTCCTAAGGGCGAATTGGTGGTTCGATTCCGCCTGGGGGTACCAGATAATTTCCGGTGGTTGTCATCTGGACCGTGACATTCCATCGCCACCGAACAAGCAGGCTTCACCTGCCCGAAGCTCACGACGATGTACCTGCCCGTGCCACGGCCACTCACCTGCAGCTATTGGGGCATCAAGTTTGCCCGGACTGAGCACGGTGCTGCTTGAAACCTCGTAACGCCCCACCTCGCCACGCTGTGGCCTTGGCCCATTCGGTCGATATCAGTGAGGAGGCCGGAGTGCGTTTCCTGCACTTCGGCTCGGACTGGGTCCAGGGAGCCATGCGCATTGCCCGGCCATGGTCGCTCGAACTCGCCTACACGCGCGAGATGATGGCCGGACTGCTGCTGCGCGACGAAGCAGAGTGGCCGCGCAACGCCTTGCTGATCGGGTTGGGCGCCGGTTCGCTGGCCAAGTTCATCTACCGCAACCTGCCGGAGTGCCGGAGCACGGTCGTCGAGATCAACCCGCGGGTCGAATTCATTGCGCGCCAGTATTTTCGGCTGCCCGACGATCCGGTGCGCCTGGCCGTCGTAATCGGCGACGGCGCCGACTACATGCTGGCCGGCGACCGTCGTTTCGACTACATCCTGGTCGACGGTTTCGACGCCGACGCCCGCGCCGGTGTCCTCGATACCCTGCCCTTCTACCAGGCCTGCCGCGCCCGACTGAGCGACCGCGGCCTGCTCGGCGTCAATCTGCTCGGGCGCAGCAAGGGTTTCGCCGCCAGCGTCGAACGCCTCGAGGCCGCGTTCGACGGGCGTGTCGCGGTTTTCCCCTCGAGCGACAGCGGCAATACCATCGCCTTCGCGACCGGCGGCGAACCCGTGGAAATCACGCTGGAAGCCATGCGCGAGAATGCCCGTCAACTCATGAAGGCGTCCGGCCTCGACCTGCGGTCGACGATCAGCCGTTTGCAGCTCGCCCATCCACTGCCCGGCGGCGTGCTGACAATCTAGTCTCCTGCGAACGGAGCCTTGGCAGTCGACCGCGGCGATCACGTCAGCGCGGCAACGCCCCTGCATACTTGCGAGGATTTCCGGAAACGCTGCCCGCAAACGATCTGCGATCGAGTACCAGGCTCAGGCATCGCGCGACCGTTGCCCGAATCCGTTCTCGGCGGCATAGAGCGCCACCTGGACCCGGCTCGACATGCTCAGCTTCTTGAAGATGTTCTGAACGTGGATCTTGACCGTGCTCTCGGCCAGGCCGAGGTCACGGGCGATTTCCTTGTTGCTTTCGCCCTGCGCCAGGCAATTGAGGATGTCGCGTTCGCGGCGTGAGAACCGGTCGCGTTCGATCACGATGTGCGAGAGTCTGGGCTGTTCGCGGACGCCCTGGACCAGCTTGGCCGTCATCTGCGGCGATACCACCGAATCGCCGCGCGCCGAACGGCGTCAAGCAGCGCGTCCATCTCGATGTTCTTGACCAGATAGCCACTGGCGCCGGCGCGCAAGGCGTCGATGAGATCCTG
>JBEOKN010000091.1:0-25660 GCA_040275885.1 Azonexus sp. | reverse complement strand
ACGCCAACTACCTGTGGATTCAGCTCTTCTACTCGGCGCTCAATGCCACCGGCCGCGCCGGCTTCGTCATGGCCAACTCGGCCTCCGACGCCCGCTCCAGCGAGCAGGAACTGCGGCAGAAGCTGATCGAAGCGCGGGCGGTCGATGTCATGGTCGCTGTCGGCCCCAACATGTTCTACACCGTCACGCTGCCGTGCACGTTGTGGTTCCTCGACAAGGGCAAGGCAAAAACCAAACGTGCCGACACCGTGCTCTTCATCGACGCCCGCCACATCTACCGGCAGGTCGACCGCGCCCACCGCGACTGGACGCCGGCGCAGATCGGCTTCATCGCCAACCTCGTCCGCCTCTATCGCGGCGAGGCACTCGAAGCCCCAAAAGTTGGTGCTGGCGAGACGGCGGCCAAGCTCATCGAAGTCTTCGGTGACACGCCGACCTATCGTGACGTGCCCGGCCTGTGCAAGGCGGCGACGCTGGCCGAGATCGCAACCCAAGGCTGGTCGCTCAACCCCGGCCGCTACGTCGGCGTCGCGCCGGGCGAGGAGGTCAGCGACGAGGACTTCAAGGAGCAGCTCGAAACCCTGAACGAGGAACTGGAATCGCTGAACGCCCAGGCGCGGGAACTGGAGCAGACCATCGCCGCGAATGTGGCGGAGATACTGGGGGCGTGAGCGTGGCTGAGTTTTCGCGCATCCCCATTGGCGAGCTTGTGGCATCAGGCGAGGCCGAATTGAAGACCGGCCCTTTCGGCACACAACTCAAAGCCAGCGATTACACGGAGAACGGGACTCCTGTAATCAATGTCCGCAATATCGGTTTCGGTAGCATCAAGGTCGACAAACTGGAGTTCATTGCCCCATCAACACGCGACCGCCTTTCCTCGCACGTTCTCAAGAATGGAGACATTGTTTTCGGTCGGAAGGGCGCAGTGGAAAGGCATGTGTTCATCCGCCAAGAACAAAACGGGTGGTTCCAAGGCTCTGATTGTCTGCGTCTCCGGTTTGCGTCCCAACGGGTGGAGCCACTATTCGCCTCATACTATTTCCTGACGTCGGAGCATCAACGCTGGATGATGAACCAGTGTTCGCATGGCGCTACGATGGCGTCGCTGAACCAAGGAATCTTGGAACGTATCGAGCTTCCGCTTCCCCCGCTCCCCGTCCAGCAACGCATCGCGGGCATTCTGTCGGCCTACGACGAACTCATCGAGAACAGCCAGCGGCGCATCAAGATTCTGGAGTCGATGGCCCGCGCCCTCTACCGCGAGTGGTTCGTCCACTTCCGCTTCCCCGGCCACGAACACCACCCCCGCGTCGCCTCCCCCCTCGGCGAGATTCCGCAGGGGTGGGAGGTGAAAACGGTTGCCGACGCATTCGTGATTTCTGGCGGTGGAACGCCCTCGCGGAAAGAGGACGAATTTTGGGAGGGCGGCACGATTCAATGGTACTCGCCAAGCGACCTGACCGGTGCAGGCACGATGTTCATGGACGATTCAAACGACCACATTACCGAACGAGGACTTGCACAGAGTTCGGCACGAATGTTCCCGGCGCGTAGCGTGATGCTCACCAGCCGTGCCACCATCGGAGCAATCGCCATCAACACGCATCCGGCTTGTACCAATCAGGGCTTCATCACTTGCCTGCCAAATGACCACGTGCCGCTATTCTTCCTGTTCCATTGGCTGACCGAGAACGTGCCGACCTTCCAGCGCATGGCATCGGGCGCGACCTTCAAGGAAATCAGTCGGGGCGTATTCAAGACTATCGAGTTTCTGGAACCACCGGACGATCTGGTCGGACGGTTTGAAGCCATAGCCGCGCCAATGGCCGAACAAGTTCTCTCGCTCCAACGCCAAATCCAAAACCTCCGCCGCACCCGCGACCTGCTGCTGCCGCGCCTGCTCTCCGGGCAGGTTGCTCTTGACATTGAGGACCCAGGGCCATGATGCGCACCGCCGAAGACCTGCTGCAGGAACTCTCCGCACTGGATGAATCTCATCGCATCGAGGCCAAGCAAGCCCGCCAGATCGACCGTTCGGTCATGGAAACGATCTGCGCGTTTGCCAACGAACCCGGTCTGGGTGGTGGCTATCTTCTCCTCGGCGTGAGTCGCGACCCGCAGGACCTGTTTGCCAACGCCTACAAGATCGACGGTGTCGAGCATCCCGACAAACTCCAGTCCGATCTGGCCAGCCAGTGCGCCAGCGTGTTCAATCGTCCGCTTCGCCCTCGCGTCTCGGTCGAGGAACTGGGTGGCAGGACGGTCGTCGTCGTGTATGTGCCTGAGGCCGCGCCGACCGAGAAACCGATCTTCCTTCAGAATCTGGGGCTCCCGCGAGGTGCTTACCGGCGTGTCGGTTCGACCGACCAGGAGGGAACGGAAGACGATCTGGTCGCCCTCTACGCCGGCCACCAGATCGAAACCTTCGATGCTGCTTTGCTCCCCGATGCCGACATGGGCGACATCGACCCGATCGCCATCGACGATTACCGACAGCAGCGCCGGGCGATCAATCCGGACGCCGAAGAATTGGCTTGGTCCAATGACGACCTGCTGCGCTCCTTGGGATGCGTCAAGCGCGACAGCGGGCAACTTAAACCCACGGTCGCCGGTATCGTGCTTTTCGGCTCCACCATGGCTTTGCGCCGCTGCTTTCCGATGATGCGCATCGACTACATCCGGGTCCCGGGGCGACAATGGGTCGAAAATCCCGATCACCGCTTCGACACCTTGGAAATCCGCGCCCCGCTGTTTACCGCCATCCGCCGCGCCACCAATACCGTGCGCGATGAGCTGATCCAGTCGTTCTCCTTGCCCGAAGGCGCGTTGGCGCGAGAAGACGAACCCACGCTGCCGCTGCGGGTCATCCGCGAGGCCATCGTCAACGCAGTCATGCATCGCAGCTACCGCATTCACGGCGCGATCCAGATCATTCGCTACGCCAACCGGCTGGAAATCCGCAACCCGGGACATTCCATCAAAGCCGAAGAGCAACTGGGCGAGCCCGGCTCGGAAACCCGCAACCCGCGCATTACCGCCGTGCTGCACGAGGTGAACATCGCCGAGACCAAAGGCAGCGGCATCCGCGCCATGCGCGAACTGATGCTCGCCCACGACCTGTTGCCTCCCACTTTCGAGTCGTCGCGCCGCCCCGACCAGTTTGTCGCTACCTTCCTGTTCCATCACTTCCTGGGGCCGGACGATCTGGCCTGGCTGCGGCAACTGACTCGCGACCCCATCAGTGACGAGGAATCCCGCGCCCTGGTGTTCGTCCGGGAATTGGGCGCGATCGACAATGCGGCCTACCGGGCCATCAACCGTACCGATACCCTGAACGCCTCGGCACATCTTCGCCGCTTGCGCGACCTGGAATTGCTGGAGATGAAAGGGGCCGGCAGCCGCACGTACTATGTGCCGGGTCCGAAATTCCTCGCCGCTCCAACGGGTCTGGCGCGAGAAATGGTCCCGGAAGAATCAAATAGTCACCAGCCCACCCAGAATAGTCACCAGCCCACCCAGAATAGTCACCAGCCCCTAGTGACCGTCCCCCGCGAACTGGCCGAGCGGATCCCGCCGGCCGGCAGCAAACCCCGGCGGGACATCTTGCGTGCCTTGATCGTCGATCTATGTCGCTGGCACGCCCTGAGCGCCCGGGAGCTGGCGACCATTCTGCACGGACGGGAACACAAGCCGCTGGTCCGGGATTACCTGACTCCCATGGTCGGCGAGGGACTGCTGGCCTACTCCATTCCAGAAATGGAGAACCATCCTGATCAGCGCTACACCGTACCGCCTGCGTCAAAGGAAGAGACCAGTGAATAAGGGCGAGTCCGCCATTGGTGCCGCGCCTGCTTTCCGGGCAGATTGCGGTCGACGCGCTTACGGAGGCGATTTCCGATTTGCCTGCCACCCCGCTCGTCCAGGCAAGTGGCGATGTCTACTAATCCATAGGCAAATTAGTAGACATTGCACCCGTGCAAGGCGCTGTAGTTGTTGACAAGCCCTTGTCGATAAAATACTTTCGTGTTTCGCGAAATGCGAAAACACGACCGATGTCATGCGCCGACAGTCCAACCGCCAGCTCGTTCTAAAGCCCCAGGATTTTTACCTCCTGCTGGCGCTTGCTGCCTGCCGCGAGCAGGGCACGACCTACCCTGAACTGGCGACGTTTGCCGGGCTGTCGATGTCGGAGGTGCACGGCGCACTGAAGCGGGCCGAGGCGGCACGCCTGTTGTTTTTCGAGGAGCGCCGGCCGCGGATTCTCACGCCGGCCTTCAAGGAGTTCCTGTTCCATGGCGCCAAATATGCGTTTCCTCCGGTACGCGGGGCACTGGTGGCAGGCGTGCCAACCGCCCACGCAGCACCGCCCCTGAACACGCTCATTGCCCCGTCGGCCGATCCGGTCCCGGTGTGGCCCGCCATCGAGGGTAGCGCGCGCGGCATGGCGCTGATCCCGCTCTATCCGTCGGCACCCCTGGCCGCGCTGCGCAGTCCCGGTCTCTACGAGAATCTGGCCCTGTTCGATGCCCTCCGCACCGGCAACGCGCGCGAACGCGCCTTGGCCGAGCGCTTGTTCGAGGAACGCCTGTGAATGCTGCCGACCCCAATGTTCAGCGTGTCGAAATCGTTGCGGCGGCGCTCGGCGATCTATGCGCCGAACTGGTGCTGGTCGGTGGCTGTGCTGCCAGTCTTCTGATCGATGCGCCCACCGCGCCGCCGCCGCGGGTGACATACGACGATCTTCACTCGCGGCGCGTGGACGCGGTCATGAAGAGAATCCTGGCCATCGCGGCCTTGCCCTTGCCATGAGCCTGCACGCCTACTCCGAAGACCAGCTCGTCGAGCAGCCCGCCATCGGACTGTTTGCCGAACTCGGCTGGCAAACGGTGTCGGCGCTGGACGAAACCTTCGGTGCGTGCGGTTTGCTGGGGCGCGAAACCAAGGGCGAGGTGGTGCTGGTCGAACGCCTGCGCGCCGCGCTGGGCAAATTCAACCCGACCCTGCCACCGGAGGCGATCGCCAACGCCGTCGACGAGCTGACCCGCGACCGTTCGGCGATGAGCCTGGAGGCGGCCAACCGCGAGGTCTACCGGCTGCTCAAGGAAGGCATCACGGTGTCGGTTCCCGACCGCGAGCACGGCGGCCAGAAGACCGAGCGCCTGCGCGTGGTCGATTGGGAAACGCCGGCCAACAACGATTTCCTGCTCGTCAGCCAGTTGACCGTGACCGGCCCGCTCTACACTTGCCGGCCCGACCTGGTCGGCTTCGTCAATGGCCTGCCGTGGGTGGTGATCGAACTCAAGAAGCCCGGCGTTCCGGCGCGCGCCGCTTTCGACGAGAACCTCACCCACTACAGGCAGCAGATTCCGGCGCTGTTCTGGAGCAACGCGCTGCTCATCGCTTCCAACGGCACCGACAGCCGCGTCGGCTCGCTGACCGCCGATTGGGGACGTTGGGTGGAGTGGAAGCGCATCGAGCGCGAGGACGAGCCGCGCCGGGTGTCGCTGGAGGTGATGCTGCGCGGCACCTGCGACCGCAGCCGCCTGCTCGATCTGGTCGAGAACTTCACGCTGTTTTCGGAGCACAAGGCCGGGCTGGTCAAGATTCTCGGCCAGAACCACCAGTTTCTCGGCGTCAATAACGCCATCGCCTCGATGCTCGAAGCCCGCCAGCTCGGCCACGGGCGCGGCGGCGTGTTCTGGCAGACGCAGGGCAGCGGCAAGAGCTTTTCGATGGTCTTCTTCGCGCAGAAGGTGCTGAGGAAGCTCTCCGGCAACTGGACCTTCGTCGTTGTCACCGACCGCGTGGAGCTGGACGACCAGATCGCCAAGACCTTCAAGACCACCGGCGCGGTGAGCGAGGCCGAGGGTGACGCCTGCCACGCCGCCAGCGGCGCCCATCTGCGCGAACTGTTGCGCGGCAACCACCGCTACGTGTTCACGCTGGTGCACAAGTTCCAGACGCCGGAACTGCTCTGCGACCGTTCCGACGTGATCGTGCTGACCGACGAGGCGCACCGCAGCCAGTACGACACGCTGGCGCTCAACATGCGCGCCGCGCTGCCCAGGGCGATGTTCCTCGCCTTTACCGGCACGCCGTTGATCGCCGGCGAGGAGCGCACCAAGGAGGTCTTCGGTGACTACGTTTCGATCTACGATTTCCAGCAGTCCATCGAAGACGGCGCCACCGTGCCGCTATTCTACGAGAACCGCACGCCGGAATTGCAGCTCGTCAATCCCGCCCTCAACGAAGACATCTACCGCCTGATCGAGGACGCCGACCTCGATGCCGATCAGGAGGCCAAGCTGGAGCAGGTGCTGGGACGGCAATACCACCTGATCACCCGCGACGACCGGCTGGAAACCGTGGCCCAGGACATCGTGCGGCACTTCCTCGGGCGCGGGTTTGTCGGCAAGGCCATGGCGGTGTCGATCGACAAGGCCACCGCGCTGCGCATGTACGACAAGGTGAAGGTGCATTGGGCAGAGGAAACCGCACGGGTGCAGAAGGAGCTGGGCGAACTGCACTACCAGCCCGGCGGTGGCATGACGCCAGTGCAAGCGCGACGCGATCTGCGCATGGCCGAGCTGAAGCAGCGGCTGGAGGTAGTGACCAGCACCGACATGGCGGTGATCGTTTCGCCGGGGCAGAACGAAATCCAGCAGATGCAGTCCTTGGGCCTCGACATCGCGCCGCACCGCAAGCGCATGAATGAATCGAATCCCGGGCTGGACGAGAAGTTCAAGGAGGATGGCGACCCGCTGCGCCTGGTCTTCGTCTGCGCCATGTGGCTGACCGGCTTCGACGCGCCGAGCTGTTCGACGATCTACCTCGACAAGCCGATGCGCAATCACACGCTGATGCAGACCATCGCCCGCGCCAACCGGGTATTCCCCGGCAAGCACAGCGGCGTCATCGTCGATTACGCCAACGTCTTCGCCTCGCTGGAAAAGGCGCTGGCCATCTACGGGGCAGGCAAGGACGGCAAGAGCCCGGTCAAGGACAAGCAGCAACTGGTCGAGGAACTGCGCCAGTCGGTGGTCGATGCCGGGGCCTTCTGCGCTGCGCACGGCGTGCTGCTGGCCGAGATCGAGGCAACGGCGGCCGGCAGCATGGAGCGGCTGTCACGCATCGACGACGGCGTGAACGCGCTGATCTCCCCCGACCCGCTGCGCCGCGATTTCTTTGCCCATGAACGGCTGGTGAGTACGCTCTACCGCGCCGTGAAGCCCGACCCGGCGGCGCTGGAATTCGCCAGCCGAGTCGCCTGCCTGACGACGCTTGCCGAAGCGATCTGCGCCAAGTTGAACCCGAACCCGCCAGATATTTCGCAGGTGATGGGACAGATCAACGATCTGCTCGATGAATCCATCACGGGCCATGAGATCGGACAACATGGGCCTGCCGCACTGGATTTGTCGAAGATCAACTTCGAGGCGCTGGCGCAGCGCTTCAAGCAATCGAAGCACAAGAACACCGACCTCGAAGTGCTCAAGGCCGCCATCCGCGCCCAACTGGAAAAGATGATCCGGTTGAACCGCACCCGCGCCGACTTCGCCGAGAAGTTCGAGGCGTTGATCGAAAGCTACAACGCCGGCAGCCGCAGCATCGAGGAACTGTTCGCGGAACTGCTCAAGCTCTCGAACAGCCTCAACGACGAGCAGCAACGCCATGTGCGCGAGAACATGAGCGAGGAAGAACTGGTCATCTTCGACATCCTGACGCGACCTGCACCCGAGCTATCGACAGAGGAACGCGCCGAGGTGAAAAAGGTGGCGCGCGAACTGCTGGCGCGGCTGAAGGCGCTGCTGGTACTGAACTGGCGGCAGAAATCGGCGGCGCGCTCACAGTTGAAGCTGACTATCGAAGACACGCTCGACAGCGGCCTGCCGCGTGCCTACACGCCGGACCTTTACCGGCAGAAATGCTCGGCGGTGTTCGAGCATGTGTATGAGAGCTATCCGGAGCGCAACGCGGGCGTGTATGCCTGAACTGTGTTGCGGGGCGGGCAGGGCGAAACCCTGCCCGGGCTGTGTCAGACGTTGAACAGGAAGTTCAGCACGTCGCCATCCTTGACCACGTATTCCTTGCCTTCCGCACGCATCTTGCCGGCTTCCTTGGCACCGGCTTCGCCCTTGTGGGCGATGAAGTCGTCGAAGGCGATGGTCTGGGCGCGGATGAAGCCGCGTTCGAAATCGGTGTGGATGACCCCGGCGGCCTGCGGCGCGGTGTCGCCCCGGTGGATGGTCCACGCGCGCACTTCCTTTACGCCGGCGGTGAAATAGGTGGCGAGGCCGAGCAGCTTGTAGCCGGCGTGGATCAGGCGGTCGAGTCCGGGTTCATCGAGGCCGAGGTCGGCGAGGAACATCTGCTTTTCCTCGTCGTCGAGGTCGGCGATCTCGGATTCGATGGCGGCGCAGACGGTGACCACCTCTGCCTTTTCGGCGGCGGCGTGGGCACGCACCGCGTCGACCAGCGGGTTGTTGTCGAAGCCGTTCTCGGCGACGTTGGCGACGTAGAGCACCGGCTTGGCGGTGATCAGGCAGAAGGGCTTGAGGCTGGCCCACTCTTCCTTCGACAGGTCGAGGCCGCGCACCGGTCTGGCCTGGTCGAGCTGGGCGAAGCATTTCTCGAGGACGGCGACGAGGATTTTGGCGTCCTTGTCACCGGCGCTGGCCGGGCGGCGGTAGCGGTTGAGCGCCTTTTCGACGGTGGCCATGTCGGCGAGCGCCAGTTCGGTGTCGATGACCTCGATGTCACGAATCGGATCGACGCCGCCGGAAACGTGCACGACGTTGTCGTCGGCGAAGCAGCGCACGACATGTACCACGGCATCGGTCTCGCGGATGTTGGCGAGGAACTGGTTGCCCAGGCCTTCGCCCTTGGAGGCGCCGGCGACCAGGCCGGCGATGTCCACGAATTCGACGATGGCCGGCTGGATCTTCTGCGGCTTGACGATGGCCGACAGCTGGGCGAGACGCGGATCGGGCACCTCGACGATGCCGACGTTCGGCTCGATGGTGCAGAACGGGTAGTTGGCGGCGTCGATGCCGGCCTTGGTCAGGGCGTTGAAGAGGGTGGACTTGCCGACGTTGGGCAGACCGACGATGCCGCATTTCAAAGACATTTGTTTTCCTTAGACGGCGTTGCCGTGCAACTGTTGTTGAGCGCCGGCATAGTCGCCGCCGGCAATTCGTGGCCAGGCCAGCAGGCAGCGGGCGAGGGCGTGTTCGATTTCCGGCAGTTCTTCCTTGCGCGGCGGGTGCAGGACGAAGTCGACGACCTGTTGCGCCAGATTCAGCGTGCGCGGGTGGCCGATGCCAAGGCGCAGGCGCCAGAAATCCGGCGTGCCGAGCCGGGCCTGGATGTCCCTGAGGCCGTTGTGACCGCCGTTGCCGCCGCCCTGCTTGAGACGGATGCCGCCAGGCGGCAGGTCGAGATCGTCATGGATGACGAGGATCTCGCCCGCGGGAATCTTGTAGAAATTGGCCAGCGCCGCCACCGACTGGCCGGAGCGGTTCATGAAGGTGGCCGGTTCGAGCAGCCAGAGGTCGCCGGCGCGCGCGGCCTTGCCGAAGAAGCGGGCCTGCGGCGCGAGCGCAACCTTCAGCTTGTCGGCCAGATGGTCGACAAACCAGAAACCGGCGTTGTGCCGGGTGGTTTCGTATTGCGGCCCGGGATTGCCGAGACCGACGATCAGGCGCGGTGGATTCATGGCTTGCCAAATGAAATGGCCGCCGGGGGCATGTTGCCTGCGGCGGCCATTTGCAGCGGGGTGCGCGAAGCCGTCAGGCGGCCGCTTCGCCTTCCGCCGCTTCGCCTTCTTCGCCTTCCTCGCCGCCACCCTTGGCGACGATGCCGACGACGAGCGCGTCGTCGTCCTCATGCGTCAGCTTGACGCCCTTCGGCAGCTTGAGGTCGGAAAGGTGAATGCTCTCGCCGACTTCGAGAGCGCCGACATCGACCTCGATGAACTCGGGCAGGTCCTTGGGCAGGCACTGGACATCGACTTCGGTCAGCACGTGGTTGACCCGGCCGCCCGAAAGCTTGACGCCCGGCGCGGTTTCTTCGTTGATGAAGTGCAGCGGCACCATGAGGTGCAGTGCCTCGGTAGCGCTCACGCGCTGGAAATCGACGTGCAGGATCTTCGGCTTGTAGGCGTGCATCTGGGTGTCGCGCAGCAGGGCTTGCTGCTTCTTGCCGTCGACGGAGATGACCAGGATCGAGGCGTGGAACGCCTCTTTCTTCATCTCCAGCAGCAGGTCGTTGTGATCGAGTTCGATCGCCTGCGGGGCAGCAGTACCGCCGTAGATGATGCCAGGTACCTTGCCAGCGCGACGCAGGCGGCGGCTCGCACCCGATCCCTGCAGCGTGCGCGCTTGCGCGTTGAGTTCGAATTTCATCGTGTTACTCCAGAGTATTCCCGGTCCGCGACCAGAACGGGAGGGTTGAAAAAGCTTAGTCGATGAACAGCGACGAGACGGAGTCGTCGTTGCTGATACGGCGAATGGTTTCGGCCATGATTTCCGCCACGGAGAGCTGGCGGATACATGGTGAGCTGGCTGCGTCATCACGCAGCGGAATGGTGTCGGTGACGACCAGTGCGTCGAGGTCGGAGCGATTGACGCGGTCGACCGCCGAGCCGGAAAGCACCGGGTGGGTGCAGTAGGCGACAACCCGCCTGGCGCCTTCGGCCTTGAGTGCGGTGGCTGCCTTGCACAGGGTGCCGGCGGTGTCGACCATGTCGTCCATGATGATGCAGGTGCGGCCGTCAACCTCGCCGATGATGTTCATGACCTCGGAGAGGTTGGCCTTCGGACGGCGCTTGTCGATGATCGCGAGGTCGCATTCGAGGCGTTTGGCCAGCGAACGGGCGCGCACAACACCGCCGTGGTCAGGGGAAACGACCATCGGATTCTCGTAAGACTGCTTGTGGATGTCATCGAGCAGGATGGGCAGCGAGTAGATGTTGTCGACCGGAATATCGAAGAAGCCCTGGATCTGTTCGGCGTGAAGGTCCATGGTCAGGACGCGGTCGATGCCGGAAGCGACGAGCATGTTGGCCACCAGCTTGGCGGCGATCGGGACACGCGAGGACCGCGAGCGGCGATCCTGGCGGGCATAGCCGAAATACGGGATCGTGGCGGTAATTCGGCCGGCCGAGGCACGTTTCAGCGCATCGACCATGACCAGCAGTTCCATCAGGTTATCGTTGCAGGGGGAACAGGTTGACTGCAGGACGAAGATGTCGCGGCCGCGCACATGCTCCTGCAACTCGACTCTCAGTTCGCCGTCCGAGAAGCGCCCGACTTCGGCACGGCCCAAGTCGACGCCAAGTTCGAGCGCCACGGCGGCCGCCAGTGCCGGATTGGCGTTGCCGGTGAAGACCATCAAGCTGTTGTAGGCCATTTGCTCCACTTCCCTTCGGGCATTTCCTGCAGGTGCCTGCCCACCACAATGAAATTCGGGCAGGCTCATGACCTGCCCGAAAAAACTGGCTGGGGAAGAAGGATTCGAACCTTCGAATGCCGGAATCAAAATCCGGTGCCTTGACCAACTTGGCGACTCCCCAGCGGGTCGCTTGCACGGGTTCGCGTGCGAACGAGGCGCGGATATTACAGGAGACGCAGGCGAAAATCCAGCGCTTTGTCAGAGCGATACCAATGGATGTTCGGTCAGACCGGCAGCCAGCCAGCCCGTCATGCCGGGCAGCACCTGGCAAAAAACCTCCGCCGCCCTCGCAAGATCGGCAAACCCGGCAAAGACGCAGGCTCCGGACCCGGTCATCATGGCATGGGGCGCGTGCTGCCTGAGCCATGCCAGATGCCCGGCAACCTGCGGGAATCTTGCGCAAGCGACAGGCTCGAGGTCATTGTGGCCCGTCCCATGCCGCCAGTCCGCCGGCCGGATCGGCGGCGTGTCGCGCTTCAGCTCCGGCGCCCCGAAAATGGCCCCGGTGGGCACGTTGACCGCGGGATGCAGCACGAGATAGGTCGCCGGCGGCAATTCGACATCGCTGAAGGCTTCGCCGACTCCTTCGGCAAACGTATTGCGGCCATGGACGAAGACGGGCACGTCGGCACCAAGTTGCAGCCCCAGTTGTTCGAGCTCGGCTCGCGACAAGCCGGCTTGCCACAGGTGGTTGAGCGCCAGCAATACGGTCGCTGCATCGGAACTGCCGCCACCGAGTCCGCCGCCCAGCGGCAGGTTCTTGCTCAGGTGGATCGTGGCCCCCTGGCGGCAGCCGGTCGCTTCCTGCAGCAGGCGGGCGGCGCGGACGGTGAGGTCGTTCGCCGCCTCGACACCCGGGGTCGGCGTCGCGAGGACCACGTCGCCATCGTCGCGGGGTGCGAAATGCAGAGTGTCGGCGCGGTCGATGAAGCGATAGACGGTCTGCAGCAGGTGGTATCCGTCGGGACGGCGGCCGACGACGTGCAGGAACAGGTTGAGTTTGGCTGGCGCTGGCCAGGCACTGCCCCAGGACCAGAGGCTCACGGTATCGCCCTCCACTCCTCGATGCGCAACCGGAGGTCGATATCGCTGCTGCGGGTCAGATTGACACCAACCGGCAGGGCGCCCGCCATGTCGTCGGGGTAAGCATAGTCGATCTGCCAGCCGTCTTCGCTCAGCCGCGCCGGACGCCCGGCATTGTCGCTCACGACAATGGAAGGGGTGCCGGCGCGGCCGAGCAGCCAGCCCGGCAGCCGGCTGACCGGCAGGCGGTGGCCGGTAACGTCTTCCATCAGCGCATCGGCATCGGCCGATTCCCGTACCTGACCGTCGGCGGTGCGCAGGCGCGAGAGGGCCGGACTGACATCGATCTCCGCCATGCCGACACCGAGCGGATTCGAGATCAGGATACGGTCCTTGTCATTCTTGTGCTCCCAAGCGAGCCGCCCCCCGGAACTTTCCGGCGAGCCGCCCGGCTGGCTGACACGCAGCACGAACCGCGCCTCAAGGGCAAAGTCGCGGATCTGGTCACGCCCAACCAGCAGCGTCGGGGGGGCGCCGGCACAACCGGCAAGCACGCCGCAGGCAAGCAATGCGCTGAAGCGCAACATCAGGGCTGGAACTTTTTCAGGGCGCCCGCGACGATTTCGCTGTCCGGAAACTGCTTTGCTGCATTGTTCAGAAAGCGCATCGCTTCATCCTTGCGTCCGCTGGTCCACAGCACCTCACCCAGGTGGGCGGCGATCTCCGGGTCGGCCTTGATGCCGTATGCGGTTTCGAGCGTTCTGAGCGCCTCCGGCAGCTTGCCTTGGCGGTACAGGAGCCAGCCCATGCTGTCCATGATGAACGGGTCTTCCGGCGCCAGCACCAGGGCGCGGCCGAGCAGTTTCTGTGCCTCCGCGAGGCGCACATTGCGCTCGGCCAACGAGTAGCCGAGGGCGTTCAGCGCGTGGGCGTGATCCGGCTTCAGCTTGAGCAGGTGACGCAGGTGCTTCTCCAGAATCTGCGGCTTGTCCTGGCGTTCGGCAGCGAGGGCTGTTTCATAAAGCAGTTCCGGATTGTCGGGCTGCTTGGCCAGTTCCACCTCGAGGAAGGCGTAGGATTCGTCGCCTCGTCCAGCTTCGCGCAGCAACTGCGCCTCCGCCAGAATCAGTTGCGTATTCTCGGCGGTTGAACTGCCGCGCGCCGCTTGCAGCATGGCACGCGCTTGCTCCACCTGGCCTTGTTGCAACAAGATCCGTGCCGCCCGGCTGCGAGCGGGAACGTACTGGTCGCCAGCGGTAACCTGACGAAAGTGCTCCAGGGCAAGATCGGGCTTCTTCTGCTCTTCATCGAGCTGGCCAAGGAAGAAATGGACACTGCTCTTGTCCGGAAAGTCGGAGTTCAGGAGCTTCTCGAGCTGGGCACGGCCAGTGGCCGCATCACCGCTCTGCAGCGCCAGCATCGCCACCGGAAAGATGATTTCCGGACTATCTGGCGAGTCCTTGAGCAAACGGTCGAACTGCGCCCGCGCATCACCGTACCTGCTTTCGCTGATCAGCAGACGGGCCAGCGTCAGGCGGGCTTCGCGGGCATCCGGCTTGCGTGCCAGGAATTCGTTCAGGCTGTCGATGGCATTGGCCGCAGAGGCTCGGGCCAGCAACTGCGCGTAGGCCAGTTCTGCCGCCTCCCAGTCGGGGCGCTGATCCAGCGCCTTCTTGAACTCGCCTTGGGCACGCATCAAGTCGTCGGCGTTGGCAGCGGCCAGACCCATGGCAAAGTGCGCTTCAGGCAGGTCGCCGTAAGGCGTCGCGACCCGGTCAACCAGACGCTGCACGGCTTTCTTGTCGGTGTGCCGGCTCAGCATCCTGTTCAAATGCATCAGGTTGCCGGGCGCATTGGCCTTGTCCTGCTCGAGCAGGCCGGCGAGTTGGGGCGCCAGGTCGTCGATGCGGTTGGCAAGCAGCAGCAGCGAAGATTCGGTCTGGCGCGCCCGGGTCGAAGCGGGCTCGACCTGCAACCAGAGGCGAGCCAGATCAAGCGCCAGCTCATACTGTCTGGCAGCGGCAGCAACCTCAACCGCGCGGGCAATCACCGCCGGGTCGCGGGTGCGGCGGGCGAGGTCCGCCCAAGCGCTGACACCGAGATTGGTATCGCCACGCTGCAGCGCGAGTTCGCCAACCAGTGACTGGAAGACGGCGCGGGCAAGCAGATCTTCGCCGGCATTCTGGGCGGTCGTCCGCTTCTTTGCCGACGCCTTCGCGGGTACCTTCACCGGTTCCTTGGACGCCTCCTTGGTCGACTCCTTGGACGCCTCCTTGGACGCCTCCTCACCGGCGGCATGAGTTGGTCCGGCCAGGGCGAGGGCAAGTGCTGCGCAGATCAGCTTGGTTAACATGTGCTGCTTTCAGTCAGGGTTAGCGCTTTAGAGCGCTTAGAATCCGATAAGTTTGCGATGTTATTTGGCTTTCGTCGGAGGAACAAGCAATGCCGGAGTTACCGGAGGTCGAGGTCTGTCGACGCGGGCTCCAACCGGAGATCGAAGGAAAGCGGATTCTCGGGGCGGTCGTGCGCGCGCCGCGCCTGCGCCTGCCTCTGCCGGCGACGCTGGGCGCCACTCTGGAGGGGCAACAGGTGGTGGCGGTACGCCGGCGCGGCAAGTACCTGTTGCTCGACTGTCGGGGCGGGGTCGAGGATGGCTGTCTGATCATTCATCTCGGGATGTCGGGAAGCCTGCGCTTTGTGCCGAGTGACAAGACTCCGGAAAAGCATGACCACGTCGACATTCTTTTTGCGCACCAGGCATTGCGCCTGGCCGACCCCAGACGCTTCGGCGTCGTGCTCTGGCAGGCGGCCGGCGAAGTGACGCATCCGCTGCTGGCGGTGCTCGGTGTCGAGCCGCTGGCCGACGAATTCACCGGCGACTGGCTGTTCGCTGCGACGCGAGGCCGGGCCGCACCGATCAAGCCAGTGCTGATGGACAGCCACCTGGTGGTCGGCATCGGCAACATCTATGCCGCGGAGAGCCTGTTCCGCGCCGGCATCTCGCCATTGCGCGCGGCCAACCGGATCAGCCGGGAGCGCTACCGGCGACTGGTGCCGGCGATCCGCCAGACGCTGGCGGATGCCATTGCGGCTGGCGGGAGCAGCATTCGCGACTATGTGCACAGCGACGGCGGCGCCGGCTGCTTCCAGGTCGATTGCGCAGTCTATGGTCGGGCGGGTGCGTCCTGCCGACGCTGCAACGGGGTGATTCGGCAGGTTCGTCAGGGAGGCCGGTCAACCTTTTACTGCCCCGCCTGCCAGCACTAGATCTCGCATGCAAGTCCCTGTTCTTGTGATAAATTGCCGCATCGACCTCTTCCGGTGACTGCCATGACACTAGCCCACCAATTTGCCGCTTATGCCGAATGGCGTTCGCGACTCTCCGCCAATATTGGGCAGTTTCAGACCTGGCTTTCGGACAATGACCTGTCGGATGCGCAAAGCGACATGCGACTTTCCCAGCTTCTCGAGCGCCTGCGCGAGGACCGTCTGAATGTTGCCTTCGTCGCCGAGTTTTCGCGCGGCAAATCGGAACTGATCAACGCCATCTTCTTTGCCGACTACGGCAGCCGCATTCTGCCCTCCTCGGCGGGGCGCACGACCATGTGCCCGACAGAACTGCTTTACGACCCGCGGAAGACGCCGCGCATAGAGTTGCTGCCGATCCAGACACGGGCGGCCAATGGCAGCGTCAGCGAATACAGGCGCTATCCCGAGGAATGGTTCATGGTGGCGCTCGACGTCGGCTCGGCGGAAATGATGCAGGAGGGGTTGCGCCACGTCAGCGAAACCATCCGGGTATCACCCGAGGAAGCCGGACGCCTCGGCTTCGACGTGGGCGACGCGACAAGCGAACTCTACCGGATCGGCAAGGACGGGCTGGTCGAGATTCCGCGCTGGCGCCATGCGGTGATCAACTTTCCCCATCCGTTGCTGGAGCAGGGTCTGGTCATCCTCGACACGCCTGGCCTCAATGCCATCGGCGCCGAACCGGAGCTCACCCTTTCGCTGCTGCCCAATGCGCATGCGGTACTCTTCATCCTCGCCGCCGACACCGGGGTGACCCAATCGGACCTGACCATCTGGAAAGAGCATATCGGTGCGGGCGGGGCCGCCCGGCGCGGACGGGTGGTGGTGCTGAACAAGATTGATGGCCAGTGGGACGAACTGAAAACACGCGCCGAGATCGATGGGGAAATTGGGCGCCAGGTCGCGTCCTGCGCGTCGATTCTCAACCTGCCGGAAGGTCAGGTCTTCCCGGTTTCGGCACAGAAAGGGCTGGTCGCCAAGATCAATGGCGACCAGGCACTGCTGGAAAGGAGCCGCCTGCCGATCCTTGAACTGGCCCTCTCCGGAGAACTGCTTCCGGCCAAGCAGGACATCGTTCGCGACAATACCGAGAGCGAATTCAGCGATGTCAGCCTGCGCGTGGGTGGCTTGCTCGAATCACGTCTTTCCGGGCTGCGTGAGCAACTGACCGAACTGACTGAGTTGCGCGGCAAGAACAAGGGGGTTGTCGAGTACATGATGGGCAAGGTGCGCGCCGACAAGGAAGAATTCGAGTCCGGCCTCCAGCGCTACTATGCGGTGCGCAGCGTTTTCTCGACCCTGACCAACAACCTGTTCGGACATCTCGGCCTCGATGCGCTGCGCCATCTGACCCACGAAACCCGCACCGCGATGATCGAGGCGAATTTCTCGCGAACGCTGTCCGACGCGATGGGCAATTTCCTCAGTCGCTCACGCGCCTCGCTAACCAGGTCGACGAATGAAATCGGCGAAATCCGGAGCATGATGGAGGCAGTGTACAAGAAGTTCGCGGTTGAGCACGGCCTCAAGCTTGGGACGCCGGCCGCCTTCTCGCTGCTGCGCTATGAAAAGGAGCTCGATCGCCTGGAAGGCTGGTGCAATACACATCTCAACACGATGCTCAGCCTGATGACTACCGACAAGAAACACATCACGCAGAAGTTCTTCGAGGAGGTTGCGATTCAGGTGCGGCATGCCTTCGAGCGCGCCAACAAGGACGCCGAAACCTGGCTGCGAGCGATCATGGCGCCGATGGAAACACAGGTCCGTGAGCACCAGATTCAACTCAAGCGCCGCCTGGAGAGCATCAAGCGCATTCACCAGGCGACCGACACGCTGGAAGACCGCATCCGCGAACTGGAAAGCGTCGACAAGGATCTGCTGCAGCAAATCCATGCACTGGATGCCGTGGTTGGGCGGGTTCGTGAACTGCTGTTGCCGCCTGAAGCACAGCCCAAAGCCGCCTGATTTCCATCGCTGCGGTCGACAAGAAGAAACCCGCGATTTCCGCAGGTTTCTGGTCGGCGATTCGAATCAGGTCCGCTTGTTGCCCGTCAGCTTTTCGTACTTGACCCAAAGCATCTCTTCGTTCTCGACATGCGCCGCATCCTTGGGGATGCAATCGACCGGGCAGACCTGCACGCACTGCGGCTCATCGTAGTGCCCGACGCACTCGGTGCACTTGTTGGGGTCGATCTCATAGATTTCCGCACCCTGGGAAATCGCCTCGTTCGGGCATTCGGGTTCGCAGACGTCGCAGTTGATGCATTCGTCGGTGATGATCAGTGACATTGCCGTTCTTCCTCTCAGTTAGCTGAAGTTCTTGCCCGCAGGCGTTTATCTACACAAGGTTGCACAAATTTGCTGACGTCGCCGCCGAGACGCGCGATTTCACGCACCATCGTCGCCGAGATGAACATGTACTGCTCGCCCGGGGTCAGGAACACCGTTTCGACCTCGGGATAGACGCTGCGGTTCATTCCGGCCATCTGGAACTCGTATTCGAAATCCGAAACCGCGCGCAATCCGCGGACGATGACCTTGGCGTTCTGTTCGTGGACAAAGTCCATCAGCAGCGTGTTGAAGCCGATGATCTCGACGTTTTGCACATCGCCGAGGACTTCCTGGGCCATTTCGACGCGGTCGGCAAGCGGGAAGCGCGGCTGTTTGGACGGGCTTTCGGCAATCGCCAGGATCAGCCTGTCGAACAGCGCGGCCGCGCGGCGGACGAGGTCTTCGTGGCCGAGTGTGATCGGGTCGAAAGTGCCCGGATAGATCGCCACGCGATGATTGAGTTTGTTCAACTTGTTTCCCGCCGCATCAACTGAAAATGTACTTCGCCAGCCTTGCCGTGACGCACCGCGCGCCAATCGCGCAGCGCCTCGATTTCATGTTCCGCCTCGATGTACACCGCCGCACCTTCGTTCGCGACGCCTGAAAGAAGCGGATCCAGGCGCGGAATCCAGCCCATGCTGAAGGGTGGATCGAGGAAGATGAGGTCGAATTTCGACTTTGTCGAGGCCAGATATTGTAGCGCATCCCCACGAATGGTCTCCATTGCGGGCGGGTTCTCCAGCATTTTGGCGCTTTCGTGCAGCGCCGCGATTACCTTTGGCGCCTGTTCGACCATGACAACTCTCGCGGCGCCGCGTGAAAGCGCCTCGAATCCCAATGCGCCGCTACCTGCGAACAGGTCGAGACAGTGCAAACCGGCGAGATCCTGCCCCAGCCAGTTGAACAGCGTTTCGCGCACCCGGTCAGGCGTCGGGCGCAGGCCCTCGCTGTCGGGAAAGCGCAGGATGCGGCGGCGATACCGGCCAGCGATGATCCGCACCGAGTTCAATCGGCAGCCACGGTCACGGTCATCAGGTCGGCCGGACGAACGTAGCGGGAAAAGGCCCGTTTCACCTCGTCAACCGTGACGGCCTGCACCTTCTTCTGGTAATTGTCGAGGTAGTCAAGCGGCAGACCGTAAAAACCGATCACGGCGACGTTGTCGAGAATTTTCTTGTTGCTGTCGAGGCGCAGCGGAAAGCTGCCGGTCAGGTTGGCCTTGGCCGCCTCCAGCTCCTCAGCGCTCGGGCCGTCCTTGAGAAAGCCGTCGAGCACGTCGCGACTCAGCGCGATCGCGTCTTTCGCCTGCGAGCGCTTGGTCTGCAAGCCGATCTGAAATGGGCCGGGCTGGCGCAAGGGATTGAAGTAGCTGGAAACACTGTAGGCGTAGCCGCGCTTGTCGCGCACCTCCTTCATCAGGCGCGACACGAAGCCGCCGCCGCCCAGCGTGTAGTTGCCGACAATCAACGGGAAGAAGTCGGGGTTGCCGCGCTCGATCGCCGGCATGCCGATATGAATGTGCGCCTGGCTGGCCGGGTGTTCGAGCCTGATGGCCTTGCCCGGGGCGACCTTGGGTGGCGACGGCAGGGTTGCCGGCGCCCCCTTGGGCAGCCCGGCGGCTATCGCTTCGGCGATCTTCTCGGCCTCGGCGCGGCTGATGTCGCCGACCAGGGTGATGCTGGCATTGCCCGCCGTGTAATAGGTCGCGTGATAGGCAGCAAGATCGTCGCGGGTCAGGACGGCGACGGATTCCGGGGTCGCCGCCCGGCCGTAAGGGTGGTCCGGGTACATGGCGGCCCAGAAAGCCTTGCCGGCGATGCTGTCGGGGCGGGTCATCGCTTCCTTGAGTCCGGCAATGGTACGCGCCTTTTCGCGCTCGAAAATCGCCGCCTCGAAACGTGGCGCATGCAGCACGGTACGCAGCATCTCGAGCGCGGCGTCGCGCTTTTCGGCAGATGCCAGTGTGCGCACGGCGACGCTGGCGCGGTCGGTATCGGCACCACCGCCCAGCGTCGCGCCAATGTCTGCCATCTGCTCGGCAATTGCCGTTTCATCGAGCTTGCCGGCGCCCAGGCCGAGGACCGAGCGGGTCAGCGCTGCGCTGCCGGATTTCCCTGGCGGGTCGAACATCGAACCGGCGGCGAAATCGACCTGTACGTCGAGAATGGGCAGGACCCGGCTCTCGACGAAAAAAATGCGGGCGCCGGTCGGCGACACCCAGTTCTCGATCTTTACTCCGGCGAGTGCCGAATGGGTGGCGAGCACGGCGATGATTGCGGTCAACAGCTTTTTCATGGTCATTTCTCAGTGGCGAGTGGCGACGGAAGGACGACGCGGCTTGCCGTCGAGCGGCTGCGGTTCGAGGACGCCGACGGTCAGCGTGTCATCGATGAAATACTTCTTCGCTACTGCTTGCACCTGAGCAGCGGTTACCTGCTGCAGTTTCTCCAGCATGCGGTCGATCTTCCGGTAGGAGATGCCGGCGGATTCGGTCTGGCCGATTTCCATCGCCTGGCCAAACATCGAGTCGAGTTTGTAGACCTGTCCGGCAACCAGTTGCGCCTTGGCGCGCTTGAGTTCCTGCTCGCTGACACCATCCTGCTGGATGCGTCCGATCTCGGCGCGCAGGGCGGCTTCAAGCTGGGCCACCGTCCTGCCTTCCGACGGGCTGCCATGCATGTAGATCATGCCCGGACCACGCGCCGTCGAGTCGTAGCCGATGCCGACCGACAGCGCCACCTTGTCCTCGCGCACCAGCTTCTTGTTGAAGCGCGCCGCGTCATGGCCGTCGAGGATGGCAGCCAGCATATCCAGCGCATAGGGGTCGCTGTCCTTGTCGGCATCGCGCAGCACCGGCGCCTTGTAGCCCATGATCAGCACCGGCAGCTCGGCCGGCGCCTTGACGCTGACCCGGCGCGTGCCGTCCTGGGGCGGCTCGACCTGCGGCTTGCGCGCCGGCAGCGCGCGCCCCTCCAACGGGCCGTAGTATTTCTCGGCCAGCGCGAAGACCTCCTTGTGGTCGACATCGCCGGTGATCACCACATAGGCGTTGTTCGGCGCGTACCAGGTGTCGTACCAGGCCTTGGCGTCGGCGGCGCTCATGTTCTCGAGGTCGTTCATCCAGCCGATGATCGGGCGGCGGTAGGGGTGGGCCTGGAAGGCGACAGCGTTCATCTGCTCGAACAGCTTGGACTGTGGATTGTCGTCGGTGCGCATGCGGCGCTCTTCCATGACGACCTTGATCTCCTGCGCGAACTCCTTGGCGTCGACGTTGAGGTGGCGCATGCGGTCGGCCTCGAGCTGCATCATCTCGGGCAGCTTTTCCTTCGGCACCTGCTGGAAGTACGCAGTGTAGTCGCGGCTGGTGAAGGCGTTGTCGCGGCCGCCGGCGGCGGCGACGCGCTTGTTAAATTCGCCCGGGCCGACGCTCGGCGTTCCCTTGAACATCATGTGCTCGAGTACGTGCGCGACGCCCGAGACGCCATCGACCTCGTCCATGCTGCCGATGCGGTACCAGACCATCTGCGCGGCGGTTGGCGCGCGCCGGTCCTCCTTGACGATCACACGGAGGCCGTTCTTGAGGGTGGCTTCGTAGGGATTCGCCAGTGCTGCGGTCAACAGTCCGGGAAGCAGGAAAAGGGGAAGAAGGTGTCGCATGCGCATTGAAAATCGGGCTTTCTGCTAGAATCAGCGGCGAAAATTAAGTTCGTTCGGGCGGCATCTTATCGGTTTGCCACCTGCCTGTCAGTACGACTTCAGACCACAATCCTCATGTTCAGTTTCGTCAAGAAATCCGGCGCCGAATCGGCACCCGTTGCGCCCACGGATGCCGGCGCCACGCCCAAGTGGCGTGAACGTCTGTTCAAGGGCCTGGCCAAGACGCGTGCCCAATGGGGCGGCAAGCTCAAGAGCATCTTCTCGCGCGGCAAGGTCGACGACCAGTTTCTCGAGGAACTGGAAACCATGCTGCTCACCAGCGACGTCGGCATCGAGGCAACCACGCGCCTGCTCGACGATTTGAAGATCGCGGCCGAGTTCGAGAAACTCGATACCCCGGAGGGTATCCAGAGGGCGCTCGCCCGACTCCTCTGCGCGACCCTGCAGCCGCTCGAGAAACCGCTCGATGTCAGTGGCCACAAGCCGTTCGTGATCATGATCGCCGGTGTCAATGGCGCCGGCAAGACGACATCGATCGGCAAACTGGCCAAGTATTTTCAGAACCATGGCAAGAGCGTGCTGCTCGCCGCCGGCGATACCTTCCGCGCTGCCGCCCGCGAGCAGTTGGAGGCCTGGGGCCGGCGCAACAACGTGACGGTGATCGCGCAGGACAAGGGCGATCCGGCGGCTGTCATCTTCGACGCCATCATGGCGGCCAAGGCGCGCGGCATCGACATCGTTCTGGCCGATACCGCCGGCCGCCTGCCGACCCAGTTGCACCTGATGGAAGAGATCGCCAAGGTCCGCCGCGTCATCCAGAAGGTCGACCCGACCGGCCCCCATGAGACCCTGCTCGTGCTCGACGCCAACATCGGCCAGAATGCACTGCAGCAAGTCAAGGCCTTCGACAAGGCCATCCGTGTCAGCGGGCTGGTCCTGACCAAGCTCGACGGCACCGCCAAGGGCGGTGTCGTCCTGGGAATCGCCCACGAGTGCCCGAAGCCGATCCGCTTCATTGGCGTCGGCGAACAGATCGACGACCTGCGCCCATTCTCTGCGCGGGATTTTGTGGACGCGCTGTTCGAATGATTGTCGCCAGCCACCTGAGCAAACGTTATCCGGGCGGCTACGAGGCCATCAAGGACGTGAGCTTCGCCATCGAAGCCGGGCAGATGGTCCTGATCACCGGCCATTCCGGCGCCGGCAAGACGACGCTGGTCAAGCTGATCGCCTCGATCGAACGACCGACCTCGGGCAGCCTGGTGGTCAACGGGCAGAACCTTTCGGCGCTGCGCCGCAGCGCCATCCCCTACCTGCGGCGGAATTTCGGCATGGTCTTTCAGGACCAGAAGCTGCTGTTCGACCGCAGCGTCCTCGACAATGTGCTGCTGCCCCTGCAAATTGTCGGACAGCCGCGCCGCGAGGCGATCCGCCGGGCCCAGGCCGCCCTCGACAAGGTCGGCCTGCTGGCGCGCGAGAAGGCATCGCCAATCGCGCTTTCCGGGGGCGAGCAGCAACGGCTGGCCATCGCCCGCGCGGTCGTCAATCGCCCCGCCGTATTGCTCGCCGACGAGCCAACCGGCAACCTCGACATCGATTCGGCGAACGAGATTCGCGATATTTTCGGGGCTTTTCATCAGGTTGGCGTCACGATCGTGGTCGCCACCCACGACCAGCACTGGATCGAGCGTTACCACCCGAACGTCCTCCACCTCGATCACGGGTGGCTCTTGTGAACGCCTGGTTCGCGCAGCACAGCGCGGCACTCGCGTCGGCTTTCCGGCGCCTGTGGTCAGCGCCGCTCAATACCCTGCTCTCGCTGCTGGTCATTGGCATCGCGCTGACCCTGCCCGCCTTTGGTTACGTGCTGCTCGACAACCTGCGCGATCTCGGCCGCAGTGTATCCGGCGTGCAGCAGATCAGCCTGTTCATGAACCTTGACGCCAGCAAGAAGGAGGTCGGGGAAATCGAGAACCGGCTCAGGCAGGCAGCGACCGGAAAATGGCGCTTCGTGCCCAAGGAAGAGGCGCTCAAGCGCATGCAGACGAGCGAAGGCATGGCCGAAATCGTCGCCAGCCTGCCGCGCAATCCACTGCCGGACGCCTTCATCGTTGAGCCGACCAATACCGCGCCGGAAGCTCTGGAGATCCTGCGCAAAGAAATCGCCGGCTGGCCCAAGGTTGCCCATGTCCAGCTCGATGCGGCCTGGGTCAAGCGCTTTGATGCCTTCCTGCGCCTGGCCCGGCTGGCTCTGTGGATGCTCGCCGGCATCTTCGCGGCCGGGCTGGTGGCCGCAACCTTCAACACCATCCGCCTGCAGGTCATGGCGCTGGCCGCCGAGATCGAGGTGGCGCGCATGATCGGTGCAACCGATGTCTTCATTCGCCGCCCCTTCTATTATTTCGGCGCGCTGCAGGGCGCGCTCGGCGGGTTGCTGGCTGCTGCGCTGGTAATCGGCGCGTTGCTACTGCTGGCCGGGCCGGTCGGCGAACTGGCTGCGCTTTATGGCGGCAGCTTCAGCCTGCGTTTGCCGGGCGTCATCGAGGTTGCCGCGCTGGCCGGCATTGGCGCCCTGCTTGGCTGGCTCGGCGCACAGCTATCCGTCAGCCTGTCGCTGCGGAAGTTTGACTAGCACCACAAAACCAAGGGCTGGCACCAGCCGCCGGGAATTCCTCTTTACGGTAGGGGCTGCCGCGCTCGCCGGCTGCGCGCCTTCCGGAAAACCCCCGCTGCCTCCCGGCGAACTGCTCGGCATGTCGCACGCACTCGGCCACCGCTTGCGCGATGGCGGCTTTCCGGCGCCCTCGGAGACGCGCAAGACCGGTGTCGTGATCGTCGGCGCCGGGATTTCCGGCCTAGCGGCCGCCTGGAAACTGGCCAAGTCCGGAGTCGACGACTTCCTGGTACTTGATGCGGAAAACGAATTCGGCGGCAATTCGCGGGCCGGGCAATCGCCCCTTGTCGCCTACCCCTGGGGTGCCCACTACCTGCCGTTGCCGACACGCGAGTCCACGGCAGTGCGCGAACTGCTGGCCGAACTTGGCGTCTTGCACGGCGATCCGGCGGCCACGAAGCCGGTCTACGACGAGCGCTACCTGTGCGCGACGCCGCAGGAGCGGGTCTATCGCAACGGCCTGTGGGAGGAAGGGCTGCTGCCGCATCGCGGGGTCGACGCCGGCGAGCGCGAGCAGCAGCGGCGCTTCCAGGAGCGCATGGAGGAACTGAAGAATACGCGAGGAAAGGACGGCCGGCGCGCCTTCGCCATCCCCATGGAACTCTCCAGCCGCGACCCCGAGTGGCGGGCCCTCGACCGCATTCCATTCAGCAAATGGCTGACCGATCACGGATTCACCGCGCCCACCCTGCACTGGCTGGCCAACTATGCAACCCGCGACGATTACGGGATGGATTACGACCAAACCTCGGCCTGGGCCGGCCTGCACTACTTCGCCTGCCGCACCGGCGAGGCCGCCAATGCCGCCAGCGATGCCGTGCTCACCGCGCCGGATGGCAACGCCTTGCTGGCGCGCGGCCTGGCGCGGCAGGCCGCGGGGCGCATCCTGACCGATGCGCTGGCCTGGCGCATCGAGGAAGGAAAGTCGTCTGTTGCGGTCGACGTGCTGCAAGGGGCAAAAACCATCCGCATCGAAGCGCGGCAAGTGATCTGGGCCGCCCCCGCCTTCGTCTTGCCGCGCATCTGGCTGGCGATGCCCGGCGAATTGAAGCTTGCCGCACTGGCCGGTGACTACGCGCCGTGGCTGACGGCGAACCTGCATCTGGCCGATTTTCCCGAGGAGCGCCGCGGCGCCCCACCGGCCTGGGACAACGTGTTCTACGACAGCCCCGGCCTCGGCTACGTAGTGGCGACCCATCAACTGATCCG
>JBEOKN010000090.1:0-50537 GCA_040275885.1 Azonexus sp. | reverse complement strand
CTGGTCATACCCGTCGGCATGCCCGGCGGGGTGCAGGAACTGAAGGTCGTCGAGAAAGACGCGGATGGCTCGATCACGAGCCGCAACATCCTGCTGGTCGCCTTCGTGCCGCTGACGCGGGCGGCGACCGGCTCTGATCGCCAGGAGACATGAATGATTTGCCTGACCAGTCCGCTTTCCCAATGTCGATGACCCGCGCCGACTTCTTGCGTCTGTCGGCCGGCGCGCTCGCCGCCTGCACCCTCGGCGTTCGCGCCCGGCAGTCGCTGGCCGCAGCGGGGGCGGCGATGCAGACGCGGCTGATACCATCAAGCGGCCAGCCGCTGCCAGTCATCGGCCTCGGCACCTATCAGGGGTTCGACGTCGCCCCCGGTTCCGCCGCCTACGCGCAGCTCCCGGATGTCCTGCGCGCCTTGTTCGCAGCCGGCGGTTCGGTGATCGACAGTTCGCCGATGTACGGGCGCGCCGAAGCCACCACCGGCGAATTGCTCGCCGCCGCCGGCAGTCGTTCCAGGGCTTTCCTCGCCACCAAGGTGTGGACCCGCGGCCGCACCGAGGGGCTGCGCCAGATTGACGAATCGCTGCGCCTGCTGCGCGCCGATCCGGTCGACCTGATGCAGGTGCATAACCTCCTCGACTGGCGCGCGCATCTGCCGACGCTGCGCGAATTGAAGGCGGCCCGGCGCATCCGTTATATCGGCATCACCCATTACAACGCCGGCGCCTATGACGAGCTCGCGGCGGTGATGCGCGCCGAGCGCTTCGACTTCCTGCAGATCAACTATTCGCTCGACGAGCGCGAGGCCGAGCGGCAGATCCTGCCGCTGGCTGCGGAGCGCGGCATGGCTGTCCTGATCAATCGTCCCTTCGGCGGCGGCGGACTGCTGCGCCGGCTGCGTGACCGCCCCCTGCCAGGCTGGTCGGCGGAGGTCGGCGCCACCAGTTGGGCGCAACTGTTGCTGAAGTTCGTCCTCAGCCACCCGGCGGTGACCTGCGCCATCCCCGGCACCGGGCGACCCGAGCACATGGCCGACAATGCCCGGGGCGGCGTCGGCCCGATTCCCGACCCCGGCTTCTGGCGCAGTCACCCGCTCGCCCCGTGAGGCGCTGAAAGGAGAAGGCATGCCGCGTCATCCGTCCGTTCCGCGTCGGGAACTGCTCAAGACCGGTCTCGCGCTGGCAGCGGCAACCCTCGCCCCATCCACGCTCCTGGCGCAAACGGAACTGCTGACCCGGCCGGTGCCGTCAAGCGGAGTCCGCCTGCCGATCGTCGGCATCGGGACCAACCGCTTCCGGACCGGCGACCCGGCGTGGAACGCGCGCCTGCGCGAAACGCTGTCGACCTTTGCCCGCCTCGGCGGCAAGGTCGTCGATACCGCGCCCTCCTACGGCGATTCCGAACGCGCCATCGGCGCCATCCTCGGCGAGACCGGCCTGCGCAATCGGATATTCCTCTCGACCAAGCTCGACCGCGACACCATCGAGGACGGCCGGCAACGCCTCGAGGCTTCTTTCGCGACGCTCGGCACCACGCGCCTCGATCTCGTCCAGTTGCACAACCTGCGCGGTGCCGGCACGCTGTTGCCCCTGCTGCGCGAGCAGAAGGCCGCCGGCCGCATCGGCCACATCGGCATCACCAGTTCGAGCGCCAGCCAGTACGCCGAAATGGAAGCGATCATGCGCCGCGAGGCGCTGGATTTCATCCAGGTCGACTACGCGGTCGGCAATCGCGGCGCCGAACAGCGGCTGCTGCCTCTGGCCGCGGAGCGCGGCATGGCGGTTCTGGTCAACCTGCCGTTCGGTCGCGGCGCCCAGTTTCGCGCGGTCGGCGGCCGGCCGCTGCCCGGCTGGGCGGCCGAGATCGACTGCGACTCCTGGGCACAGGTGCTTCTCAAGTATGTGCTGGGAAATCCGGCGGTGACCTGCGCGATTCCCGGCAGTACGCAGGCCGCCCACGTCGAGGACAACCTCGGTGCCGCCCGCGGCAGGCTGCCGCCCACGTCGAGGACAACCTCGGTGCCGCCCGCGGCAGGCTGCCGGACGCGACGCTGCGGCAGACGATGGCGCGTTATTTCGACGCCATCGCGGACGACTGAGGCTTGCTCGCCAACCTTTTCCGGAAGGTAGTCCCGGTACGCCCGGGCGAGACCGCGCCGACGCTGCTCGCCACCGCCTATGGCTTCTGCATCCTGTTCGCCTTCTTTCTGCTGCGCCCGGTCCGCGACGAGATCGGCGCCGCCGACCGCGGCAATCTGCAACTGCTGTGGACCGCCGTATTCATCGTCATGTTGCTGGCCGTGCCGCTCTATTCGCTCGCCGTGGCACGACTGCGCCGGGGTGTCTTCATACCGCTGGTCAATCGCTTCTTCGCGCTCAACCTGGTCGCCTTCTACGCCGCGCTGGTTGTGTTGCCCGAATCGGCGCGCACCTGGATCGATCGCATCTTCTATGTCTGGCTCAGCGTCTTCGCACTGTTTGTCGTTGCCGTATTCTGGAGCCTCGTCGTGGACCTGTTCCGGGACGATCAGGGCAAGCGGCTCTTCGGCTTCATCACGGTCGGCTCATCGCTGGGCGGAATCGTCGGCTCGGCAAGCACCGCCGTTCTGGCGCCGCACCTTCCCGTGTTCCTGCTCCTGCTGGTCGCGGTGCTGCCGCTCGAAATCGCCGCCTGGCTCGCCCGCGCCATCGCCCGGCGCGCCGACGATGCCTCGGGAACGCTGAACCGCGAGCCGGCGGCGCCGATCGGTGGCGGCGCCTGGAGCGGCATGGTTCCGGTATTCCGCTCGCCGCAACTGCGCAATATCGCGCTGTGGATCGTGCTGATGACTTTCGCCTCGACAATCCTCTACTTTGTCCAGTCGCATCTGGTCGGCGAGGCGATCACCGATCGCGCGTTGCGCCGGGCCTTTCTGGCGCGCATCGATCTGGCGGTCAATGCCGTCACCATCATCACCCAGACCTTCCTGACCGCGCGCATCGTGCAGCGATTCGGCGTCGCCGTGACCCTTTCGGCATTGCCGGTGGTCGCGGCGCTCGGCTTCCTGGCGCTCGGCGCCGCCCCGGCAGCGCTGGCGCTGACCGTCCTGCTCGTCGTGCGCGTGCTTTACGACAGCAGCCGCCACGCGCTGGCCAAGCCGGCCCGCGAGGTGCTGTTCACCCACCTCGACCGCGAGCAGCGCTACAAGTCCAAGGCATTCATCGATGCCGCCGTGTACCGTGGCGGCGACCTGCTCAGTGGCTGGATCTACGCCGGTCTTGCCGCATTGGGAATGAGCGTCGGGGCCATCGCCCTGAGCGCCGCGCCGGTGGCGGTGTTGTGGGCGCTGCTGGGGCGCAGGCTGAGTTGGGGGGACAAGGGAACAAGCGGGCAAGGTCCGTCCGCTGGCGCCGCAGGAAAGCCGACCGCTTGAGCACGGCGCCGAGCAGCTATAATCCCTGCCCCGCAACGCCGCGCCCGCGCCATCGTGTCCTCGTCCAACCCCTTGCTTTCCCTCCCCGCCATGCCCAAGCCGGGCGCCCGCGTCGATCTGCCACTGCTGGCCGGTTCCGCCGATGCGCTGGCGCTGGCTGAACTGGCCGTTCGCAACAAGGGTCGCACGCTGGCCGTCGTCACTGCGAGCGCCGCCGACGCGCAGCGGCTGCTGGACGAGATTCCGTGGTTTGCGCCCGGCCTCAAGGTGCGTCTGCTGCCGGACTGGGAAACGCTGCCTTACGACCACTTTTCACCGCACCAGGATCTGGTTTCCGAGCGTCTGGCCACACTCTGGGCCGCGCTGCAGGGCGAGGTGGAAATCCTGCTCGTTCCGGCGTCGACCGCGGTCAATCGGCTGGCGCCGCCGGAATTCATGGCGGCCTATACCTTCGAGTTCAAGAAGGGCCAGAAGCTGGATGCCGACAAGTTCCGCGGCCAGGTGACGCTGGCCGGCTACGCGCACGTCACGCAGGTGGTGTCGCCCGGCGAATACTCGATCCGCGGCGGGTTGATCGATCTTTTTCCGATGGGTTCGCAACTGCCTTACCGGCTCGACCTGTTCGACGACGAGATCGAGAGCATCAAGACGTTCGACGTCGATACCCAGCGCACCGTCTTCCCGGTGCCGGAAGTGCGCCTGTTGCCGGCGCGCGAATTCCCGATGGACGACCATGGGCGCACGCATTTCCGCCAGTGTTTCCGCGAACGTTTCGAGGGCGACCCGGCCAGGTCGGGCATCTACAAGGACATTTCGACGGGTATCGCCAGCGCCGGCATCGAGTATTACCTGCCGTTGTTCTTCGACGAAACGGCGAGCATTTTCGACTACCTGCCAAAGGATGCCGTTTTCGTCACCCACGGCGACGCGCCGGCCGCCATCGCCGCTTTCTGGAACGACACCCGTTCGCGCCACAACCTGCTGCAAGGCGACAAGGCGCGGCCCCTGCTGCCACCGGAAGATCTGTTCCTGACCGACGAGGCTTTTTTCACGGAGGCCAAGGCCTACAGTCGATTGGCCATGGCGGTCAGAAATGGCGAGGCCGACGGAAATCTGCCCAATATCGCCGTCGACCGCAGGAGCGAAGATCCGCTCGGTGCGCTGAAGAACCATCTCGCCGGCTTCAAGGGCCGCGTGCTGCTGGTCGCCGAAACCGCCGGCCGCCGTGAAACGCTGGCCGCGATGTTTGCCGAGCATGACCTGAAGCCCGTAGCCAGCGCCGATCTCGCTGCTTTCCTTGCCGGCGATGCCCGACTGGCACTTGGCATCGGTCCGCTGCACAGCGGTTTCGCGCTGGATACGCTGGCCTTCATTACCGAAACCGAACTCTTCGCCGGCACGCCGCGCCGCACCCGGCGGGAAGCCCAGAAGAAGGCAACCTTCGACAACTGGCTGAAGGATCTGACCGAACTCAAGGTCGGCGATCCGGTCGTCCATGAGAGCCATGGCATCGGCCGTTACCGCGGCCTGGTGCGCATGGATCTCGGCCTCGGCGAGCAGGAATTCCTCGAATTGCATTACGCCAATGAGGCCAAGCTGTTCGTCCCGGTGGCCCAACTGCAGGTCATTTCGCGCTATTCCGGGGCCGATCCGGAAGCCGCCCCGTTGCACACGCTGGGTTCCGGCCAGTGGGAAAAGGCCAAGCGCAAGGCTGCCGAACAGGCGCGCGACACCGCCGCCGAACTGCTGACTCTTTACGCGGCTCGCGCCGCCCGCCAGGGCCATGCCTGCACATTCAAGGAAAGCGACTACGAGGCGTTCGCCGACGGCTTCGGCTTCGAGGAAACGGTCGATCAGGCGCAGACCATCGCCGCCGTCATCGACGACATGCGCTCCGGCAAGCCGATGGATCGGCTGGTCTGCGGCGACGTCGGCTTCGGCAAGACCGAAGTGGCGCTGCGCGCCGCCTTCTGCGCCGTCGCCGGCGGCAAGCAGGTCGCCGTGCTGTGCCCGACCACCCTGCTCTGCGAACAGCATTTCCAGACTTTCACCGATCGTTTCGCCGACTGGCCGGTGCGTATCGCCGAAATCTCCCGCTTCAAGACCGCCGGGGAATCGGCGCAAGCCTTGCAGGAATTGGCCGCGGGCAAGATCGACATCATCATCGGCACCCACAAGCTGATCGGCAAGGACGTCCGCTTCGAGCAACTGGGGCTGGTCGTCATCGACGAGGAGCACCGCTTCGGCGTGCGCCAGAAGGAAACGCTGAAAGCGATGCGCGCCGAGGTCGACGTGCTGACGCTGACCGCGACGCCGATCCCGCGCACGCTGGCGATGAGCATGGAAGGCCTGCGCGATTTCTCGGTGATCGCCTCCGCGCCGCAAAAACGGCTGGCGATCAAGACCTTCGTCAGCAATTTCTCCGACGGCATCATCCGCGAAGCGGTGCTGCGCGAACTCAAGCGCGGCGGTCAGGTGTATTTCCTGCACAACGAGGTCGACACCATCACCAACATGCGCGACAAGCTGGAGAAACTGGTGCCCGAGGCGCGCATCGTCATCGGCCACGGCCAGATGAACGAGCGCGAACTCGAGCGCGTCATGCGCGACTTCACTGCCCAGCGTGCCAACGTCCTGCTGTGCACGACCATCATCGAGACCGGCATCGACAACCCGCACGCCAATACCATCCTGATCAACCGCGCCGAGAAATTCGGCCTGGCGCAATTGCATCAACTGCGCGGACGGGTTGGTCGCTCGCATCACCAGGCCTACGCCTACCTGCTGGTGCAGGACGCGAAGGCGGTGACCAGGCAGGCAAGAATGCGCCTGGAAGCGATTCAGGGCATGGAGGAGCTCGGCTCGGGCTTTTTCCTCGCCATGCACGACCTGGAAATCCGCGGCGCCGGCGAAATTCTCGGCGACAGCCAGTCCGGCGAGATGCAGGAAGTCGGCTTCAATATGTACACCGACATGCTCAACCGCGCCGTTGCCGCGCTCAAACAGGGCAAGCACCTCGATGCGGTCGACCTCACCCAGCCGCTGGGAATCGGCACAGAGATCAACCTGCGTACCCCGGCCCTGCTGCCCGATGCCTACTGCCCCGACGTCCATGAACGCCTGACCCTCTACAAGCGCCTGGCCAACTGCGAAAGCGTCGATGAACTCGACGCTCTGCAGGAGGAACTGATCGACCGCTTCGGGCAACTGCCGCTGCAGGGCCAGTCGCTGCTGGCGACGCACCGTCTGCGCCTTCTGGTCCAGCCGCTGTGCGTCCAGAAGCTCGACGCCTCGGCCGATCAGATCACTCTGCAGTTCGGCCCGGAATTCGCGAAACTGGCGCCTATCGACCCGATCAGGATTATCAATTTGATCCAGAAGAACCGCAGCTATAAGCTCTCCGGACAGGATAAAATCTCGCTTTTGCGCCATTGCCCGACCCTGAATGACAAGGTCGCCGCCGTCAAAGACATGATTCGCCAACTGAGCCAGTAAGCCATGAGCACCCTCGACATCGAAAACGTCAACGTCACCGCCTTCGACACCATGCCGACGCCGGAGGAGATCCACAGCCGCCTGCCGCTCTCGCTGGCGGCCGCGCGTACCGTATTGCATGGCCGCGACACGCTGCGCGGCATTCTCGAGCGCAACGACCCACGCCTGTTCGTCGTTGTCGGCCCGTGCTCCATCCACGACCCGGTCGCCGGCCTCGATTACGCCCATCGCCTCAAGGCGTTGGCCGATGAAGTCGGCGACACGCTGCAACTGATCATGCGCGTCTACTTCGAAAAGCCGCGCACCACGGTCGGCTGGAAAGGCTACATCAACGATCCGTTCATGGACGACAGCTTCCGCGTCGATGTCGGCATGGAGAAAGCCCGGCAGTTCCTGCTCGATGTTGCCGAAATCGGCCTGCCCACCGGCACCGAGGCGCTCGACCCGATTTCGCCCCAGTATTATGGCGACCTGATCACATGGACCGCCATCGGTGCCCGCACCGCCGAATCGCAGACACACCGCGAAATGTCCTCCGGGCTGTCCACGCCGGTCGGCTTCAAGAACGGAACCAGCGGCGACCTCGCCGTCGCGATCAACGCCATCCTGTCAGCGTCCAAGCCGCATTCCTTCCTCGGCATCAACGGCCAGGGCCGCGTCGCTGTCGTCCGCACCCGCGGCAACCGCCACGGCCACATCGTGCTGCGCGGCGGCGATGGTCGGCCGAACTACGACACGGTCTCCATCGCGATGGTCGAGCAGGCGCTGACCAAGGCCCGGCTGCCCAGGAACATCGTCGTCGACTGCTCGCACGCCAACAGCTTCAAGAACCCCGAACTGCAGCCGCTGGTCATGGCCGACATCGTCAACCAGGTCCGCCTCGGCAACAAGTCGCTGATCGGCGTCATGATCGAATCCCACATCGAAGCCGGCAACCAGCCGATCCCCGCCGATCTCAGTCAGCTCAAGTACGGCTGCTCGGTCACCGACGCCTGCGTCGACTGGGGCACGACCGAAGAGATGATCCGCGACGCCGCCGCGCTGCTGCGCGACGTGCTGCCGGAACGGATCGGCTGATCCTGCCATTTGCCTTCCGGCAGACCTCAAGGCACAATGCTCGGGTCTGCCCCGCCGGAATTCATGACGTAGACGTGCCGAAAGCCACCGATCACCGCTCACCTAGTCCGACTAGCGGCAATGGCCCGCTGACGAGCGCCGGGAAGTGATCGACGGCATGACCTACAAGATTGCGCCGGCGCCAGCTATAAGTCATCAGTCCCTGGTGCGCGGCATCGACAGACAAATCGACGATGCGCTTGACGGCGCCTCCTGCCGGCTCCTGATCGCTCCGGACGACACCCTGCTGCCGGATAGATTGGCGGCGTCAGCCGAGAAGCAAGCTTGAAGATGACTTGTGAAGAGCGTGGTACGCCCCCTGCCATTTCTGATTCGATGCTGCAAGGCGCGGTCTTGCATGAGGCTCAAAGCAGAAGCAATGAAAAGAATTGCAGGCGAAAACACTACTGCCTGCAGTCCCCGCCGGCTATCGTCATTGGTGCCTGTGCCCACGGATTGGCCCTCATCCACGCGCTGTCAAACGCCGGTGTTCCCGTCATTTCTCTGGATACAAACCCCGCATTGCCAGGCACACGGACCCGTTTTTCCTGCGTGGAATTGATTCCTGACATCAATGGTCCAGCCCTTCTTGATGCACTTCTTGACTTGCATGCGCGAATCGAAGCTCCCGACAAACCGGTGCTTTTCCTGAACAATGATCGCATGGTACGGACTTTGGGGGTACATTGGCACCGCCTTGCAGACAAATTCCATTTGAGCTGGTCAGCATGTTCGAACACCCTTCTCCCCCTGCTGGAAAAAGACTCTCTGGAACTTCGCTGCCAGCAAGCAGGGCTCCTCTACCCGGAAACCTGTCTCATCCATAACGATATGGATGCCAGAACGGCCGTCACTACCATCGGTTTCCCGATGATCATCAAACCCGTGCGGCCACTCGGCGGCTTCAAGACTTTTTTGCCAACCAACGCCGACGAATTACTGCGCTGGACCGAAATCCATCAACCCGATCTGCCCTTCATGGCTCAGCGCTTCATTCCCGGCGATGATCGAGCAATTTATTTTTCAGCGTTATATCTCGATGCGGGAAAGGTACTTGCACGCTTTGACGGCCACAAACTCCGATCCCGACCCCTCGGACACACGACCATCGCTGAATCCTTTCGCAATGAGGAAGTCTATCGACAGACACTCAATTTTTTTGACGGTCTGAATCTTTCCGGCCCCGTGTCTCTTGAAGTCAAGAAAGCCCCTGACGACAGCTATTGGGTAATAGAACCGACTGTGGGCAGAACCGATTTCTGGGTCGGACTATGTATAGCCAATGGCATCAACCTGCCTTATGTCGAATATCGGCACCAGACCGGACAGAGCATTCCGGATCTTGCCCAGCAAGACCAGGCAATCTGGTTCAATGAAGAAAGCGACCCCTTCGGTCGCTTCTGGTTCGCCGGGCAAGCGGATCTCGCATTGAAGGGACGGCGAGCCTGTTATCTCTACCTCAAGCAGAAAGACGCGGAACCGGCCAAACTGGCACTGAAAAAAATCGGCATGCAACTTGGTCGTGCAGCAGCCAAGCGGCTGGGATTTCGTTAGGCTCTCAATGAATTGAAGAACTGGAGGGGGTCAGGGGCATTTGATTGACAGAGCTGCACGGGATAGCCGCTTTCTTCGCGCCCATCTCCCACCACGACACCACATAACCTGAACAAAGAACAATCCGCCATGTCCCTGATCCAACCCTTTCGGGGCCTGCGCCCAGCCCCTGGCCTTGCTGGCGATGTCGCCGCCCCGCCCTACGACGTGCTGTCGAGCGCCGAGGCGCGCGCGCGCGCCACCGGCAAGCCGTTGAACTTCCTGCATATTTCCAAGGCCGAGATTGATCTGCCGCCGGATACCGACCCCTACGCCCCCGCGGTCTACGCAAAATCGGCCGAGAATTTCCGCCGCCTGGTCGCCGACGGCATCCTGATCCGCGATGCGGCGCCTTGCTACTACGCCTACCGCCTGACCATGGGCAAGCACGTGCAGACCGGCATCGTCGCCGCCGCGTCGATTGCCGACTACGACAGCAACCGCATCCTCAAGCACGAATTCACCCGCCCCGACAAAGAGGACGACCGCGTGCGCCAGATCGAGGCGCTCTCCGCGCAGACCGGTCCGGTGCTGCTCGCCTGCCCCGATTCGCCGGAGGTGGACGACCTCATCGCGCGGGCCGCCGGCCGCGACCCTGTCGCCGACGTCACTGCCGACGGCGTGCGCCACACGGTCTGGGTGATCGACGACGCGGCGAGCATTGCCGGCCTGACATCCGGTTTCGATGCCATGCCCAATCTCTACATCGCCGACGGCCACCACCGCTCGGCAGCTGCTTCGCGGGTCGCCGCCAGGCGCCGCGGGCTAGCTGCCAGTGCCGATTATTTCCTGGCGGTCATCTTCCCGGCGCACCAGATGCGCATCCTGGATTACAACCGGGTCGTGCGCGACCTGAACGGCCTCTCGCCTGATGCCTTCCTCGCCCGTGTCAGCGAGCGCTATGCCGTTACCCCGGCGGCAGGCCACGTGCACCCGGAAACGCCGGGCGTCGTCGGCATGTACCTTGGCGGGCGCTGGTACCGGCTGGAAATCGACCCGTCCCTCGTCCCGGCTACCGACCCGGTGCGCCGGCTCGATGTCAGCCTGCTGTCCGACCAGTTGCTCGAACCCGTTCTCGGGATCGGCGACCTGCGCCGGGACAAGCGCATCGACTTCGTTGGCGGCATTCGCGGCCCGGCGGAACTCGAGCGCCACGTCAACAGCGGCGAGATGGCTGTGGCCTTCGCCCTGCACGCGACGCAGATGGGCGACCTGATGGCGGTCGCCGATTCCGGCCAGGTAATGCCGCCGAAATCGACCTGGTTCGAGCCGAAACTCGCCGATGGCCTGGTTTCGCACATCATCGACTGATGGACCTGGTCGTACACGGCGACGCCCAGCCAACCCTTCTGTTCAATCTGCTGGCAACGGATGGCCCGTAGGGAGCTGGCGCGGCTGAGGCTGCTCGTACTGCAGGAAGCGACACTCGACTGCGTGGCCTGATTTCCGCTCGCGATAGGTCTTGCGCACGTCGCTGATCACCGTCCACCGCTCAAGCGGAATGCTTTCCGGAAAGAGCGTATCACCGGCGAACGGCATCCCGATGCGGGTCAGGTAGAAGCGCTGGCAGTAGGGCCAGGCTGCCGCGTAGATCGACGCGCCGCCGATCACGAAAACGTCCTTTCCGGTGGCTGTTGCGGTCAACAGTCCTTTTTCGACCGAATCCACCTGGACGCAACCCGGAAGCAATGTCAGTCCGGGCTGGTTGCTGACCACGAACGAGTCGGGCGGTACAATATCCATCGACTCGTAGGTCAGGCGGCCGATGACGAGCGCCGCCCCGGCCACCGTTTCCTCGAAATAGGCGAGTTCCTCGGGGATGTCCCACGGCAGCCAGCCGTCCAGCCCGAGCATGCCGTTGCTCGCGACGGCACCGATCGCGGCGATCACGCCCGCTGCTTCTCCCACTGCTCGCGGGTCAGCGCCAGCGAGATCGCCGGCGTCCCCTGCCCGTTGTAGACATGCGGCTTGTGCATCGAGACGAAGGCCGTGGTCACGATCGCCATCGAAAAAATGGCATCCATGACCTCGAGAATGCTGGTTTCCAGGCAGATCGAATGCGGGTTGCCTTCAAGCTTGCGGATCGCCAGGAAGATCACCTCGTAGTCGATCACCTGCCGGATGTCATGCGGATCGGCGACGACATCGATCGGCGCCCAGGCGTCGGCATGCACGATGACGGCCTGCGGCCCATGTTTTTCGAGCGGATTGCAGCCGGTCCGCAAGTCGATGGTGGCATCGACCGATGCGCACCAGTGGTTGTCCAGCACTGAGTTTCCCTCCTGAACGCCGGCACGAGCCGCAGCGAGATCGGGGAAATGCTCAGCGACTGCGGGCACGGCTGACCAATGCCAGCCTACGGGGCCGGCGACGCCAGCCAAGTATAAACCCGGCGGCGGTCAACTCTTCATCTTGTGCATGATGTTCAGGAGCCTGTTGGGCAGGCCCTTGTAGGGTGGCACGAACAGATCAAGCGTACGCAACGGGCTCTGCTTGAAGACGGGGCGCAATTTGGAGAAGGTGATGAAGCCCTCGTAGCCGTGATAGTGACCCATCCCGCTGTTGCCGATACCACCGAAGGGAAGATTGTGGATACCGGCCTGGATCACCGATTCGTTGAGGCCGACGCCACCGGAAATGGTGTTGTTCATGTAGAAGGTCTGCAGGGCGGTATCGTTGCTGTACACATAGAAAGCCAGCGGCCGCGGACGGTCACCGACGTACTCGACGACTTCCTCCTTCGTCTTGTAGGTCATGATCGGCAGCAGCGGACCGAAAATCTCGCGCTGCATGATATCCATGCTTTCATCGACATTGATCGCGATGCGCGGCGGCATGATCCGGCGCGCGCCGTCGGCTACCGGTCCGCTGTAGAGATTGACCAGCTGGGCACCCTTGGCGACGGCATCGGCAGCGGTCTCCTGGAGGCGGTCGTAAGAGCGTTGGTCGATGACCGCCGTGTAATCGCCGTTGTTGATGTCGGGGAAGCGCTTGTTGACGATCGCTTTCGCTTCGCTGATGAATTCCTCAACCTTGTTCTCGGGCAGGAACAGATAGTCGACGTTGGTGCAGATCTGGCCAGCATTGAGCATCTTCGCCCAGATGATGCGTTCCGCGGCGGTGCGGACCGGGTAATCGGGCGCGACGACACACGGGGATTTGCCGCCGAGTTCGAGCGTGACCGGCGTGAGGTTCTTCGCCGCATTGGCCATCACCGCCTTGCCGGTGGCGGGCGAACCGGTGAAAAAGATGTGATCGAAAGGCATGGCGGTGAATTGGGCACCACGACCCCCGCCATCCTCGAAGAAGGCGAGCTTGTCTTCCGGGAAATATTTCGATGAAACCCGCTTGAGCAACAGGGCCAGACTGTTCGAGTTCTCGGACATCTTGATCATCGCCCGGTTGCCAGCGGCAAAGACGCCGATCAGCGGCTGGAAAGTCATCGCTATCGGGAAGTTCCAGGGCACGACGATGCCGACTACGCCAACCGGTTGCGGAAAGGTCCAGGCCTTTGCCAGGGGATATTGCGTCGGATCGAGACGGCGCCGATGCGGCTTCAGCCACTTCTTCAGATGCTTGATGGTATCGAGCGCCGCTTCCTGCGCCATGTAGGTCTCGGCGAACTTGGTTTCGAACCTGCAGCGACAGCCGTAATCCTGATCAATGGCGGCGACGATCTCTTCATGGTTCTCGACCAGCATCCGGTGCAGGCTGCGCAGGTCGGCGCGGCGCTCCTCGAGGCCGGGGTTCATGTTGCGCTTGTACGCAGCCTGCTGTTTCTGCAGGACGCTCAGGAATTCGGCCGGGATAACCAGCGGATCGGTCGCGGGATTCTGGGTCATTTTGTCTTCTCCTCGGTGGCGGGCGGCGCGCCCGCCAGTTCGTCTTTCAAGTCATGGGCGCGCTTGATCAGAAAGGCGCGAATCTTTTCAATGTCATCCGTCTCCAGGCGGTCGCCGACGATGGCAGCGGCGCGGCACACGGATGTCATTCGGTCTCCTTCGGGACGACGGCAATGCCTAGCTGGGTTGAATTGCTCCATATAATGAAGATACTAGCGAAATATACTTGTCAATTGCAGACAATTTGTTGTCGCCGGAACAAACTTGCGGCCAGAAAACAGGATGAGACATCAGCTTCGCGCGCAATCGATCGTCGGCTTCGCTTCCCTCGTAAATGAGTTGGGCGGCAATCCGCTACGTCTTCTGCAGGCTGCGGGGCTCGACCCCGCTCAGCTTGAGCGGCCCGATATCTACATATCCCATCGTGCTTTCATCCAGCTGCTCGAAAATGCCGCAGACGAATTGATCTGCCCCGATTTCGGCCTGCGCTTGCTCGACCGCCAGGATCTGAGCGTCCTGGGACCGATCGCAGTGGCGGCGCGGCACGCTGCAGATCTGCGCGAAGCCCTCGACTGCTTTGCCCGCTACATCCACGTGCAGGGAAGCGCATTGCGCCTGTATCTCCTGCCCCAGGCCGATCCGGGACAAGTCATGATCGCGGTGGACCTCAGGCTGCGCCGCCAGATCGCCCGCCGCCAGCAGATGGAGCTTGCCATCGGCCTGGCTTACAAGGCGATCGATTTGTTGACAGCAGGAAAATGCGACCCACTGGCAATCTGTCTGCCCCATACCCGCATCGCGCCGCTGCGCAGCTACCGGCAACGCCTGCGGGGTGCCCTTCTTTTCGAACAGCCTCTGGCAGGGATTCGAATTTCGCGCCACGATCTTGATCGGCCGTTAAGCGATCGCAATGCCGAACTTGCCGGCGCCGCGTTAAGCTACCTGCAAAGTCAGTACGGCTGCGGCGAGGAACGACTGGCCGTGCGCATTCGTGCGCTGATCCGCCCCTTGCTGGCCGTCGGACATTGCAGCAATAAAAATATTGCATCCGCCCTGGCGATGCATCCGCGCACCCTGCACCGCCGCCTCGCCTGCGAAGGGGTTCGTTTCGAGGACATCAAAGACGAGGTGCGCAAGGAGATGGCAAGTTCCCTGATCGCTCAGGCAAGCCTTTCGCTGACCCAGATTTCAAGCGCCCTCGGCTACACCGAGCAATCGGCGCTTTCACGCAGTTGCGTGCGCTGGTTTGGTCGCGCACCGCGCCGTTTGCGCCAAATGAAGGATACCGAGCGTTCGTTCACGGGCCGTCTGGCTGAGCCGACACAACCCGAGAGGCAATGAAGGCTTCCGCCGGCGGGCTTTGAGTACGTAAGGCAGGCCGTACGGTACCCCATTCACAGGCGAAACCACGGCTCTGCCTGAGCTCCCGCGGCAGATGGGGCCACACGTCGTCGAGCATTCCCGCGCCCACCTCGCTGTCGACCCAAACCTTCAACATTGAGTAGGAGCCCCTCGGTGTCGCGCACCAGCGCGCAGCACATCCATGCTGCTGCATTCGACGATCAGTGCATCCAGCGCACCGCCTCTCCGACACCCAGGAATTCAGCCAGTCGCCGTCGCCGTTTGCGGTGCAACTGCGGGCCGACAAATTCGCAGGCCGCTATTCGCTCGCAGCTGACTGCGGGTGCGCCGTGCGGAAGCGCCTGGTCACGCCGGGAAGAGTGCTGGCGGCAATCGTCGTCCCGGCGCCGATCGACACTTGCCCAGCGTGCCCGCTCTCAAGAAAGTGGATTTCGCGATCGAGATCGCTGGCTTCGGAAAATATTCTTCGACTGAAGGCAGATTGTGTCAGATACGCAAGCTCGGCAGCACGACTGAAGTTCAGTTCCTCGGCAAGGGCAGCACGTGCAGAAGATGGCAAGTGTCCATGACGCGGATAATGCATGACTGACAGGAAAGTAATACATTGGACGAACTTAATTCGCCTGGAAATACTGCACTTGTATTTCTGTTCGTTGAGCATTTCCGGAGGTGACACAAAATGAAAGAGAAGATGAACGGCGCCCAGTCGCTCGCCAAGACCCTGGTCAATTGTGGCGTTGATGTGTGTTTTGCCAACCCGGGCACGTCAGAGATGCATTTCGTCGCGGCGCTGGACTCGATTCCCGGAATTCGCCCGGTTCTCTGCCTGTTCGAAGGTGTGGTGACCGGGGCGGCGGACGGCTACGGACGTGTCGCCGGGAAGCCCGCCGCTACGCTGCTCCACCTCGGCCCCGGCCTGGCCAATGGCCTGGCCAATCTGCACAATGCGCGCCGTGCCGCCACGCCGATCGTCAATGTGGTCGGCGATCATGCCACCTATCACCTGCAATACGATGCCCTGCTGACTTCCGACATCGTTGGCTTCGCCCGCCCGGTGTCATCCTGGATCCATGAGTCGACGAGCGCCATAACCGTCGCGGGCGATGCCGCCCGTGCTGTCCAGGCCGCACGCGCCGCCCCCGGTGGAATTGCCACGCTTATCCTGCCGGCGGATACCGCGTGGAACGCCGCCGACCATGCTGCCCAGGCGCTGCCCGACATCGGGCCGTCGGCGGTCGGCACGGAAGCCATCGAGAACGTGGCGAGACTGCTGAGCAACGGCAGGAAGTCAGCCCTGCTGCTGCGCGGCCCGGCGCTTCATGGCGCCGGCCTTGAAGCCGCCGGCCGCGTACAGGCCAGGACCGGCGCCCGCCTCCTCTGCGACACCTTCGCCCCGCATTCCGAGCTCGGCGCCGGCCGCGTGCCGGTCGAGCGCATTCCCTATTTTGCCGAGCAGATCCTTGCCTTCCTGCAGGGCATCGAACAGATCGTTCTGGTGGGTTCGAAGCCGCCGGTATCCTTCTTCGCCTATCCGGGCAAGCCGAGCTGGTGTGCTCCCGAGAATTGCGCGTTCAGCTATCTGGCGCAACCCCATGAAGACGGCGTCAAGGCGCTGCAGGATCTGGCAGATGCGCTGGGGGCCCCGGCCCAGTCGGCCATGCGCATTCCGCTCAAACTGCCCGGACTTCCGAGCGGCGCGCTCAACGCCTTGAACGTGGCGCAAGTCATCGCCCAACTGACACCGGACCATGCCATCTTCGCCGAGGAGGCACTGACTTCGAGTTTTCCCTTGTTGATGAACCTCGCCCAGGCGCGGCCGCATACTCATTTGCCGCTGACCGGCGGCTCGATCGGCGAGGGCTTGCCGCTGGCCGTCGGCGCGGCGCTGGCAGCGCCCGGGCGCAAGGTGATCTGCCCACACGGCGATGGCGGCGCAGCCTACACTATGCAGGCTTTGTGGACCATGGCGCGCGAGCAACTCGACGTGACCACGGTGATCTACGCCAACCGCTCCTACGCGATTCTCAATATCGAGTTGCAGCGGGTAGGCATCGGCAGCGCCGGCGCCAAAGCCTTGTCGATGCTCGATCTGCACAATCCGGAAATGAACTGGACGCAGATCGCCACCGGTTTGGGGGTCGAGGCCAGTCGCGCGACGACTGCGGAGGAGTTCGCGGCGCAGTACGAATCAGCCATGAAGAACAAGGGGCCGCGCCTGATCGAAGCGATGATTTGAGGGAGACCACCATGAACCTGACCGATTCCTTGCGCCAAATCGTCGGCGAAACCGCCGTCCTCGACGCGGCTGACGTCGCCACGCGCTCCGCCGGCTACCTGCGCCCGGACAACCTCAAGGCCGCCGCACTGGTGCGCCCGGCAAACACCGAAGAAGTTTCGCAGGTGATGCGCTGGTGTTTCGAGAACAACGTCGGCGTCGTGACTCACGGCGGCCTGAGCGGCCTGGTACATGGCGGCGATGCCAAACCGGATGAAATCATCCTGTCGCTCGAGCGCATGCGCGCCATCGAGGACATCGACCCGGTCCAGCGCACGGCAACCGTGCAGGCCGGCGTAGTGCTTCAGACGCTGCAGGAAGCCGTCGAACGGCACGACCTGGCCTTCCCCCTCGACCTCGGCGCACGCGGTTCGGCCACACTGGGCGGCAATGCGGCGACCAACGCCGGCGGCAACCGGGTGATCCGCTACGGTATGACGCGTGAGATGGTACTCGGCATCGAGGTAGTCATGGCCGACGGCACCATCGTTTCGTCGCTCAATCATCTGATCAAGAACAACGCCGGCTACGACCTCAAGCACCTGTTCATCGGCTCCGAGGGAACACTGGGCATCGTCACCCGCCTGGTCCTCCGCCTGCGGGAAAGGCCGACGACTACCAACATGGCCTTTGTCGGACTCGACAGTTTTGCTGCCGTCGCCAGGTTCCTCAAGCATATGGATCGTACGCTGGGCGGCACGCTGTCGGCATTCGAGGTCATGTGGCAGTCCTTCTACCGCCTGGTCACGACGGCACCGGCGAAGGGGCAGCCGCCGATTGCCCAGGATTATCCGTACTACGTTCTGGTCGAGAGTCAGGGCGCAGATCGCGAACTGGACACCCAGCGGTTCAACAGCGCGATGGAATCGGCATTCGAATCCGGCCTCATCGTCGACGCGGCCATCTCGCAATCGGATGCCGACTGCCATGACTTCTGGTCGCTGCGCGACGACGTCGAGCAGGTCATGCACGGCGGGTTGCCGGTAGTGTTCGACATCTCGTTGCCGATCAGCGAGATGGAGAACTTCGCCGACAATCTGCGCGCGGCGCTGCCCGGCGCGATCGGCGAACACAGACTGTGGATTTTCGGGCACCTCGGCGACGGCAACCTTCATATCATCGTCCAGGTCAAGCCGCAGGAATACATGGCGTCACGGCCGAAGATCGAGGCGCTGGTCTATTCGCCGCTTGCCGCCTTCCGTGGCTCGGTATCGGCCGAGCACGGCATCGGTCTCGAGAAGAAGGCCTACCTGAAGGTCAGCCGCAGCGAAGCCGAGATCGCGCTGATGCGCACGCTGAAGACGGCGCTCGACCCGAAAGGCATTCTCAATCCCGGCAAGATACTCTGATAGAGTCGCGATGGGCCACACCCTGAACATCCTGCCGGCGACCACGCTGGACTACCGCCGCCTCGCCGAAAAGCGCCTGCCCCGCTTCCTGTTCGATTACATCGATGGCGGCGCCAACGACGAGATCACGCTGGCCAACAACGTCGGCGACTTCCAGAAGATCCGCATCAGACAGCGGGTATTGAAAGACGTCTCGAACATCGACACCTCGACGATGCTCGCCGGTGAGCCGGCGGCCATGCCGGTCGTTCTGGCTCCGGTCGGCATGGCCGGCCTCTACGCCCGGCGCGGCGAGGTGCAGACGGTGCGCGCGGCCAACGCGAAAAACGTGCCGTTTACCGTGTCGACCGTGGGCATCTGCCCGCTCGACGAGGTGCGGGCGGCGGCGAGCAAGCCCTTCTGGTTCCAGCTCTACATGATCCGCGATCGGGTCACCGTCCGGAATCTGCTCGAGCGGGCGATGGGCGTCGGCTGCACGACGCTGGTCTTTACCGTCGACCTGCCGGTGGCAGGCATGCGCCACCGCGACACCCGCAACGGCATGCTCGACAACTCGCTCCGCGGCAAGCTCGGCAAGGCCTGGCAGCTCGGCACCCGGCCGGGCTGGATCTACGACGTCGGGGTACGCGGCAAGCCGCACAGCTTCGGCAATCTCGCCGACCTGGTTCCCGACCCGACCGACCTCAAGGCCTACCGCACCTGGATTGACGCCCAGTTCGACACGTCGGTGACATGGAAGGATATCGAGTGGCTGCGTGGCATCTGGAAAGGCAAGCTGATCCTCAAGGGCATCCAGGAAGCGGACGACGCCATCGCCGCCACGGAAGTCGGCGCCGATGGCCTGGTAGTCTCGAACCATGGCGCGCGCCAACTCGACAGCGTGCATTCCTCGATCGCCAAACTGCCGGGGGTCGTCGCGGCAGTCGGTGAGCGCATGGAAGTGTACGTCGATGGCGGTGTGCGTAGCGGGCTGGACGTCTTCAAGGCCATCGCCCTCGGCGCCAGGGGCGTGATGATCGGCCGTCCCTGGGCCTGGGCGCTGGCTGCCGGGGGCGAGGCAGCCATCGCCGACCTGCTCGCCACCTTCAGGAAGGAGCTCGAGGTCGCCATGGCGCTTTCAGGTGTCACGACGATCGGCCAGATTGGCCCCGAAGTGATCGACGCGACGTAACAAGGACAGGAAATTCAAGGCCGATTTCGCAGTGTCTCTAGCGTTTCAATCGTGGTCAATCTTGAAATTTGCGCCAAATGAACTGAAAAGTCCGCCTCTTCATGCCCATTTTAATTGCCTGGCGACTTGGGTGGCGGAATTCACGCTCGGTCACCGCTGGCGCGCTCCGTAGGACCGGCTACGCGGTCATTTCCGTGCAGATCGACACGCTTGCCGGTTTGATTCTCGGCCTGTCGCTGGCTTCGACCGGCATCCTGACGGGCATCCCGATCACGACGGTACCAACGCGGTTGATGCCGGCCGTCGCCGTGGGTATCGCCATCATCACATCGCTGGGTAACCCGGGCGGATTCGTCGCGCCCGTCCTGATCGGCAAGATCAGCATCTCATTGAGCAGCATGGTCGGCGGCTTCTGGATCATCGGCGGACTGCCGCTGTTTCAGGCGACGCAGGTAGTATTGAGCTTGAGGGCTCAAAGATGATGCTCGAAATCCGCGCCTGTGTGCGACCATTCCGACATCTCCGGATAGCCTGACCGATCACCCCAGGAAGCTTGAATGTCCACACCCTGCAACGCCCTGCCGTCCTACGTCAGACTCGTCAGCCACACCGGTTCGCGCATCCGGCTGTGGTGGATGGACAAGCTGCTGCGCCTGGCGGTCAAGCCCGCCTTCAAGTACGACGCCGAAATCCAGTTCCTGCGCGACCGCCAGGCCGGGCTGGATCTCAAGCTGACCAGGATCGACCCGGAAATGAAGGCGCAGGCCATCGAATGCAACGGCACCCCGGCCGAATGGATCACTCTTCCACAATCGCGGAACGAGAAGGTCATCTTCTACATTCACGGCGGCGCCTGGATGTTCAAGTTTCCGCGCCTGCACCATGCCATGGTAGCCAGTTGGTGCCGCCGGTTCACGGCGCGCGCGCTGATGGTCGACTACCGTCTGGTGCCCGAATTCCGCTTCCCGGCCGGCGTCGAGGATGTCTGGGCAGCCTGGCAATGGCTGATGGCCCAAGGCATTCCCGCGCGGGACGTCATCATTGCCGGCGACTCTGCAGGCGGCAACCTCACCCTGGTCCTGCTGCACCGGATCAAGGCGGCCAGCCAGCCGATGCCGGCGTGCGCCGTCATGCTCTCGCCCTTCGTCGACTTCACCTTGAGCAGCCCGAGCATGGTGACCAACGAAAGGAGCGATCCGATGTTCACCGCCTCGGCGATGGTCGGCCTGCGTCATCACTACATCACGCCAGAAGACATGCTGTCGTCCGATGCGTCACCGCTGTTCGCCGATTTCACGGGGCTGCCGCCGCTGTTCTTTCAGTCCAGCGAAAGCGAGATGCTGCGCGACGACTCGCTGCGCGCCGCGGAACGCGCGCACGCCGCCGGCGTCAGCGTCGAGGTTGAATTGTGGGCAAACGTGCCCCACGTGTTTCAGGGATTGCAGACGCTGTCGCACGGGAAAGCGGCGCTTGAAAGCATTGCGGAGTTCGTCAAGCAGCACACCGACTGGGATCACACCGCACCACGAATGCCGCAGCAATAGCCAGACCGCGCCGATGAATGTCAGCGCGAGCGTTCCGACAAGATCAACGGATCAGTTCTTGCGCACGACGATGCTGCCGATCGAATAGCCGGCGCCGAAACTGCAGATGACACCGACGTCACCAGACTTGAGATCCTGGCTGTGGCGGTGGAAGGCGATGATCGAACCGGCCGAGGCGGTGTTGGCGAACTCGTCGAGGATCACCGGCGCCTCGTCGGCGCTGGCTTCATGGCCGAGCAAGCGCCTGCCGATGAGCTGATTCATCGCCAGGTTCGCCTGATGCAGCCAGAAGCGGCGCACGCCGGCGGCGGTCAGGCCAAGTGTTGCAAGCTGGCTGCCGATATGCTCGGCGGCCATCGGACAGACCTCCTTGAATACCTTGCGCCCTTCCTGGCGGAACAACTGGTCGCGATCGTCAGGGTTGCGATCCTCGCAGCGCCAGAGGAAACCGGCGTTGTTACGGATGTTGTTCGAGTAGCTGGTTGCCAGCTTGCTGCCGAGGACTTCCCAGGTGACGGCGGCCTGCGCCGTGTCGGCCCGCTCGACCACCAGCGCGGTGCACACGTCGCCGAATATGAAGTGGCAATCACGATCCTTCCAGGCGAGATGGGCAGAGCAGATTTCCGGGCTGACCACCAGCGCAGCGCGGGCCGAGCCGGTCCTGACCGCATTGATCGCCTGTTCGAGCGCGAAGGTGGCCGAGGAACAGGCCACATTCATGTCGAAGGCGTAGCCGCCAGCGCCAAGCGCGCCCTGGATCTCGACCGCCATTGCCGGGTATGGGCGCTGCAGGTTGGACGCGGCACAGAGCACCATGTCGATATCGGCGGCATCACGACTAGCTGCGGCAAGCGCCTCCGTGGCTGCGGCCACCGCCATTTCCGCCGACAACGAAAGTTCGTCATCCGGGCGCGGAGCGATGCGTGGTCGCATGCGCGTCGGGTCGAGGATGCCCGCCTTGTCGACGACGTAACGCTGCTTGATGCCCGAGGCCTTCTCGATGAACTCGACGCTCGATTCGGGCACCGCATCGACTTCGCCGACTGCGATGGCAAGCGCGTTTTCCTCGTTGAAACGCCGGGAATAGGCGTTGAAGGCGACGACCAGCTCGTCGTTGCTGATGACTTGGGGAGCGACCCAGAGGCCGGTACCGCTGATGACTACGCTGTGCATGGGACAGAACCAATAAAATTGTTTAGCCGTAACGATAGCACAGGCCTCCTCTCCCCTGCGAATCGGCTGCTGCCAGCCTCGCCGTCGCTGCGGCGCAACTTCGTTGCCACCGGTTGCGGTCGACGGCCCCGGCGACCCCTTTTCGTACCGCCGACCGAGTGGCGGAGTAGGGAAAAGTGCCTCTCGTCCGTCTGCCCAAGCAGCCAGAAGCAATCGCTGGCGGCTTGTCCGCAGCATCGCTGAAAGAGGCTGACGAATTGTGTGGGCACGGCAATTCATTGCCTGCGATCGGCTGCAGATGGAGTTACCATTCGCGTTGAGGAGTCGGCAAGCGACTGCAGTGATCATTAAAGGGATCGCGTCTTTTCTTGCCAACCTATTCAGCCCGTTGCCGGCAAGGGGTCTTCCAGGTCCGACGCCCTGCCGTTCAGCTTGTGGCGGCTTCTTTCGTTCGGCCAGACTGTTGATTGCTCTGGCTCTTGTCTCAGCTCTTGATGGGTGAGATCTCTTGCCATGGAACACCCAACCGGACGACTGACTGAGTGGGTACGCACCGCGATAACGCCGGAAGGCGATGCGCTGGCCCCGTATCTGGATCGCATCATGCTCTTGATGGGGAGCGCGATGCTGGTATTGCTGTTCCCATTCACGATCAACCACTTTGTGCAGGGGCGCTGGCCGACTGGGCTCATCCTGCTCAGTCTCGACACTTTGATTGCGCTCAATGTCTATGCTGTGTGGCGCGAGCGACCCATGCCGATCCGGCCGGTGCTGTTGCTGGTTCCCCAGATTGCCAGCGTGACCATGGCGCTGGTTGTTCAAGGGGTGCCAGGCCTGCTCTGGATCTACCCGGCCATCGTCTATTCCTATTTCATTACGAGCCGCCGCATCGCCATTTTTTGCAGTCTCGCGATGCTCATCTACTTCCCCGTCCTGGCGTTTCAATACATCGACCCATTGCTGGCCCCGAGGCTATTCGCGAGCCTGTTGCTGACGATTATCCTGATCAACATCGCTTTGAGCGTGATTGCCGATCTGCACAAGATTCTTGCCAACCAGGCGCTGACCGATCCGCTGACCGGCGCCTACAATCGCCGGTACATGAACGAGCACCTGGAAGCACTGGTAAGCCGAGCCCAGCGGCACCCGCTGGTCGCCAGTTTTCTGATGATCGATGCCGATCATTTCAAGCCGATCAATGATGAACTCGGGCATGATCAGGGTGACCGCGTCCTTCAGCAGATAGTGCAAATCATCGGCAAGGGCCTGCGTCAGGGTGACAAGCTGTTTCGCTGTGGCGGCGAGGAGTTCGTCCTTGTTCTCGAAGACACCAACGCGGCAGGGGCGATAGTGGTGGCCGAAGACATCCGGCACAACATCGAGGCGGCGGCAATTCTGCCGAGCCGTCCGGTGACGGTCAGCATTGGTGTCAGCCAGTTCCGGAGCGGGCAAACAGCCGACGAGTGGATCAAGACCGGCGATCTCGCGATGTATCAGGCGAAGGCGGGTGGCCGCAACCGTATAGAAGTAGCGTTCACGACGCCAGTCGCCATGCCGCCGGGGAGAGTCGAAACAGCCTTGTCGCATTGACCGGGGACGCCGGACGCCCTGTATTGGAATGGCTCTTTCTGGAATCACTTGAACCGTTGGACTCCAGGATTTTCAGCCGACTGCACTTTTTGATAGGAGATTTCCTGAAATGCTTAGCGCGACGCTCAGATTATTTGTTCTTCGTCACGGAAAATCCGATTGGAGCACCGGCGATCCGGATTTCGACCGTCCCCTGGCTGACCGCGGTCGGGCGAGCGCCCAACGCGTTGGCATCTGGATGAGCGAGGAGGGGCTGCTCCCGGACCGCGTCATCAGTTCCCCGGCCCGCCGGGCGCGGGACACGGCCGAGCTGGCGTGTCGAATGCTCGAACTCAAAGAAAGCAGAATTCACTTTGACGAAAGAATTTACGGGGGTTCCATCGGAGAACTGCTTGCCAGTCTCGCGGAACATGCCTCGGAGGCGCAGCAGGTTCTATTGGTCGGACACAACTCGGGTTTGGAAGAGCTAGTCGAATTTCTGGCGCAGGAGCCGCTTGCCGAATCGGAAGACGGAAAAGTACTGCCGACTGCTGCGCTCGCCGTGCTTCGCCCATTGACCGACTGGCAATCTCTTGGGCGCGGAAGCGCCAAGCTGATTTCGCTTACCCGGCCCGGTGCGATGCGCCGATGACTGCGTCAGAGCTGTTCACCTGTTTCGTCACGCACGGCCAGCGGGGATTGGAAAGGGTCCGGAAGCAGTTTTTTTGACCCACAAGCAACCGGGCGCACCAGACACCCTGTGCGGCTCTCGCTCCCTCAGGAGTCATGAAGACATCCGAGTTCCCCAGGATCGTGCCACTGCGGGTTTCAAACGCGGATCTCACGCAAGCCCAGCGCATTCAGTCGCCGCATCACAGCTTGTGCGATATCGTTCAGCGGCAGGATCTCGTCGACCCCCCCAGCTGCGATCGCCTCCTTCGGCATGCCGAACACGACACAACTGGCCTCGTTCTGTGCGTAGTTATAGGCGCCGGCCTCCTTCATTGCCAGCATTCCCAAGGCGCCATCCTTGCCCATGCCAGTGAGGATCACGCCAAGGACGTTGCGCCCGGCGTGCTCTGCGGCGGACCGAAACAGCACATCCACCGAGGGACGATGCCGGTTGACGGGTGGTCCATCGCTGAGCTGCGTCACATAGTTGGCCCCGCTGCGCTTGAGCAGCAAGTGCCAGTTGCCCGGTGCAACGTAGGCGTGGCCGGGTAGAATCCGCTCACCATGCTCCGCCTCCTTCACGCTGATACGGGCGAGGTTGTTCAAGCGCATGGCAAATGACTTGGTGAAGGCCTCTGGCATGTGCTGGGTGATGAGTATGCCGGGGCAGTCAGGCGGTAACTGGATGATAAACTCCTTGATCGCCTCGGTGCCGCCGGTAGAGGCGCCAACGATAATCAGCTTCTCGGTCGAGACGATGCGGTTGGCCAAGGCCGGCAGCGCCTTTGCACCACCGACCGTAGAGACCGGTGCCCGCTGGCGCGGCCGGGATGCCGCTGCGGCGCGGATCTTGTCCGCAATTTCATCGGCATATTCCTGAATGCCGTGAACGATGTCAATCTTCGGCTTTGACACATAATCGATCGCACCAAGCTCGAGCGCGCGCAGCGTCGCCTCCGAACCTTTGTCGGTCAGCGTCGACACCATGATCACCGGCATCGGCCGTAACCGCATCAACCGTTCAAGGAAATCGAGACCGTCCATTCTCGGCATTTCCACATCCAAGGTCAGAACGTCGGGGTTCAGGTCGCGAATCATCTCGCGCGCCACCAGAGGATCGGGCGCCGCACCGAGCACCTGCATGTCCGGCTGGCTGTTGATAATCTCGGTGAGCAGTTTGCGTATCAGCGCAGAATCGTCCACTACGATGACTGTGATCTTTTTCATAGGTTTCTCCGTTACCGCCTTCCGTCGAGTTCACGCTCCAGAAGCGCCTTTCGCCCATTGCCTGAACCAGCGCCAAAGAACTCGCCTCCCGCAAGCGAGGAACTGAGGCAAAGGCGCCGCCTCTTATCGCAGCGGTGTACATTGACGCACGAAAATATCTGGACCAGCCAACAGCGCCGGCGTACCTCGGATCGGATCGACGCGTCAAACGGCATGTGCTCTTGACGTCAGCCGAACAATTCGATATCGCCCCCGATCGGGCTTGATTGCAGGCGAGAGCCGTAGTCCTTCTCCCGCGCGAAAATCGTGTCGTTATGGATGGTACGCAGCTTTCTCACCATGACCCGCCCGCTCTTCGGGAAAAAATAGACCTTGCGCGGATAGACGTCCACGAGATCCTTGGCTGCCACACGAATCTTTTCCGTCTCCAGGAAGCGCAGCACGAAGTCGGCATTGCGCTGACCGACATTGGCGACGGTCAAACCGGGCAGCACGTTGCCGCCCCCGAACACCTTTGCTTCGAGCAGGGTACGGTGGGCACCGAGCTTGAGCAGGCTGTTGATCAGGATCTCCATGGCGAAAGTGCCGTAGCGCGCGGACTCCCCAAACGCATCCTTGTCCGGATTGGCATCGGGCAGCATGAAATGATTCATGCCACCGATGCCCGACAACTTGTCGCGGATACAGGCGGTGACGCAGGACCCGAGCACCGTCACCAGAACCATGTCGCGCTCGGTGACGAAATATTCACCAGGAAGGATTTTCGCAGCGTCGATGTTCAGGCCGCGGTCGAAGTATAGATTAGGAGCAAGCACTCTACACCTCCTCTCAGCCTTTGGCCGCCAGGCCGGCGCCTGCAAGCTCATAGACAGTCTTTCCGCGCAGCCGGAACAGGTCTGCCGCATGCTGAAAACTCTCTGAATGTCCGGCGAAAAGCATCCCGTCCGGACGCAGCAACGGCGCAAATTTCTGCAGGATGCCGTACTGCGTCGGCTTGTCGAAATAGATCATGACGTTGCGACAGAAGATCGCGTGGAACGGGCCGCGCACGGGCCAGCCACCATCGAGCAAGTTGAGCTGGCGGAAGGTGATCAGCGCGCGCAGTTCCTCACGCACCTTGGCCATGCCCGCCCTCGCCCCTGTACCGCGCTGGAAGTAGCGTCGCAGGCGTTCCTCGCCCATCTTCTCCAGCCTCTCCATTGGATACACCCCCTCCTGCGCCGTGGCAAGGACATTGGTGTCGAGGTCAGTGGCAAGAATTCTCACTGGTGGCTTGAGCGTACCGAAGGCCTCCGCGACCGTGATCGCCATCGAGTACGGCTCCTCGCCCGTCGAAGAGGCGCTGCACCAGAGCATGATCTGTCCTCCCCGGTAACGTTTGACATGCTCGGCCAGCACGGGAAAGTGATGTTCTTCGCGAAAGAAAGAAGTGAGGTTGGTGGTCAGCGAATTGGTAAATGCCTCCCACTCGCCCGCGTCACGCCCTTCCAGAAGCTCCAGATAGTCCCTGAAACTCGCCAGGCCGGTCGCGCGCAACCTGCGCGCCAGCCGGCTATAAACCATCTCCTGCTTACTTGCTCCAAGCGCGATGCCGGCATGCTCGTAAATCAACTTGCAGACGCGCTCGAAGTCCGTCTTGGTGAACTCGAATTCCCGGGCTTCGTTGTTGGATCTTAGCAAGGAATCTTCAGACTGCATGAACCTCTCCACTATTCCTAACAGTCATCTGTTGTTAGAACTCTTCCCACTCGTCGTCGCTGCCACCACCCGCCGGCTTTGCCGGCACGCGGGGCGCGGCCGCAGAACGACTCGCGATGCGCGCCACTGGTGCCGGCCGCGCCGCCCTGGGCTCGGCCGCCGCCCGGCGCGCCACGGGTCGGGCCTGGCTGCCGCCACCACCGCCAATGTTGAAGGCGGATACCGCCGCCATCAACTGCTGCGCCTGCTCTTCCAGACTCTCGGCTGCCGCCGCCGCTTGTTCAACCAGCGCCGCATTCTGCTGCGTCACTTCGTCCATCTGCGTGATCGCCTGGTTCACTTGCTCGATCCCCTGGCTCTGCTCATGGCTCGCCGCCGTGATCTCGGCCATGATGTCAGTCACCCGCTTCACCGCCGTGACAATCTCTTGCATCGTCTTGCCAGCTTCATCCACCAGCTTCGTCCCGGCACCAACCTTGTCGACCGAGTCGCCTATCAGCCCCTTGATCTCCTTGGCCGCCGCCGCACTGCGCTGCGCCAGGTTCCGCACTTCGGTCGCCACAACCGCAAAGCCACGCCCCTGCTCTCCCGCACGCGCCGCTTCAACCGCCGCATTGAGCGCCAGTATGTTGGTCTGGAAAGCAATGCCGTCTATCACGCTGATGATGTCGGCGATCTTCTTCGACGATTCGTTGATCGACGACATCGTGGCCACAACCTGGCCAACGACCGCCCCGCCCTTGACCGCCACCGCACTGGCTCCAATCGCCAGTTGGTTGGCCTGCTTCGCGTTCTCGGCGTTCTGCTTCACCGTCGAGGTCAACTCTTCCATCGAACTCGCCGTCTCTTCCAATGAACTCGCCTGCTCTTCCGTACGCTGCGACAGATCAGCATTGCCACTCGCAATCTGCTGCGTCCCGGTGCCAATCGACTCGGCGCCTCTGCGAACGTCGCTGACAATATTCACCAGCTTCGCATTCATCTCCTTCAGTGCCTGCAGGAGCTTCCCGGTCTCGTCCTTGCCCGTGACCTCGATGTGGCTGGTCAGATCGCCGGCCGCAACCTTGTGTGCAACTGCTGCGGCGAGGCCAATCGGCACCGTCACCGAGCGCGTCACCGACCACGCAATACCAATGGCAAAGAGCACCGCCAGCCCGGAAAAGCCCAAGAGCAGATTACGCCCGCTGTCGTAGCTTTGCTCAGCGCTGATTGCGGCCTCCGCGTACGTTCTGGTCTGAACTTCAAGCAGTTCATCAATCTGTTTCATGAATGTTCCGCGCGAATCGCGCAACTTGCCGAGAACGTAGGCAAGGGTTGCCGCCTTGTTTCCCTCAGCGTGCAGCTTTAACGCCTCATCGATACTGGCGAAGAATCCGAGTTGTGCTGCCGAGAGCCGGTGGACCATGTCCTTGACAATCGCCGAGTGGGCAGCGTTTTCCAGCGTTGCCACGGTTTCCGCTATCTCCTTGCGCGCCTCCGCCATCTCCATCTTTTGCTTCTCGGCAAAGGCGGCATCAGGTGCAAGCAGCAAACCATAGGCCGTTTTCCCGATCTGCTCCACTCGGTTGTCTATTGTCGTCAACCAGACCATCTTCAGGAACTCGCCCTTGGCAAGCCGGTCGGTCTCCGCCTGGATGGCTCCCATGCGGGTCACACCAACAAGAGCGATACCGATGACGAGCAGCACCATCAAGCCAAAGCCTATTGCCAAGCGTGTGCCGATACTGAAATTCCTCATCATTTCAATTCATCCCCCCTGTTGCGTTCAAGTATTGGCCTTCACTGCACCGAATCCACCAGCGCCATGTCGCTGCTCGTCATCAGCTTCTCGATATCCACCAGAATCAACATGCGGCTGTCCACCGTGCCGAGGCCCGTGATGTACTTGACGTCGAAGGAAGATGAAAAATCGGGGGCCGGCCGGATCTGTTCCGTACCCAGCGCGATCACGTCGGACACGCTATCGACCACCATCCCGACCACCCTCCCGGCGACATTGAGGATGATCACGACCGTAAACTGGGTGTAGTCAGCAACGCCCAGCTTGAATTTGATGCGCATGTCCACGATCGGGACAATGGTGCCGCGCAGATTGACCACGCCCTTGATGAATTCGGGCGCATTGGCGATGGTCGTGACCGCCTCGTAGCTGCGGATCTCCTGTACCTTGAGAATCTCGATGCCGTACTCCTCCTGGCCCAGCGTAAAGGTGAGAAATTCCTGCTGCACCCCCGTCGCAGGCTTGCCCGTACCGGCAGCGATCTGGTTTGTCTGGTTCATGATCTCCACTCCCAAAAAAATCGAGTCGTTCAACTTCGATTGACTGGCCGCGCCGTGTTGCGCACCGCGTCCAGTCGATAGCATTCAACAGGCAAAGCCGCCGCAAAATCGAAGCTGCGTTACGCCACCAGGCGCTTGTCCCCGTGGACCCGCGCATGCATCAGCGCCTCGATATCCAGGATCAGCGCAACCCTGCCGTCACCCATGATGGTCGCCCCGGAGACACCATGAACCTTGCGATAGTTCGACTCCAGGCTCTTGATCACGACCTGGTGCTGTCCGACCAGGTTATCGACGAACATCGCGTACTTGCAGCCTTCGGACTTGACGATAACCATGATTCCGTGTTCCAGCCCGGCGACTTTGGACTTGATGTTCAACATGTCGTGCAGCGCGACGACAGGGAGGTAGTCGCCCCGAACATGCACGACCATGCCCTGGCCAGCCATGGTCTTGATGTCTTCTTTGGCAGGCTGCAATGATTCGACGATGAAGCTCAGCGGGACGATGAAGATCTCGTCTCCCACGGAAACCGACATGCCGTCAAGAATCGCCAGTGTAAGAGGCAAGCGGATTGAAATGCGCGTCCCCAAGCCGAGTGCCGAGTCGATTTCGATGCGCCCCCCCATGGCGTGGACGTTTCGTTTGACGACATCCATGCCAACGCCGCGACCGGAGACTGCTGTCACGACGGCAGCTGTCGAGAAGCCCGCTTCGAATATCAGCGCCCACACCTCCTGGTCGGAAATCGTGTCGCTGACGGGCAGTCCGCGCTCCTTCGCCTTGGCCAGAATCTTTTCCCGGCTCAGCCCGGCGCCGTCGTCGCCTATCTCCACGACAATATTGCCGCCCTGATGGAAGGCGCGCAGAGTTATCGTACCGACGGCAGGCTTGCCCGCGGCCAGGCGCTTCTCCGGAGACTCGATGCCGTGATCCAGGCTATTGCGTACCAGATGGTTGAGGGGATCGGCAATTTTTTCGATGAGTCCCTTGTCGAGTTCGGTACCCTCGCCGACGGTCTTCAGCTCGACCTGCTTGTTCAGCTGGCTCGCGAGATCGCGAACGACGCGCGGGAAGCGGCTGAAGACGAAGGAGATCGGCATCATCCGGATCGACATGACCGACTCCTGCAGGTCGCGCGTGTTGTGCTCCAGTTGTCCCAGCGCCGTGCGCAGCGCCTCATAGAGGACCGCATCCACGCGCGACGCGGTCTGCGCCAGCATCGCCTGGGTAATTACCAGTTCGCCTACCAGATTGATGAGCTGGTCGACCTTTTCCACCCCGACACGAATCGAGGTTGCCTCGCCTTCGGCGTGATCGCCAGCGCGCCGCCCTGTCTTCGGCGCGGCCTCAGGCGCGACGTCCGTCGCCCTGCGGCCGAGGTTTTGCGCAGGTGCGACGATCACCGGCGTTGCTGGCGTTGTCGAAATCCCGTTTTCCGTAAAGAAACCGTAGCCTGGGTTTTCGGCCGCGGCGGCTTGGGCCGGGACACCGACCACGTCGCCGGTGAGAATGGCGTAGAGGTTCTCCGGAGTCGGATCGACCGACCCGGCAATCGGCGCGACAGCCGAAACCTCGGCCTTTGCCGTGTCGACCGCAACCGGTTTAGACACGGCTTGCGTCTCGCTCCGTCTCCCTTCGGCAAGCTGACTCAGGCTACGGCAGATTTCTGCCACCGCAGCGTCATCAACGGTGCGTTCAAACTGCCGACCTGCGAGTTGCATCTTGATGACGTCGACGGCCTTGAGGAACACATCCACCATCTCACGCAGCAGTTGCAGCTCGCCATTGCGCAGTTTGTCCAGCAGCGACTCAAGGATGTGCGTGGTTTCGGTAATCTCGGTGAAACCAAAAGTCCCGCTCCCGCCCTTGATCGAATGCGCTGTACGGAAGATGGCGTTAAGGTCGTCTTTGCTCGGGGCATCGACATCAAGCTGGAGCAACAGCAGCTCCATTTCCGCGAGCAACTCGGCCGACTCCTCGAAGAAGACTTCGTAGAACTGGGTCATGTCGATAGTCATGGACGTCCTCAGATCGTTAATGCGCCAGCAGCAACGGAACGCTGCCCGGCGTTTGCGTCTCGATTGAAATGGCGGTTCGCTTTCATTCGCGTCAACCGATCACCTTGGTCACCACTTCCACCAGCCGCTTCGGGTCGAAAGGCTTGACCAACCAGCCGGTCGCCCCCGCCGCACGTCCCTCTCTTTTCATATCATCTCCGGACTCGGTGGTCAGAATCAGGATCGGAGCGGTCCGGTAATCCGGCAGCCGGCGCAGGGCTCGCACCATGGACAAACCGTCCATGCGCGGCATGTTCTGGTCTGTCAGGACCAGATCGACAATTTTGCCTTGCGCTTTGGCCAGGCCGTCTTCGCCGTCCACCGCTTCAATCACTTCATAGCCGGCACTCCTGAGCGTGAAGGAGACCATCTGCCGGATTGAGGCAGAATCATCGACTGCCAGTATGCATTTCGCCACGGAACCCTCTCCTTTTCGACCACACCCTAACAAACATCAGAACAGTTCGATCTCTCCAGCATCCATCACTTTCTGTCGCACCGGGCTCGTCGCCCGGGCTTCTTGCAATTCCTGCAGCAGTCCGCGTACGGTAGCGCTCAAGTCTGTCGGCTCCGAGATCTCCGGCCACTCCGATGTCATCGCCAATCCCGATTGAGCCGACGACAGATCGCGGATCCTTTGCATGGCCTGTCCCAATGCTTCGAGCTCCCGCCGCACGTGCTGCAGCTTCTGCCCCACGACATCGCGGAACTGCAACGCCATCACCACGCCGTTGATATCGTGCTCCAAACCCTCGGCGACGGCTTGCAGTCGCGCTCTGACCGTTGCGTCCAGCACTTCGGAGATCTGCCGTGCCAATTCCTCGTCCTGATGGATCGACACATGGGCGCTCATACTGTGGAAGGCCACCGTCAGTTGCTCGATGGCGTGGCCCAGCAACTCGTCCACCCTCTCCAACTCCTTGCATGCTCCATCGACCTCGTCGCTTGTTGCCCGCGTCAGGCTATCAATGACGGCCAGCGTCTCGCTTCTGGTCGCCACAATCACGCCGCCTGCGGTGTGCCGCACGCCGCTCAGTGCCTGCAGCACCACCACCGCCCACCCGAGTGCCACGATGCCCGATGACCATAGGTATATCGGCTCGGGAAATACGGACTTGAACCAGACAAGCGCTGCCGCCACGGCTAGAGTCCATCCGGCGCCGATCAGAAGCGCCCGGTTGCGGAGACCACTTGCTTCCATTTGCTGTCCGCTCCCCAATGCATTGAACTTGTTCTCCGGCTGGCTCCGTCGCTTCGGAGACCGGCACTGCGCGGGCGCACCCCCCTGCACCCTGCCGCACTCTGTCACACTAGCGAATAGTTGTACAGCCAAATGCTTGAGAAATTGCGCAGAGAACGCTCAATTATTCGTGCGCTCCAGCGAACCCAACAACCCCAAGCGGACTGACGGCTGGGGAAACAGGAACCACCCAATGTGCGCTCCGGACCAGCGCGGTCAGGCTGGAGAAACGGCTTTCTGTCGCGGTCAACAGCAGAACGGGCACCAAATCGAAAATGGCGCAGAGAAATTCCGCGCCATTTCCTTTCCGGATTTCCAGCCGGGATTCTGTTCTATCTCAGCCCAGATGCGAAAGACTGCCCCTCACAGGTAACGGGCGCGGGACAACGAACGGGTGACTCCCCGCCAAACCACCGCCCATCACAACGCCGCCAGTACCTCTTCTCCGTGATCCGGGCAGTCCGGATCGTCAATCACGCGGCTGATCCGGCCCTTCTCGTCAATGATGAAGGTCACCCGCTCGCTGACCTTGACCACGCTGCGCAGCAGTCCCCCCAAGCCTGATCCGGCAACGCCATAGGCCTTGGCCACAGCCAGGTCGGTGTCGGCCAGCAGCGGAAAGTTGAGACTGAATTTCTCGGTGAAGCGCTGGTGAGACTCCGTACCCTGTGCCGAAACCCCGAGAATCGCCGCCCCCCTGGCGGCGATCTCGGCGTTTGCATCGCGCAGGCTGCACGCCTGCTTGGTGCAGCCCGGTGTACTGTCCATCGGATAGAAATACATGACCAGCTTGCGGCCACGAAAGTCCTCCAGCCGCAGAATGCCGCCGTCGGTTGCCGGCGCTGCGAAATCCGGCGCCGGATCACCGGGCTTGAGATGGGTGGTCATCAGAAATCCTCAAGGTGGGTTGTCATCAGAAATAGATCCCGCGCATGACCTGCTGAAAAGCCACCTGATCGGCCGAGGGCTCGCTTGGCAGTTCTTCGGCAGCCTTTTTCTTCGCCGCTTCCGAATCCGGAAACATGCGGAAGGCCGTGTTCATGACAATCTGTGCCACGCGCGGGACCAGCGCGTGCAGCGTCTGACCGAAGATGCCGAGACGACTGGCGACGCGCACCGGCTTGTGAATGATCGCGTCGCAGACCAATCCCGCCGCCTCTTCCGGCGTCAGTGTCGGCACCTGATCGTAGAGTTTGGTCGGCGCAATCATCGGCGTCTTGACTAGCGGCATGTTGATTGTAGTGAACTGGATGCCGCGATCGGCAAACTCGGAAGCAGCACAACGCGTCCACGCATCAAGCGCCGATTTCGACGCGACATAGGCCGAGAAACGGGGGGCATTGGTCAGGACGCCGATCGACGAGATGTTGAGGATGTGACCACGCTTCCGCTGGATCATTCCCGGCAGGACAGTTATGGTGACCTTCAGGCTCCCGAAATAGTTGAGCTGCATCGTGCGTTCGTAGTCGTGGAAACGCTCGAAGGAGTTTTCGATGGCGCGACGGATCGAACGCCCGGCATTGTTGACCAGGACATCGACGACACCTTGGTCGGCCAGCACCTGGCGCGTCACGGCCTCGCCGGAAGCCATGTCGGAAAGGTCGCCGAAATAGGCATGGAGCTTGAGTCCGGCGGCCTCGAACTCACGCACCGCTTCGTCCAGTTGCTCCTTGTCATGGGCGATGGTGACGACGTGCGCGCCAGCTTCGGCAAGCTTCCAGGCTGTTGCCTTGCCGATCCCCGACGAAGCGCCGGTGACCAGCACCACGCGACCTTCGACCTGACCACGCAGACTGAAATCGACGAAGAGATCGGGATCGAGGTGGCGTTCCCAGCAATCCCACAGGCGCCAGGCGTAGTCGTCCAGCCGCGGCACCGCAATACCCGTGCCCTTCAGCGCCCGTGTCGTCTCGCGGCAGTCGAAGCGGGTCGGGTAATTGACGAAGCGGAAGATATCATCGGGCAACCCAAGATCCTTGAGGACCGCAGCGCGGATGCGGCGTACCGGGGTCAGCGCCATCAGGCCCTTGCGCATCTGCCGCGGAATCAAGCTGAACAGCACGGCGTTGATGCGCATCGACATCTCCGGCGCATGCGCGGCCCGGGCAAAGGTGTTGAGCAGGTCGCCAACGCGCATCGGCATCGGGTCGACAAGATGAAAGCACTTGCCATCCTCGCCTTTGAGGTGGGCGATATGGTCGACCGCATTGACCACGAAGTCGACCGGCACCACATTGATCCGGCCGCCCTCAAGCCCGATTGTCGGCATCCACGACGGCAGCATCTTGCGCAGGCGCTGGATCAGCTTGAAGAAGTAGTACGGGCCGTCGATCTTGTCCATTTCGCCGGTACGCGAATGACCGACCACGAGAGCCGGCCGATAGACCCGCCAGGGAATGCTGCACTCGCGGCGCACAATCCCTTCCGAGTCATGCTTGGTCCTGAAATACGGGTGCTCCAGCCCTTCGGCCTCGTCGAACATGTCTTCGCGGAAAACGCCTTCGTAGAGGCCGGCGGAGGCAATCGAACTGAACAGGTGAAAGTGCCTGGCACCGATTGCTTCGGCAAACTGCACGGCGTTCCGGGTGCCATCGACATTGACGCGGAGCTGGCTCGCCGCATCGGCCTTGAGATCGTAGATCGCCGCCAGATGAAAGAAGTGCGTGGTCTTCTTGCCCAGCTTCCTTGAGTCTTCAACGGAAACACCGAGCGTCGGCTGAGTCAGATCACCCACCACCGGAATCACCTTGCCGGAATCACAACCCCAGAATTCACGCAGGCTCTCCAGCGAATCCTTCTCGGACTCGCGAACCAGAATGAAAATATGGCTGCCGTCGCGCTCCAGCAGCTTCCTCACCAGTCGCCTGCCGATGAAGCCGGTTGCTCCAGTAATGAAATACTGCACTGACTTCTCCATGATCCTTGGTGAAAACCGAGTTGTCCCAGTCAGATCATTCCTTTATATCAAAGCGTTGCACCAATGGGCTTTTGAGAATCCGCACCGATCTGACGGTATTTGCCCGGCGGCAATGCTACTGCGCGACAGCGCGTGGATCGTTTCGGCCCATCATTCCCACTCGATTGTCAATAGCATTCTCCATCCTCAGTGTTCACGCCACTTTCCGTGTGCCCCACCTGCTTGATACCGTTGCCGATACCGTCAAATTCCATCGCCTTGAACGCGCTGCGTACAGGCAAGGCCCAGGAGGATCCATTCCGTCTCAAGCACACCCACTGACAGAGTGGTGCTTGCCCGTGCCGGCTGGGCAATCCGCCGATCACAGGAGTCACGACGTTTACCTCGGCCGCTAGGAGATGACGCGGAACACTCTCGTGGAATGCCATCACGGCGAAGGATTGCGGGGTCATTAGGCCCAATCCTGCTCACCTGACAAGGTTGAATTTTACGCCAGTGTTGGTTCTCGGCGAACTCCAATCCCATATGTCCCCCCTTGCGACCTTACAGTTCGTTGCGACGCTTCGAGCTCACATTCCCAGCCCCGCGCTGCATCTGAATTGAGCTGCTGTACGCCATATCGTTCTCGAAGCTCCGAACGGGCGTTACGCTGACGCTCTCGCTGTTACCAATCGCCAGGAAATAGGAACCCGCGCATAGTCCAGTGAAATGGACGTTGGCACCTGAAGTGTGCGCGACATCGACGACAGTAGAACTACCGGGGTAACCCTTTCGAAGCTCGACTGAGACACCCTCGCCAAATGTTTGCAGCGATATGTCGTAGGTCGTTGTGCAATACGGATTCGCAGGAGGCCGAACGTATGCAGGAGCAGGCAAAGGCGCGGGAGCAGGTGCAGGGTTTGGTGCAACCGGGAACTGAGCTACAGGTTCTGGCGGAGGTGGTGACGCCAGTGCCATTTTCGGGAGGAGGCCAAGAATCTCCGTTGGGATTGCACCGAGCTTCAGCGCTGAATTTGCCGCCTCGATATTGGCTCCTGGTGCTGAGCCGACATTGAATGAATATCGAATATCCCCTATGCGGAACACGAGATGGTCTGTATCCCGATAGTCACCTTTGACGATGACGCCTTTGATGCCGCCCTGCAACTCAACCGGCTCACCCTCGTCAGCATCCGTTGGTAGTGATTTCCTGGCTGAAATAGCGCCAACGCCGCACGCCATGGACACGCAGTCCGGTTCTGATCCGACAGGGATGTGGTAGCTGTCAGCCCTGGACTGGATACTGAACGTTCCGTTGTTCAGAACGTATGCCGCAATCGGGTTACCCTCGTAACCCAACGGAGTGAACGTTGTTGGCAAGAAAACCGGAATTTCGACGTTGGCGAGATCCCCCAAGGAAGGCTTCAGGAATTGAGCCACCACCGATGAATAGTTTGCCGCCAGCGCCGCCCCGATAGCGCTCTTAACGACTGGAGCCTTCTCCTCCCGGTAAGAGGTCAGCAGCGTCTGACGGAGCGTCTTGGGTGCCTTCGAGAACTGGAAGGCCAGAGCGAATGCGTTACTAGCCTTGTCGGAGGTGTTGTTCAAGGCAAAAACCTTTGCCAATCCACCCCACGCCGATGCACGGCGCGCACTGCGTATTAGGGCGGCCAAATAGGCTTTCTTGGCGGCAACGTAGTCCCCAACGTTGAACAGAACGTAGCCGAGGTTGTCCGCAATCTCTGGGTCGTATGGGTTCAGCTTGTAAGCAGCGAAAAATTCCTTGGTGGCGAGATCGTCGTGACCTTCCTTGTGGTATTGAAGGCCAGTCTTGTTCTTTGCGCGTGAATCCTTGTACACGGCCTTGTCGATAGTCGGCTTCGATGACAAGGCTTCGATGGCAGAGGCTGCATTCTCGATTGCGGTTGCATCACCCGACTGGCTGGCTTGTAACAAGGCATTGATCAATCGATCCTGTTCGCTGCTGATGTCCGGAATACCAATTGCGTAGACGGACGGTGGTGGCGCCGAGGGAGCTGCGTACTGCCTTTGAGACGCGCCACTGTCATTGCGACCGCCGGAGGCGAAGACAATGACCAAGAAAACAACCAGGACAACAATGCCTATAACCCATGCCCCTCCCCCACTGGAACTTGGCTGGCTTGGCTGAGCAGAACCTTGTGGCGCAGTTGCAGTAGAACTGGCGTGAGGAATTGGCCGAGGCTCTGGCGTGGGTTCCGGCCGAGGCTCTGGCTCGGTCTTTACTGGTTGTTTTGCGGGCTGTGGAGGTAGGTCATCCGAAATGTCGGATACCAGGTCATCCAGGCCGCTGAACCCCTTCTTCTCAGACGACATTGATCAATCACATATCGGAGCGACTCGACATCTTGCTCTTCACAATGTCGAGTTTGGCTTTGTGGGACATCGGTCGGGCGAAAGCCTTCTTTTCAATCTGCGGCATGACGTTCCCGAAGGGGATGTAGGCGAGGCGCAGCATCTCAGGTGACGCCTGCTTCGCGTCGGCGAAGTCGTACGGGAAGTTGTAGCAGTAATTGTGGAAGCCACTGAACTGGCGTGGCTCGCTGGCGATGCGGAATCCCGGCGGAGCCTTCCTGGAGCGTCTCGGATGGTAGAGATCGACGAAGAAGAGGTACCACCCACTGCCAGAGTAAGTCACGGCCTCGAACACATCGATCATATTGATCGCGCCGATCCGGTGGAACATCATCCTTTCGCCGTTACTAGTCTCCAGCCTGGATAGGTAGGACAACTCGCCAATCGCACCATTAACGGGAATTGGGTTGCGCTCATCCAGCCCGAAGGCCCCTTCCCCATCGGGGCGCTCGTCGATGGCCGGGGTGTTCTTCAGCAACGCCTCCATGTCATCGCCGAGAAGCGTGTTCTGGAACTTCTCGTCGTCGATGATTTTCCAGATCATCTGCATGGCTTCCCTGAGGGCCTTGTCGCCCTCGTCTTCCTTGCCGAGAAGCTTGGAAAAGAATCCCATCGGCGTGCTCCCTAATTTGTTGTTGGTCGTTGTTTAGTCTTCGAAGATGCTGCTCAGCCTAGGATTGCCGGTCTTGAACTTTGCCCGGATCGCGGCCTCCAGCACGTGCGCGTTGTTGGCACCCTGATACGGGAGCGACAAAACCGCCTTCTTGTCGTTGGTCTTGCCGATGCAAAGCGAGCCGTTGGCACTCCAGATTTGCAACTCAGCCCAGGTGGCCTTGATCTTCTCATCGGCACTGAATATGTGGCTCTTGGTCAGTTCCATCCCAAAGTCGTCAAGAATTGCGTCTCCGAAGCGGTATCGCTTGCCTTCGCGCAGGCCACCCAGCATTTCGGTAAGGAGCCTAACGCCGACGGCCTTCCAGAGCTTGTCGATGAAGGTCGAATAGACGTTTTCTCGGTTGAGTTGGACCCGCGTGACATTATGCTGGTCGCACCAGAAGATGAAGTAGTCAGTGCCGGTCGGTACACCATTGACCGAATTCCGGGTCGCCCCCCAACCGACACCCGTCACATTGTCGAGCGCCACTCGGGAGCCCTTCCATTCGACACCATTCGGTGAAATTTTCAGAGTGTCCTTGAAGACGAGCCCGATCTGGGCCTCGTAGGTGATTTCCCTCACCCAGTCTTCGGTCCGCTTCTGTTCTCTCTGGCGATCCTTGTGGATGTTCGAAATGGCAACCGAATCCTCTTCGAGACGATTAGCCACCTCAGGCAATTCGGCGAACACATCTTTTAGGAGATGCGTTATCCGCTCCGCCTGATCCAACATCTGGTGCTCGTTGAACAGGTCGATCCCAAGGCCTCTCACGTCGAGTGCCATACGTCGGCTTTGGTCATGCTCAAGCCCACGTGATTTCATGCTGATCTGGATCGGCTGCGCCACCCGATCCCAGTTGCGGATAACCGAATCAAGCTTGTCGACTAAAGGAGTCACCGCCCTAATTCCGCCGCTCGCGCTATTTCTGATCGATCCGATCAACTTCTCGACGTTTTCCGCCTCGCGATCGAGGAACGAACGAACACCCAACTCATAGCTATCGATCAGTTCGTCGATCAACAGTGGCGCTGCATCCTCCCCCGACAGCGTTGCCGTATCAACGACATCAGTCATGACATCAATCATGCGCTTGGTCGGCAGGCGATCAATCGCGTTCTTGATCGAGTCCTTGTAGTACCGGCGGCGGTTCGAGACCTCCTCCTCAACGAGTTCAGGGCCTGAAACGAGTGGAAAACCAGCTACGGCGCGATCCTCGTTGACGAGCCGGAGGACATCCTCCGCGTCAATCTGGTCGGACTCCGAGGCCAATTGGTAAATCCATGTTGCCCAGTCGTCGGCGTCCATGTCGGCATCGAACAGGTCCAGCGCCGCCGCGATCAGGTTCGCCTTAACCAGCGGAGACTCATCCTCGGCAGCGGACATGTACTTGTCCAGGTCGTGCTTGATGAGCGTGCAGTAGGCTGAGGCCCTCTTTGGCGAGATGCCGGGCAGCCAGGAAACTTCCACGGAAAGGCGATTGCGCGGATTGGTTAAGTCCGATCGAGCCTTCGTGCAAAGCTCGTGATCCATCGAAAGGCTACGTTCTTCCGCCTGCTCGACGATCCTTCGCCGGTTGTCCCTGGTCGTTACATCCAGGATTGAGAACGCTGTCTTGTGAAGGTCGGTGTTCTCAGGAGCGTCGCGCCGGACCTTGAAGCTTGTGGTTTCGGCTGGACTTGGCCGAGGCAGCGACAATGAGGGTCTTTGCGACTCCTGGCTTGCGCTCCTAATCACCAGGCCAAGCATTGAGACAAGTTGGGGGTCCTTGAGCGCCTCGCGGGCTTGATCGAGAACGCCAGGTCCGAACACCAATTTCCGATGCTGCCGGGTGTCTTCGGCGAAGACGGCCAGTTGTTGGCTCGAATGCATGTGCTCGCACAGAGCCATTGAAGTTTCGAGTTGTTCCTGGTTGCTCGGGGTGGCCTTGCAAGCGGTACATTGGGTAAATGCACCGAACTTCTCGGCTCCGCAGTTGAAACAGATAGCCTGGGTCATTATCGCGATCTCATCGAAGCGAGTTGCCGCGATACACACGAGTTGTACGCCGCAGGCCCGTTCAAGTACTTGTCCTGGGAGCAAGCCATCTCTATCGAATTTCTGTCGTTTGAAGAAAGTCCAGCCAAAGATGGGCGACTCCCGCTTTGGCTCAGGGCGGCTAGCTGCCGGTTGAGGCACGAGTTGTAGGCTGCCGGGCCATTCAGATACTTGTCTTGCGAGCACGCAGCCTCAATTGATTCTCGCTCGGCTGTACTCAAGCCAGACAGGTTCGGCCTGCCAGACTGTCCATTTACTGCCGCAAGCTGATTCGTCAGGCATTGGTTGTAGGCGGATGGTCCGTTGAGGTATTTGTCCTGTGAGCACGCTGCCTCAATCGATTCCCGCTCGGCGGAACTCAAGGCCGACAAATTTGGCCTCCGATTCCCTCGGCTGAGGGAAGCAAGTTGATTCTTGATGCACTGGTTGTACGCTACTGGTCCATTCAGGTACTTGTCCTGAGAGCACGCAGCTTCAAGCGATTCCCTTTCGGAAGAGGTCAAGTCTTGAACGCTGCTTGCAGAAGGCTGAGGTGACGAAGGAACTGACGGTGCTGCCGCCACGGTTTGAGCCAATGGCGGCGGTGTGGGTTGAACAGACGCTCGTTGCGAATTCGCACCCAATGATGGTGCGACCGATGAGCTGATGCCTAGTATCTGCCTGACCCACGTGCTTTGAGCTGCGTTCCGTATCTCATCGGCCCTTGCATCAACTTCAGACCGAACGCCCTCCAGCATCCCTCTCCGATAGCGGAAATTACTGCAACGGCTGTTGTAGTCATCGACCATCGCGTTGTACGCTACAACCTCGTTGCTGCGTGTGTTATCGACAATGCTTTCAATGGCTGAGACGCGATATTTCTCAGTCAGGCAGTAGCGAATTTGCTCCCGATTGAATGACAGGCCGTTCCCCACTGGCGGTTTCTCACCATTTGAGGAAACAACTGCCGGAGCGGATGCAGCCGCTGGCGCTGGAGCAGGTGCTGGCGAGGAAGAATAGGACGGCGACGGCGAGTAAGACGTGTCGTTGTTCGACTTGCCAGAGTTTCCGAACACCCAGATCAGGAAGAGGATGATGCCGCCCCATACGAGCCAATTCTTCCCTCCTGAAGGTTGCTTGCCTGAAGCAATCGGAGTTGGTCTCGATTGTGGCGTGGGCTGCGGCTGTACCGGCTCCGACTGAACCGAGGGCGGACTAGGGGGCGTCGTTCGGGGTGTTTCCTGGCGGGGCTGTGCAGGTTTGCTGCTTACGTTCCGAACATCGTCCGAAACGTCGGACACCAGCGAATCGAGCCCAGCAAATCCTTTTCCGTCGTTCTTTCTATCTGACATGGCTGACTCACTTCAAACGAACCCTATCTTCCGATGTCCGCCGTCCTCATCCCTGGCAGGGGAAGTTTCAAGCGCCTTCGCCAGACTCTCCTGGTTCAACTTGTCCTTGCCGGATCGTGCGGCGATACGAGCCCCTTCCCTGACCACGAATGCGACATCCGATAGGGGGCGCCCAGAAAGCTTCTTGGCCAGCGACGACAGGTCGATCTCGCCCTCCTGTGGCAACAGGCCCACCAGGTTCTGAAGTAACGACAGCACCTCGTCTTCCGATGCCATATCGACCTTCACGACGTGATCGAACCGGCCTCGTCTCAGAATCGCCGGATCGATCATCTCGATTCGGTTGGTCATCGCGACGATCAGGACCTCGTTCTTGATCGCCTCTGGAATACGGCGAAGGAACTCAGCCACCTCTTCTACCCTGTGGTGGCTTGATCCGGCGCCCATCTGCCGATCTGCGAGGAACGCTTCCATTTCGTCGATGACGAGAACCGATGGCGAGTTTTTGATGGCCTTGTCGAAGACCTCTGCAACCTTCTTGCTCGTCTCGTGAATGAATGGGCTGGCAACACTGGAGGCTTCGATCTGGAAGCTTGGCCAACCCAGATACTCGACGAGGCGTTCAATCGCGAACGTCTTGCCGCAGCCAGGAGGTCCATGAAGAATGATCGCCGAAGGAAATTCGATACCAAGGGCCTTGTAGCGCTCCTTGTTCTCGATGATGTCGATGACGTGCTCAATCAGGAAATTTTCGAGTTCCGGCCTGCCGGCCAATGAGAATGTCTCTGGTACCGGTTCCTTCGGTTCTTCCCCTGGTTGTGCCTTTGCGTCGGCTACCTTCTCCGCAGCACGTGTTCTTCCTGAAGTTGCCGGCGCCGTGAAGCCAGCCCGCTGCACAACTTCACGCAGGTGTTGCTCACCCAACCAGCTAACGAGTGTCCGGAGCCGCCGGAAGGCCGTGACCGAAACCGGCACGCCTCCGGTGATCCAGGAGCCGAATACCACATCGTCGGGAACGCGGGCTGTAAGGCTGTAGGTCGGCAGAAGCCTTGAGAGCTTCTCGACATAGATCGCATCCTGGAAAGGGCTTTCGGGATCGAGTTGCCTCGTGGCAAGAAGGGCATCGGCAAAGGCCAGCGCCTCGTTCTTAGAGTCAGGGGACTTGCAGGCCGTGACCGGAGAAAGAACATGCCCGCTTCCGCAGGACGCCTCGAAGAGGCTATCGCCACCAAAGGAGAACGGTACAAAGACGCCTGGTTCGATGAGCTTCGAGTCAACCCAGTGCTGGTGCAGAGATTCTTTGACCACCAAGGCATGACCGCCACCCTGCGCCTCGAAGATTTGCCAGTCGACGCCCTCATGCAAAGCGAGTCGCACCTTTGCCCCATCAGGCAGCGAGAGTCCTACCGGCAACCAAGCATCAAGGGGCATGGATCATCCCCGAACGATATTGGCAGTCGCGAACATCTCGTCTTCCGCAGCCGTGCCAACCTTCATGTTGTCAAGTTCCCAGACGACGCGCCGGAGCTTGTCGATCTCGTCGGCCTTGATCGCTTCCTGTCCGATTGCTACCAGTTCGGCGTGCTTGCGCTTGTCCGGGAAAAGGTATGTTTCCTCGGCAAGGTTCTTAAACCAGTCGACCACGAACCAGTCCTGGCGCCAGAGGATTTCGAAGTTCTTTCCTCTGAGCTGCCCAAGGTGGCTCTCAAAGTCTGAGCTGTTGCTGTCGATGGAGCGCTGAGCGGTGCGAGACAGGTTATCGAATGCAGAAACTTCCGTCGGTCTCGCGTATTGGCGAACGCTTTCATTGAAGAAATTGACGCACCGATCCAAGTCGAGCTGTCGAATTTCCTTGATGTGTTCCTTCCTGACCTGCGCCAGCAGCTTTTTGGCTTCGAGAACGCTGTCCATGGCTTGCTTGGCAGTTTCCGGGTCGCTCTCACCGTCCTTAAGGTTGGCGGCCTGGTCGAGCTTCTCCATGGCTTGATCCAACTTCGGGTTGTCGACCTTCTGGGATACTGCCTGGAGACGGGACCGAACCGTTTCCGCATCCTCGCGAACCTGCAATGAGGCGCTGGTGTAATCGATCAACCCGCCATCACGCGAATAGAAGTTGTGAGTGCTGTTGAACGTGCCGCCGATGCTGGGCACGGTTACAGACAACCAGATGTTGCCGGAGTCGGATGCTTCGTACTCGCAGATCAAGTCAGCGCCGGCTGAGATCACGCCGCTTTCGAAGTCGTGGCCACGGATCGTAAACAGGCCAATCGGCCGGTTGTCGGTCACGGGGTCATCAATGTCCCCTTCCCACAGCTTGAAGTTGATGACGCCGTTACTGCCTGCCTTCAAGGATTCACCGGCCTTGTAGGTCTTCTGGCCTTTCTTTGGCAATGAATCGCCTTCCTTGACGATGAAGTCGAGCACCGCGCGGCCACCGAGCTTGTCGAGAACCTCGATACCAATGGATGACGAAGACGGAATGCCATCGATGGTGGCAGCCGTTCTGGTGATAACGATCTTGCTGTTCTCCAGCGAGATCGGCCCACCATTCGAATCGAAGACGAAAATCTTGAAGGTGTTCTCACCGGGTTTGGAGAGGGTAACTTCGACCGTGGCCCCATCCTTCAAGGCGACGCGGCCTGATGACCACCCGGTGTCCAGGCTATCGACCTGGAAAGCAGCGCCGGCCAAAGCGGTACCGCCAAGCTTGACGGCGATCTTGGCGCGCGAATCCGGGGTACGAGCGATGTAATTGAACGCCAGATCGAGCCGACCGCCGGCACTGATGGCGCCACGGGTGCTCTTGCGCCCGCGCGTCATCGAATTCCAGTCGATGGACTCCGCAAATACGGCAGCACCTTCGGCGACAGCGGTCATCGGATTCACGTCGGTCGATGGCGCGATGCCCAGTTCGAAGGCCACCTTGTCGCGCAGAGGTTTGTAGTGGGTCGGGCCGCCAACGAAAACCACCCGCTCGATGTCGTGCGGTGTCAGTCCGGCCTTCTCCATCGTCTCCCGAGCTGCCTGGATCGATTCAGTGATCTTGGGCTCGATCAAGTCGTCGAGCAAGGAACGCGGGAATGGGATGTCGAGGTACATTTCCTCGCCAGACGCGTCCTTGGCACCCAGTTCGGTCTCGGACAGGCCAATGACGGTTTCCTCTTTAGAGGACAGCTCGATCTTGGCCTTCTCCGCCGCCCACGTCGCCATCCTGACGACTGACCTGTACTGCGGATTGACGGTGAAATCTTCTGGGAGATCGAAGTTGTCCAACAACCAGGGCTTGACCACGTTGTCGAGCAGGATACGGTCGAAGTCGCGTCCGCCGCACATGGCAATACCGCCATGAGCCAGCAGATTGACGCGGCCGGCGATGCTCTCAGCGATGGCGATGTCCAATGTTCCGCCGCCAAGGTCATAGACGAGGAACACCCCGTCGCCCTTGCGATGCCGCATGACGCTCATCACCGCCGCGACCGGCTCTTGCATCAGAGCGACCTTGCCGAGGCCCGCCGCTTCGGCGGCCGACATGGTGGAGTCCTTCTGCATCTGATTGAAGGCCGCCGGAACAGTGATCACCGTTCCCGTCTCAGGATCGTTGCGGATTTCCTCGGGCAGAAAGCCGAACAGCACCCGCAAAATCTCCGCCGAGCATTCCTCGGGGCGCATCGTCAGGTTGATCGCCGGCAGCTTGATCGGGGTGCTTGTGCCCATCAGGCGCTTGAAGAGCACAGCGGCGTTGTCGGGATTTCGGGCCGAGTTGTTGTAGGCCCGTGCGCCGACGTACTTGTTGCCGCGCTTGTCGATGAAGATCGCGGAAGGCGTGACATCGTGCTGCTCAGGGCTCTTGTAGAGCTTGACGTTCTCGCCGTCGTAGGAGCAGATGGCGCTGTTGGTCGTTCCGAGATCAATCCCTACGTAGTTCTTCATTCCGCTACCTTCCGAAGCATTACCGTTCCTGAGCGTACAAGGCCGTCAGGCCCCATGATGATGGGCTCAACCATCTGATCGACGAGAAGCACGTCATCGGGTCCGAAATCACCAATATTGAGCGCGCTGGCAGCCATGCCTGCGTCGTAGGGGTGACCTTCGATGTTTGCAACGTGAAATCCGGCCTGGCTCAGGCAATCGTCCAGGCGCTTGAGGTAGTAGCGGTATTGGTTGATGTAACGGGTGCCTTCGCCGGCATCCAGTTTCATCAGGACGCGCTGAAAGAGCTTCGTAAAGCGCCAGCTTTCGATTACGAGGTCGAGGAGAGCCTTCTCCAGCCCTTCGTCTGTCGGGCTACTGCTTTCATCACCCATTTTCCGTCCCTTGTAGACCGCCTGGCGAAGATGCCGCCACGTCTTGTTGTTGGTGTTTTTGCTTTTCGGTGAAAAACCCACAAATTATGCACTGATGATGTTCCTGTAACAACTTCAGATACTCGCTACAACTAAAGTCATAGTCACGCATTCGCCTTTCTTCACCTGCTCTGCCATCGGTCGTATCTGACTCATCCCTTCACCTGCCCCGGCGCATCGAGTTCATACGCTTGGGCGATGCGGGCCACCAACTCGGCGACAGTGACATTGCCGAGTTGCAGCGCTTTCGGGTCGATCGAGGTATCAGACGCCACCACGGTAAGAAACTGCGTCATGTCATCGCCGATTTTTTTGTCAAGCGGAATGCGCGTCGCGGGCGCCAGCAGTTGCGACAGGCGCAGCACATCGTTGAGATGCTTGCGCACGTCCTTGGCGTCCACCTTGGCGCCCTGCTCTTTCCGCGTGTTGAGGTCTAGCCACGCGATCGCTTTCAACGGAATCAGGCGGTCTTCGCCCACCCACGGCAGACCACCGACTTCACGGCGTCCAGTCATGATGAATGCGTAATAAGACTCGTCCAACAGGATGGCGGACAGGCTGGAGACGGCTTCGTCCAGTGGTATCGGTGTGAGTCGACTGCCTTCGGCCGGCTGCAATCCGTGGGGTGCTCGCGCGAACAATTCGACCATCGCCGGGTAGCGGTCATCAGCGGGTTTCTGGAATCGATAGAAGATCGGTTTTCCCGTATCGCTTGCTTGGCGAATCTCGTATCCGCCGGCGTCGACAAACTTCCAGAAGGCCTGGCCAAAGGCTGCAGTCAGCGCCTCGACGTGCAGGACGATATCGAGGTCTTTGGTGGCGCGGAACGCCAGCCCGGCCTCTTCCATGGTCAAACTGGCGGCCGTGCCACCGATCAAAACGTATTGGTCGGCGTAGTCCGCGAACCAGCCATGGAAAACATCCAGCCCTCTCACCATGGCAGTTGCCCTTTCAGTTCGTCCAGTGCGAGTTGGATGCGGTCATCCGCGTTGCCTTGCAGGCTGAGCGTCAGCGAGAGCGGGTCAACCGTGGCCGCGCCAGGCAACAACGCCGGGCTGTAGCTCCACAACTGCCATTCACGTGCACCGGCAACGGGTTCGGGCAACTCCTGCAGGCCTGCGTCGCTCGCCGCCTTCCATTCCGTGGCGCTTAGGGCGTACACCGGCCACCTGGGCTCGGTCAACATTGAGTAGTGCGCCAGCGCGCTCAGGCCGGCCAATCGGCCCAACTGCTTGGCCATGGGGTCTTCATCAAGCACCCAGACTGTCCGCTTGACCGGAGTTCGCAATAGAGGCTTTGCCCGCTCCCATGTCTGCTGTGGAGGCTGCTCCATGCGCAGCCAGCGAGACCGGCCCACGGTGTACGCGGCGGCAAGTCCGGCGGCCGTCAGTTCCTTGACCACGCGCGACAGGGTCATCGGCGTATAGCCCAAGGCGACCGCAACCGTCGAAGGTTGCCATTCGGCCTGCCAAGGCTGGTGCAGCAGGGCCGTGATCAGCATGGCCTGCGCGGAAGGACTCAGTGCTGACTGCGCCGTTGGTGAGCGCTGCCGGAAGTATTCACGAAGGTCGAGGCCTAAGTCCGGCAAATAGAGCTGGTTGCCTGGAACGATGAACGGGATTTTTTGCTCGATCAGCCGTCGACGTTCGTAGGAGGCCAAGGCATCTGTGACGTAAACCGCTGGCTGTCCGGCCAACGCCCTTACCTTGTGCAACCACGTTCGAACCTCGCTGAGAGACTGTTTTTGTTCAGTACGTACCATTGCCAGCACAATGGAATGTCCCAGCAGTTCAATCTCCCCGAACTGAAAGGTGTCCCGCAGGAAGTACGGCAACTCGTTTTCTCGCGCCCACGGCTTCACACTGGGCGTGGGAATACCCAAGACCTCGTGGAGGTAGTGTCGAACGGCGGTAGCGAGGGCCAACATGGATAAACGACCAAGGTAACCAATATTACGCACGATAACACAGGTAATGTTATCGTGCAAAACAAAGGTATCCAATTCCTCCATCCTCTACACGCACGCTTCGATGATCGGTGATCGACAGCCCTCGGCAAGCAAGTCTTCTTCAGCAGTTCGCACTACAGTCGGGCGTACGGTTATCTGTCGCCCGAATCGCAATCCGCCCGGAACGCACACGAATCGCACGTTTTCAGGGATGAGGACTTGCGAGGCAAAACACCACGTCCCGCGAGAATTTCTTCCCGCCTCCTGACCAACGCAACCACCTGCTCGCCAGTCATCAATTTGACGAAATGCGCGATCGGTAAGGCTCGCCGGGTCGGCGCCTTCACCATCACATACCCGTAGGAGGCCACCGACTGCCCCGTCTGCCCCATCACCGTCATCCTCTGGGCGGACAACTGGATCACGTCCGACAGGAAGGGCTGGTTGCTCCAGCGAGTCTTGAACTCCACCAACACGAGCAGACCGGAGGGCATCCGGTATGCTCGGTCAAGTCTCGCCACCAGTCCGACGGGCGTGGAAATCCGGAACAGTCTTTCCATATAGACCAACTCGGCATCCCGCAGCGCTGCCGGTCGTGAGGCCCGCTCAGCCTGAGCGGCATGGGTCTCAACTGATTGCCTCCGCGCAATGACAAGCGCGAGGCACACGATAGCAACGGCGCAACCGACGCCCCATGTTAGTGCCGACACTTGCCGTCCCCACGCAAGCCTGACCAGCACCGAAGCGCCGTCGCTATCGCCCCCAACACCATGCGCATTGGAACTTGCAAGGCAGGCCATCGGCGCAGAACGACGCAGAGGCCGGGCGCCCCGCGATAGTAAAGGCGGATCACCCGGCGTCCCCAAGCGCTGGGTCGTAGCACCTCGTCCCTGAACCGGCGCAGCATCTTTGTCTGCCAAGCCTCGCCGAACACGCAGGTGGCGATGAAACAGCGCCCCTTCCGATCGGCCAGCCCGGAAGCCACCCGTCCTTCCCGATAGAACTGCTCGTGCTCGACCAGCCCGCGCGCCCGGGCTTCCCGCTGCCAGGCCGTGCGCCGGCTGCCATGCATATGCTCGAACACCACCAGCCGTTCGCAGCGGCCCATCTGCGCCAGGTCCGAAGCACTGACCATCCGGCCGCTCACCGGCCGGCGCGATCGCTTGCCCATGGCCGGCTCACGCGTCGATCGCTGGCGCGAAGAGGTCGTTGGTGATGTCGCCATTGCCCTCCTGCGCGCTACTTGCGGAAGGCAGATGAGGCGAGCCACGTCCCATGCCGGCGAAAACACCGCTCTGCGCCAGCAACCCATCGTAGGCCAGCACGCGCAGGCGATTGACCCGTTTCGTGCCCTTGTGAAACTGGATCAGGTCGTCATACAGGCGCGGATGGTCGGCCCGCGCCAGTTCGAAGACGAGACGAATGGGCATGGGGTCCTTTCCGGTTTCGATACTCATTCGACTTCTCCCGGACCATCCTGGCCCCGCTCCTTCCCGGTGGCGACCATCACGCTGCGCGCGTGGTTCTGTCCCGCCAGTTGAAAGCCCCGCACATTGGCGAACATCGGTTCCCTCACTTCATGGATGCGGTGCTTCGGAAACGCCGCCTTCACCGCCTTGCGGAACAGAAACGCCCCGCCGCCGACCAGGATGATGTTCTGCAGGCTGTGCGGCGCCTCGATCCACTCCTTCATCGTCGAGACGGCTTGCTCGGCGACGGTTTCGGCCAGGGGCAGCAGGCGCTTCATGTCGTAGGGCTTCTGGAAGATCACCGGCTGCTTGCCCGTGCGCAGCGCCAGATCGATCGCGTCGTAGTCCCGGTACGGCGAGCCGATATCCTTGGTGATCTCGGCCGCCAGCA
>JBEOKN010000089.1:0-8201 GCA_040275885.1 Azonexus sp. | reverse complement strand
CCGGACATCAGCGGGGTGTGCAGGATGACTGGAACCTTGCCGATGATCTCGTAGCCGGTGAAGGCGGCGAGCATGAAGATGTACAACGCGAGCAGGCCGTCCATCAAACCTCTCCCAGAATTTGCTTGACGGTCTGGTTGACCGTGACACCGTTCTTGCACATCAAGGTACCGGCGACGACTTCGTCGCTCCAGTCGAAGGCCAGTTCGCCCTCCCTGATCCACGGCGAGATGAAGTTGTAGAGGTTCTTGGCGTAGAGTTCGGAGGCGTGGGTCGGCATCCGCGACGGCAGATTGAGAGGGCCGTGGATATTTACGTCGTTGGCGATGACGTGCTCGCCGGGCTGGGTCAGCGCGCAGTTTCCGCCGGATTCGGCGGCCATGTCGACGATGATCGCGCCGTATTTCATGCGCGCGATCATGTCCGTGGTGATGATCAGCGGCGCCTTCTTGCCGGGGATGGCTGCGGTGGAAATGACGACATCGGAGAGCGCGATGGCCTTGGCCAGTTTCTCGGTCTGCTGCGCCTTCTCTTCAGCGGTCAGGTCGCGGGCGTAGCCGGCGGCGCCGTCGGCGGAAACGCCGGTATCGACGAACTTGGCGCCGAGCGACTCGATCTGTTCGCGGGCGGCGGAGCGCACGTCGTAGGCTTCGACCATGGCGCCGAGCCGCTTGCAGGTGGCGATCGCTTGCAGGCCGGCGACGCCGGCGCCGATGACGAGGACGCGCGCCGGGCGGATGGTGCCGGCGGCGGTGGTCAGCATCGGGAAGAACTTGGTGCAGCGGGCTGCAGCGATCAGTCCGCACTGGTAGCCGGCGCAGGAAGACTGCGACGAGAGCGCATCCATGCTCTGGGCGCGCGAGATGCGCGGCAGCAGTTCGAGGGCGAAGGCCGTGATCTTCCTGGCGTTGAGGGCCTCCAGCCGGGCCTTGTCCTCGAATGGCCGCAACAACCCGATGAGGACCGAACCTTCCGGCAGGGCGGCGATCTCCTCGGGCGACGGCGGGGTGACGCGCAGGATCAGCTTGGCGCCGCCATAGGCTTCGCGAATGCCGCCGACCATCTCGACATCGGTGTAGTCCGAGTCGAGGAAGTGGCTGTCGGTCCCGGCGCTCTGTTCCATGCGCAGAGTGGCGCCGAGAGCCTTGTATTTCCTGGCGGTTTCTGGCACCAGAGCGACCCGGTGTTCACCGGGGGTGCGCTCTCTGGTCACCGCAATGCTGAGCGGCATGCTGCTTTCTCCTTGGTTGGCAGGTTTGGTTCCCGCTGTTCGTAATGTGAATGGCGCGCGAGTTCAGGAATCGTCCGGCGGGCAATGGTGAAAGCGCAGTTCCTGTGGGTAAGGGAAAAAATCCTCAACGTGGCCGTCGCGAATCTTCTTCTGCGCGTCCTGCCAGAACTGCGGAGCCAGCAAGTCCTTGTGGTGTTTGTAGAAAACCTTGCGCAGGGTTGGCGAGGCGAGCAGGAAGGTCCCGAACTCTTCCGGGAAGATGTCGTTTCTGGCGACGGGATACCAGACTTCGCCCGACATTTCCGTTTCGAAATCCGGAGCCGGCGGAGTCTTGCGGAAGTTGCAGTCGGTCATGTACTCGATTTCGTCGTAATCGTAAAAGACGACGCGGCCATAGCGCGTGACGCCGAAATTCTTCCACAGCATGTCGCCGGGGAAGATGTTGGCTTGGGCCAGTTCGCGGATTGCGCTGCCATATTCCTTGATTGCATGCTCCAGCCCTTCGGCATTTTCGGTGCGCTCCATGCGTTCGAGGTGAATGTTCAGTGGCTCCATCCGGCGCTCGATGTAGATGTGCTTGATCACCAGAGTCTCGCCGTCGATTTCGAAGCAGGTGGGCGCCAGCGTGCGCAGTTCGTCCATGACCTCTTGATCGAAGCGCTTCAGCGGAAAAGCGGCGTTGGAGAACTCCAGCGTATCCGCCATGCGGCCGACACGGTCGACCTGCTTGACGATCATGAATTTGCGCTTGACCGTAGCGCGGTCCATTTCCTTCGAAGCGCCGAACACGTCCTTGATGATCTTGAAGACATAGGGGTAGGAGGGGAGCGTGAACACCAGCATGACCATGCCGCGGATCCCGGGGGCCATGATGAACTTGTCTTCGGAATGGTGCAGGTGATAGATGAGGTCGCGAAAGAACATCGTCTTTCCCTGCTTACCGAGGCCGAGCATGATATAGAGTTCGGAGCGCGGTTTGTTGGGCAGGATCGAGCGCAGGAACTGGACGTAACCGGACGGCACTTCCATGTCGACCATGAAGTAGGCCCGCGACAGCGAGAACAGGAGGCCGATCCGCCAGGCGTCGAGGAGAATGGTGTCGACAAAGAGCCTGCCGCCGCCGTCATGCAGCACGGGGATCGCGAACGGGTATTCGGCGGCACCGTTGATCGCCTTGCCGATGACGTAGGCGGCCTTGTTGCGGTAGAAGGCGGAGCCGAGCACCTGAATCTGGAAGTTGACCTCGCGCGCCGGCATCCCCTTCAGGTGCCGGCGAACAGCGTGATAGACATAATTGGTGTCGCGCTCCAGGTTCGCGAACGGCCGCAGCCATTCGAAATCCTCGACGATTGTCCGAATCGCGCCGCGCAGGCCGTCTTCCTTGCCGTAGTAGCTGCGGTAGGTGGGCGTGAATTCGGCTTCGATGTTCTCGGTCGACACGGTTGGACGAACGAAAATGAAGTCGTTGCGGAAATAGTCGCGGTGCAGGATCTTGGTCGTCACCGAGTTGAAAAAAGTTTCGGCCAGTTCCGGCTGCTTGTGATTGAGCAGCAGGCCGATGTAGAGCAGCTTGACCTGCTGCCAGGCGCCGTCGTCGATATGCTGGGCGTCGAACTCGGTGCGCAGGCGTTCGACGCATTCATCGACACGGTCATCGTAGAATCGGATGCGCTCCTTGACTGCTTTGTGCACGCCAAGCCAGTTCGCCTGCTCAAAGCGGGTCTTGGCTTCTTTGCTGGTCGCACGGAACAGCATGTAGTGCTTGTTGAAGCCCTGGATCAGGGCCAGAGCGATCTGGTGGGCGCTGGCACCGTAGAGGCCGACGGAAATCTTCATGGTGGGCGGTCTTAGATCAAGGGGCAATTCTAGCACTTGCGCCTCATGGCGAAAGGCGCCCGAATCGCCGGCCTTCATCGTGCCGCTTACGGCAGGAAGCCTGCCGGGCTTTCGGTTGCAAACATGGCGATCGAAGGCTGCGGTAAAATATGCCCGCCAACTCAATCCAACTCGAGGAACTGCCATGTCTGCCGGGAAATCAAAAATCGTCTATACGCTAACAGACGAGGCGCCGCTCTTGGCGACTTGTGCTTTTCTGCCCATTGTTCGTGCCTTTACAGCGCCGGCGGGCATCGAAATCGAGGAAGCGGACATTTCGGTGGCGGCCCGCGTTCTGGCGGAATTCCCAGATTTCCTGACCGATGACCAGAAGGTCGGGAACACGCTTGCCGAACTCGGCAAGAAGACGCTGCTGCCCGACACCAACATCATCAAGCTGCCGAACATCAGCGCCTCGGTGGCCCAGTTGATGACTTGCGTCAAGGAATTGCAGGCCAAGGGTTACGCGATTCCCGATTTTCCCGAAAATCCCAAGACTGACGAAGAAAAAGCGATCAAGACCCGCTACTCCAAGTGCTTGGGTTCGGCGGTCAATCCGGTGCTGCGCGAAGGCAATTCCGATCGCCGCGCGCCGCTGGCCGTCAAGAACTTTGCTCGCAAGAATCCGCACTCGATGGGTGAATGGAGCCAGGCCTCGCGGTCTCATGTGTCGCACATGCATCATGGCGACTTCTACCACGGCGAAAAGTCGATGACCCTTGGCAAGGCGCGCGACGTCAAGATGGAGCTGCTCACCAAGAGCGGCAAGGCCATTGTGCTCAAGCCGAAAATTTCGCTGCTCGAAGGCGAAATCATCGACTCCATGTTCATGAGCAAGAAGGCGCTCTGTGATTTCTATGAAGCGCAACTGGAAGATGCGCGCAAGACCGGCGTGATGTTCTCGCTGCATGTCAAAGCGACGATGATGAAAGTTTCCCACCCCATCGTTTTTGGCCACTGCGTCAAGATCTTCTACAAGGAAGCATTCGAGAAGCATGCAGAACTGTTCGAAGAACTGGGCGTCAACGTCAATAACGGCATGGTCAATCTCTACGACAAGATCGCTACCCTGCCGGAATCCAAGCGTGAAGAAATCGAGCGGGATCTGCACGCCTGTCACGAGCATCGTCCGGAACTGGCCATGGTCGATTCGGCAAAGGGCATCACCAACTTCCACTCGCCGAACGACATCATCGTCGACGCCTCGATGCCGGCCATGATCCGTATTGGCGGCAAGATGTGGGGCTCTGACGGCAAGCCGAAGGACACCAAGGCGGTCATGCCGGAATCGACTTTCGCCCGCATCTATCAGGAAATGATCAATTTCTGCAAGACCAACGGCAATTTCGATCCGGTGACCATGGGTACCGTGCCCAACGTCGGTTTGATGGCCCAGCAAGCCGAGGAGTACGGTTCGCACGACAAGACCTTCGAGATTGCGGAAGATGGCGTCGCCAACATCGTCGATATCGCCACCGGCGAAGTCCTGCTGTCGCAGTACGTTGAGCAAGGTGACATCTGGCGCATGTGCCAGGTCAAGGACGCGCCGATCCGCGATTGGGTCAAGCTCGCCGTGACCCGTGCTCGCAACTCGGGCATGCCGGCTGTGTTCTGGCTGGATCCCTACCGGCCGCACGAAAACGAACTGATCAAGAAGGTTGAAACCTATCTGAAAGATCATGACACCGCCGGTCTTGACATCCAGCACATGTCGCAGGTGCGTGCCATGCGCTACACACTGGAGCGCGTGATCCGCGGCCTTGACACCATTTCGGTCACCGGCAATATCCTGCGTGACTACCTGACCGACCTGTTTCCGATCATGGAGCTCGGCACCAGCGCCAAGATGCTGTCCATCGTTCCGCTGATGGCCGGTGGCGGCATGTACGAAACCGGGGCCGGGGGGTCAGCGCCGAAGCATGTCAAGCAACTGGTTGAAGAAAACCACCTGCGTTGGGATTCGTTGGGCGAGTTCCTCGCGCTGGCCGTCTCGCTTGAAGAGTTGGGTATCAAGACCGGCAACAACAAGGCCAAGATCCTTGCCAAAACGCTCGACGCGGCCACCGGCAAACTGCTCGACAATAACAAGTCGCCGTCGCCTCGTACGGGTGAGCTCGATAATCGGGGAAGCCAGTTCTTCCTGGCCATGTATTGGGCGCAGGAATTGGCCGCACAGACCGACGACCAGGAACTGCAGGCCCAGTTCGCGCCGCTGGCCAAGGCGCTGACCGATAACGAGCAGATGATCACCGACGAACTGCGTGAGGTGCAGGGCAAGCCGGCCGATATCGGCGGCTACTATCTGGTCGCGTCGGACAAGTGCTCGGCGGTGATGCGTCCCAGTGCGACCCTCAATGCAATCTTGAGCACTGCGCGTGTCTGATCGGGACAGGCACCGGCAAACCATGGGCCGGGTTTGCCGGGTCGGGGTTGTGTCAAGTGTCTGAAATGCCTGACGGCGCCCCACTTTTTCCTTCATAATTGTCAGTACGACCTCTCGCAGGAGAGGCTTGGGCCGGCAATACAGCAGAGCGGAAGATTCGACGCAAGTCGAGGTCGCGCTAGCAAAACGCAAGGAGTGGACATGACATCGCACATCAAGGTTCCGCAAGGTGGTCAGAAGATCGTTCCAGGTCAGACCACCCCCGACAATCCGATCATTCCCTTCATCGAGGGTGACGGGATCGGCATCGACATCACGCCGGTCATGATCAAGGTGATCGACGCCGCCGTAGCGAAGGCATACGGCGGCGCGAGGCAGATTCACTGGATGGAGGTCTATGCGGGTGAGAAGTCCACCCGTCTGTATGGGCCGGACGAGTGGTTCCCGAAGGAAACCTTCGATGCCCTCAAGGAATACGCGGTCTCGATCAAGGGGCCGATGACGACGCCGGTCGGCGGCGGCATCCGTTCGCTGAACGTCGCCCTGCGCCAGGAGCTCGACCTCTACCAGTGCGTCCGTCCGGTGCAGTATTTCAAGGGCGTTCCCTCGCCATTGAAGAACCCCGAACTGACCAACATGGTCATCTTCCGCGAGAATACCGAGGATATCTACGCCGGTGTCGAGTGGGCAGCCAACTCCGAGGCGTGCAAGAAGGTCATCGATTTCCTGCAGAACGAAATGGGGGTCAAGAAGATCCGCTTCCCGGAATCCTCCGGCATCGGCATCAAGCCGATCTCGATCGAAGGCACGACCCGACTGGTGCGCGCCGCGCTCAAGTACGTCGTCGCCAATGACCGCAAATCGCTGACCATTGTGCACAAGGGCAACATCATGAAATTCACGGAAGGCCTGTTCCGTGACATTGCTTACAAGGTCGCCCAGGAAGAGTTTGGTGCCGAGCTGATCGACGGTGGCCCGTGGTGCGAGTTCCGGAACCCGAATTCCGGTCGCGAAGTGGTGGTCAAGGACTCCATCGCCGATGCCTTCCTGCAGCAGATTCTGCTGCGCCCCGCCGAATACGACGTGATCGCCACCACCAACCTCAACGGCGATTACATCTCCGACGCGCTGGCGGCGCAGGTTGGCGGCATCGGCATTGCGCCGGGGGCCAACATTTCCGACCAGTACGCGTGTTTCGAGGCTACCCACGGCACGGCGCCGAAATACGCCGGTCTGGACAAGGTTAACCCGGGCTCGCTGATCCTCTCGGCCGAAATGATGCTGCGCCACATGGGCTGGACGGAAGCGGCCAATCTGGTGATCAAGGCGATGGAAGCCGCCATTGGCGACAAACAGGTCACCTACGACTTCGCCCGCCTGATGGAAGGTGCCGACGAACTGTCGTGCTCGCAGTTCGGCGACGCGATGATCGCCCGCATGTAATGCGTCGCCCTGCCTGATTGATTCGAGGCCACCGCGAGGTGGCTTCCCTTTGGTGATCCACGAGTGACTTCCGAACTGCCGCAACAACCACTGACTCCCGAAGAATCGGCGCTGCGCCGCAAAAAAGTCCGCAATGTCGTGCTGCTGCGCGCTTTCCTCCTGGGCCTGTTGGTTTCCGCCTGGTGGATACTCTTTGCGCCGGATTCCCTGGTCGACCCCGCCATGAAGAATCCGCTCGGCGCCGCCGCCGGCCTGATCGCCATGGGCGCCTACCTCTATTTCCTGCGCGAGACGCTGTTTCCGGGGAAGTGAGAGTCCGGGGCGGGCGCAGATGGCCGAATTCTGTCCTTGGCAGTGAACACCTGATTGACCATGGTCACCAATGTGGTCAATTTTCTTGGACGCGGTCACGCCAACAATTCAAGCTTCGGAATTCAAGGCCAAGTGGTGAGCGACACGGTCAAGGTTCACTATCGCGGCACGCTGGAAAATGGCCAGGAGTTCGATAGCTCCTGCACGCGCGGCCAGCCGGCGACCTTCCCGCTGACCCGGGGGATTTCCCCGGGCTCGACGCTGATCTTCGAAGTTGAACTGCTCGATATCGCCAAGTAAGTTTCAACTCGGAAATTGACGCCCGAAGCGGCATGTTGTCCGCTTCGGGCGTTTCGCTTTTTGCCTCTTTTCAGGCGTCGACCGCAGCAGGATGCGCTTTTTCGTATTGCGTCAGCAAACGCTGGTGCAATTCGCAGCCGTCGAGGTTCATTCCAGGCGACTGCAGGCTGAAGAAGCGGATTTCGCCGTCGAGGAGGTCGGTTGCCAGGTCCAGCGTTTCGTGACCATAGAGTCCGACCAGCGCGGCTTCGTAGACATCCGGGTCTTCCATGTCGAGCAGGGTTTCGATGCACCGGTAGGTGCGGCAGCGGGCGGTGTCGAGTTGCTCGAACTGGCGCACCCACTCGCAGCCTTCACGAATCGCATCGCTGTCACCGACGGCCAAGGCCAGCATGGCTTTCAATTCGCCGACGCGCAGGTCTGCCCACAGTGAGCCGGCATCGGGGGCAAGGCCGATCAGCGCGGCGACCGGCCGTTCGTCGGCGATGTTGAGTTCATTCAAGGTGCCGAGCAGATTGCGGCATTCGTCGTCGTCAAGTTCGGTCAGGCGCAGGATGGCGGGGCGAACGAGGTTGCCGTTGCTGTTGTTCTCCCACTCCAGATCGTCGATCGGGTAGATCTCCGACATGCCGGGCACCAGAATGCGGCAGGCGTAGA
>JBEOKN010000088.1:0-7925 GCA_040275885.1 Azonexus sp. | reverse complement strand
TTTGGGGGCGACAATTCCCTGGACTTCTACGGTCAACCGGAAAAATCGGCCAGAATTGAAGCTTGTTTCTTTTCTCGGCCTTCGTCCATGCTTTCGGTTCAACCCTGCCTGAACGGCCTGTCAGCCTCCCGTCAGTTGCTTGTCGTCGTTGCGGAGCGCTGGGAGAGCGATGGCGGACGGTTGCAGTGCTTCGCGCGTGAGCGCGTCGATGGCGAGTGGCTGCCGGTCGGGAATCCGGTGGCGGTGAGCCTCGGTCGCGCGGGGCTGGCTTGGGGGCGGGGGTTGCATCCGCAGGTTGGCGGGGCGGGGCCGGAGAAGCATGAGGGCGACGGGTGTGCGCCGGCGGGTATTTTCGCGATCACCGCGCTGTTCGGTTATGCGGACCCGGACACCCCTTTCGCCCGCGCCGCGAAGCTGCCTTGCCTGTGCGCTACCCGTGACCTCAAGTGCATCGACGACCCGGCTTCGGCGCATTACAACCGGATCGTCGATCAAACTGCCATCGCCCGGCCCGACTGGGTTTCGTGCGAGGACATGTTGCGCGGAGACGAGCGTTACGCCGTGGGCGCGGTGGTCGGGCACAACTGCGATCCGGTGGTGCCGGGGGCGGGGTCGTGCATCTTCCTGCATGTGTGGGAGGCGCCGGGCGTACCGACGGCCGGGTGCACGGCGATGTCACTGGCCGACATGACGGAAATTTCCGCCTGGCTGGATGGCGCGGCGCCGCCGCTACTGGTCCAGTTGCCGCAGGCAGAGTACGAGTGTTGCCGAGAAGCCTGGGGCTTGCCGGTGTTCGCCCCGTAAGCGATTTGCGCGCTTCTTACTGAGCCAGGCGACAAGCCGTCAGGGTGACAGTTGCCAGTGGCGCCGATAGACTGACGGCCTTTCAGCCATTTCATCGTCCGCCCGTGCTCAATCGAATCTGGGTCGCCTTCATCCTCGTCGGCTTCGTCGCGGCGGTCGTCCAGTTGCTGCAGGGCGATCTGGACATCTTCACGCGCGTGCTGAACGGGCTGTTCGATACGGCCAAGACCGGCTTCGATATTTCGCTCGGCCTGGTCGGCGTCATGAGCCTGTGGCTGGGGGTGATGAAGATCGGCGAGCGCGGCGGGCTGATCCAGTTGTTCGGGCGCCTGGTGGGGCCGTTCTTCCGTCGCGTCTTTCCCGACATTCCGCCCGGTCATCCGGCGAGCGGCAGCATCGTGATGAATTTCAGCGCCAACATCCTTGGCCTCGACAACGCGGCGACGCCGCTCGGGCTGAAGGCGATGCGCGAGCTGCAGGAAATCAACCCGCACAAGGACACGGCGAGCAACCCGATGATCATGTTCCTGGTGCTCAACACGGCCGGCATCACGCTGATCCCGACCTCGGTGATCGCCATCCGCCAGAGCATCGCGTTGAAGCAGGGGCTGGTCGGCTTCAACGCCGCCGACATCTTCCTGCCGACGCTGCTCGGCACCTTCGTTTCCTTCTGCGCCGGGCTGGTCGCGGTGGCGATCTGGCAGCGCATCAACCTCTTCTGCAAGCCGGTGCTGGCCTTCTTTGGCGGTTTCACGGCGCTCATGGCCGGGCTGTATTTCTGGCTGGCCGGCATGCCGCCGGACCAGATGGCGCAGATGATCGGCCTGCTCGGCAGCGGGCTGATCGTGTCGATCATCGTGCTTTTCGTCGCCGTCGCCGCCTGGCGCGGCATCGACGTCTACGAAAGCTTCGTCGACGGCGCCAAGGAGGGCTTCGGCGTCGCCGTGCAGATCATTCCCTACCTGATCGCCATGCTGGTGGCGATCTCGGTGTTCCGCACCACCGGCTGCATGGACTATGTGATCGGCGGCATCCGCAGCGTCGTGCTGGCGCTCGGGCTGAACGACGATTTCGTGCCGGCACTGCCGGTCGGCCTGATGAAGACACTAAGTGGCAGTGGCGCGCGCGGGCTGATGGTCGACGTCATGACGACCTACGGCGTCGATTCGTTCCAGGGCAAGCTGGCGGCGATCATCCAGGGCTCGACGGAAACCACCTTCTACGTGCTGGCCGTTTATTTCGGCAGTGTCAATATTACCAAGACCCGCTACGCCGTGGCCGGAGGGCTGATCGCCGACGCGGTAGGGTTGGTCGGGGCGATCCTGATCGGCTACGCCTTCTATCACTGAAAAACGCCGGGCCTGTTGCGACCATGAAATCAAAGGCTGGCCCTAGGGTCGACCGCCAAAAATGGGCGAAAATCACAGATTGCCGTTTGCAGCCAGACGCGTGTCCAAGATCGTTTTCCTCAACAAGCCCTACGGCGTCCTCAGCCAGTTCACGCCGGAGGGCAAGTGGCGGGCGCTCGCCGAATTCATTCCGCTCAAGGGCGTCTATGTCGCCGGCCGGCTCGACGCCGACAGCGAAGGCCTGCTGATCCTGACCGACGACGGCAAGCTGCAGGCGCGGATCGCCGATCCGAAGCACAAGCTGGAGAAAACCTACTGGGCGCAGGTCGAGGGCATTCCCGACGAAGCGGCGCTGGACAGGCTGCGCGCCGGCATCGCGCTCGCCGATTTCACCGCCCGCCCGGCCAGGGTGCGCCGGATCGACGAACCGGCCGCCTTGTGGCCGCGCGACCCGCCGATCCGTTTTCGCGCCGCGATCCCGACTGCGTGGCTGGAAATCCGCATTTCGGAAGGCAAGAACCGTCAGGTGCGGCGGATGACGGCGGCGATCGGGTATCCTGTGCTCCGCCTGATTCGTGCCGCGATCGGGGCGGCGACGCTGGACGGTCTGGCGCCGGGGGCGTGGCGGAAGATCGACGGCAGCTACAAGGATTTGCTAGGGAGTCTTGATGAATAGGAAAACATGGGGCGCGCTCGCCGGCCTGCTGCTGGCGGCGGCATCCTGGGCGCAGGAATCGATGCCGGTGATGGAGTTGACCGCCGGCATGCATCGCATCGAGGCGGAAGTCGCCGCCAACGACCAGAACCGCCAGGTCGGACTGATGAATCGCCGGGTCATGCCGCCGCAGCGCGGCATGCTCTTCGTCTTCGGCCGCGAGAACACGCACTGCATGTGGATGCGCAATACCTACCTCCCACTTTCGGTGGCCTTCGTGGATGCCGACGGCGTCATCATCAACATCGAGGACATGCAGCCGCAGACGGAATCCAACCATTGCGCGAAGAAGCCGGCGCGCTACGCGCTCGAGATGAACCAGGGCTGGTTCACCCAGCGCGGGATCAAGCCCGGCGTGAAGCTGGGCGGCATCGACAAGGCGCCGCGGCCGCAATAATGAGATCCCGCAAATGGCGTTCCCGGCTTGCTGGCGGCGGGCCAGACCCCGTCCTTCGTTCGTGGCTGACCGAGTCCGAATCGTTGACGTCGCGTTGCCAAAGGGTGTGTCGCGACTTTCAGGTGCGCGTTCTGGATTACGGCAAGGATATGCCCCAGGCTGACGAGATGGCGCGCCGGCGCCTGGCATGGGTACGCGAGGTCGTGCTCGAATGCGACGGGGTGCCGGTGATTTTTGCCCATTCCGTGCTGTCGACCGCAACCAGAGGTCGTCTGACGCGTTGGCTGGCGCGCCTCGGCAGTCGCTCGCTGGGTTCGCTGCTCTTTTCGTATCCCGGGTTCAAGCGTGGCGCGATCGAGTACCGGCGGCTCGATGCCCGCCATCCGCTCTATCAGCGCGCCGCGGCACTCGGGGCGGCTGGACCGTGCCTCTGGGCGCGGCGCTCGCTGCACCGACTGGGCGCCCAGCAGGTGCTGGTGACGGAAGTCTTCCTGCCGGCAATCGCGAAGCTCGAGTAGCCTCGTGCCCGGACAAGCCGCATCGTTACCAGGGCGCCTTTTGCGCCAGCCAGGTAGCGAGCGCTTCCGGCAGTTCGTGCGCGAGTAGTTCGTGCCGGCCGGCGACCCACCCATGGACCGGTCCCGCCGGGCGGTTGGCCAGCGCCTGCCCGACCAGTGTCCCGGCGGTGACTTGGTCATTGATCAGACCGAGCTCGTCCTGGATCTGGGTGAGGGACGCCAGGTAGCTTCGCAGCCGGTTCGGGACCAGCAGAGGGGTGAAGAATTCGACGGCATAGCGCAGCTTCTTGAAACAGATGCGCATCTCGTGCCGCTCTTCGGGCTGCAACTTGGCTGCGCGTTCGGCGAGAAGACGGGCTTGGCGGGCGCGGTTGCACAAGCGCTTGCGGGCGAATTTTCGCAATTTCAGAGCTTGCCGATCCTGCAAGCCGTAGAGGGCAGCGGTGAAGTCGACGACCAGGCGGGGGTAGTCCGGCTGGGCGACCAGATGTGCTGCCGCGGTGCGTGCCTGCTGGGCGTGCCGCACCGCCTCCGCCTGCAGGCGGCGAGCATCGCGGTGGTCGGGAAAGGCGGCGAGAATCGGCGGCAGCGTCTCGCTGAGGAAGACATCCCAGTTGCGCGCGTCGCCCAGGCCGCAGGCAAGACCCTGCCAGGCCTGGCTATAGGTGGCGACGAAATCCGGCGGCAGTACCGGCGCGAACAGCTTGAGCGCCGAGCGCAGGCGACGCAGCGCGACGCGGCCCTGGTGGACGTATTCGGGGTCTTTGTTTGCGGTCAGCAGGCCGTATTCGTTGCGCTGGAATTGCTCCAGGCAGCTCAGTGCGATGGCACGGAAGGCATTGACCGGGGACATCTCCGCGCTGAGCGCTGTGGCCTTGGCGCGGAACGGCTTCTGCGGGGTCTCGCTGAACAGCACGTAGCCGCGCTCGGCCTTGCTCATGACGGCGGGGCGCAGGTCCAGCGTTTCCTGCAGGTGGTGGCTGAGAGCGAAGATGTCGCCAATTACACCGGAGATGAGTTCAAGTTCGATCTCGCAGATGCGTATGGCGTGGCCGGTGCACTTGATGCTGCCCTGGTCCAGGGCCATTTCGATCAACGATTCACCAAACGGGACGTTCCAGGTCGTGCGGCGAAAGTCGGTGGTGAACATCGCTTGCAGGCGTGGCAAGGCCTGTTCGAGGGCGACCCTGAAGTCCGGTTCGTCTATGTGGCTGAAGTCGAACTGCCCGGGTTTGGCCGGCTTTTCCCATTCGTGGCGCAGTGCCAGGCCACCGCTGACCGTGGCGGCCGACTTGACGGTGAGCAACCACTGTGCGCCCTTCTTGCGGAAGCGCAGGCCGATGCGACGCGCGTTCAGGTCCAGCGCTGGCGTATCGTAATAAGTATTCAGCAGGCGCTGGGTCTGCGGCTTGATGCCGGCCAGCAGCGGGTGTGCGGGAACCTGCCGCGCCGTCTGCGCGGTTAGCTGAAGCTTGAGCTCGATTTCGGTTGCCATGGTATGCCTGGTGATTGAAGTGATGGGTTGTTCACATTTATCAGTCTACCATTGAGACATGCGCATTATTTGGCTTTTGGTTCAGATGCCCCGATCTTGCAAACGCCAACGAGATCCGACCGGCGACGATGTCGGCGCAATTTGCAGCTGATGACGGTCAAGCCCTGGATCTCCGCCAGCGAACCGGTGATCAAGGGCAGCCACGCCGCAGCGATCGCCCCGAGGACCGGGACAAGTCCGATTGGTGCGCAGCGAGTCGATGATCGCGGCGAAACGCGCGAGTTCTCGGCCCGAGGTTGATCCGGGAATGCCCGACGAAACGCTGTCGGGCAGGCTCAGGTGCCGAGTCGGGGGTTGAGCGTGTAGGTGCCGGTCAGGCAGGCATCGGCGAGGACATGCCCGGCGATCGCGGCGCGCACTTCCGGGCCGCCGAACTTGCCGGCGAGCGGCAACTGCTCGATATCCAGCGCGTAGACGGTAAATACGTAGTGGTGAATGATCTCGTCGTTCCATGGCGGGCAGGGGCCGTCGTAGCCGTAGTAGTCGCCGCGCATGTCGTTGTCGCCGGCGAACCAGTCGGTGTAGTTGTTGATCCCCTGGCGGGCGCCGCGGGCGGCCTGCGGGCCAGGCTTGCCGCGCGGCGTCACGTCGCCCGAGAATTCGCCCTCTTTTACCGCGTTGACCGCAGCAGGCAGGTCGATCAGCACCCAGTGGAAGAAATCGACGCGCGGCAGCGAGGCGGGAACGCTGCGCCCTTCCTGATTGACGTCGTCGCCCTTGCTCGGCACGTCGGGGTCGTGGCAGATGATGGCGAACGAGCGGGTGCCGGCGGGGACGTCGGACCATGCCAGATGCGGGTTGAGGTTCTTGCCCAGGCAGACGTGATGATCGGCGTCGGGAATGCAGAAGGCGAAGGCGCCCGGAATTTTCTGCCCGTCGGCAAAGCTGGTGCTGGTCAGTTTCATCGAATGATTCTCCTCCGGTTAGGCGGCGCGCCGCTTGAAGTCGTTCGGGCGAAAGCCGAAAACCCATAGTGTAGCGAAATAGGCGATCACGCCAAGACCCACCAGCACACCGAGGCGAATCAGGCGTTCGGGCAGCGGATAGGCGAGCCACGCGGCGTCGCTGCCGCTGCCCAGCCACAACGCGCTGCCCATGACGACGAGCGCGGCCAGCAACTTGAGCGAGAAGGCCGTCCACCCGGGCTGCGGATGGTAGACGTCGTGCCGGCGCAGGCCGCGATAGAGCAGGGCGGCGTTGAGACAGGCGGCGAGGCCGATCGACAGCGCCAGTCCGGCGTGCTGCAGCCAGCCGATGAAGGCGAGGTTCATCGCCTGCGTGGCAACGAGCGAGATCAGCGCGATCCTGACCGGCGTCCTGACGTTCTGCCGGGCGTAGAAGCCGGGGGCCAGCACCTTGACCAGGATCAGACCGACCAGCCCGATGCTGTAAGCGACCAGCGCCTGGCGGGTCTGGAACACGTCGTCGCCAGTGAACGCGCCATGGTGAAATAGCGTCGCGATCAGCGGCACGGCGAGCACGGCGAGCGCCAGGGCGGCCGGCGCGGCGAGGAGCAGGGTCAGGCGCAGGCCCCAGTCCAGCAGCTTCGAGTATTCGAGGTGGTTGGCGCTGGCGTGGTACTTGGAGAGCGAGGGCAGCAGGATGGTGCCGAGCGCGACGCCGAGCATGCCGGAGGGGAATTCCATCAGGCGGTCGGCGTAGTAGAGCCAGGAGACGCTGCCGGTCTTCAGAAACGAGGCGAAGATGGTGTTGATCAGCAGGCTGATCTGCGACACCGACACACCGAGCAGCGCCGGTCCCATCAGGGTCAGGATGCGGCGTACGCCGGGGTCCTGCCAGGCGGCGCGCCAGTTCAGCGACGGACGCGGCAGCATGGCGATACGGCGCAAAGCCGGAATCTGGATCGCCAGTTGCAGCACGCCGCCAAGGAAGACTGCCCAGCCCAGCGCGAGAACGGGCGGGTCGAAGTACGGCACGGCGAACAGCGCCATGGCGATGAAGGCGACGTTGAGCAGCACCGGCGTGAAGGCGGGTAGCGCGAAACGGCTCAGGGTGTTGAGGATGCCGCCGGCAAGAGCGACCAGCGACATGAAGAAGATGTAGGGAAAGGTGATGCGGGTGAGTTGTATGGTCAGTTCGAACTTGCCGGCGTCGGCGGCGAAGCCCGGCGCCGAGATCCAGACCAGCAGCGGTGCCGCGGCGACGCCGATGGCGGTCACGGCGAACAGAATCAGGGTGAGGATGCTGGTCACATGGTCGATCAGCACCAGCGTTTCCTGATCGCCGCGCTTGTTCTTGTATTCGCCGAGAATGGGCACGAAGGCCTGCGAAAAAGCGCCTTCCGCGAACATCCGGCGCAGCAGGTTGGGCAGCTTGAAGGCGACGAAAAACGCATCCGTCGCCAGGCCGGCGCCGAAGGTGCGGGCGATGACGAAATCGCGAACGAAACCGAGAATGCGCGAGAGCAGCGTCATGCCGCTGACCGTCGCCAAGGCGCGCAGAAGATTCATGGATTGCCGGCGTTGCCTGAAAGCACGTGCAAAAGTTATAATTCTACGCTGTGCCGCTGCAGTAGCTCAGTTGGTAGAGCAACTGATTCGTAATCAGTAGGTCGGAGGTTCGACTC
>JBEOKN010000087.1:0-9286 GCA_040275885.1 Azonexus sp. | reverse complement strand
CAGAGGATGCGGAAATGAATGCTCATCGGTCGTGCAGGTCAATGCCGATATCAGTAATCGGCTCACCGAAACGGAAGGGCTCCTGATCCTGTATGGTCACCAGCCGCGCCCGATAGAGCACCGAGGGCTGGTACTTGGCACCCATCGCGGCCCACAGCTGGTTGAGCGTTTCCGGCCCGACACTGTATAGCTCCATGATGATCTTGCCGATCCGCGCATCCAGCGACGGATATTCCTCGGCGGCAAAGGCGGGAAAAGCCTGGAAAAAAGTCAGCACGTTTGACAGCGCCTTCAGCGTCATGTCGTAATTGGCCATGCGCGCGGCAAAAAGCAGCGTCAGGTTGAGGCGGAGCTCGGGCTGCAGGGTCAGCTCCCGGCCATTGACCGTGACGCGGGCGGGCACCTGCTCGCGCATGACGCGCTCCTCCTCAATATTGACGATACTGAGCCCGATTGTGCCGGAAGCGATCGCCAGCTTGCCGGAATCGTCCACAAGTCCGCCCGCCACCACCTTGCCAAGTGCCATTGAACCCGTGCGCCGCACCAGGTAGGTATTGAACTGCTCTGCCAGGAAGCCAACCGCGACATCAAGCATCGATTTCTCTCACTGGGAAGTCTAGGGTCTACAGGGCTGAAGCGAGAATCAGGAAACGCCTTTTGGAAAAAAGTAACTCATTAGATCACACTACACTAGCGCAAATGTTCGAGCAAGATTGTCAGGCCGTCCAATTTCTCCATCTGTCATTTTCAGATCTGCTTGAAAAGACCGGTTTTTGACCGTCGACCACAACAGTCGCCCACTGGCCGGGGGTTCTTTCAGGTGGCGATATGCTGCACCAGACGTAGCATGTTGCAGGTGTAGCCATATTCGTTGTCATACCAGGCAACAACCTTGACAAAGGTCGGATCGAGGGCGATGCCCGCCCCGGCGTCGAACACCGACGGAGTGGACTCCCCGCGAAAGTCCGTCGACACTACCTTCTCGTCGGTGTAGCCAAGCACGCCTTTGAGCGCCCCCATGCTGGCGTCCTTCATGGCCCGGCAAATTTCCTCATAGGAAGCCGGCTTCTCCAACTCCACGGTCAAGTCGACCACTGAGACATCAGATGTCGGCACGCGAAAGGCCATTCCCGTCAGCTTCCTGTCAAGCTCCGGAATCACCTTTCCGACAGCCTTGGCCGCTCCGGTTGAAGAGGGGATGATGTTTTCCAGAATCCCACGTCCACCACGCCAATCCTTGCTGGAAGAGCCGTCCACCGATTTTTGCGTCGCCGTCGCAGCATGCACCGTACTCATCAGGCCACGCTTGATGCCGAACTTGTCGTGCAGCACCTTGGCCACCGGCGCCAGACAATTGGTGGTGCAGGATGCCCCCGAGACAATGGCCTCGCCGGCATATTTTTGATGATTGACACCATAGACGAACATCGGCGTTTCGTCCTTGCCCGGCGCCGACTGAACGACCTTTTTCGCACCTGCCGCAAGGTGCCTGGCGCAGGTTTCCTGGGTCAGAAAGTGCCCGGTCGACTCGATGATGATATCGGCGCCGACTTCGCCCCAGTTCAGCTCGGTCGCATCCTTGACCGCACTAAGGCGAATCCGGCGGCCATTGAGGATCAGATGGTTGCCATCGACGCCGATATCACCGTCGAAATGGCCATGCACTGAATCGAACTTGAGCATGTAAGCCAGGTACTCCGGCTCCAGCAGGTCGTTGATCCCGACGACTTCGATGTCCGCAAACTCCGCTTCCTTGGCGATGGCGCGAAATACCATCCGTCCGATACGGCCGAAGCCGTTAATTCCCACCTGTAATGCCATGAATCGATCTCCTGTTGCCACATTGCGCACAGTCTAGCGTGAGTTCTCGAAACACTACAACATTTGTCATTCGCGCTCATTCCAGAACGCACTCAGCGGCTGTCGGGCATCGCAAACGGCCATTTCGCTGTCGACGGGCTACAATCAGCTGGCCCGGGTTCAAGTAAAATCACTGTCCGAATGCACCAGGATGAACCCTCATCTGATGATGATTGCCGACCTCGAAGAGCACCCGCTCCGCCAGCGCCTCAACGACGAATTCCATGCCCGCCCGCCGATTCCCCTGCTCGGCACGACGCTCGTCACGCATCTGGTGTTCAAGCACAGCGCGACCGCCGCCGAGGCCGTCCGCGACAACCTGACACTGCTCGCCCGGGCGCAGAACTGCAACGCGATCGAGAGTTCCGATTCGCACATGATGCTGGAAACCGCCAGCTTCCGAATGCGCTGGGAACTGCACACCGAGTTCTCCAGCTACACATTTTTTCGCCCGCTCAATGCCGGCGAGCCTCTGGATCCGGATGCAACCGCGTTCGCCGCGGTGCATCCGGAGTGGCTGGCCGGAATTCCCGGCCGGCTGATGGTGGCAACCCAAGTCGAGTTGCGGTCGACCAGCGAATTCAGGCCGGAATCGGTGCTGGCCAACCTGACCCCGGGCGGCCGGACGATGGTCGCCGCCAGGGTAGCCGACGAGGCGGCCTGGATCTTTACCGACTTCAAGATCGACAACGGCTTCTCGCGTTTTCTCGTTCTCGATGAAAGGATGACCCAGCGCCAGGCAGGCCGTACCGTGCAGCGCCTGGTCGAGATCGAAACCTACCGCATGATGTCACTGCTCGGCCTGCCGGTGGCAAAAGCGGTCAGCCGCTGGTTGTACCGGAGCGAGAAGCAGCTCGCTGTGCTGATGGATCAGATCGGCCAGGCGCGGACGACCGAGGACGAACGCAAGGCACTGTCCACGCTTTCGGCGCTGGCAGCCGGAGTCGAACACTCGATCGCGCGTACGACCTTTCGCTTCGGCGCGTCGCGGGCCTATCACGGACTGGTCATGCAGCGCATCGAGGAACTGCGCGAGTCCCGCATTTCCGGCCTGCCAACCTTCTGCGAATTCATGCAGCGCCGTCTGTTGCCCGCAATGAATACCTGCGCGGCGATCAGCCGCCGCCAGGAAGAACTCTCCGCCCGCGTCGCCCGCAACAGCCAGTTGCTGCGTACCCGCGTCGACATCGAACTCGAGCGCCAGAATCAGGAATTGCTCGCCCAGATGAACCAGCGCGCACGCCTGCAACTGCGTCTGCAGGAAACGGTCGAAGGTCTGTCGGTCGTCGTCCTGACCTACTACGGGTCGCAACTGGTGCAGTATCTCGCCAAGGGAACCAAGGATCTGCACCATTTGTCCACGGACATTGTCACGGCCATTTCGATTCCGCTCATCGCCGGCCTGGTCTTTCTGGCAAGCCGCCGCCTGCGCCGGAAACTCGCCAGCGAAGAAGGCGAAGCGCGTTAACCTATAATTGCCGTTTTTCGTTTTCGGGAACAGCGCCGTGTCCGCAACTCTTTTCCAGTCATCCATCACCAGCCTGCCATTGCTCTCACGGGGCAAGGTTCGCGACATTTACGCGGTCGATGCAGACAAACTGCTGATTATCACCAGCGACCGCCTGTCGGCCTTCGACGTCGTTCTGCCCGACCCCATTCCGCGCAAGGGCGAGGTCCTCACCGCCGTCGCCGATTTCTGGTTCGAGAAACTTGGCCACATCGTCCTCGACCAGTTGACGGGGATCGATCCGGAATCGGTCGTCGCCGCCAATGAGCGCGAGCAGGTGCGCGGCCGTTCCGTCGTCGCCCGACGTCTGCGGCCGCTGCCCATCGAAGCGGTCGTGCGCGGCTACGTGATCGGCAGCGGTTGGAACGACTACCGGGCGACCGGCGGCATCTGCGGCATTGCGCTGCCGCCCGGACTCAAGATGGCGGCCCGGCTGCCAGCGCCGATCTTCACGCCGGCAACCAAGGCTGCGGTCGGCGACCACGACGAAAATGTCTCTTTCGACCAGGCCCAGGCCAACTGCCAGGCCGCGCTGGCCGAAGCCCTCGCAGGCACCGGCAAGAACGGTGCCGACCTCTGCGCGGAAGCCCGCGACACCGCCATCCGCCTGTACGAGGAAGCGTCGGCCTATGCGGCGACACGCGGGATCATCATCGCCGACACCAAGTTCGAATTCGGCATCGACAACACCGGCACGCTGCACCTGATCGACGAAGCGCTGACCCCGGACTCCTCGCGTTTCTGGCCGGCTGACCAGTACCAGGAAGGCCGCAACCCGCCGTCCTACGACAAGCAGTATGTCCGAGACTACCTGGAAACGCTTGATTGGGACAAGAAGGCGCCCGGCCCGAAGCTGCCTGCCGACGTCATCGCCAGGACCAGCGCCAAATACATCGAGGCCTACGAGCGACTGACCGGCCGCAGCTTGTAGGCCGTTTTCGCGAACCTGACCCGCTTGGCGCTGTCGGAGCAAGACAATTATTTGGGAGGGCGCTTTCTTGAATACTTCGTTTGACCCGGCCAGCCGCTCCACCGCGACCCCGAACATCCGCCGCGTGCCTGCCGGGCGGATTGCTTCCTGGCTGCAAGCCGGCTGGCGTGACCTCGCGGCCAACCCGATTCCCAGCCTGGCCTATGGACTGCTGTTCGGGATCGGCGGCGACGTCATCCTGCTCGCCAGTCTCGGTCGCCCGCACCTGTTCACGGCAGCGCTCTCCGGATTTTTTCTGCTCGCGCCGTTGCTCGCCGTCGGCCTTTATGAATTGAGCCGCCAGCATGCGGCGGGAACCCGCCCCACTTTCATCGATTCGCTCCAAGCTTTTCGCAGCAACAGCCGGTCGATTGCGCTGTTCGGCCTGGCGCTGGGAACGATCACCCTGATCTGGGAGCGCGCCTCGGAGATCGGCTTCGAATTGCTCGGCGGCGCACACGGGAACAACATCAAGCAGTTCATTTCCGAAGCAGTCGCCAACAGCGACAATACGGTTTTCCTGATTCTCTGGTTCGTCCTCGGCGGCTCGCTGGCACTGGTAACCTATGCTTTCAGCATCGTCACGGTGCCGCTCATGGTCGACCGCGACGCCAACTTCGTCACAGCGGTTCTCGCCAGCCTCAATGCCTTTGCCGCCAACATCCTGACGTTACTGATCTGGGGAGCAACCATTGTCGTGCTGACGCTGCTGGGATTTGGGACGCTGCTCTTCGGGCTGGTCGTCATCATGCCCGTTCTTGGCCATGCTTCCTGGCATGCCTATCGCGACCTTGTGGAATGAGCACACCAGCCAACCCCACGGGCGCTGATGCCGCCCGTTTTTCTTGCCTGAAGAAATGAACGCCACCAATCCCCTTCTCGATTTCTCGGACCTGCCGCGCTTCGACCTCGTCCAACCCGACCATGTCAAACCGGCCGTCGAATCGCTGTTGACCGCAGGGCGCGAGCTGATTGTCCTTCTCACCGAAGAAGCCACGCCCGCCACCTGGAAGGATTTCGCCGGCGCGCTGGCCGAAGGGCTCGAACCGCTGGGGCGTGCCTGGGGCATCGTCGGTCACCTGCATTCGGTCAATGATGTCCCGGCTTGGCGCGAGGCATACAACGAGATGCTGCCGGAAGTATCGCGCTTCTACGCCGAACTCGGCCAGAACCTGAAGCTGTTCGAGAAGTACAAGGCACTGCACGCTAGCAGCGACTTTGTGACGCTCACCCGCGAGCAGAAAAAGGTCGTCGACAATGAAATCCGTGATTTCCGCCTGAGCGGCGCCGAATTGCCCGAAGACCAGAAGCCGCGCTTCCAGGCCATCTCGGAAGAGTTGTCGCATCTGTCGGCCAAGTTCGCCGAAAACCTGCTCGATGCAACCAACGCCTTTGTCGAAGTCGTCAGCGACGAAACCCTGCTTTCCGGACTGCCTGAAGACATCAGGCAAGCCGCCAAAGCCGCCGCCGAGAAGGCCGGCGTCACCGGCTGGCGCTTCAACCTGCAGGCTCCCTCCTACGGCCCAGTGATGCAGTACGCCGACAACCGCAACCTGCGCGCCCGCATGTACCGCGCCTACGCGACCCGTGCCGCCGAATTCCACGACAGCAGCAATCAGCCGGAATGGGATAACACGCCGGTCATCCAGCGCATCCTGGAACTGCGCCGGGAAGAGGCGAAGATGCTCGGCTTCGACAACTTCGCCGAGGTCTCGCTGGCACCCAAGATGGCCGACACGCCGCACCAGGTACTGGCTTTCCTGCGTGAACTGGCGGCCAAGGCCCGGCCTTTTGCCGATAAGGACATCGCCGAGTTGCGGGCATTCGCCAGCGATGAGCTCGCGATCGCCGACTTCCAGCCCTGGGATGCTGCCTACGCTTCCGAAAAGCTGTTGCAGAATCGCTATGCCTTCTCCGAACAGGAAGTGAAACAGTATTTCACCGAACCCGGGGTGCTGGCGGGGCTGTTCACGGTCGTCGAGAGCCTCTTCAACGTAAGGGTCAAGCCGGACACGGCGCCGGTCTGGCACGAAGACGTCCGCTTCTACCGGCTGGAAACCCTGGCCGGCAACCTCGTCGGCCAGTTTTACCTCGACCTCTACGCGCGAGAAACCAAGCGTGGCGGCGCCTGGATGGACGAAGCCCGCGCCCGGCGCCGCAGCGCCGGCGGCATCCAGAAGCCGATCGCCTTCCTGAACTGCAATTTCGCCCGCCCGGTCGGCGACAAGCCGGGCACCTTCACGCACGACGAAGTCATCACACTTTTTCACGAGACCGGTCACGGCCTGCACCATCTGCTGACACGCGGCGAGGAACTGGGTGTTTCCGGCATCCACGGGGTCGAGTGGGATGCTGTCGAACTGCCATCACAGTTCATGGAGAACTACTGCTGGGAATGGCGGGTACTGCAGGGCATGACGGTGCACGTGGACAGCGGCGCCCCGCTGCCACGCGATCTGTTCGACAAGATGCTGGCGGCGAAGAACTTCCAGAGCGGGATGATGGCACTGCGCCAGATCGAGTTCTCGGTATTCGACATGCTCCTGCATTCGGAATTCGATCCTGACGGGCCGTCGACCGTGATGGACCTGCTCAATACCGTCCGCAAGGAAGTCGCCGTCCTTTTCCCGCCTGACTGGCACCGCTTTCCCAACAGCTTCTCGCATATCTTCGCCGGCGGTTACGGTGCCGGCTACTTCAGCTACAAGTGGGCCGAGGTGCTTTCCGCTGACGCCTATGCAGCCTTCGAGGAAGCCGGCGACCCGTTCGACGCCACGGTCGGCAAGCGCTTCCTCGACGAGATTCTGGCGGTCGGCGGCTCGCGCCCGGCGATCGAATCGTTCACGGCATTTCGCGGACGCGAGCCGCGGGTTGATGCATTGCTGCGTCACAGCGGTATGATTACAGCGTAAGCAATTGCCGAGGGAGAAAGAAGATGCGCCGCCTGCTCGTTCTGTGCCTGGCCTTGTCCAGCCTTGCTGTTTGCGCCGACACCTACCGCTGGGTCGATCCGCAGGGTCGCACCGTCATTTCCGACACCCCGCCCCCGGGCCGCGCCCGCGACGTCAGCAAATCAGGGACCAGCGGCCTGAACGCCGACAGTCAGCCCTATGCGGTCCGCCTGGCCGCCGAGAACTATCCGGTCATCCTCTACACATCGGCCGACTGCACCAAGGAATGCAAGGATGCGCGTGATCTACTCAACAGCCGCGGCGTGCCCTTCTCCGAAAGGATGGTGCAGAAGCAGGAAGACGTCGATGAGTTGAAACAGCTCGTCGGCGACACCTTTGTGCCGGCGCTCAAGGTCGGCAAGCAGAGTTTCCGCGGCTTCGAGGCGGGAGCCTACAACAACCTGCTCGACCTCGCCGGCTATCCGAAGACCGCGGCCTACGGCGGCAAGCCGTCCGGCGGCCTGGCGAAGTGAAGATCGCCACCTGGAACGTCAATTCGCTGAAGGTGCGCCTGCCGCACCTGCTCGACTGGCTGGCTGATCAACAACCCGATGTCCTGTGCCTGCAGGAAACCAAGCTTGAGGACCACAACTTTCCGCGCGCCGAAATCGAAGCGGCGGGTTATCAGGTCGCCTTCTCCGGCCAGAAGACCTACAACGGCGTCGCCCTGCTCGCCCGCCAGCCGCCCAGGAATGTGATCTGCGGCAACCCCCGTTTTCCCGACGAGCAGAAACGACTGATCGCCGGGACAGTCGGCGATGTCCGCATCATCTGCGCCTACATTCCGAATGGCCAGGCGGTTGGCAGTGAAAAGTACGATTACAAGCTGCGCTGGCTCGATGCCCTGACCGGGTGGCTGGCGGACGAACTTGCCACGCACCCGAACCTGGCGCTGTGCGGCGATTACAACATCGCGCCCGACGACCGCGACGTTCATGACGCGAATGCCTGGGCCGGCAAGATTCTCTGTAGCGGGCCTGAACGCAGCGCCTTCCAGCACCTGCTCGGCCTCGGCCTCGAGGACAGTTTCCGCCTGTTCACGCAGCCCGAAAAAACCTTCTCGTGGTGGGACTACCGCATGCTGGGTTTCCAGAAAAATCTCGGCCTGCGCATCGACCACGTGCTGCTTTCATCTGCACTGGCGCGCCGCTGTACGGCAGCCGGGATTGACCGTGCGCCGCGCAAGCGCGAGCGTCCCTCAGACCATGCCCCGGTCTGGGCAAGCATTGCCTGAAATTATGCCGGACACGGTCGACCGGGGAAATCTGCTGGATCTGTACCCCGCTCTCGCCGGCCTGCCGGATGCGCGAACGGGCGCACTGGTGCGGCAGGCCGCGCTGGAACTCCCGGCCGGGAGCCAGGTCTTTGCCGAGCATCAGCCCTGCCTGGGATTCCCGTTGTTGCTCGCAGGCAGCATCAGGGTGGTCAAGCAGTCGGCGAGCGGCCGCGAACTGATGCTGTACCACGTCGCACCCGGCGGCTCCTGCATCATCACTTCGAGCTGCCTGCTCGGCCGCAGCGACTACAATGCCCGCGGCATCGCCGAGACGCCACTGCGACTGCTGCTTGTGCCGGCGCCGGAGTTCGCGCAATTGATGCTCGACCACGGGCCGTTTCGCGACTTCGTGTTTCACCTTTTTGCCGAGCGCATCGCCGAACTGATGCAGTTGGTCGAGGAAGTCGCCTTCGCTCGCCTCGATCAGCGACTGGCCAGACTGATCGTGGCCCAGGACAGGGCGGTTCTCAATGTCACCCATCAGCAGTTGGCCGCCGAGTTGGGCAGCGTCCGCGAAATCGTCAGTCGCCTGCTCAAGGGCTTTGCCGAACAGGGACTGGTGGCGCTTGGCCGCGAACAACTGACGGTGACCGACCGCGCCGGTCTGCAGAAAATCGCTGCTCTGTGACTCAGGTTACATACATGGTCCGTCGCCACCACTACAATGAATTTCTTGATTAGCAATGAACGTCAGCTACGCGAATCGTGCGCAGTGGACGAGG
>JBEOKN010000086.1:0-22010 GCA_040275885.1 Azonexus sp. | reverse complement strand
GCCAGTTGATAGATGATGTATTTGCCTTCACGCCGAAAAGTGACAAGACGTGCCTCCTTCAGCACTCTCAGGTGGGCGCTGGTGAGTTTGATATCGGCCGACAGTTCGCTTGCCAGCATTTCGACCGTTTTCTCGCCTTGTGCCAACAACTCCAGCAGTTCCAGTCGCTTCGGACTGGAGGCGGCTCTACCGATTCGGGCGACCTGTTCGTACAAGAGGTCTTTGAGCAGTCGTTTATTCATACCCACAGTCTAACGATCATTGGATTGAATGACAATCCGAATCATGCGGACGTCCAAATCGAGCACGTCCCAATCACAATGAGTCCGTTCGAAATCTCGTAGGCCGCTTGACGTGCTTCACTTTCCAAATTCTGAGACGGCCCCAGCGAGTTGGCCGCGTGTAATCCGAGACCGGATGATGCGCACCCGCCTGCCGGCGGCATCCAACGGGGGACGCAGCTACTCCGCTGCCCCGGGGAGATGGGCAACCACGATACGGTCGCGACCTGTTTCCTTGGCCATGTAGAGGGCGCGGTCGGCAGCTCGTATCAGCATTTCCGCGTTGTTTCCATGGTCGGGAACTGTCGCAACTCCGGCCGAGAAGGTGATCGAATCCAACTCGCGCCCCATCACACGGGCGCCCACCATGCGCGACTGCTCGGCAATGGTCGATATCCGCCTGATCGCCTCTTCGGCATCGGCTCCCGGCATGACCACAAGCAACTCCTCTCCACCGTAACGGCAGCCAATGTCCGATACCCGCAAGCCGTCGAGCAAAGCCGCGGCAACACCGATCAAGACCGCGTCGCCGGCCTCATGTCCCCACTGGTCATTGAAACGCTTGAAGTGGTCGAGGTCGATCATGACGACGGCCAGCGGCTTCTCCTCGCGCAATGCCCGATAGATTTCGCGCGGCAGGGTTTCGGCGAGATAACGCCGATTGAACAGGCCCGTCAGCGGATCGCGCATTGCCTGCTGGCGGAGTTCCTCGGTGCGCTGGCGCACCTCGTCTTCCAGATGGAGGTTCAGCGCACGCAGATTCTCGGCCATCGCGTCACGCCGCTGAAGTGCCTTCGCCAGTACCAGGCTTCCGACAAACAGGGTCCCCATGAACACGAGGGTGATCAGAATCCATCCCATCAGGTTCCGGCTGGCCAATTGCATCAGAACCTCGCCGGGGACCTGTGAGACCACCTTCCAGACATAGTCGTCGCCACCCATTGCGGTCGGACTGCCCGCCAGTTTGCCTCCTTGCAGCGGACGCACCGTCTGGAATGACCACAAGCCACGATCATCCTCGAACTGGCCGCGTTCGCTTGACGAGATTCGCCGCCAGACCTCCGGGTATCGGGTAGCGAAGTTATCCTTGCGGTCGAACATGAATCCCCACTCATCGGCCGCCTGCGGCGCACTCAGCCAATATCCCTCGCGGTTGAGCAGGCTGACCCGTGCCCCGATGTCGTGGGACTGGGTGATATCGTCAAATCTCGCGATCAGGAAACTGGCGAAATAATTCGCGATAACGATGCCGCGCGCCTTCCCCGCCTGATCCGCAACCCGCATGGCGAGACGGAGCGTCGGCTTGAGCGGCGTCTCGACGCGACCCTGCTCGATGTTCAGATCAAGCGGCGACACATAGATCTCGCCTGGCCCCAGTTTCATCGTGTCGCTGAAGAAATAGCGCTGCGCCTTGTTCTGCAGGCGCTCCTCGGGAACGACGAACGGTTCGTTCTGCAGATAATCGACACGGACGCGCTCCCTGCCCGTCTCGTCGATCCAGCGCAACTGGTCATAGACGCGGTGGCTGGCGGACAGCGCCACGAGATCGGCCGTCAGTCGGGAGAGCGCCGGGTGATCGGCGTTTCCGAGCACCGCAGCGAGGCTCGGCAAGGCAGCGATCAGCCTGATATCGCCGGCCATCACATCGAGGTCGCTGGTCAGCGAGCGAGCTCCGACAGACACCCGCAAGGCTTCCCCCGCTTCCAGATTCTGCCTGACCCGTAACTGGTTCTCGTGGTAAAGCGCGGCGACAAAGATCAGGCAAAGCAATCCGGACGGGACCATCAAAGTCAGCAGGTGGCGAAGCAGTCGCGAACGCATGTCTTTCCCCAATCCGTTGTTGATTATGAACCTGTCGTCGCAACTTGCAAGCCGCGATGATCCCCAGCTCCTCGTTACGCCAGCCTGGCGCACCGGGCAGGGTTAGAATGGCGGCCATGCCCCTGCAGCCCGCTCGCCTCGAATTCACAACGGCCAGCACCCCCTTTTCTGCCGTCTTCAGCGACGTTTACCACTCGGCCCAGGGCGGTTCGGCGCAGGCGCGGCACGTCTTTCTCGGTGGCAATGGCCTGCCGCAGCGTTGGCAAGACAGGGAGCGCTTCGTCATTCTCGAAACCGGATTTGGCCTCGGCCTGAATTTCCTCGCCACCTGGCAGGCCTGGCGGAGCGACCCGTGCCGCTGCCGTCGGCTGCACTTCATTTCGCTCGAAAAACACCCGTTCACCGCAACCGACCTTGCTCTCGCCCATCGGCACTGGCCGGACCTCGCCGCGCTCGGCGACGCCCTGATCGACCAGTGGCCGCCGTTGACGCCTGGCACCCACCGGCTGCACCTCGACGACGGCCGCGTCGTCCTGACGCTCGTCTTCGGCGACACGGCAAGTCAACTGCGCGAAGTTGACGCAGCGGTGGATGCCTTTTTTCTCGACGGCTTCGCGCCGGCCAGCAATCCGGAAATGTGGTCGTTGCCGGTATGCAAGGCGCTCGCCCGCCTCGCCGCACCCGGCGCCACCCTCGCCACCTGGTGCCTGGCGCGCCCGGTTCGCGATGCCCTTGCCGCCGTCGAATTCGATCTCGAACGGCACCCCGGATTTGCGCCGCGGCGCGAGATGCTGGTCGGCCGTTTCCGCTCGCGCCGTCCGGAACGCCGCCCGCTGCCCGCCGACCGGCGCGCTATCGTCATCGGTGCCGGCATCGCCGGCAGCACAGTTGCCCACCGGCTCGCTGCCGGCGGCTGGCAGGTCACCGTTCTCGAACAGGCGGCGACGCCGGGCCAGGGCGCATCGGGCAATCTCGCCGGGATGCTGCGCCCGCTGCCCAGCCCCGACGACAACCGCATCTCGCGACTGACCCGTACTGGATTCCTGGCGACCCGTGCCCTGCTGCAATCCCTGCCCGCGGCCCGCTGGTCACCCTGCGGCGTCCTCCACCTCGCCCGCGACACCGGGCATGAGGCGCAGCAGCGGCATACCGCGGAAAGGCTCGGCCTGCCGCCCGAAGTCGTCCAGTTCGTCGCTGCCGCGGCTGCCAGCGAACTCCTTCAGCGCCCACTGGACACCGGCGGCTGGTGGTTCCCCGGCGGCGGCTGGGTGCAGCCGCCATCGCTGTGCTGCGCAGCGCTGGCCGCCTTTCCCGAACGCATCACCATCCGTTGCGCTGTTGCGGTCGACCGTCTGGAAAGGGCAAAAACCAACTGGCAGGCGCTGGCGGCGGATGGCAGCGTGCTGGCCGAGGCACCCGTCGTCGTCATGGCCAGCGGTGTTGCCGCGCCGCATTTCAGCCAGTTCGTCTGGCTGCCGCAGGTCGCCGCACGCGGCCAGGTCAGCCATCTTCCAGCCGCCACGACGCCGCCACTGAAAATCGTCGTCTGCAAGCACGGCTACGCGACGCCGGTCGTCGATGGCTATTGCTTGACCGGCGCCACGCTCTCCCTCGACGATGACGAGACCGGCGAGCGCCTGGCCGACCATCGCGACAACCTGGCCCAGCTCGAACTGACCCTGCCCGGCTTCGCCGTTGGTATCGATCCCGAACAACTCAGCGGTCGCGTCGGCTTTCGTCCGCTGTCCCCTGACCGCCTGCCGATCGTCGGCCCGGTCCCGGCAGCCTGTGCCGCCGCCAGCAACAGCCGTCTGCACAACCTGCCCCGGCTACCCGGCCTGTGGTGCGCCCAGGGGTACGGGACGCGTGGCATCACGTGGTCGGCGCTGATGGCCGACCTGCTGGTCAGCCGCATCGAAGGCGACCCCCTTCCGCTGGAGCGCGACCTGGTCGATGCGCTCGACCCCGGCCGCTTCCTGATCCGCGGCGCCCGCAGCCCGGTCAGAACATGACCCGCGCCAGCAGCAGGCCAGTGGTCACGGCGACCGAAGTCGCGACGAGACCGGGAATCATGAACGAATGGTTCAGAACGTACTTGCCGATTTTCGTCGTACCGGACAGGTCGAAGTTGATCGCAGCAATCAGCGAGCCATAGGTCGGGATGAAGAAGTAGCCATTGACCGACGGGAACATCGCGATCAGGAATTGCGGCGGGATGCCCAGCGCAATGCCGAGCGGCATCAGCGCCCGCGTCGTCGCCGCCTGGCTGTAGAGCAGCACCGAGGCGAAGAACAGGCCGAGGGCAAAGGTCCACGGCGCCACCTCGGCCCAGTGACCGATCGCCGGCACGATGACATCCTTGTGTGCGGCGATGAAGCTGTCGCCGAGCCATGCCAGCCCGAAAATGCCGATCACCGCGACGACGCCGGCACGCAACGTCGCCGTCTTGGGCACTTCATCGACATTCACCCGGGTCGCCATCAGCATGATCGCGGCGACCGCCATCATGACCATTTCGATGACGATCGGCATGCCGAGCGGGCTCTTGGCCCCTGGCAGCTTGCGCAACTCCGGGAAGAAGCCGAACAGCACGACCAGCGCGACGCCCGTCAGGAAGAGGTAGGCGGAGGTCCTGGCCGCCGGCTTCAGCGGCGGGCGATCGGCGGCCGCTTTCGGCACCGGTATCTGGCCGGCCGCCAGCCGCGCCTGATATTCGGGATCGTCCTTCAGATCCTTGCCGAGAAACATCGAGACGATGGCACCGGCGACCACGCCAGTCAGCGTCGCCGGTACGCAGATCATCAGGATCTCGGGCAGCCCCCACTGGGTCAGACCCTTTTCGGCGAACAGCCCGATCATTGCCGCCGTCGCGGCCGCGACCGGGCTGGCGGTGATCGCCTGCTGCGAGGCGATGGTCGCGATCGCCATCGGTCGTTCTGGACGGATGCCGCTCTGATGCGCGGTCTCGTAGATCACCGGGAGCAGCGGATAGACGATGTGCCCGGTGCCGGCAACGAAGGTGAAGCTCCACGTCGTCAGCGGAGCGACGATGGTCACGTATTTCGGGTTGGCGCGGATGATACGCTCGGCGACGCGCACCAGAAAGTCGATGCCGCCCGCTGCATCCATCACCGAAGCGGCCATGATCACCGCCAGGATGATCAGCATGACGTCGATCGGCGGCGATGTCGGCGTCACCCCGAAGCCGACGACCAGCACCAGCAGGCCGACCGCCCCCCAGAGTCCGAGTCCGACCCCGCTGTAACGCGCGCCCATCCAGATCGCCGCAAGGACTACCGCGAATTGGATGAATATTGTCATGGTCATGATGCCAGCTCTCCGTATTGCAACATCAGGGAAACCGGGCCGCAGAGCGGCCTGCCGGAAATTCAGTCAGGACTGCCGCCCCTTCGCGACTGGCTACTCATGCTTCGGGCTGATCAGGTTCTCGAACGAGAACTCCGCGTCCCATTGCGCCTCGGTCATCAGCTTGCGCTCGCCGACCACGATGTCGTGCAGGGATTTGCCGGTCTCGTAACCTTCGCGGGCGATCTCGGCGCACTGCTTGTAGCCGAGGGTCGGCTTGAGCACGGTGATGATGCCGAGCGAATTGAGCACCATGTCGCGTGAGTGCTCGTCATTGGCGGTGATGCCCTGGACGCAGTTCAGGCGCAGGCTATTGACCGCGTTTTCCATGGTGAAGATCGACGTGAACAGCGCGAAGGTGATGACCGGCTCCATCACGTTGAGCTGCAACTGGCCGGCCGATGCGGCCAGCGTCACCGTGAGGTCGAGGCCGATGACCAGGAAGCCGGTCTGGTTGACGACTTCGGGAATGACCGGATTGACCTTGCCCGGCATGATCGACGAACCGGGCTGCATCTGCGGCAGGTTGATCTCGTTGAGGCCGCAGCGCGGACCCGAGGCGAGCAACCGGATGTCGTTGCAGATCTTGGTCAGCTTGACCGAGGTCCGCTTGAGGACACCGGAGAGCAGCACGTAGGCGCCGGTGTCCGAGGTCGCCTCGATCAGGTCGCCGGCCAGGATGAACCGGGTGTCGGTCAGTTCGGACAAGTAGTTGGTCGCGAGTTCCGGGTAGCCCGGCGCGGCGGTGACCGTGGTGCCGATCGCCGTGGCCCCGAGATTGATCTCGTGCAGAAACTGGCGCACTTCGGCGATGCGCTGGACCTCCTCACCGATCGTCGTACCCCAGCCATGGAACTCCTGCCCCAACGACATCGGCACCGCATCCTGCAGATGGGTGCGGCCCATTTTGAGCACCCGCTCGAACTCCTTGGCCTTGGCGTAAAAGGCGTCCTGCAGCCGGCGCAGCGCGTCCATGTAGCTGGCCAGACGCAGGATCAGCGCCAGGCGGAACGCCGTCGGATAGATGTCGTTGGTCGATTGCCCGTAATTGACATGATCGTTGGGGTTGACGTGCTGGTACTCGCCTTTCCCGTGGCCAAGGCTCTCCAGCGCCAGGTTGGCGATGACTTCGTTGGCGTTCATGTTGGTCGAGGTGCCGGCGCCGCCCTGAATGAAGTCGGTGACGAACTGGTCGACCATCTCGCCAGCGATCAGCCGGTCACAGGCGCCGACGATGGCATCGGCGATGCGGGCATCGAGGACGCCGAGGTCGCGGTTGGCCAGCGCCGCCGCCTTCTTGACGTAGCCGAAGGCCTTGACGAAATACGGCTCGGCCGCCATCGGGATGCCGGTGATGTGGAAATTCTCCTTGCCGCGCAGCGTCTGCACGCCGTAATACGCCGTATCCGGCAGTTCCTTCTCGCCGAGGAAATCCTTTTCGATGCGTGCCATGTCCATTCCTTTCGAAGAATCGGGGATCGCCGGCGTCGTTCAGCCGACCCAAAGCACCCAGGGCGTCCCGATCAGCAGGAACACCAGCGTGCAAAAGACCGTCGTCAGCAGCCCGAGCCGGTACAACTCGCCCTGAGTCAGATAGTCGCTGGCGACGAAGATGACATTCTGGCTGCCGCCCTGCGGCGTCAGCGTCGAAAAGTAACTGCTGGCGAAGAGCAGTGCAAACCCCATCAGGTTAACCGGGACGCCGGTCTGGACGCCAACGTCGAGAAAGACGCCGAGCAGCGCCAGCACCTGCGCCGACTGGCTGACGAACATGTAGTGCATCGCCACGTAGAGCAGCAGCAGCACAACGTAGGCGGCCGGCCACGCCAGCCCGGCCAGCGTCGACGCCAGCCTTTCGCCTACATGGCCCATGAAGCCCATCTCGTTGAGCTGACCGCTCAGCGCGAAGAGCACCGCCAGCCAGAGAAAGGTCGCCAGCGTGCTGCCCTGCAGGTAGATGTCGTCGAGGGTCAGCACCCGGAAGGCAAGGAGGAGGCCGAGCCCGGCGATGGCGACGCCGGCCAGGCTGAAGTTGAAGGTCCCGGCGAAGATCCAAGCGAAGATCATGAAGCTGAAGACGACCGCCGTGATCCACTCGTCGCGCGACAGCGGCCCCATTTCGCGAAGCGCCTCACGCGCAGCTTGCGGCGCATCGGGCGTGGCAGTCACCCCCGGCGGAAAAAACCGGTAGAGCACTAGCGGCAGCAAGCCGATCGCGACCAGCGCCGGCACCGAGGCGACCAGAAGCCAGGAGCCGAAACTGACCTGCAGCCCCTTTTCCGCCGCCAGCGAAACACCGATCGGATTGGCCGAGGTCGCGGTGAGCCACAGCGCCGAAGAAACGCTCAGGCTGGCCATGCCGCAGAACATCAGGTAGCCGCCGAGACGGCGTTTGGTTTCGTCCCCGGGAACCGACCCGCTACCCTGGGCGAGCGAAAGGATGATCGGGAAGAGGACGCCGCCGCGTGCCGTATTGGACGGGAAGCCTGGCGCGATGAGGGCATCGGTGATGAAGATGCTGTAGGCCAGCCCGAGCGTTGACTTGCCGAAAATGCTCACAACGCACAGGGCGATGCGCTGGCCGAGACCGCACTTGACGACCGCCTGCGCGACGAGGAAGGCGACGACGACGAGCAGCACGCTCTGATTGGCGAAACCGGCGAAAACCTTGGCCGGTTCGACCGTCGCGCTGAGCACCGCGAACGAACCCGCAAGCAGTGCCGAAGTCAGCAGGGGAAGGGCATTGATGATGACGGCGAAGATCGCCGCGGCAAAGATGGCGAACAGGTGCCACGCCTCGCGTGTCAAGCCCTCGGGTATCGGCGTGAACCAGATGCCGACGCCCAGCGCAAATGGCGCCAGCGCCTTGAAGATTTCGCGGAAACGGGAACCCGGGGCAGTCATTGCGGGCCTCCTTGATCGGGCGCGACCGGTGTGGCCAGACGCGCCCAGCCGGCGAGGTCACCGACCCGTCCGCTGATGCCGTCCTCACTTTCCGACAGCCGCTGCCAGGTGAAACGGTATTCACCGGTGACGCCGGCGTAACGGCCGGTTCCCCCGGTGAAACGGCCCATGATCGAATGTCCGGGGAGCGCCGATTCGCCGCTCAGTTCGCTGAACGCCTTGTCGCCTCGCTGGTCGATCCACACGCTGCGACCCACCATACCCGTTTGGCTGTCCGAGAAGCCGATGATCTCGGCCCGGAAGCCGAGCATCGGCCGCTCCCGCCCGGCAAGCAACAGCGAACCGCTGACCGCGAAGATCGCCGCCTGATCGCCAGCCGCCAGCGGCATGAGCTGACGGTTGCCGGTGAATGACCAGGTGCCGGTGAAGCTGCGGATGTCCCCGGGTGTCCCCGGCGTCGCTGCCGGCGTCGGCGGCTGGCCGCAAGCTCCCGCCAGCAGCACGGTGACTAGCGCCAGACCGCGCCAGCCATGGCCGATCGACGGGCTCACTGGACAACGCATCCTCGATTCTCCTGCTCAAGAAAACCTGCGAGCCGACACGCCCCCGGGGCTCCGTTTCGAACCCGGTACTGGCTGACGCCGATGAGCCTCCACAATAGCGCTTTCTCCGCTTGCCGGCCAGAGTCCGCCGGTGCGTCAAACAGCGATCAGGGGTTAGCCGGGCTGAGGACAGGCAGTTTCCCCAGGCCCGGCGGTATAATCGCCGGCCATGCAGCCCGCATGAGCGACCCGGGCACTCGACAGACCGAACGCATATATCAAGGTGCACGGTCTGCCCTTGGCCGATTATCAGGTCTTGGCAATTGGGCGATTCGAACCTGTTGCGGTCGACGCCTGCTAGACTGCGCTTTTCACCACATAACAAAGAGAGACACGCATGAAGATCGAAACCATCGCCGTCCACGGCGGCTACAGTCCGGACCCGACGACCAAGGCGGTTGCCGTTCCCATCTACCAGACCACCTCCTACGCCTTCGACAGCACGCAGCATGGCGCCGACCTCTTCGACCTCAAGGTCGCCGGCAACATCTACACGCGCATCATGAACCCGACGCAGGACGTGCTGGAAAAGCGTGTCGCCGAGATGGAAGGCGGCATTGCCGCGCTGGCCATGGCTTCCGGCATGGCGGCAATTACCGCGGCAATCCAGACGATTACCGAGGCCGGCGACAACATCGTCACTTCCAGCACGCTCTACGGCGGCACCTACAACCTGTTCGCCCACACGCTGCCGCAGTACGGCATCGATGTGCGTTTCGCCGACTACCGTGATCCGGAAGCCTTCGAAAAGCTGATCGACGGCAAGACCAAGGCAATCTTCTGCGAATCAGTCGGCAACCCGCTGGGCAACATCACCGACTTCGAAAAGCTCGCCGAGATCGCCCACAAGCATGGCGTGCCGGTCATCGTCGACAACACCGTGCCCTCGCCCTACCTGTGCCGCCCGTTCGAGCACGGCGCCGACATCGTCGTCCATGCGCTGACCAAGTATCTCGGCGGCCACGGCAATTCGATCGGCGGCATCATCGTCGATAGTGGCAAGTTCCCGTGGGCTGAGCACAAGGCCAAGTTCAAGCGCCTCAACGAGCCGGACGTCTCCTACCACGGGGTCGTCTATACCGAAGCCCTCGGCCCCGCCGCCTACATCGGCCGCGCCCGCGTCGTGCCGCTGCGCAACATGGGCGCCGCGATCAGCCCGTTCAACGCCTTCCTGATCCTGCAGGGCGTTGAAACCCTGGCGCTGCGCATGGACCGCATCTGCGAGAACTCGCTGAAGATCGCCAGCTTCCTGAAGAGCCATCCGAAGGTGAGCTGGGTCAACTATGCCGGACTGCCGGACCACAAGGACCACGCACTGGTCCAGAAATACATGGGCGGACGCGCTTCCGGCATCCTGAATTTCGGCGTCAAGGGTGGACGCGAAGGCGGCGGAAAATTCCAGGACGCCCTGCAACTGGTCACCCGCCTGGTCAACATCGGCGACTGCAAAACGCTGGCCTGCCATCCGGCGTCGACCACGCACCGCCAACTCGGGCCGGAGGAGATGGCCAAGGCCGGCGTTTCGGAAGACATGATCCGCCTGTCAATCGGCATCGAGCATGTCGACGACCTGATCGCCGATCTGGATCAGGCGCTGAATGCCGCCTGAGCCGCAACACCGTTGCAAACAACCAACCCGGACACGCGCCGGGTTTTTGCTTCCAGGGGTCGGGAAAGCGGCCCACTAGGGGTTAACCCCATGGACGCATTGCTTAATTCTGAAATACAGTTAGGTCGTAACTTAACAATCGCAAGTGGATTGCCCATCCGACCAATAAGGTGATCAGGAGCATCAATGAGCGACTTCATTCTGGAAACGCGCGGCCTGACCAAGGAATTCAAGGGATTTTCCGCAGTTTCGGATGTCAATCTCAAGGTCCGCCGTGGCGCCATCCACGGGCTAATCGGCCCGAACGGCGCCGGCAAGACGACAGTATTCAACCTGGTCACCAAGTTCCTGCCGCCCACCGCCGGCAGCATCCACTTCAAGGGCGAAGACATCACGCAAGAAGCGCCGGCCGTCACTGCACGACGTGGCTTTGTTCGCTCCTTCCAGATTTCGGCCACCTTCCCGCATCTGACGGTGCTGGAAAATGTGCGCATCGGCCTGCAGCGCAAGCTGGGGACCGAGTTCCACTTCTGGAAATCGGAAAAGAGCCTGAACAGGCTGAACGGCGAGGCGATGGCCCTGCTCGAGGCGGTCGATCTCGGCGGCTTCGCCGAAACGGTGACGGCGGAAATGCCCTACGGTCGCAAGCGGGCGCTGGAGATTGCCACGACGCTGGCCCTGGAACCGGACATGATGCTGCTCGACGAACCGACGCAGGGCATGGGCCACGAAGATATCGCCCGCATCGTGGAACTGATCCGCAAGGTGTCGGCCAACCGCACGATCCTGATGGTCGAACACAACCTGTCGGTGGTCGCCAACCTGTGCGACAGGATTACCGTCCTGACGCGTGGTAGCGTTCTCGCCGAAGGCAGCTACGAGGAAGTCTCGATGAATCCGCAGGTGCTGGAAGCCTACGTCGGCTCCGACAACATGAATGACGCGCATCACTGAGCGGAATACGACCATGACCAGCGCCTTCAAACCGAATCCCGAATTCTTGCGCCTTACCGAGCTGCATGCCTTCTACGGCGAGTCGCATATCCTGCATGGTCTGGACCTCAGCGTCAGCAAGGGCGAATGCATAACGCTGCTCGGGCGCAACGGCTCGGGCCGGACAACCACGCTGAAATCAATCATGGGCCTGGTCGGCCGGCGCACCGGCTCGATCATGCTCAATGGCAGCGAGATCATCAACGTCGCGACCCACAAGATCGCTCACCACGGTGTCGGCTACTGCCCGGAAGAGCGCGCCATCTTTGCCTCGCTGACCGCCGAGGAAAACCTGACCTTGCCGCCGATCATCGCCAGTGGCGGCATGTCCGTCGATGAGCTCTATGTCATGTTCCCGAACCTCGGAGAACGCCGCAGCAGCCCGGGCAGCAAGCTTTCCGGCGGCGAGCAACAAATGCTGGCCATGGCGCGCATCCTGCGCACTGGCGCCAAGCTGCTGCTGCTCGACGAAATCACTGAAGGCCTGGCGCCGGTCATCGTCAGGAAACTGGGCGAAGTCATCAGCGAACTCAAGAAGCGCGGCTTCACCATCGTCATGGTCGAACAGAATTTCCGTTTTGCTGCCCCACTGGCCGATCGCCATTACGTGCTGGAACACGGAGAAATAATCGCCACCATCAGTCAGGAAGAGCTCCCGGCAAAGATGGACTGGCTGCATCACACGCTCGGCGTCTAGCCGGGCTTGTTTACCCAAAGGAGGAGTCACCGATGTTATCCACAATGTTCAAGACCACCGCCTGCGCTGCCGCCCTGGCTGCGCTTTCCTGCAGTGCCCAGGCCGAGATATCTGGCAATGTTGTCAAGATTGGCGTATTGACCGATCTGTCGGGAACGTATTCCGACTTGGCCGGTTCGGGTGCTGTGCTCGCCACCAGGATGGCCATCGACGATTTCGTCGCCAATGAAAAGCCCTCCTTCAAGATCGAGATGGTGACCGCCGATCACCAGAACAAGGCCGACATTGCCTCGAACAAGGCGAGGGAATGGATCGAGCGGGAGAACGTGGACGCTGTCACCGAACTGGTTACCACCTCGACCGCCCTCGCCGTCATGAAGGTGGCCAAGGAAAAGGACCGCGTCGTGATCATGAACGGCCCGGCTTCGACCCCAATCACCAACGAGCAGTGCAACGACGTTTCGGTACACTACACCTACGACACGTATGCGCTGGCCAACGGCACTGCCAAGGCGGTGACGACTCAGGGCGGCAAGTCATGGTTCTTCCTGACCGCCGACTATGCCTTCGGCCAGGCGCTGGAGAAGGATGCCTCCGCCGTCGTCAGTGCCAATGGCGGCAAGGTGCTCGGGTCGGTCCGCCATCCCTTCCCTGGCTCCGATTTTTCTTCCTTCCTGCTCAAGGCACAGGCTTCCGGCGCCCAGGTCATCGGGCTGGCTAATGCCGGTGCTGATACCACCAATGCCATCAAGCAGGCGGCCGAATTCGGCATCACACCCAAGCAATCGCTGGCCGGCCTGCTAATGTTCATCACCGACATCCACGCCCTCGGCCTGAAACCGACGCAAGGCATGTTCCTGACCACCGGTTTCTACTGGGACCGCAACGACGAGACCCGCGCCTGGTCAAAGCGCTTCTTCGACAAGCAGAAGAAGATGCCGACCATGGTCCAGGCCGGCCAGTATTCGTCGATCTACCACTATCTGAAGGCGGTCAAGGCGGCCAATAGCGATGACACCGGCAAAGTGATGGCAATGATGAAGAAAACGCCGATCAACGACTTTTTCGCCAAGAACGGCCAGATCCGCGACGATGGCCGCATGGTGCACGACATGTACCTGGTGCAGGTCAAGAAGCCAGCCGATTCGAAGTATCCGTGGGACTACTACACGATCAAGGCGACCATCCCGGCGGCAGATGCTTTCCAGCCACTGGCCCAGTCGCGCTGCCCGCTGATCAAGAAGTAAGCGAGTCACTGCAATCCCCGGCGTGAGCATTGCTTCGCGCCGGGTCTGGAGCTTGCCATGGAAATTTTCGGAATATCGACCGCCCTGCTCGGCAGCCAGTTGCTGATCGGGTTGATCAACGGTTCGTTCTACGCCATTCTCAGCCTGGGGTTGGCCATCATCTTCGGTCTGCTCAACATCATCAATTTCAGCCACGGCGCGCAATACATGATGGGCGCTTTCGTCGCCTGGATCGCCCTGACCCGCTTCGGCATCAATTACTGGGTCTCGCTGATCGCCGCCCCGCTCATCGTCGGCCTGCTCGGCGTGCTGATCGAGCGCCTGATGTTGCGCCGCCTGTACAAGCTGGACCACCTCTACGGTCTGCTCCTGACCTTCGGCCTGGCACTGATCTTCGAAGGCATCTTCCGTGACCAGTTCGGCATCTCCGGGGAATCCTACGAGGTTCCGGAACTGCTCTCCGGTGGCGTCAATCTCGGTTTCATGTTCCTGCCCATCTATCGTGGCTGGGTGATCGTCGCCTCGCTGACCGTCTGTTTCGGCACCTGGTACATGATCGAACGCACCAAGCTCGGCGCCTATCTGCGCGCCGGCACGGAAAACTCGCAAATGGTCCAGGCGCTGGGCATCAACGTGCCGCTGCTGATCACCTTCACCTACGGCTATGGCGTAGCCTTGGCCGCCTTTGCCGGCGTGCTGGCGGCACCGATCTTCCAGGTCAATCCACTGATGGGCTCCAACCTGATCATCGTCGTCTTCGCCGTGGTGGTCATTGGCGGCATGGGCTCGATCATGGGTTCGATCCTGACCGGCCTCGGGCTCGGCCTGATCGAGGGACTGACCAGGGTGTTCTACCCGGAAGCGTCCAGCGTGGTCGTCTTCGTCATCATGGTCATCGTCCTGCTGGTGCGGCCGGCCGGCCTGTTCGGCAAATCCTGAAGCGCGACAAGGGAATTCCACATGAAATCGAATGCCACACTCCCGGAATCGAAGCTGCCGCTGCTCTTTGGCGTGTTGATTGTCATCGGGCTGGTTGCGCCATTTGCGGTCTACCCCACCTTCCTGATGAAGATTCTCTGCTACGCCCTGTTTGCCTGCGCCTTCAACCTGCTGCTCGGCTTCGCCGGTCTGCTCTCTTTCGGCCATGCCGCCTTTCTCGGCACGGCGGGCTACGTCTGCGGTCTGATGGTGCGCGATATTGGCGTGACGCCAGAAGTCGGCATCCTCGCCGGCACGCTGGCTGCTGGACTGCTCGGCTGGCTGTTCGGCTGGCTGGCCATCAAGCGCACCGGCATCTATTTTGCGATGATCACGCTGGCCCTGGCCCAGATGGTTTTCTTCCTCGCCATCCAGATCAAGGAAACCGGCGGCGAGGACGGTCTGCAGGGCGTGCCGCGCGGCCACCTGTTCGGCCTGCTCGACCTCTCCGACAACATCGCCATGTATTACCTGGTCTTCGCTATCTTCTGCTTCGGCTTTTTTGTCATCTACCGCACCATCCATTCGCCCTTCGGCCAGATTCTCAAGGCGATCCGCGAGAACGAACCGCGCGCCATTTCGCTCGGCTACGACGTCGCCAAATTCAAGCTGATCGCCTTCATCATCTCGGCTGCACTGGCCGGCATGGCCGGAGCGACCAAGACGCTGGTCTTCCAGTTGGCATCGCTGAGCGATGTGCACTGGCACGCGTCGGGCGAAGTGGTGCTGATGACTTTGCTCGGTGGCTTGGGCACCATCCTCGGCCCCGTCGTCGGGGCCGCCACTATCGTTTCCCTGCAGACCCAATTGGCAGACTCTGTCGGCTCCTGGGTGACGGTAATCATGGGGGCGATTTTTGTCGTGTGCGTACTCAGCTTCCGGCGCGGCATGGTCGGCGAACTTCAGGCCCTGATCAAGCGTTCAGGGGTCAATTGAGTCGGGGCTTGCCGTCAACGCGTCCATGGCGGCCGCTGGCGCAACCTGGCATGACTGTCCCTGGTCAAAGGAACCACAAGTTCCTGGTACTCGAACTTCTGCTCATGGCCCGCTGCCTTGTCTTCAGCCGCGCACGTCTCAACCGGCAGACGCAAGTCACGTTCTCGCATCCGCGGCCTCCAGCCGCACAAACTCGAACAGAAGAAGCGTCAGTGCAGCCAGTCCGAGCGTACCCGCCATGGCAAACAGCGGCACGTAGCCGACCGACTTGGCCAGAACTCCGCTCGTTGCGCCGACCAGGCCGGCGAACAGGACCTGGGCGCTGGCCTGCAGGGTGAAGTCGGCCCCCTCGTGTTCGGGGCGGCATTTCTGCATCATGACCGCGAACAGGGCGACCGTAGACATGCCGTCGGCGATTTGCTCGCCGAGGGCCACCAGATAGACCAGGCCGGCTTCACCCCCCGCATTGACCAGAAAAGCCATCGATGCGATGCCTGCGGCCTGCAGGCTGCCGAAGATCAGCAGCGAGCGCCGGGCACCCAGCCGCGCATAGAGCAGGCCTCCCAATGCGGCGCCACCGATACCGGCAACGCTGCTGAGCAGGGTCAGTTCGCCGAGAGCGGTATTGGTCCAGCCCTGATCAACAAGCATCGGTTTGATCATCGGCGATCCCAGGGCGTCGCCGAGCTTGAAAGTCAGGACCACCGCCAGCCAGGCGAGCATTCCCGGCTGTGCCAGCAGGCCGCGGTAATGGCTCAGTAGCAGGCGCGGTCCACGGATGCTTTCGGCTGCCGTTGGCCGATGCGGAATCCGCTGCTGCTCGGGAAAACGCCAGATCGGCACCGTGCACAGCAACAGCAACAAGGTGATCAAGGCCAGACTGAGATTCCAGCCAAGCTGGTCGATGACGATCAGGAGAGCGCTACCGCTGATGATCATGCCGACCTTGTAGCCGCCGACCTGCAAGCTGTTGCCGAGACCGCGCCCGCGCTCGGACAACAGACGTACGGTGAGGCCGTCGGTGGCGATGTCCTGGGTGGAGGCAGCCATGTTGATGAGCAGGATCAGGCCGAGCAGCAGCGGCAACTGAACTGTGAACAAGGTCGCCGGGCTGATCAGGGCGAGGCTGGCGACACAGACGATGACGGTTGTCTGCAGTGGCAGGATCCAGCCGCGATGATGGCCGAGACGTTCGGAGGCGATGCGGTCGACCCACGGCGCCCACAGCACCTTGAGCATCCACGGCAACGCCAGCAACTTGAGCACACCGATCACCGCAAGGTCAACGCCGTGCTGACGCAGCAGCACCGGCAGCGAATGGGCGATCAGCCCCGAGGGCAGCCCCTGCGCGCAGTAGAGGCTGGCCAGCAGGACCAGCGTCGGCATGCCGGGACGCTCGGCGGCCTCGCCTGACGCTTGCATCAGGAATCCGGCATCCCGGGCGGCTTCAGAAATTGCCGATATTCAGCCGTCGACCGCGACAACCGGCTCGGTCGATGGGGATTGCGTGCTGTCGAGGGCCTGGCGCGCGAAAATGAACGCCCCGGGAACGATCGGTTGCCGCTGCCGCCGGCGCCACTCAACAACTCGGCCGACACAGGGCGATCCGATGGCAATTGTCGAGATCAGCTTCGACGGTGGCCACCACTAACGCATCGGCCTTGCCGTTGGCCACCCGATCCTTGAGGATGGCCAGTATCTCCGCCGGCTCCAGCGGCCTGTGATAGGGGCGATCCTGGGCCAACGCCTGGAAAACGTCGGCGACATTGATGATGCGCGCTTCGAGCGGCAGCGCATCGCCGGCAACATGAAAGGGGTAGCCCTGGCCATCGGGGGTTTCATGGTGGTACGAGGCCCAGCGCGCAATTTCCTCGATGGCGTCGAGGCGCTTGAGCAGCTCGAGCGTGCCACGGCTGTGCGTCATCATCAGTTCGAGCTCGTCGGCCGAGAGGGCGCCATTGGCTTCGATGATCTCTCCGGGAATCTGCAGCTTGCCGATATCGTGCAGCAACCCCGCCACCTCGATCCTTTCACAGGTCACGGCACCCATGCCCATGCGGCCTGCGAGATGCCGTGCCAGCAGGGAAACGCCGCGCGAGTGTTGCTCGGTATGGGGCGACTTGGCGTCGAGGATGCGGGCAAAGATATCGGTGCAGCGCTTGAATTCTTGCCAGCTCACCAGCCACAGGTCGCGGAAGGCTTCCATCTCCGTCTGGTACTGCCGCACCGAATCGGGCTGCAAGGCCAGCCAGAACCCGTCTCCTTGCGACAATTCAAGGAAGGCATCGACAAGTTCTGGAGCGAAGAGGTGCCCGCGGGCAGCCGCCAGCCGCGTCCTGATTTCACCCGCATGCGCGACGGTGGTCTGATCGCCATGAAAGGGCCCGAGCAGGGCATCGATGCGGTCGGCAAGGAAGATCACGTTGGCCAGGCGCGCGACGTCCGGCTGAAGGTTCTGCTTTTCCACCCATTCCCAGCGGCTATGGTGATAGCGGATCAGTGGCGCCAGATTGGCAAGCGGCGCGAAATCGCGCAGCAATTCCTCGCCGCGGATGCAATGCGCCTCGGCGCCCAGCCATTCGAGATCGCGCAACGGGCGCGGATGGGCGCAACTCGCCGCAACGCCACAGTCATGGAGCAGACCGGCATCGTAAAGCAGCACCTGGACCTTCTCGCCAAGGCCAAGCTGGCGGGCGAGGTTGCGGGCCAGCATGCCAACCCGGCGACCGTGCAGCAGGTCGTCGACCCCGACCAGATCGACGGCGTTGGCAATCGTCATGACCAGCTGGCGCAGGTCGATGGCAAGATCTTGCGGCAGAGCCGGTGCATTCATGATGATCAACCCGAGTGGTGAGGCAGCGCAAGATAGCCGCGGGAATGCATTTCCGTCAGCCGGCTGACCGTGCGGGCAAACTCGCCGGCTTGGGTGCCTTCAGTATACAGCGCCTCGGCCGGGCAATCGGCCGTGGCGATCAGCTTGACCTTGTGGTCGTAGAAGACATCAACCAGCCAGGTGAAGCGGCGGGCTTCGGACGCCTGATGCCTGTTCATTTGCGGAACATGCGAAAGCAAAACGGTGTGGTAGCCACGGGCAATTTCCAGATAGTCGTTTTGCGAGCGCGGCCCACCGCACAGCGTCCTGAATTCGAACCAGATGACGCCGTGGCCGCGGCGGACGGTGTCGATGTCACGGCCCAGCACTACGATAGTGCCGCCCTTCTTGCCCTCCTCGCCGGCCACCATGCGGAAGTAGTCGAGCATCTTCTTTTCCGCAGCAGCATCGGCGGGATGATGGTAGATCTCGACCTGATCGAGCGCCCGCAGGCGATAATCGATTCCGGCCTCGACCTCAAGCACATCGAGCTGCCGTTTGAGAAGCGCGATGGTCGGCAGGAAATTTTCCCTTTGCAGTCCGTTCGGGTAGAGGCGGTCGGGCGGGTAGTTCGAGGTCATGACCAGGACGACGCCCTTGGCGAACAGCCCGTCGAGCAAGCGGCCGAGAATCATCGCGTCGGCGATGTCCGAGACGTGGAATTCATCGAAGCAGAGCAAGCGAACTTCCTTGGCGATCTGCCCGGCGATCTTGAGCATCGGGTCAGGTTCGCCCTTGTTGCGATCGAGATCGCGGTGGATCTGCTGCATGAAGGCATGGAAGTGAATGCGTTTCTTGCGCCGGTAGGGAACCGCGTCATAGAAGCAATCCATCAGGAAGCTCTTGCCACGCCCGACACCGCCCCAGAAATACACCCCTCTTGGTGGCGTTGGCGGCGCCAGCAGGCGTTTCAGGGTGCTGCTGCGGTCGACCTTGAATGCGAGCAGGTTTCCATAGAGTGCCTGCAGCGCAGCGGCGGCCGCCCTTTGGGCGGCATCGGCAACGTAGCCGCGCGTCTCAAGCAGGGCATCGTACGCATCGAGCATGCCCCGGAGGGGAACCTGAAGTTTCTTGTGCGGCATGGAACGAAGAGTACCTTGGTCGACGGTGGATTGGCGCGGCAGCAGACACGATTATACGGGGCGCCCGCGTCAGGCGCGCCAACGACCGAAATGCCGCCGCCAAGCAAGACGATCAGGGTGGTCGCCGCAAAGCGCCGTTGGCAACCGCCCGCTGAGGCGGAGACCTTCGCTGCAGATCGCAATAACTGTGCGGGTCTCAAGAAAAAAGAGCCCCGCAGGGCTCCTTTTTTCGGAAGATCAGCCGACACCCCGGCCCGCCACGCGGCTCAGAAGTGCAGCGGACGCTTGTCGCAGGCCAGCGCTGCTTCATGCACCGCTTCCGACAGCGTCGGGTGGGCGTGACAGATACGCGCCAGATCCTCGGATGCGCCAGCGAATTCCATCGCCACGACGGCTTCGGAAATCAATTCGGATGCATTGGCGCCGATGATATGGACACCCAGGATGCGGTCGGTCTCCGCACTGGCCAGCATCTTGACAAAGCCGGACGGATCGCCCATGCCGAGAGCCCGGCCATTGGCGAGAAACGGAATCTTGCCGACCTTGTAGGCAATGCCGTCGGCCTTCAATTGCTGCTCGGTCTTGCCGACCCAGGCAATTTCCGGCGCGGTGTAGATCACCCAGGGGATGGTGTCGAAATTGCAGTGACCGGCCTGACCCGCCATCAGTTCGGCGATCATGACTCCCTCTTCCATCGCCTTGTGGGCCAGCATCGGCCCGCGCACGACGTCGCCGACCGCCCAGACACCCGGCAGGTTCGTCCTGCAATGGCCATCGACCTCGACAAAGCCGCGTGCATCAAGCTTGAGGCCGACGGCTTCGGCATTCAGGCCGTCGGTATTTGGAATGCGCCCGATCGAAACGATCAGGCGATCGGCATCAAGTTTCTGCGCCTGACCGTCCTTGTCATCGTAGTCTATCGAAACGCCGTTCTTGCTTACCTTGATCCCTCCGATCGTGATGCCGGTGCGGATATCGAGACCCTGCTTGGCAAACAGTTTGGCCGCTTCCTTCGCGACGTCCTGGTCGGCCACCGCAAGAAAATCCGGCATCGCTTCGAGGATGGTCACTTCGGAACCAAGGCGACGCCAGACCGAACCCATTTCCAGGCCGATGACACCGGCGCCGATGATGGCGAGCTTTTCGGGTACTGATTCCTGGTCGAGGGCGCCCTCGTTGTCCAGGACGATCTTGTTGTCGACCGGCACATTCGGTAGATGACGAGCCTTGGAACCAGTCGCAACGATGACCTGTTTTGCCAGAACTTCCTCGGCGCCGACCGTGACCTTCCAAAGATCGTTCTCGCGGGCGACGAAGGCTCCGTGGCCGGGCAGGAAAGTCACCTTGTTCTTGCGGAACAGCCCCTTGATGCCAGAGGTCAGCTGGTTGACGACGGTATCCTTGCGACCCTTCATGACGGGCACATCGATGGTCGGCGGCGCCACCTTGATGCCCTGCCCGGCGAAGCTGTGCGCAGCCTCCTCGAACAGATGCGAGGTATGCAGCAGCGCTTTCGACGGAATGCAGCCAACGTTAAGGCAGGTACCGCCGAGCCGCGGTTCGCCCTTGGGGTCGGCATAGGGATTGGATTCGCAGCAAGCGGTGGAAAAGCCCAGCTGGGCAGCACGGATGGCGGCAACGTAGCCGCCCGGACCACCGCCGATCACGAGAACGTCAAAAGGTTGGGACATATCTTCGTTCCTTGGAAGTAAAAGGGGATCCGGGAGGCGGGACCGGGCACCGTTGTGCCAGGTCCTTGGCCCCGGACCCCCGAAAACGATCGCTCAAACGCCGAGCAGCAGGCGGGACGGATCTTCCAGCGCTTCCTTCATGGTCACCAGGCCAAGCACCGCTTCACGGCCATCGATGATCCGGTGGTCATAAGACATGGCCAGATAATTCATCGGACGCACGACGACCTGACCGTTTTCCACCATGGCGCGGTCTTTGGTGGCATGGATGCCGAGGATCGCGGATTGGGGGGGGTTGATGATCGGCGTCGACATCATGGAACCGAAAATGCCGCCGTTGGAGATCGAGAAGGTGCCACCGGTCAGGTCTTCGATGGACAGCTTGCCATCTTTGGCCTTGGCGCCGAATTCGGCGATTTTCTTCTCTATTTCGGCAATCGTCATCTGATCGGCGTTGCGAATGATCGGCACCACCAGACCGCGCGGCGACCCGACGGCGATGCCGATGTCGATGTAGCCGTGGTAGACGACATCGTTGCCATCGACTGACGCATTCAGGACCGGGAACCTCTGCAGCGCGGCACAAGCGGCCTTGACGAAGAAGCCCATGAAGCCGAGACGCACGCCATGCGCCTTCTCGAACTTCTCGGCATACTGCTTGCGCAGCCCCATGACGGGACCCATGTTCACTTCATTGAATGTGGTCAGGATGGCGTTGCTCGCTTGGGATTGCAGCAGACGTTCGGCAATCCTGGCACGCAGGCGAGACATCGGCACCCGCTGTTCGGTACGCGGACCGGTATCGACGCCGGTCGCCGGCGTCGGCAGGCCGGCCCGCGCTGCCACGGGTGCGGCGACCGGACCGGCTGGCGCTGCTGCGGCCTTGGGCTGGGCGGCACGGCTCTAGGCGAGGCCTTGGGGCTTGGCGGCT
>JBEOKN010000085.1:0-2125 GCA_040275885.1 Azonexus sp. | reverse complement strand
CTGATCGGCGACGTCATCGTCGGCCCCGGCTGCTATGTCGGCCCGTGCGCCAGTCTGCGCGGCGACTTCGGGCGGCTGATCCTCGAGCGCGGCGCCAACGTGCAGGACACCTGCGTCATGCACGGCTTTCCCGGCACCGACACCATCGTCGGCGAGGACGGGCACATCGGCCACGGCGCCGTCCTGCACGGCTGCCAAATCCGCAGCAACGCGCTGGTCGGCATGAATGCGGTGATCATGGACAACGCCGTGATCGGCGAATCGGCCGTCGTCGCCGCCTGCGCCTTCGTCAAGGCCGGCGTCGAGATTCCCCCGCGCAGCCTCGCCGCCGGCATGCCGGCCAGGGTCATCCGCCCGCTCTCCGACGACGAAATGGCCTGGAAGGTCGATGGCACCCACACCTACCAGGACCTCACCCGCCGCTGCCTGGCGACGATGGTCGAGTGCGACCCGCTCGACGCAGTCGAACCCGACCGCCCGCGCATCCACATGCCGGACGTGATTCCGCTGGTGGAACTGAAAAAGCACGGCGACTGAGCCTTAGGCCATGATTGACCGGCGTCGCGGCAGGCGGCACACTCTGTCCGTCTGGCGCGCCGGCCAAACCCGGCGGACGGCGAGACAAGAACCCGGCTTATCATGACCAGCATCTTCCTCTTCAAGAACCTTCTTGGCACGCTGCTGCTCCCGCCGACCAACGGTCTGTTGCCGCTCCTGGTCGCGGCCCTTTTCCGGCGGCGGCGCTGGGCATTCGGCCTGGCGCTGATCGGCGGCACACTCCTTTTCTTGCAGAGCCTGCCGATTGTTGCCAGCAATCTTGTCGCTCCCCTGGAAGCGCGCGCCGGCGGCGTCTTCGTCTCCGCCCAGGGGGCGCGGGCGATCGTTGTGCTCGGCAGCGGCCTCAGGCGTGACGCGCCCGAATACGGCAGCGATACCGTTAACGAACGCAGCCTCGTCCGCCTGCGCTACGGCGCCACCCTGGCGCGCCGGCTGCAGCTTCCGGTCCTCATCACTGGCGGGGTTCCGCTGCACGCCAGCCGTTCCGAAGCCGACGTGATGGCGGCGATTGCGGAAAGGGAATTCGGGGTCGCTGTCCGCTGGAAGGAGAGTGAATCCAGTGACACGGCGGATAACGCCAGCATGTCCGCGCAGATTCTCAAGCCGGCCGGCATCCGGCGTGTCGTGCTGGTCACCCAGGCTTTCCACATGTCGCGCGCCCGGCAGCTTTTCGAAGCCGCCGGCCTTGAAGTCATCCCGGCCCCCACCGACTTCAAGGGTTCCCGTGACGGGCCACTCGAGACCTTCGACTTCCTCCCACAAGCGAAGGCGATCCAGACCTCCTATTACGCGCTGCACGAATGGCTGGGTCTCGCCTGGATCTCCCTGGCATCGCTACTGAGTTCCGGGTGAGTACCTGACTTCCGGGAATCCGTGAGGCCGCTCGGCTCCGCCGCGAATCAGCGGTTGCCCCGGGTGAAAGTCGTCAGCCATCCGCCACGATCTGGCTACCAGTGACGTAGCTTGCCGGTGTCGAGGTGGACGAACTTTTCGCGCGGGTAGAAGCCGACACCGCCGACGCTCTGCGACATCGCGGCATCGCGGAGGTCGGAAAGCGGCACCCCGGGAATGCGGATATCGATGGCCCTTCCCTGCATGTGCAGGCTGTTCCGGGCAACACCGCCGCCACGCCTGTTGCGCAACCGGGAATTCGTGGTGGCGCAGCGGTAGCCGGAAACAACGTGGAAAGGCTGGTCGGAACCGAGTTCCCGGCGCGTCCTGTGCAGCAGGTCGAACAGATGCGGGTCGATCTGGCCGATTTCGCCGGAGTAGTGGTCACGCAGAAAACGATTCAGGATGTTCAGCGCATCCGGGAGATAGTGGGTGCCGACCGCGAAGACGACCGAAATCCGCTCGCCGGTATGGGTGTGATCAAATGCCAGGCTGCGCGCATCGGGCAACGAGGCCAGCGCGGGCTTCGCGAGCGGCAGGACAACGCCCGCCATTGCCAGCTTGGCCGCGTGACTGAGAAACAGGCGGCGTGAGTGTACTTGAGGATTCGGCATGCGCTTCGATGAGAAATCTAATAGATTGATTTTACGCCAATTTCCATCACATTGGAAGCCCG
>JBEOKN010000084.1:0-4724 GCA_040275885.1 Azonexus sp. | reverse complement strand
CGCGCGGCCGAGCCTCTCCTGTCCGCGGGCAAACCCTACCAGACCCAAATGTATATGCGTCGTCAGGACGGTACAGACCTGTGGATAAACGTGATCGGCTATGTCAGCAATCCCGAAAATCCTGCGCAAGGAACCGTCTGGCTCCTCGAAGACCGCACCGACTACAAGCGCGTGGATGACGCGCTGCGCCGCAGCCTCGACGACTTGGAAGAACGCGTGGCCGAACGCACGGCGGAGCTTTTGCAGCAGTTGCATTTCCAGCAGCAACTGATCGAAGCGATTCCCGGCCCGGTCTTCTACAAGGACGCGCAGGCCCGCTATCTGGGCTGCAACAGTGCCTTCGAGGCCTTCATCGGCCGGCCCGCCAGCGAGTTAATCGGCAAGACGCCGCACGATATTGCGCCGCGGGAACTGGCCGACAGATACCTCGCCGCCGACCGCGAACTATTCGACAAGCCAGGGTCGCAGATCTATGAAAGCCAGGTCCGTTTCGCCAATGGCGAGATGCGTGACGTGATATTTCACAAGGCGACCTTCACCCGACCCGACGGCACGGTGGCCGGCCTGGTCGGCCTGATGCTCGACATTACCGAACGCAAGCACCTGGAGGACAACCTGCGGCAGGCCGCCACGGTTTTCGAGAGCAGCGCGGAGGGCGTGGCCATTACCACACCCGACGGCTCGTTCATTGCGGTCAACCGCGCTTTTACCGAGATTACCGGCTACGAACAGAGCGAGGTTCTCGGCCGCAATCCGCGCATGCTCCACTCGGGCCGCCAGGACAAGGCGTTCTATCGGGAAATGTGGGCGAGTATCTTGGATACCGGCCGCTGGCAGGGTGAAATATGGAACCGGCGCAAGAGCGGCGAAAAGTATCCGGGATGGCTTTCCATCACTGCCGTGCATGACAAGCAGGGCCGATTGACCAATTACGTCGCCACCTTTTCCGACATCACCCGGCAAAAGGAGACCGAGGAGCAAATCCAGCATCTGGCCTTCTCCGACCCCTTGACCAGCCTGCCCAACCGGCGCCTGCTGGTTGACCGCCTGCAGCATGCCCTCGCCGCCAGCTCCCGAAACAAGCGCCATGGCGCGCTGTTCTTCATCGACCTCGATCATTTCAAGGACCTCAACGACACTCTCGGCCATGACAAGGGCGACCTGCTGCTGCAACAGGTTGCATACCGGCTTGTCAGTTGTGTCCGCGAGGGAGACACCGTGGCCCGCTTCGGCGGCGACGAATTCGTGGTAATGCTGGAGGACCTGGAAGAGATACTCTTGGAAGCCAGCAGCCAGGCGGATTCAGTCGGAGAAAAGATTCTCGCAACGCTCAATCAGCCCTACGTGCTTGGCGAAGCCGCGCACCACAGCACGCCCAGCATCGGCGTCACCGTATTCGGCGACCAGCACAGCAGTTCCGTGGAGGAACTGCTGAAGCAGGCCGATTTGGCGATGTATCAGGCGAAAAAATCGGGCCGCAATGCGCTGCGTTTTTTCGACCCGGAAATGCAAACCGTGGTGGCCGCCCGGGTTGCCATGGAGGCCGCCCTGCGTCAGGGCATAGAGAAGCACCAGTTCATCCTTCACTACCAGCCCCAGGTGGATCGTTCGGGCCGTACCACGGGTGCGGAAGCGCTGTTACGCTGGAAGCACCCGCAGCGTGGCGTCGTGACCCCCGCCGAATTCATTTCGCTGGCCGAAGACACCGGTCTGATATTGCCGCTCGGCCTGTGGGTGCTGGAAACGGCCTGCGAGCAGTTGAACGCCTGGGCAACGCAGCCGGAAACAGCCCACCTCACGATAGCGGTCAATGTCAGCGCCAAACAGTTTCGTCAAAAGGACTTCGTCCGCCAAGTAGTGGCTGTACTCGACCACAGCGGCGCCGACCCCGGAAAGCTCAAACTGGAACTCACCGAAAGCCTGCTGCTCGACGACGTCGAGGACATTGTCACCAAAATGGTGGCCCTCAAGGCCAAGAACGTGGGCTTTTCCCTTGACGATTTCGGAACCGGCTATTCCTCTCTCTCCTATCTGAAGCGCCTGCCACTTGACCAACTCAAGATCGACCACTCGTTCGTGCGCGATGTTCTTGTCGATCCGAACGATGCCGCGATCGCCCGCACCATCGTGGCGCTGGCCCATACACTGGGACTGGCGGTCATTGCCGAGGGAGTGGAAACCGAGGACCAACTGGCCTTTCTCTCCGGCATCGGCTGCCATGCCTATCAGGGCTACCTGTTCAGTCGCCCGATGGTGCGGGAAGATTTCGAGGAATTCGCGCGGCGGAAGTGACGCCCGTCTTGCCGAGGACGGATGCCGTGTCCCTCGGTGACGACTTGAGCCTATCGGCTCTTGCCTGACCCTTGGCACCGGAAAATCGGTGGCAGCGGACTCGCCACCCGCAGCACGGCCTGTCGCTGCAGGCTGCGTACACTGCATCGTGCGGAGCGAGAAAATGGGCCGAGGTCGAATTGATTAGAAATGGAATGACGACTGACCAACCGTCCCGGACGAAAAGCCCGATCAGGATTTGATTCGAGCCTAGCCCCTTTGGCAGTGCCGGCGCGGTCTGCGGGCCGTAGCCATTGCGGCACAGCACTGAACAAAAAAGCCGGGCTGAGGTTGCCCTCTGGCCCGGCCTGGCCAACGGCGGTCGCTTACTTGCCGACTGCGGCCTTGGTCTTGTCGGCAGCTTCCTTGGTGGCATCGGCAGCTTCCTTGGTCGCGTCGGCAGCCTTGACGACTATCTCCTTGCCGGCCTCCTTGGTCGCCGCAACAGCTTCCTTGCCTGCTTCCTTGGTTGCGTCGGCGGCTGCGCCCACCGCCGCTCCGGCCTTCTTGGCGGCTTCGTCGGCCTTCTGCGCGGCCTCCTTGGCGACCTTGACGGCTTCGGTCTTGGCGGCTTCGGCTTTCTTGGCGGCATCGTCGCCACAGGCGGAAACGGTCAGGGCAAGGACGGCGGAAATGACGAACAGGCGGATTTTCATGATTTTGATCTCCAGTGGGGGTGTGCCAGCAATGAACACGACGCCGCGGAAACCGTGGCCACGATTCGTGACCTCGTTGACACCGGTTTGGCGATCGTCTTTGCAAAGCTGCACTATAACAACACGTTCTACGATGCGAGTAAACCGGCAGACCGTGCCCCGGATGACAGGCGAGCGCATTGACGTCCGCGAAATCTGCCCGTTTTTTGTCGTCGACCGCAGCAAGACCGGATTGCGCGACTGGATCAGAAAAGATTCCCGTTCTTGTCATCTTCGGGCCTGGCAACGGCTTTCCTGCCGGCGGCCGCAGCGCTGACCCGGATCCCGGATCCCCAGCGCAACGCCCCGGTCGAGCGCCACAGGTCGAGATGGCGCGCGCGATATTCGTAGGCCTCATCGGCGCCGCCAACCGTGATGCCCGGCCCGGTCATGCGCGACGCCCTGGGATTCGCGGCGTGCAGCGTTTTCCAGACCTTGGGCCAGCGGGCGGCAGCCTGCTTCAGCGCCGCTTCCGCCTCGGCCAGGCGGCCGGCCGCGAAGAATGCCAGGACACGGGCGTATTCGGTGGAAGCGAAGTCGTCCGGGTAGCGGGCGGCGACGGCGATCGCTTCGTCGGCAAGCCCTCCGGCCACCAGCGCGTGAATCAGGGTTTCCCGCAGGCCCGTGTTGTCGCTGGGGTTAGCCACACCGACGCTCCAGCGCAGCAGATCTAGGGTTTCCGCAGGCGCGGCGGCGGCGAACTCCTCGACGTAATAGGCAACCAGCGTCAGCAGCGGCCGGTTATCGAGAAAGCCCCAGGCCAGTTCCCTGTCGAGCGCGTGCAATTTGCCGAGCACGGTCCGGCGCAGCGCTTCGCCGCGTTCCAGCAGGCGGCGGGCGAGCGCGTCGTTGCTTCCGGGCAGGCCTTCCGGCAACATGCCGAGAATCTCCACGCTGTCGCGGAGCACGCGGAACGATTGCCCGGCCAGCGGTTCCCGTGCCAGAAAGTCTAGCCACTTGTCGTGGTCCATCATGCCGTCACGCAACTTCACCCAGCGTCCTTCGCAAGCCGCCAACCTCGCGTCCGGCACGAGTTCGACGTCGCCCGCCAGGCTGTAGGCGCAGGCCGGCGGCGGCCAGCGTTCGATGATTTCAGCCAGTCGCGCAAGCGGGCCGCGCGTCGCTGCCAGCGAGCGGAGCGTGCTGTCGTCGCTGCCATCGGCCATGTCGCGCAGCAGGGCGATCAGGTCGCGGTGGTCGTATTTCGCGTCGCGTCCCAGTTTGGCCGACCAGAATGCCGCACGCGCCCGCGCCTCCTCGCGCCGGCCTTCCGAAACCAGCACCAGGATTTCCAGATGCGACAGCGACGGCGCATTCGGCGTCAGGCGTTGCGCCTCGCGAAATGCCGCCCACGCTCCGGCGTAGTCGCCGCGGTCACTGAGGACGGTGGTCTGGCGCTGCCAGCCGGTCGAAGCCAGAGTCTTGTCGGGAGCCTCCTTCAGCGCTTCGATGAACCTCTGTTTCTTGCGCGGCGCGTTGGTGTCGAGGTAGGCACCGAGCAGCATGTCGGCGGCGCCCTCGGCGCGTTCGTCGAGCTCGGGCAGATGTGCGAACAGGATTTCCAGCAGGGCGATGGCATCTTTCTCCCGGCCGCACTGCCGCCAGTCGTCGGCCACCAGGGCCAGCGCGTCCGGGTGCAGTTCGAGAATCGGCAATTCAGCCAGCCGGTTGCGGGGAAACTGCATCAAGACCTTGGCC
>JBEOKN010000083.1:0-9431 GCA_040275885.1 Azonexus sp. | reverse complement strand
GCTACGAGATCATCGGCAAGGTTCCAGTCATCCTGCACACCCCGCTGATGTCCGGCTCCAACTTCATTCACGGTGTCGTCGTCGTCGGGGCCATGATCGCCCTCGGCACCGCCGACACGATCGTCGAACAGGCGATCGGCTTCTTCGCCGTCGCCCTCGGCGCCGCCAATGCGGCCGGCGGCTACGTGGTAACCGAACGCATGCTCGCCATGTTCAAGAAGAAGGAGGACTGAACATGACGACGCCCATTTACGTACAGGGCGCCTGGTTCGTTGGCGCGCTGCTCTTCATCTTCGGCCTCAAGGGCATGAGTTCGCCGGCCAGCGCCCGTCAGGGAATCGTCCTGGCTGGTTACGGCATGCTGATCGCCATTGTCGCCACACTCTTTGTCCCGGGCCTGAAGAATATCGCCCTGATGCTGGCCGCACTGGGCATCGGTGGTGTAGCCGCCTGGATTTCTGGCAAGAACGTCAAGATGACCGACATGCCGCAGATGGTTGCCATATACAACGGCATGGGCGGCGGCGCGGCGGCGGCAATTGCCGCCATCGAGTTCGCACGCGGCAATACGCACAGCGCCGTGGCGACGACGCTGGCCGCGCTCGGCGCGCTGATCGGCTCGGTTTCCTTCACCGGTTCCTGCGTCGCCTACGCCAAACTGCAGGGCCTGCTGAAGAAGACCTACCGCCTGCCGGCACAGAACATGATCAACGTCGTACTGGTCGTGAGCGCCGTTGCCCTCGGCGGGGCCATGATCGTCATGGCCCCGGCCAAGCCGGAACTGATCTACGTCTTCTTCGCTGTCGCCCTGATTTTCGGTCTGATCGTCACTTTGCCGATCGGTGGCGCCGACATGCCTGTGGTGATCTCGCTGTTCAATGCCTTCACCGGCCTTGCCGTCGGTTTCGAGGGCTACGTGCTCGGCAACCCGGCGCTGATCATCGCCGGCATCGTCGTCGGCGCCGCCGGCACGCTGCTCACCCAGTTGATGGCTAAGGCAATGAACCGGCCGATCTCGAACATCCTGTTCACGCCGGTGACCGCAGGCGGACAAGGCAGCGAGGCGATCGAAGGCACGATGAAGGAGCTCAGCGCCCTCGATGCGGCGGCGATGATGCGCTACGCGAGCAAGGTCATCATCGTTCCGGGCTATGGCATGGCGGTGGCGCATGCCCAGCACAAGGTCTGGGAGATGACCACGTTCCTTGAGGAAGCCGGGGTCGAAGTGAAATTCGCCATCCACCCGGTCGCCGGCCGCATGCCGGGCCACATGAACGTGCTGCTGGCGGAAGCCGGCGTACCCTACGACAAGATCTTCGATCTGGAAGAAATCAACGGCGAGTTCGCCCAAGCCGACGTGGCGCTGATCATCGGCGCCAACGACGTGGTCAACCCGAGCGCCCGGACCGACAAGGCCAGCCCGATCTACGGCATGCCGATCCTCAACGCGGATCAGGCACAGAACGTCATCGTCATCAAGCGCGGCAAGGGGACCGGGTACTCCGGTGTCGAAAACGCCTTGTTCTATACCAACAACTGCCGCATGCTGTACGGCGACGCCCAGCCGATGGCCGGCGAGATCATCCAGCATCTGAAGGCAATGGGTTGAGTACCCGGTCGCGGTCAACCCGCCCTTTTGGGCAAAAATCAGGGAACGTGTCGACGCAACCGGCGTCAACCCGATAGTCACCAAACCGGCCGCCGGAATCCCGACGGATCTGGCGGCCACCAACCACTCACCAGGAGATCAAATGTCGAATACCGTTACGCTTGGCGGCAACCCCATCGAAGTCAGTGGCACTTTCCCCGCCAGGGGCGATCAGGCGCCCGCATTTTCACTGGTCGGCAAGGATCTTGCCGACGTCACCCTGGCCAGCCTGGCCGGCAAGCGCAAGATCCTGAACATCTTTCCGAGCATTGACACGCCGACCTGCGCGACCTCGGTGCGCAAGTTCAACCAGACCGCCAACGACGTCGCCAACACCGCCGTCCTCTGCATCTCGGCCGACTTGCCTTTCGCCCAGGCCCGCTTCTGCGGCGCCGAGGGACTGGCCAGCGTGCAGACCTTGTCGACGATGCGCGGCCGCGACTTCCTGGAAGCCTACGGCGTTGCCATCAAGACCGGTCCGCTGACCGGTGTCTCGGCCCGCGCCGTGGTCGTTCTCGATGAGAATGATCGCGTGCTGCACAGCGAGCTGGTCGGCGAGATCGCCAACGAACCCGACTACGCAGCGGCCCTCGCCGCCCTCGGCAAGTAAGCCCTCGAAGCCGGCCGGCGCCAGTCCACCCGAGGCAACTTGATGACCACCATTGCCAACGTACTTGTCGGGCTGATCGCGCTGGTCCATATCTACATCCTCGTCCTCGAGATGTTCCTGTGGGACAAGCCGGCCGGCCTGCGCGCCTTCGGGCAAACCCGCGAGGCCGCGGCCGCCTCCAGAGTCCTCGCCGCCAACCAGGGGCTGTACAACGGCTTTTTGGCGGCCGGCCTCGTCTGGGGCCTGAGCCTTGGAGCCGGCGGCACCGACATCAAGGTGTTCTTTCTGTGCTGCGTGCTGGTTGCCGGTTTGTATGGTGCAGCCACTGCGAGTCGCCGGATACTCTTCGTCCAGGCCGTTCCGGCGGCGATTGCGCTGGCTTTCGTGTTTCTGGCCTGATCCGGCGGTCGACCGCAGCGTGCCGAATCGCAAGGTCTGGTTTCTCTACCTGATCGAGTGCGCTGACGGCAGCATTTATACGGGCATCACGGTCGACGTCGCAGCGCGCTATGCGGCCCACCGGGACGGGACCGGCGCGCGCTATATGCGTTCGCATGCTCCCGCGAGGCTGCTCGGATTCGAAGAACACCGCGACCGTTCGGCGGCATCGCAAGCCGAATATCGTGTCAAGCAGATGACCGCTGGCGAGAAACGCGAATTTGCCGCCAGCCTGTCCGGCAAGGCCATCGGCGCGACTGGATGAGAACGCTGAAGAAAGCGGCGATGCCCGGGCAACCCGTAGGTCCGTTGCGAACCCGTGCATCACGATGTCTCCGCTGACCATTTCCGTCGCGGCCGCCACCGGTGAAATTTCGCGCACCGACTGGGAGCAGCTGGCGCCGTCGGGACACCCCTTTGTCAATCGGGATTTCCTCGAGATTCTCGAGCGCCATGGCATGGCCGGCCCGGAATGCGGCTGGAAAGCGCATCATCTGATAGCGCGGAACAGTGACGGCATGGCGCTCGGCTTTCTGCCGCTGTATGTCCGCACGAATTCTCACGGTGACTTCATCCACGACTGGTCGTGGGCCGCCGCCTACCAACAGCTCGGGAAGCCCTATTACCCGAAGCTGCTGAGTGGCCTGCCGCATACGCCGGCAACCGGTCCCAGGCTTCTCGTCCGCCCCGGAATCGATGCCGAGCGCATCCGGCACACGCTGGTCGAGGCAGCCCTGGAACAGGTGGCCGGGCACAGGCTCTCGTCGTGGCACGTCGCTTTCCCGGCAGAAGACGAGGTGCCGGTGCTAAGCGGGCACGGACTCTTGGTCAGCCACAATGTCCAGTTCCATTGGCGGAACCACGGTTGCGCCGATTTCACCGATTTCCTCGGAACCTTCAACGCCGAGCGGCGGCGCAAGGTCAGGGCGGAACGGCGAAGGGTGGTCGACAGCGGACTGCACATCGAAGTCCGCCACGGTGACGAAATCAGTCCTGACGAATGGCCGGCCCTGCATTGCCTCTATGCCGCAACCTTCGACAAGTACGGCAATTACGCCGCCTTCACGCCTGAATGTTTCGCCGATCTCGCCAGCGCCCTGGGCCGCCGGATGGTCATGTTCATCGCCCGCGAACGCGGCGATCCGGTGGCGATCTCGATCTGCTTCCGCAGCGACGACACCCTGTACGGTCGCTACTGGGGCACCGCCGCAAATTATCACAGTCTCCACTTCGAGCTGTGCTTCTATCAGGGTATCGACTACTGCCTGCGCGAGCGACTCTCGACCTTCGAGCCGGGGGCCGGCGGCGAGCACAAGGTGGCGCGCGGCTTCGAGCCGACTGTGGTGCGCTGCTGCCACTGGATCGAAGATGCCCGCATGCGCCATCTGCTCGACCAGCACCTCGACCGGCAACGCCCGGCGATTCTGGCCTATGCCGAAGAAGCCGCATCGCACCTTCCATTCCGGAAGGTCAGCGGGCCATAATCACCGCAGGCCGTGCGGGGTCATTCGCAGTTTCTCCAGGTCGAACCCCTGGCGGGCGGCAATATCCCTGCCTTTCTCGACCGATGCTTCGTCGAGCTGCGGCGTCCGCGAAAGCAGCCACAGATACTTCCGGTTCGGATTGCCGACCAGCGCCCAGCGATACTCGTCATCGAGGCCGATGATCCAGTAATCCGACGAAAACGGCCAGAAGAACGATACCTTCAGACGGCCGTTGCCGGTTTCCGGAACGACGGTCGCCCTGCCCTCGGCCTCGATGAAGCCATCCTCGGTCCGGCAACGATTGCGCACGGAGATCGTCGCGGCGTCCTTCCCGGAATATTCCGCCGTGGTATCGCCGAGACACTTGCGCTGGAAGAACATCGGGAAACCGGCAATTTCGTACCACAGGCCGAGGTAACGCCCAAGGTCGACCTGCGGCACCGACTGGACATCTTCCACGGCACCGGCCATCGCCGGCAGTCCGAGCGCGACCAGGAGTGGCAGCGTCACCAGGAAGTGGCGGAACCTAGTCGAGCGTTGCAACATATTCGGCCACGGCATGCGTTTCCAGTTCAGTGAGTCGGGATGCGACAGTGTGCATCACGGCATTGTCATTGGTCCGCTCGCGCTTGCTGAACTGCCGGAGCTGATCCTCGACATAGCGCGGATGCTGGCCGGCCAGGCGCGGGAGCTGCGGCGTCCCGTGGGCCCTGGCGCCATGACACGACGCGCAGGCCGGCAGACCCGCGTAACGATTACCGTGCTCGAAGATGTATTTCCCGACCGCCAGCAGGTCGACATCCTGCGCGCGCCGACCGCCGGCCTTGCGCGCTCCGAAGTAGGCACCAAGCGCCGCCATCTCCTCGGGCGTCAGGCTCTCCGCCTGTGGCCTCATCGTCTCGCTGCTGCGCTTGCCACTCTTGAAATCGGCGAGCTGGCGGGCGACGTATTCGGCGTGCTGCCCGGCCAGGCGTGGAAAGACCGCGCTCGCCGATTCGCCACCCTTGCCGTGGCACAACGAACAGCGCTCGGCAACGATCTGTTCCGCCCGCTTCTGGTCGGCGCCGGCGTCTGCCGCCGCGACCGGCGCCAGCACGGCAAGCAGCGCCGGCAGTGCCACCCGCAATACATTGTTCAGATTCATGCGCTCTCCCGGATTACCTTCAATGATCGAAGCGCAGGCCGCATCGTATCCTGCCGCCGCCCTAAAGACTGCGCAGATATTCAGCCAGCGCGCGGATTTCATCGGTCGCCAGGCGTTTCGCAATCTCCTGCATCTGGGCATTGTCGTTGGTCCGCTTGCGTTCCTCGAACAGTGTCAGCTGCGTCTCGATGTACAGCGTGTGCTGGCCGGCGATGCGTGGCAGCGTTGCCGAGCCGGCGCCGTTGTCGCCATGACATTCGCGGCACGGTTTCAGCCCCCTGGCCGGATCGCCCTGGGCGAACAGCTTCTCGCCCAGCGCACGCATCTCGGCGTAGGCCGTATTGCCGCGCGAGGGCTTCTGGCGGCTGAAAAATAACGCCGCTGACTGCATGTCGTCCTCGTCCATGTCCGCCACGACCTTGCGCATGTCGGAACTTTCGCGTTCGCCGTGCTTGAAATTGCGCAACTGCTTGAGCATGTAGCCGCTGTTCTGCCCCGCCAACTTCGGATACAGCGGGCTCGAGCTGTCGCCGGTTGCGCCGTGGCAGAGGAAGCAACGACCCATGACCAATTCCTCGCCACGCTGCATCAGCGCCGCTTCGTCGGCACCCCAGGCCGCCCCCTGCAGGCAGAGAACTGCAGCGAGCGCCAGGCTCCTCATGACTTGCCGGTGCTTCCGAAGCCGCCCCCGCCGCGCGCGCTGGCGTCGAAATCCTCGACCACGTTGAAGCCGACCTGCAGCACCGGCACGACGACAAGCTGGGCGATACGCTCGAGCGGATTCAGCGTGAACGTCTCCTGTCCGCGATTCCACACGGAAACCATCAGTTCCCCCTGGTAATCACTGTCGATCAATCCGACCAGGTTGCCGAGGACAATGCCGTGCTTGTGGCCAAGGCCGGAGCGCGGCAGGATCATCGCCGCCAGCCCCGGATCGGCGAGGTGGATGGCCATGCCGGTACGAACCAGCGTGGTCTGGCCGGGAACGATCTGCAGCGGCGCATCGAGACAGGCGCGCAGATCGAGTCCGGCCGCACCGGGCGTTGCATAGTGTGGCGGAGTGTCATACAGGCGCCGGTCGAGGATCTTGACGTCGATACGGTGCATCAGCCGTTTCCTGTCAGATCGGCAATACGTTCGACAAGCTGGCGGGCGAGGATGGATTTCGGAGCTGGCGTCAGCGGGTGGGTGCCGTCGTCGTCGAACAGAACAAGGCGGTTGTCGTCACCGCCGAACCCGTCCTGAATCAGGTTGCCGGCGATCAGCGGGATGTTCTTCCGGCGCCGCTTCGCCTGTGCGTACTCTTCAAGATTGCGGCTCTCGGCGGCAAAGCCGACGCAGAACGGTCCATCCTTCAAGGCGGCCACCTCGGCCAGGATGTCCGGATTCTCGACCAGCTCGATCGGCGGAATGCCGCCCGCGTCCTTCTTGAGCTTGTGTTCGGCGGCACCGGCGACGCGGTAATCGGCGACGGCGGCGACGGCGATGAAGATGTCCGCTGCGGCAACCCGCGCCATCACGGCGGCGTGCATGTCAAGGGCGCTGATCACGTTGATGCGGTCGACCCCTTGCAGAGTGCCAAAACCAACCGGACCCGAAACCAGCGTCACGACAGCCCCGGCATGGCGCGCCGCCCGCGCCACGGCATAGCCCATGCGCCCGGAGGACAGATTGGTGATGCCGCGCACCGGATCGATGGCCTCGAAGGTCGGCCCGGCGGTAATCAGCACCTTCCTCCCGGCCAGCACCTTGGGCGCAAAAAAGGCGATCACCTCCTCGAGGATCTCCTCCGGCTCCAGCATGCGGCCGGCGCCGACCTCGCCGCAGGCCTGCTCGCCGCTGGCCGGGCCGAGCAGGTGCACGCCGTCAGCCTGCAACTGTGCCGCATTGCGTTGCGTCGCCGGGTTTTCCCACATCTGCCGGTTCATCGCCGGCGCCATCATCAATGGGCAGTCGCGCGCCAGAACCATCGTAGTCAGCAGGTCGTCGGCCAGACCATGCGCCGCGCGCGCCATAAAATCTGCCGAAGCTGGCGCGACGACAATGCAGTCCGCCTGCCGCGAGAGGTCGATATGCGCCATCGCGTTAGGCATGCGCGCCTCCCACTGGTCGGAGAACACCGGCTTGCCGGAGAGCGCCTGGAACGTCGTCGCCGTCACGAAATGTCCTGCCGCCCCGGTCATCGCGACCTGCACGTCGGCGCCCTGCTTGCCGAGCAGGCGGACCAGCTCGGCGGCCTTGTAGGCGGCGATGCCGCCGGTGACACCGAGAACGATGCGCTTTCCCTGTAATTCCATTGTCGTGCCATTAGAATGAGCGTTTTCCAATTCTACTGGAAATGGCATGGCGATCACCGACTGGCCCGAGAGCGAACGCCCGCGCGAACGTCTGCTGGCGCTCGGCCCCGAAGCGTTGTCCGACGCCGAGCTGCTGGCCATCTACCTGCGCGTCGGCGTGCGCGGCAAGAGTGCCGTCGACCTCGCGCGCGACCTGCTGCAGCGTTTCGACGGCCGCCTCGGCGCCCTGGCCGACGCCTCGTTGGAGGATCTGGCCAGCGTTTCCGGCATCGGCATGGCCAAGGCGGCGCAGTTGAAGGCCAGCTTCGAGCTGGCCCGCCGGGCGCTAACGCAGGAAATGGCCAGCCGCGACACCTTCTCGGCACCCGGCAAGGTGCGCGACTGGCTGCGGCTGAAACTGGCCACACGCCAGCATGAAGTCTTCATGGCGCTATGGCTCGACGCGCAGAACCGGCTGGTCAAGGCCGACGAACTCTTCTCGGGGACACTCACGCAGACCAGCGTCTATCCCCGCGAGGTCGTCAAGGCGGCACTCGCCAACAATGCGGCAGCCGTCATCCTCGCTCACAACCACCCGTCCGGCGTCGCCGAGCCGTCGCGCGCCGACGAAATGCTCACCCACACGCTGAAGGAAGCGCTGGCCATGGTCGACGTCAAGCTGCTCGACCACTTCATCGTCGCCGGCAACGGGACGCCGCTGTCGTTCGCCGAACGCGGTCTGCTATAGAAAAGACAAAAAGCGCTTGAAGTTACCCGGGGTTGTTCGCTATACTCGCGGGCTTTCTTCTAGCGAATTCTGGAGCACCAATCATGGCGCGAGTCTGCCAAGTAACGGGGAAAGCCCCGATGGTTGGGAACAAGGTTTCCCATGCCAACAATAGAACGAAGCGCCGCTTCCTGCCGAATCTGCAGTATCGCCGCTTCTGGGTCGAAAGCGAGAACTGCTTCGTCCGCCTGCGCGTTTCCAACGCCGGGTTGCGCATCATCGACAAGAACGGCATCGATACCGTCCTCGTCGACCTGCGTGCCCGCGGCGAAGTCTGATAAGGAGGGAGAAGAGAGATGGCTAGCAAGAGCAAAGGCGGTCGCGACAAGATCAAGCTGGAATCCACAGCCGGTACCGGACATTTCTATACCACTTCCAAGAACAAGCGCACGACGCCGGAAAAACTGGAGTTCATGAAGTACGACCCGGTTGTCCGCAAGCACGTCGCTTACAAGGAAATCAAGCTGAGATAACCAGGGCCGTTTCGGCATCCGGAAAACCCGCCTTCATGGCGGGTTTTTGTTTTGCATCGACGGCCCCGCCGGCCAGGGCATCCCTCGTGGATCCGGCCGGCGCTTCGTCAATCCTTGCGCAAAAAGAGCAATGCGGCATAGCCGGCGATGCCACCGAACATCAGCAGCGACCAGTTGGCCATCGATAGTCCGAGGAATTCCCAGTCACGACTGGCACAGAAGCCGGTGGCCAGGAACAGCGCCGGCCACTCCATGCCCAGCCAGTCGACCAGGCGCTCGATAGCGTTCGGGTCGCTGTAGCCGCACTCGGTCGCCAGATGTGGAAAGGCCTGCATCCAGGTCTGGTAACCGGCGACCGCCACGCCACCGCTCGCCAGGGCGGCGATCAGCAGCGACCAAAGCAAGCCTCCCGCTGGCGCCAGCACGCCTAGCAGGGCAACCAGCCCGATGACCAGGTAGAGCAGACGCTGGAAGATGCACAGCGGACAAGGCGCCAGGCGCAACAGATTCTGCAACTCCATGCCCGTCGCCACGAGACCGACAGCACCCAGCGCCAGCGCGGCAAACCATG
>JBEOKN010000082.1:0-95165 GCA_040275885.1 Azonexus sp. | reverse complement strand
GAGGCTGCCATGCTGGCAGGCCTGCCAAAGGCGCCGTCGGCCTACAATCCGATCGTCAACCCCAAGCGTGCCAAGATCCGGCAGCAGTATGTGCTGCGCCGGATGCGGGATCTTGGCTACATCAACGAAGGGCAGTACGACTCGGCTCTGAAGGAAACGCTGATCGTCAAGCGCGAACTGGCCGATTACCCGGTCCACGCCGAATACGCTGCCGAAATGGCCCGCCAGATAGCCGCCGAACGATTTCCTGAAGATGTGTATTCACGCGGCCTCAAGGTCTTTACGACCCTGGACAAGAACGAACAGGAAGCTGCCTATGCCAGCCTGCGCCGGGGCGTCATGGATTATGACCGCCGCCATGGATACCGGGGCGCCGAGTCCTATCTCGACATGCATGACATCACGGGCGATCAGGACGAGGCGATCGACGAGGCGCTGCAGGATGTCGCCGACGCCGGTGATCTGCTCCCCGCCCTCGTATTGGCGGCTGATGCGAAGCAGATTCGCGTCTACCGCAAGGGGGGTGAGATAGTCGCACTTACCGGCGACGCCATGAAATTCGCCGCAAGAATGCTCGACGACAAGGCGCCGCCCAACAAGCGGGTCAAGCGCGGCGCCATCATTCGCCTGCAGAGGGATGACAAAGGAAACTGGCAGGTCAGCCAGTTGCCCGAGGTTGAATCAGCGTTTGTCGCGATCGACCCGAGAACGGGGGCAATTCGTGCCTTGGTCGGTGGTTTCGACTTCAATCGGAACAAGTTCAACCATGTAACGCAAGCCTGGCGGCAACCCGGTTCCAGTTTCAAGCCGTTCATCTACTCCGCCGCACTCGAAAAAGGCTTCAATCCGAGCAGCGTCTTCGAAGACGCGCCGATTGTCATCTCCGCCAGCCATACCGGCTCACAGGCCTGGGAGCCGCACAACTACGATGGCAAGTATGAAGGTCCGATGAAGATGCGCACCGCTCTGGCCAAGTCGAAGAACATGGTCTCGATCCGCATACTGCAATCGATCGGCACGCGTTACGCGCAGGATTACTCAAGTCGCTTCGGCTTCGATGCTGCAAAGCACCCTCCCTATCTGACGATGGCGCTGGGTGCCGGATCGGTGACGCCGTGGCAAATGGTGACGGCCTACTCCGTGTTCGCCAACGGCGGCTATCGGATCAATCCTTACGTCGTCCGCGACATCCGCGACGACAAGAACCAGATCCTCGCAGCTGCGGTGCAGGCACCAGCCGGCGAGGAGTCAACCCGCGTCATCGATCCGCGCAACGCCTTCATGATGGATACGATGCTGCGCGATGTCACGATCTACGGCACCGCCGCCAAGGCGTCGGTCGCGCTCAAGCGCCAGGATCTGGCGGGCAAGACCGGAACCACCAACGAATATGTCGACGCTTGGTTTTGCGGCTATCAGATGACCGTATCCGCCTGCGCCTGGGTCGGCTTCGATCAGCCCAAAAAGCTGGGGGACAAGGAAACCGGCGGCGCTGCAGCATTACCGATCTGGATCGGCTACATGGGCCGTGCGCTCAAGGACGTGCCAATGCAGATATCGGAAATGCCGGAAGGACTGGTTGCCTTTGGCAGCGGCCGTGAGCGTTCCTTCATCTATGCCGAAAACGCCCACTCGGAGCCGCCACCGGAGGCAGAGGCAAACGACACGCCACTACCCCGGCCTGACTTCAGCAGCCCGCCGTCGGATTGATCAGTCGAGGCGCACCGCGTCGCCAGCCTGCTGGCTGACAAGTTCCGCGAGCTTTCCCATCAATTCGGTGCCGTCACGGGTATCGCGCCAGCAGACACCGTCCCAGCGGAAATGGAAGCCGCCGGCGCGGGCCGCCACCCAGATTTCGCGTGCTGGACCGTGACGATTGACGATGATCTTGCTGCCATCGACAAACTCGATTTCCAGAACCCCGCCAGCCGCCAGTTCGAAATCGATATCGGCACCACTCGCTTCGAGTGATGCCTCGATCCGCGCCAGAATGCTGTCGGCCAACGCGCTGAATTCGTTATCATCCATCCTGTGCTACCATCCCGCTTTTTGCTGACTGGTCGGTCATTAATGTCCAGAATCGTTGCCTTGCTCCTGACGGTATGCGTCGCTGGCTGCGGCCAGAGAGGGCCGCTCGTGCTGCCACCAGGCCCGCCGCCGGCTCCATTGCTCGACCGTCTGGTTGCACCGTCGCCGCCAGCCACACCAATTCAGCCGGCCAGCAACGAGGCCGATGGTAGCACGGACAAGAAACCCCCGGCCCAATGAGTCACTTCGCGATCAGGGGCGGCATCTTATGCGCCGAATCCGTTGCCCTGCCCGAGATTGCCGAACAGTTCGGCACGCCAGCCTATGTCTACTCGCGTGCGTCACTCGTGGCTTCGCTGCAGGAGTTTCTCGAGGTCCTCGATGGCCATCCAGCCGGACGGGGGGCGCTCGTCTGCTACGCCGCCAAGGCCAATTCGAACCTCGCCATCCTCAACCTGTTCGCGCGCATGGGCGCCGGCTTCGATATTGTTTCTGGTGGCGAACTACAGCGTGTTCTCGCAGCTGGCGCCGATCCCCGGAGAGTCGTGTTCTCCGGCGTCGGGAAGGCGGCTGCCGAAATGGAAATGGCGCTCAATGCCGGTATCTTCTGCTTCAACATCGAATCCGCGCCGGAACTGGAGCGCCTGAACGAGATCGCCGGACTCTGCGAAACGACAGCGCGGGTCAGCCTGCGCGTCAATCCGAATGTAGACCCCAAGACCCACCCGTACATTTCGACTGGCCTCAAGGAAGCCAAGTTCGGTGTCGCCTACGAAGGTGCGCTGGCGCTTTACCGCCGCGCCGCCGCATTGCCGAACATCGACGTGGCCGGCATCGACTGCCATATCGGTTCGCAACTCCTCGACCCAGCGCCGTTCGTCGAGGCACTTGAGCGCATTCTGGCGCTCGTTGACCAGTTGACCGCAGAAGGCATCGGCATCAACCATCTCGACCTCGGCGGCGGCCTCGGCATCAAGTACAAGGCCGATCAAGCGGAACCGTCGGTCGCTTCCTACTTGATACCGCTGCTCGACAAGCTGACGGGCCGTGGCTTGCAGGTCGTCCTCGAACCAGGTCGCCGGCTGGTCGGCAACGCCGGCCTGCTACTGACCCGCGTCGAGTTCCTCAAGCCGGGCGAAGGCAAGAATTTCGCCATCATCGACGCAGCCATGAACGACCTGATGCGCCCGGCGCTCTATGAGGCCTGGCACGATATCGTGCCGGTGATTCCGCGCGGGGGAGCGACCCGAGACTACGACGTCGTCGGTCCGGTCTGCGAATCCGGCGATTTTCTCGGCCTCGCCCGTCCCTTGAACATCGAGCCTAGCGATCTGCTGGCCGTGATGTCGGCGGGCGCCTACGGCATGGCAATGAGTTCCAACTACAACACCCGGCCGCGCGCAGTCGAAGTCATGGTCGACGGCGACCGGGTGCACCAAATCCGGCGCCGTGAAACCGTCGCCGAACTCTATGCCGGCGAGCAGGTCCTGCCTGCATGAGGCGCGGCACGCTGGTTTGTCTTGCCGTCCTGCTGCTGGCGGCCTGCGGGGAAAAGCCGGCCGAGAAGAAGGGCGCACCACCCACGCTGATTACCGCCACGCAGGTCCGGACCACTGCCCTTGAAGTCAGTGAGCGCACGCTCGGCACGCTGAGTGCGGTCAAGGACCCGTCGATCAGTGCCGAAATCGCCGGAAGGATCATCAAGATTGCGGTCCGCAGTGGCGAAGCAGTCAGGAAGGGCCAGTTGCTCGCCCGCATCGACCCGACCGACGCCGAGCATCAGGCCAGCGCAGACTCCGGCGAAATCGCTCGCCTCACCGCCCTGCTCGCGCAACAGGAGCGCGTGGTCGGTCGGCACAGCGAGCTGGTGCAGAAAAATTTCATTTCGAAGAACGTCCTCGATGATGCCGTCGCCCAGCGCGACGCTCTGAATGGCCAGTTGGCGAGCGCCCGGTCGCGGGGCAGCCTGTCGCGTCGCAACGTCGACAAGACCGAGGTGGTCGCACCTTTCGACGGCGTCGTCGAACTGCAGATCGCCTCGCTCGGCGACTACGTCAAGCTCGGCGACCCGCTGTTCCGTTTTGTCGCCAATGACCGACTGCGTGCAGACCTGCCGTTCCCGGAATCTGCCGCACCACGCATCAAGGTCGGCATGCCGGTTCGCCTGCTCAGCCCGCTGGCGCCGGATACGCCGATCGACGCCGTGGTCGAGGACATCCGCCCAACCGTCGGCGAGATCAACCGCGCCATCAACGTCATCGCCCGCCTCGATAACCCCGGCGCGCTCAAGGGTGGCGGCTCGGTCGATGCCGCCGTAATTACCGGGCAGAAGGACAACGCAGTGGTCGTCCCGGAACAGTCGGTCGTGCTGCGTCCGGCCGGCACGGTGGTTTACCTGATCGTCGATGGCAAGGCAACGCAGCAAGTCGTTGCAGTCGGCAGCAAGCAGCGCGGGATGGTCGAAATCATCAGCGGACTGAAGGGTGGCGAAACGATTGCACAGGACGGCGCCGGCTTCCTCAGCGACGGTGCCGCGGTCAACGTCAAGGAAAGTCCGAAAACCGCCGCCCCGGGCGCGCCCAAGGCTCAATGACGCTGCCCGAACTATCCATCAAACGCCATGTCCTGGCGTGGATGCTCAGCGCGGTACTCGTCCTGTTCGGCATCATCAGTTACGACCGGATCGGCATGGACCGCTATCCGTACATAGAATTCCCGATCGTCTCGATCAGCACGACGCTCAAGGGCGCCAACCCGGAGATCGTCGATACGTCGGTGACCAACGTCCTCGAGAGTTCGGTCAATTCGACGCCCGGCATCGAACACATTCAGTCGACCTCGTCGCCCGGCGTGTCGATCATCGCCATCACCTTCGGGCTCGAAAAGAAGATCGACGTCGCCTTCAACGAGGTCCAGGCCAAGGTCAACCAGGTTCTGCGCCGGCTGCCCAAGGATGTCGATCCGCCCGTGGTCGCCAAGGTGGAAACCAATGCCCAGCCGATCATGTGGCTGGCCATCCAGGGCGACCGTACCCAGCAGCAGCTCAACCAGTACGCGATCAACGTGCTGAAAAAGCGCCTGGAAACCATCGATGGCGTCGGCGAAGTGCGACTCGGTGGGCGCCGCGACCGTACCATCCGGGTCGAGTTGCTACCGGCAAGGATGGCCGCCATGGCGATCACGGCGCAGGACATCAACGAAGCCTTCACAAGGGAGCACGTGCAACTGGCTGGCGGCTTCGTCGTCGGCGAGAAGACCGAGAACCTGGTCAAGCTCGACCTCGAATTCCACTCGATTGAGGCGCTGAAGGAGATGGTGATCGGCTGGAAGGGCGGCGCGCCGATTCGCCTCCAGGATGTCGCTGAAGTGATCGACGGTCTCACCGACAACCGCCAGCTCGCCCGCTTCAACGGCGAGACGACGATTGGCCTCGGCATCGTCAAGGTGACCAATACCAACACGGTCGCCATCATCGACCGGATCAAGGACAAGATCGAGAACGAACTGCGTCCGCAACTGCCACCCGGGATGAAACTCCATATTGTCTCCAACGATGCCGTGTTCATCCTCGAAATCGTCAATTCGCTGAAGCAGCACCTGCTCGAAGGGACGCTGCTCGCCGCGCTGGTCGTCTGGATCTTTCTGCAATCGGTACGCTCGACGATAATCATCTCGATGGCCATTCCCGTTTCGCTGATGGGCGCCATCGCGATCATCTACTTCTTCGGATACACGCTGAATTCGCTGACCCTGCTCGCTCTTCTGCTACTCATCGGCGTCGTTGTCGATGACGCCATCGTCGTTCTCGAAAACATCTTCCGCCACCGCGAGGAGCTTGATGCCGATCCGCTGACTGCCGCGGTCAACGGCGCCAACGAGGTCGTTTTCGCGGTCATCGCGGCAACCTTGTCACTGGTCTCGATCTTCGCCCCGGTCATCTTCATGAGCGGCATCATCGGCCAGTTCTTCCGCTCCTTCGCCGTCGTCGTCACCTTCGGTGTGCTGGTCTCGCTGTTCGTCTCGCTGACGCTGACGCCGATGCTCTGCTCGCGTTTCCTGACCATCCGCGAAAAGGGGCACCAACACAGCCGCATCCACGGCCTGATCGCGGACGGATTCCGCCGGCTCGATGCCTTTTACCGTCGCCTGCTGGCATGGTCACTGGCACATCGCTGGACCATCGTGCTCCTGACGGCGTTGACCGTGGCTTCGAGCACCGTCTTCTTCACCAACGTCGGCAAGACCTTCGCGCCTGAGCAGGATGAAGGCCGTTTCCTCGTGTTCCTGCGCACGCCGCTGGGCTCGTCGATCGAATACACGGACTCGCGGCTGAAAATGGTGGAAAAAATTCTGAGCAGCCATCCCGAGATCGTCACCGAGTTTGCGCTGATCGGCCTCGGGTCGGCCGGGCAGGTCAACCAGGGCACCGTCGTCACGCGCATGGCGCCGCGTAATGAGCGCAAGCTGACGCAGCAGGAAATCCTGCCCATCCTGCGCAGGGAACTGGGCGAGATTCCGGGGGCACGCGTCTTCGCCGCGCCCTATCCGATGGTCCAGGGCCAGCGCGGCGAGCCGCTGCAGTTCGTTCTCGCCGGCGAGAACCTTGCCGAGATCGGTCGCCTCGGGCGCGAACTACAGGCCAGGCTGGCCGCCGAACCCGGCCTCGGCGGGCGCATCGACACCGATCTCCAACTCGACCTGCCGCAACTCGTCTTCCATCCCGACCGCCTGCGCATCGCTTCCTCCGGCCTGACCACCGCCGATGTCGCGCTGGCAGTCAACATGCTGACCGGCGGCATCGATATCGCCAAGTACAACGACGAACCGGGCGACGGCCAGCGCTACGATATCCGCGTCAAGGGCCGCGAGGGCGAATTCCTGCAGCCGGCCGACCTCGCCAAGATCTACCTGCGCAACCGCGAAGGCAAGCTGGTGCGCCTCGATTCGGTCGCCAGCTTCAGGGAGACGCTCGGCCCCGCGGTGATCGGGCGCTTCGACCTCCAGTATTCGGCGACCTTTTATGCGACGCCGACCATCCCGCTCGGCGAGGCGGTGGGGAAGGTGCGGGCGCTGGGTGCCGACCTGCCGCCAGGGTATCAGATCAAGCTGATCGGCCAGGCCGAGGAGTTCGGCAAGACCACGCAGTACATGGCCTTCGCCTTCGCGCTGGCGATGGTCCTGCTCTACATGGTGCTGGCCAGCCAGTTCGACTCGTTCCTGCAACCGTTCATCGTCATGCTCGCCCAGCCGCTGGCCATCGTTGGCGGTGTCGCCGCGCTCTGGGCGACGGGACAGACGCTCAACATCTATTCGATGATCGGCCTCGTGCTGCTGATCGGTCTCGTCGCCAAGAACTCGATCCTGCTCGTCGACCTGACCAACCAGCGCCGCGCCGGCGGCATGGACATCGACGACGCCCTGCGCGACGCCTGCCCGATCCGCATGCGGCCGGTCCTGATGACCTCGGCCACCGTCGTCCTCGCCCTGTTCCCGGCTGCGCTCGGCTTCGGCGCCGGTGCCGAGACCAACCAGCCGCTGTCCATCGCCGTTATCGGCGGCATGATTTCCTCGACACTGCTGACGCTGGTTGTTGTCCCTGCGGTCTATTCGCTGGTCGAAAGCGCCCTCGGTCGCCGAGAGCCTTGCCTGAACAACACCTGACCTTCATTGCGGCAGATCACCGGGGCGGTGATCGAAGATGACACCCATCAAATCCGTCAATGATGCGTCAGGTCTTGCGCTTTAGCCTCTCTGCCGCCACTGCACGCTGGACCTGCCGGAAGTGGTCTTCCATGTCGCAACTGCCAAACATCTCCCGCACGGCGCGGAAGGCCCGGGGTGCCTCGTCACTGCTGAGCAGCCTTTCGGCCACGCGATCGGCCAACTCGAGATCTGAAAACAGGAGCGCCGCCCGGATTGCATCGAGAGCGCGATCAACACTCATTTCGTTGCGCATGAAGTCGGCGCGGATACGATCGAAGCGCTTCCTGCCAGCATCCTTGCCCTCCATCACCGCCTCCAGGCACTCGATGGTGAGCTTCTCGTCCGGGGCGAGCGCTGCCCTCTCCTCGGACGTCAGTTCGCTCAGGGTCTTCTGCGCCAGCTCCTGGTTGCCTCCAGCCAGGGCAGTGCGCAACAGTTCAATGCGATCCATGATCGGCACACCGGCGATTTGATCATGGGCCATGACTTCTTCGATAAGCCGTTGCGCCGTCTCGAGATCGCCGTTGAGCTTGGCTACCGTCGCCAGAGTGCGCTTGCGCTGCCAGTTGCGAGGTGTACGCTTGGCAAGTTCCTGCAGAAGGTGTTGGGCCTCGTCGAAATTGCCGAGGTCGCAACAGATCTCTGCCTTGAGGTCGTACGCACTGAAGTAGCCGGGCGCTACCGCCAGCACACCATCGATCACGTCGCTAGCTTCTTCATGCCGTGTCAGCTGTTGCAGCGCACGCGCCTGCCCGGCAAGAGCCCAGGGAAATGGGTGAATCTCGACGATGGACACATAGCTGTCCAGCGCATCCGCCCACCGGCCAGCCTTGAGCAGGGTCTCGGAGCGCGCGCGCAAAATGTCGAAGCGGTAGGGCTTGCCATCCTCGGCATTGTTCAAGGCATCGAGCTCAACCAGGGCGGCGTCAAACTTCCCGTGGCGCTTGAGTTCGAAGAAGTGCCGGAAGAAGACTTTCTTGCGGATCACTCGGTCCATCCGGGCTCGCAGTATTTCTGGCGAGAAGGGCTTGATTATGTAGTCGTCGGGCGCCAGTTCGACTGCGGAGATAACCTGTTCGTAACCTCGCTCAGCGGTAACCATGAGGAATGCAACCGTGTCGGGCAGCCCATCGGTACTCCGCAGATCCTCCAGCATTTGCTGCCCGGTACGGCCGCTGCCAAGTATGTAATCGCAGATGATCACGTCGGGCATCTGGCCGCGAATGCGGTGGTAAGCCGCATTGATTGTATCTGCCTGATCGACGGCAAAGCCGCCCATGGACTGGATACATAGTTTGAGCGACTGCCGCGAAGCAGCCTGGTCGTCGACTACCAGATAGCGCAGCTCCTTGTAGGGATTGAACGGGATGCGCTTGGCTGCGCCTGGCTGCGCCCTGTCTTCAAACAGTGCCGCGAGGGACTCGGCTTCGAGCATCTAGGGTAGCCGCAGCTCGAAGCAGGCGCCCCCGAGCGGTCCGCCGTTCGAGAGACGCAACTCGCCGCGACGGCCATGACGCTGGTGGAGGTGCGCAATGCGTTGGGCGATGAACAGGCCGACCCCGGAATGCTCGCTGCCGGCACGGGACGGCGGTTGAACAGAAAAACCAGGACCATCGTCCGCCACGGCGATCGCTAGCTGGCCGTCGATTTCAGCAACATTCAAATGTACTTCGCGACGTGAATGACGTAGCGCGTTCTGCAGGGCGTTGACCAGGCAATCTGCGATTACTTCGCGGTCGCAGATCCAGACACCATCGTAGCGGCAATCTGCAACAATCTTGATCCCGCCGCCTGCACTTTCGCGCGCTCGAATCAGGACGTCCTCGATCAGATCGCCGACATAGACCGGCAATAGTGACACCAGGTTTTCAGCGCCGGCCAGTCGATAGGCCGACAGCAGTTTGGACAAACGGTCCGCAGCGGCGACCACGGCAGTCTCGGCTTCAGTCAAGGCCGGCAGTGCCACCCCTCCCTTGCCATCGTCAATCGCCTGGACTGCAACGCGGATCCGTGCGAGGGCGTTGAACATGCTGTTCTTGGCATCGTGGATCCCTGAGGCGATCACATCAACAGTCGGGGTCATCTGGGCACATGCGGGAAAGAGTCGTAAACAGTCGCCACAAACTGGCGTGTCGCGAAATCCTAACACGGCAATCCCTTGGAGGCTGCCGCTTTCCGAGATCGGGTTCGATGTCACTTCTCCGAAAGTGCTCAAGGACAACATATTGGGAGATGGCACCTGCGAACACAAACCGACCAGCGCCGGAGGTCATAGGATCATATTCTGGGAAGGTTGATCCCCCTGCTGATTCATGCCCGATCCACCGGCGCCCCATCGATGGCCTCATCTCGGACCGAAGCGGGTGTTCTGCAGATCCGGGAACTGAGTTTTCAGACAGGATCTCCGCACGCTCAAGATCAGTGCGGAAAATACATCTTTGCCTTGTCCAGTATATGGGTCCACGGCAGATCGGCATTTTTCCAGCCGTTGACCGCGCGCTGCCCATCCTTGGCGCCCCCCTTCACGGTGTCGCCTTCGAAGCCTTCGGCAACGCTGTAAACCTTTGTATAACCAGACATCTGGAGGCGGTCCTGAGCCTTGGAACTGCGATCTCCCGAGCGGCAGATCAGGATGATCGGCGCGTCCTTGCCCAGCCCCATTTCTTTCAGACGACGTTCAAGCTCCGGAACAAAATCGACATTCGGCTCCACCTTGTACATAAAGCGTTTGTCATCCCACTCGGTCATGATCTCCGCGTGCTCGACATAGGGCACCAGAGCATCGGCATCGCCGGGCCAGCCGACGTACATGGCCTCGGCCCGAGTGCGGATGTCGAAAAAGGCGACCCTCTTCCTGTCCTTCATCTTCATGTCGTAGGCCTGCTGCGGCGTCAGATAGAGCCCGATCTTGCTGCGCTTTGCATCGGGCAGCTTGTCCCAGTCGGTACTTCCCGGTGCCCAGTCGGCGGCGCCGGCAAGTGCCGAAGCAGCCAGCAAACCGACAGCTAAGCATTTCTTGAAAGAGGATCTTGTCCCTGTCATGCCATCCCCGGATTCTTGCCGGCGCCCTTCAGCGTTGGCAGATTCAGATTGACTGGCTTGACCGTCTTGATGTCACGCAGGTAGGCGGCGACGACTTCCCAGATCGGCTCGCCTGAATTCTTCGCCTCTTCCGACACCGGCGCCCAGCCGGCGACCTTGTAGGTCTTGGCCGGATCGATGGGTTGACCGCGCAATCTCAAGTTCTGGATCCGCGCACCCATATTTGCCGTCGGGTCGCAGGTGTATTGCAGTCCGCCGACACGCACCATGTCGCCACCCTGTTGGTAGTAAGGGTCTGGATTGAACAGGTTGTCGCAGACGTCTTCGAGCACCGTCTTGATCATTTCGCCGCTCATGTTGCTGACCGTCGTCCACGGATAGGTGATGGCCGTCTGGTCGAGCACATGCTCCATCAGGATCGGCTGCCCGGGCAGCAATGACGTGCCCCAGCGGAAGCCGGGCGAGAAGGCGATTTCGGCGTCCTTGACCGTCATCAGCGCGTCGAGAATGACCTGGTCGAAAGTGCCGTTGAAGTTGCCCCGCCGGTACAACAGGCCCTCGGTCACGGCCAGCTTTTCGTTGAGCTTCGCGACATAGGGCGCCCGTGCCTTGTCGATCAGCGACTGCATTTCCTTGTCGGCCGGCAGCAGGTTGGCAAAGACCGGCAGCAGCTTGTAGCGGAAGTCGGCGACCCTGCCGTTGTTCACGTCGAAATCGAGGACGCCGAGGAACTTGCCGTTGGAGCCCGCATTGGTGACCAGCGTCTGGCCGCCGGCGTTCTTGACGACCACCGGCACCGGCACGCCGTCGTGCGTGTGGCCGCCCATGATGGCGTCGATGCCGCGCACGCGCCCGGCCATCTTGAGGTCGACGTCCATGCCGTTGTGCGAAAGGACGACGACGAGCTGGGCGCCGGCGCCGCGCGCTTCATCCACGGTCTTCTGCATGTTCTCTTCCTGGATGCCGTAGGTCCAGTTGGGCACCTGCCAGCGCGGGTTGGCGATCGGCGTGTAGGGGAAGGCCTGGCCGATGATTGCGACCTTGACACCATTCATGTTCTTGATGACAAAGGGTTTGAAGACCGGATCGCCGAAATCAGTGGTCTTGATGTTCTGGGCGACAATATCGACCTTGCCGGCGAAATCCCTTTCCTCGATTTCCTTGACCCGCGCCTCGCCGTAGGTCGCTTCCCAGTGCAGGGTCATGACGTCGACGCCGAGCGCCTTGCAGGCATCGACCATGTCCTGCGCGTTGGTCCACAATGCGGTGCCGGAGCCTTGCCAGGTGTCGCCGCCATCGAGCAGCAGCGCGCCCGGCCGATTGGCCTTCATGCGCTTGACCAGGGTCGCCAGGTGGGCGAAGCCGCCGACCTTGCCGTAGGTCCCGGCAGCCTTCTCGAAATTAAGAAAGGTGAAGGCGTGGGCGTCGCCGGTGTTAGGTTTGATCCCGAAATGTTTCAGGAAATGCTCACCGACCAGATGCGGCACCTTGCCGAACTGGTCGCCGAAGCCGAGATTGACGTTCGGCTCGCGAAAATGGATCGGCAGCAACTGGGCATGGCAGTCGGTGATGTGCAGCAGGCTGACATTGCCGAATTTCGGCAGGTCATACATCTTCGCGGCGGCTTTTTCGGCAAGCGCGAACTCACTGTGCAGCGACATGCCGCCGGCCGCCGCAACGGCCAGCATCTGGAGGAATTCACGACGGTTCATGCTCTATCCCTGAAAATGAAATTCTGGCGCAGCAAGGAAATGCCCGGCCAGTCCTCCGGTCGGGCACATCACGCAAGTTCAGTCCTTGTTAACCGGCGATTCGGGGTCCATCAGGAAGGCCACGACATGGGTGATTTCCTCCGGGGTGAGCCAGTTGTGCAAGCCGAAGCGCGGCATGTTGGTGCACGCGCTGAATGCATTCGAGTTGTAGATCTTGTCGTAGGCATACTTGGTGATCTCTTCCGAGTAGCCGCGAATCTTGCCGAACTGGAAGAGGCTTGGACCGATCGTCCCGTAAGCGACTTCCTTCTTGGCTAACTGGTGGCAGGCATAGCAGTTGCCACCGCGCGGCGTCATCGGCGCATCTGGCTGAATGAAGCCGATATGGCCACCACGGCCGTGGGCGGCAATTTTCTCGCCATCCTTCCAGTTGCCGATCAGCGTGCCGTCGACCGGATAGCGGATCGTCGCCTTTTGCGACAGTTCGATCTTCTGGCGCACAGCCGCCGGTGGGTTGTCCTTGTACCGACCGCACAGTCTCATTGCGTCGTCTTGCTCGATGCGGGTCATCCAGTATTTCGGGTTATCCGGGCGGAAGGAGCTGCGGAAGATCTGTTCCGCCTCGGCTGATACCGGGTTCTTGGCGACCGCCTTGCCTGAAGGCGTCTTTTCGTCGGCCAGCGCCGTCTGGGTTAGCGCCGCACAAAAGGCTGCAATCAAAAGTTTTCTCATCATCATCCCCTTAGCGCTTGATACCCGGCGTTTCCATCACGGTGCCCGTCGCATTCTTTTGCAGGTACACCTGCAGGGCGATGATGGAATCGGAGAGATACTTGGGTTCGGGGAAGCGTGCCTGGCGCATGCAGTCGATCAGGCGACGCTCCATGGTCCACACCGCTCCTTGCGACACGCGATAGGACGGCCAGGTCTTCATCGCCGCGCCGGCACCTTCCTTGGTCGTCAGGTTGCCGAGTTCCTGCAGACGGATGCGCTTCCCTTCCTGGCCGTGGCAGATGGCGCAGGAAAAGTCCTGCGGGCCGGAACGGCGATAGAAAACATACTCGCCGACCTGGTACATCTTCTTCTCCGCCGGGTGAGTGGCCGGCACATTGATCGGCATGCCGTTCGACTTGGCGCCGATGAAGGTGACCAGCGCCTCGATGTCCGACTCGGTGCCCGGTTTGGAAAACCACTGCGTGGTCGCGTCTTCCTGCCTGAAGCCCTGCAGGGTCACCATGCAATGGACGAGGCGGGACTCGACATCCATCACCTTGCCGGTGTCCTTGAAATAGCGCGGCAACTGGGCGTAGGCACCGTCCAGCTTGCCGGGGCCGAGGCCGAAGTCGCATTGTTCCAGCGATGCATTCTTCGGGCCGCGCTTCTCGGCCCATAGCGCGGCGCCCTTGACTTCCAGCAGGTCAGCCGGGTTGCCGTCGGCCAGCGCCTCGCGGTATTTCGCCAGCTCATCAGCGACCTTGCTGTCCTGCGCCGTTGCGCCGCAGGTGAACACAGCCGCGATCGTTGCACCGACCAGCGTGCGGGTCAAACGTCGGATCATCTCAACTCCTCCGGGAAAATGCGATCGGCGGCAGCGATCTTCGTCGCCTTGCCACCGATTCTCATGGATCAGGCAATGGCCGCTTCGTCGGTCCGGGTTTCACCCTTGGTGTCCTTCCACGACAAGGTGATCTTGTCACCCTTGGCGCCGCCCTTGAACTTGAAGGCGAGATAGGGATTCTTGGAGACGGCCGTGCCAAATTCACCAGCCAGGACGATCTTGTCGTTGTGCTTGGCGCTCAGTTCGGTAATGAACCAGGCCGGAACAATGGCGCCGGCTGCGTCCTTGCGCTGGCCGGTTTCCATTTCGTGGCTGATCAGGACTTTCACTTCGGTCACGCCATCCTTGGTGCTGGCGCGGATTTTCATCGGATTTGTTGCCATAGGTATCTCCTTGAATTCTCGAAATATCGTGACCGCTCAGCCGCCGCAGCCGCCGAGGGTGACCTTGATTTCCTTGGTCGCCATGAAAAACTTGTCGCCGGACTTGACGAGCGCGCAGACATTCGATGTCTGCCCCATCTTGACCCGCGTCTGAACGTTCGCTTCGGTGCCTTCCGGCAGCGTGAAGCTGGCGGCCAGTGCGTTCGGGTTCTTCTCGATCAGGATGGCGACCATGGTCACGCCTGGCAGCGTGGAGCTGACGCCTACCGGCACCACCGCGCCATTCTCGGCGATGTCCGGACCGGTCACATGGACGTCCTTGCTATCGGCGGGGGCGGCCGCGCCCATGGCCTTCAGCGTGTCAGCCATGCTCTTGGCGTCAAAAGCAAGTTTGTTCCAATCGGCCAGCGCCATGCCGGGCTTGATGATGCCGGCGACGCCGAGAACGCTGAGCAGCGCAGCGCCCGAGCCAGTTTTCAATACATTACGACGTTGATTGTTCATGACTTCTCCTCTAGAAAAATTACTTCGCACCGGTCAGGATCCACTGCACGAGTGCAGTGATGTCTCCATCATTCAATTGGCTGTTCGGCGGCATCGGCACAGCACCCCATGCCCCCTGGCCACCGTTCTTCACTTTGGCGGCGAGGCGGGCAGCAGCGTCAGGCTGATCCTTGTAGCGCGCCTGAACTTCGTTGTAACCGGGGCCGACGATCTTGTTGGCGACGCCGTGGCAGGCCATGCAGCCGTTCCTGGTCGCCAGATCGAGATTCGGATTGCCCGCCGCAACCGGCGCCGCAGCCACGCCGCCAAGGGTCTTCGTACCGCGGACCGGGCCAAACGAACGACTCTGTTCAGCCAGCTCGCCGTGCGCCGTGCGCGCGTAATCCGGCAAGGTTGAACCAATCTTCACCTCGGTCTTGCAGTTCTTCATGCACGCCTTGTTCTGCACATCGGGCTTGCCACCATTGCCGATCCCGCCCCTGGCTGCCGAGGCGCCTGGCCAGAGGCCATGGTCGGTCGTCATGCCGTTGCGGTTGGGCAGCATCTTCTGGATGTCGCCGATGTTCTTGTCAGAAAGCACGAAGTCGGCCGGCACCATTTCCGAAAGGTTCAGCATGTAGGCCAGAATGGCGTACACATCGTCCGCTGTCAGCGACTTTGGCGAGGTCCACGGCATGGCGCGCTGGATGTAATCGAACACCGTCGAAATAGTCGCCACCTTGGTAAAGGTTGTCCGCTGCGGAAGTTCGCCGGAGGACAGCCCCTTGACCCGGCCTGCCTTGATGTCGTCCTTGGCGGTGCCACCGACCAGTGGCGTGAACACCTCGTTCGACTCGCCAAACGTCCCGTGGCAGGAAGCGCATTTCTCCTCGAACAGCTCCTGTCCCTTGTCTACCGAGCCCGATCCCTTGGGCAGGCCCTTGAAGTCAGGGCGCACGTCGATGTCCCAGGCCTTCACTTCAGCTGGCGTCGCCTGACGGCCTACACCCTTGTAGTGGTCCACAGCGAATGTTGCGGTCGACGCCCCCAGAAGGGCCAAAACGAAGATGGTCCTAGAGAACCTGGACATTGCTGACCTCCCCGCTTTCGACGATCTTCCAGGACTGGATGGCGTTGTTGTGGTAGATGGACTTGATCCCCCGGACGGCACGCAACTGGCCGTAGGTCGGCTGCACGTAGCCGGTCTCATCAATCGCCCGTGACTGGAGGATGACCGGCTTGCCATCCCAGACCCAGTCGATATTGAAGCGGGTCAGGGCCTTGTTCTGCACCGGACCTTCGAGGCGGGCGCTGCGCCAGTTGATGCCGCCGTCGGCCGAGACATCGACCTGCTTGATCTTGCCGCGGCCTGACCAAGCCAGGCCGGAGACATTGTAGAAGCCAGTGGCAAGCAGCGTCTGGCCACCGGAAGGGGTGGTGATCACCGATTTGCACTCCTGGATCGAGCTGTACTGGCGATGCAGGCCGCTTGGCAGGAGGTCGATGTAATGCACTGCCTCATCCTTGGTCGCGTAGGACTTGTCGCCCACTTCGATGCGGCGTAGCCACTTGACCCACGACACGCCCTGCACGCCCGGCACGACCAGACGTAGTGGAAAGCCGTTCTCCGGACGCAACATTTCACCATTCTGACCCCAGGCGACGATCACTTCGCCGTTCTCGACCATTTCCATCGGGATCGTGCGGGTCATCGACGAGCCATCTGCCCCTTCAGCCAGTACGTAGCGCCCTCTCTTGTAGTCGACACCACAGTCTTCGAGCAGCACCCTGAGCGGCACGCCAGTAAACTCGGAACACGACAGCATGCCGTGCGTGTACTGGACGGTCGGCACCGCAACATTGCCCCATTCGAGGCCGGTGTTGGCGCCACACTCGACGAAATGGATGCGCGAGACCGAAGGCAAGCGCATCAAGTCATCCATGGTGTAGACCTTGGGCTTCTTCAGCAAGGCTTCGTCGGAACCATTGACCATCAGGCGATGTCTGGCCGGATCGATGTCGTGCCAGCCCTGGTGATGACGTTCGAAATGCAGGCCCGAAGCTGTGATGATTCCGAACATGCTCTGCAGGGGGGTAAAGGACACGGAAGCGCCGCCGACCCGGGCCAGGCCAGGCGATTCGCGGCGGATCACAGTGCTTTCAAATTTCGACGGCAGGCCATAGGGACGGGTCGCCACCGGCTGTCCGAGCGTCGTCGTCCACTCCGGGTTCTGCAGGATATTTGGATCGCCTTCGCTGGCCCGCACCGCGACGGGCACTGTCAGCGCCGCCCCGGCGGCAAGGAGACCTCTTCTCAGAAAATCACGCCGCCCCGCTGCTACTGCCCTGACCTGCTCTTCCGACAGGAAGTTTTCCGGGGCTGGACTCAGGCGCCCCGGCTGTCTTGTGATATCCACCATCGATATGACTCCCCTTTTGACTGTTGTGACTCAATCAACCCGATGCAACATCGACGACTCCGATCCCCCGCCAAGGTGGTGGATTGCCGGCTCATTGCTGGCAGTTCGGGAGACATCGACAAAATGCGGATCCACAACGCAGAAGTCTTCAAATCCTCCATGCATCGGGTTTTTGATTCCAATCAAGAATCACTGTATAACTGTGCCCTTATATAGTCAACGACTAATGTTTGTGCGATGCAGCATGCATTTTGGGCTAAAGGCCTATAACCTTTGTCTTGCGCTGATATGCACAACGTACACGACCCCGGCTATATGGCGTGCCTACACAACTGAGAGGAGATGTACCGATGAAACTGCTACCTACCGCCGTAGCGCTGACCCTGCTTGCTGCAACCGGCGTCGCGCATGCCGCCGATCCCAACCTGGCCCGCAATCTGGCGGCCACCTGCGCCAACTGCCACGGCACCAACGGCAAGGCTGTCAAGGGTGCCGGAATGGATGAACTGGCTGGCATGGAGAAGGCCAAGACCCTGCAGAAACTGGCCGACTTCAAGAGCGGCGCCAAGCCCGCGTCGATCATGCACCAGATATCGAAGGGCTATACCGACGAGCAGCTCGAGCTGATTGCCACCTACTTCGCCGCTCAAAAATAAGGGGAGATAAACATGATGCTCATGAAAAGACGCGATTTCCTGAAGGTCGGCGCGGCAGCGGGTGCGATGGCATCCCTCTATGGCTGTGCCGGCGGCGCCAAGGCCAGCGGTCATGTGGTCGTGGTCGGTGGCGGCTACGGCGGCGCCACCGTCGCCAAGTACCTGCGGATGTGGAGCGAAGGCGGCGTCCAGGTGACGCTGATCGAACGGAACCCGACCTTCATTTCCTGCCCCATCTCCAATTTGGTCATTGGCGGCACCAAGACCATGGAGGACATCACGATCAGCTACGATGGCCTGAGGAACAAGTGGGGCATCCGCATCATCCAGGATGAGGTGGTTGCGGTCGACGCAGCAAAAAGGTCGATTTCGCTGGCCAAGGGTGGCGCCATGACTTACGACCGCCTGGTGCTCTCACCCGGCGTCGATTTCATGTTCGACCAGGTGCCCGGCCTCAACAATGCCGCAGCCCAGGCGAAAGTCTTCCATGCCTGGAAGGCCGGTCCGCAGACTGTTGCCCTGCGCAAGCAACTAGAAGACATGAAGAATGGCGGCATCTATGCCATTTCGATCCCCAAGGCGCCCTATCGCTGCCCGCCCGGACCCTACGAGCGCGCCTGTCTGGTGGCCAACTACTTCAAGCAGAGCAAGCCAAAATCCAAGGTCATCATTCTCGATGGCAACGAGGATGTCGTCTCCAAGAAGGGATTGTTCATGAAGGCGTGGAGCGACCTCTACAAGGATGTGGTCGAATATCGCCCAAACAGCGAACTCAGGGATGTCGACGCCGCCACCAATACCGCCATCCTCGAATTCGACAAGTTGAAAGCCGATGTACTGAACGTGATTCCCCCACATCGTGCCGGCGACATCGCCGCCAAGTCGGGTCTCAAGCTGATCAACAACCGCTGGGTCGACATCAACTGGCTGTCGATGGAATCGACCGGCACTCCGGGCGTGCACGTGCTGGGCGACGCCATCTTCCCGGCACCGACGATGCCGAAGTCGGGTCACATGGCCAACCAGCACGCCAAGCTCGCTGCGGCAGCTATCCTCAACATGCTGGCTGGCGACGCGCCGAGTACCACGCCGGTGGTCATGAATACCTGCTACAGCTACGTCGATGCCAGGAATGCGATCCATGTTGATTCGGTCCATACCTACGATGAGGCGACCAAGACCATGCAACCGGTCAAGGGTGCGGGCGGCGTTTCTGCCGCACGCAACGAGATCGAAGGCAAGGCGGCGATGGGCTGGGCGAAGAACATCTGGGCCGACATGCTCGCCTGAGTCTTTCCGGCACCGATAAGAGAGGCCGCATTCCGCGGCCTCTTTTTTTGGCAACTCCGAAAGTCAGTCCAGCGTCGCGATGTACTCGGCGACGGCGTGCGCTTCCAGTTCCGTAAGCTTCGACGCCACGGTATGCATGACCGCGTTGTCGTTGGTCCGCTCACGCCTGTTGAACTGCTTGAGCTGATCCTCGATGTAGCGTGGATGTTGGCCGGCCAGGCGCGGAAGCTGCGGCGTGCCGTGGCCTTTGGCACCATGACAGCTGGCACAACTCGGCAAGCCCGAAAACTGATTGCCCTTGCTGAAGATATAACGACCGACAGCGAGAATCTCGGTATCGGTCGGCGCATTGGTGGTCGCCTTCTTCTTCTCGAAGAACGCTCCAAGCGCTTTCATCTCGGCGGTCGTCAACTCCTCTGACTGCGGCTTCATCGTCTCACTCTTGCGCTTGCCACTCTTGAAGTCGCCAAGCTGGCGCGTCAGGTACTCTGCGTGCTGGCCGGCGAGGCGCGGGAAGACGGGACTGGCTGACTCGCCTTCCATGCCATGACACAAGAAACAGCGCCCGGAAACAATTTCCTCGGCCCGCGCCTGATCAGCCTTGGCATCGGCCAGAACCGGCATGCAGGACACGGCGCTCAGTGCCCCCGCAACCAGAATGGAATGCCTGTGACGCATCTGTCTTTCCCCCGCCAATTCACGAATCAGTAAATTGATGCATAATAATTCACTTACGCAGCATTTTCAATCTGGCCGATGCTGCGTCGCCTGGGACCATCGCAAAGAATGTAGACGCGACGGCATAACAGCGCGAAGATTCGAACTTGTCTGCTTCAGGAGATGCTGATGGACCGCCGCCATTTTCTGCGCACCGCTGCCGCCTTTTCCGCGCTGACCGCCGCCGAATTTGCCCCGTGGCAGGCGATGACCGTGTTCGCCAGGGAGGTCGAGGACTTTGTGCGCGGCCCCAAGGTCAAGGATCATCCGCTGCGCCAGGTGTCGAAACATGTCTGGATCATCTTCTCGCCGGACGGATTCCCGACTCCCGAGAATCAGGGGATGATGTGCAACATCACCTTCATCAATACCGCCAAGGGCCTGGTCGTCGTCGACTCGGGCGCCTCGGTGCAGATCGGTGAAATGGCCATCCGGCAGGCGCAAAAAGCCTTCAACAAGCCAGTCGTCGCGGTCATCAACACCCATTACCACGGCGATCACTGGCTCGGCAACGATGCCTTCGCGACAGCCTACAAGAACATCCCGATCTATGCTCACCCCGGCACGATCCAGGAGATCCAGGGTGTTCAGGGCAACCTGTGGCGCACCCTGCTAGAGCAATGGACAAACCAGGCAACCGCTGGAACCCGCGTCGTACCGCCGACCCAGCCACTTGCGCATGGCAGCGAACTCCGATTCGGCGACATCACGCTGCGGATGCACCATTACGGCAAGGCGCATACGCCGTCCGACATCTGTGTCGAAGTCGTCGAGGACAAACTTGCCTGCGTCGGTGATGTCGCCATGGACCGGCGCATTGCCAACATGGATGACGGTTCCTACCTAGGCACCTTCAAGACTTACGATGCGCTGGAAAAAAACACCAGGAGCGCCATCTGGCTGCCCGGTCATGGCGAGCCCGGCCCCGATGTCCTGAAGTGGAACCGGGAACTGTTCGAAGGCATCTACATGACCTGCGAGCAGGCGGTCAAGGATGGCCTGCCGCTTGAGGATGCCAAGGCTCAGGTGTTGAAGGACCCGCGCGTCGTTGGCCGGGCCAAAGATACCAAGGGTTTCGATGTCAACATCGGCAAATACGTCAGTCTTGCCTACCTCGAAGCCGAGACCGCCGAATTCTGACATTTTCCCCAACCAACTCCCAAGAGATCAGGAGATCGCATGCACCTGAAAACCATTGCCGTCCTCGCCCTGCTACCCGTCGCGCTACACGCCGAGGAACCTTGGGGCAAGGTCGACCTGCAAACTGCCAAATCACTCCATGACAAAGCCTGCACGAGTTGCCACATCCGCATGTATGGCGGCGACGGCAGCAAGATGTACCTGCGTGACGGTCACATGCTTTCGAACAAACTCGAGCTGCTACAACGCGTCGCCGCGTGCAACGCCCAAGTCAGCTCCGGCTGGTTCCCGGAAGAGGAAGGCGCCGTCGCCGCGTGGCTGAATCAGCACTACTACCGCTTTGAAAACTGACATGATCGAATCGAGGAAAGCCTTCAGGCGGCTCGTCCTGCGGACTTTCGTGCCCGCTCTTCTGGCGCTGCACGCGCTCGCCGCACCGGCAGCAGGCGTTGATCTGCCGCTTGCCGTCGACCTGCGCGTCGAAGTCGCGCAAGCCGGCCAGAGCGGTAGTCCGCTGATCGTGATCTTCAGCCGTCCGGACTGCCAGTACTGCGAAACGGTCAAGCGCGATTACCTGAAACCACTTGCCAGCGATCCGCTTCGCCATGGCGTGGTCGTCCGCCAGATCAATCAGGACAGCGCGGCACCATTGATCGACTTCCGCGGCGACCGTACTACGCACGCCCGCTTTGCAAACCTCGAAAAGGTCAAGCTGGTACCCGTTGTGGCCTTCTATGGTCCGAATGGCAAGCGTCTGGCCGACCCGATCATCGGCGCGCGACTGCCGGATTTCTACCAGGACTATCTCGAAGAATCGATCGAGAAATCGGCGGCGGCTCTCAAGGCTCACTGAGCAGTCTGAAAATTGGCCTTGCCGGCCCGTCGACCGCGACCATCCCGAAAATCGGGAAGCGGATGCCCAGCGGACGAAAAACGATACTTTCGCCGCTCACAACACGTAGCGTGAAAGATCCTCGTCGGCCGCCAGTTCACCCAAGCGCTGATTGACGTATTCGGCGTCGATGGCGACTGCTTCCAGGCCGGCCTTGCCGGCATCGAAGGAAACCTCCTCGAGCAGCTTTTCCATGACCGTGTGCAGGCGGCGGGCACCGATGTTTTCGGTCTTCTCGTTGACCTGGAACGCAATCTCGGCCAACCGCCTGATGCCGCTTTCAGAAAACTCGAGCCGCACCCCCTCGGTTTCGAGCAAGGCCTGGTACTGCCGCGTCAGACAGGCATCGGTCTGCGTCAGGATCGCTTCGAAGTCCTCGACCGACAGCGAATCAAGCTCGACACGAATCGGCAAGCGGCCCTGCAGTTCCGGGATCAGGTCGGACGGCTTAGCCAGGTGAAATGCACCGGAGGCGATGAATAGGATGTGATCGGTCTTGATCATGCCGTACTTGGTCGACACAGTGGTACCTTCGACCAGCGGCAAGAGGTCGCGCTGCACGCCCTGTCGCGAGACGTCAGCGCCTTGCATTTCCGAACGGCTGGCAATCTTGTCGAGTTCATCGAGGAAGACGATGCCGTTCTGCTCGACCGCCCTGACCGCTTCGAGCTTGACATCCTCGTCATTGACCAGGCGCGCGGCCTCTTCGTCAGTGAGCAGCTTCAGTGCTTCCTTGATTTTCAGCTTGCGCGACTTCTTCTTGCCGCCGCCGAGGTTCTGGAACATGCCCTGGATCTGCTGAGTCAGTTCCTCCATGCCGGGTGGCGCAAAGATCTCTGCCTGCATTGCCGGAGACGCGAACTCGATCTCGATTTCCTTGTCGTCAAGCCCGCCCTCGCGCAACTTCTTGCGGAATTTCTGGCGGGTCGTGCTGTCGGTTGTGGTCGACTCGGAATTTTCGGCAAAAAAACCGGGGCCGCGCGCCGGCGGCAGCAGTACGTCGAGGACGCGATCCTCGGCGGCATCCTCGGCGCGACCGCGCATCTGCTTCATCGCCCGCTCGCGCTGCGACTTGATGGCCATTTCGACCAGATCGCGAATGATCGTCTCGACATCGCGGCCGACATAACCGACTTCGGTGAATTTTGTCGCCTCGATCTTGATGAACGGGGCGTCGGCAAGCCGGGCCAGGCGGCGGGCGATTTCGGTCTTCCCAACTCCGGTGGGGCCGATCATCAGGATATTCTTCGGAGTGATTTCCTGGCGTAGCGGCTCGGCGACCTGGGCCCGCCGCCAACGGTTACGCAGTGCGATGGCGACCGCCTTCTTGGCATTCTTCTGCCCGACGATATGCTTGTCCAGTTCGTGGACGATTTCCTGCGGGGTCATCCCGGCGCCGCCACTCATTCCAGCACCTCGATCGTGAAATTGCGGTTGGTATAGATGCAGATGTCGCCGGCGATTTCCAGCGACCTGGTGACGATCTCGGACGGCGCCAGATCGGAATTTTCGAGCAGGGCGCGCGCCGCGCTCTGCGCATACGCGCCTCCGGATCCGATGGCAACGATGCCCTGCTCCGGTTCGAGGACGTCTCCGTTGCCGGTAATGATCAGCGACACTTCGCGGTCAGCCACTGACAGCATGGCCTCCAGGCGGCGCAGGGCTCGGTCCGAGCGCCATTCCTTGGCCAGTTCGACTGCCGAGCGCAGAAGATTGCCCTGATGCTTTTCCAGCTTGGCTTCGAAGCGCTCGAACAGGGTAAAGGCATCGGCAGTGCCACCGGCAAATCCCGCCAGGATGCGGCCCTGATAGAGCCGACGCACTTTTCTGGCCGTAGACTTGATAACGACACTGCCCAGCGTGACCTGGCCGTCGCCGCCCATGGCGACCGAATTTCCCCGACGCACCGACAGGATCGTCGTGCCGTGATATTGCTCCATGTTTGTTCCTGATCTTAGGACTTGGGGACGATGATGCGGGCAACCTTGTTGAGGCCGACGACGGCCATAAGTTCCGCCACCAGATGATTTGGGCTACGGACAATCACGTCCTTTCCGCCAGCCTTGAACGGTGCGAGGATATTGACCAGTTGCCCGGCGGAAGAGAAATCCATTCGGCGCACACCCGAGAAATCGAGAATAACGTTATCCGTAAGACTGAGGACCGCAATCAGGTCGTCGAAGCGGCTGTTCTTGATCTCGCCGCTCAGGTAATGCGCATCCTTTGCCTGGCCGGTTGCCTTACCTGCGGGAAGCGTCGGCAACGAAACAACTTCCCAAGACGGCGGTGAACGTTCGAAGGTGACGGCAAAGTCAATGGCGTAATGCTCGAAATCTTCCTGAGTGGCGTGGCGCTGCAGCAACTCCAGCAACAGCAGCCATGAACGGGCATTCGCGGCTTCGCCTGCTTTCAGCCGACGGCGCAGGCGCGGAATCAGGCCATCGACATTGTCGAGGACGATCACCGCGCCCTGGTGTCTGGCACTCGTCAACAGTTCGGCCAGGCGGCCGGCAATTTCGTCATCGCAGCCCAGCAGTCGGGCGCACTCCACCCTTAGGGGTCGCTTTGTCTTGAGCGCCTCCACCAATGGCGCCAGCATCTTCAGATCGTCAGCGGTCAACACCCCCTGCAACTCGCAGCTTTCCACTGCAAGTCCCCCTGAAGGTGCATTGGGCGCGGACCCAACCTCGCGCCAGGCCGGCGGCGACATCTCACAAGCCTCCACGAATTCCGCTGTCAGCTTATCGAAGGCGATCCGATCACCAGACAGTTCCAGGAAATCGAACAGCATCTGCCACAGGCGCAGGCCTTCAGTTCCCGGATAAGCGCCGAGCAGGGACTGCAACAACGGGCGAATGACCGCGTCCTGTCCATTGGCGTACAACATGGCGACCTGCTCGATATCGGACTGGATGGAGTCGGAGCCATGGTCCACATTGATCGCCATCACGCTGGAGTCCGTGAACTCGCGGTCGAACTCCGACATTGCGAGTTCCATCTCGGCCCGGGTCTTCGGCGCCCCTGGCTTCACAGCCGACGGCGTCGTGGCGGGCACGGACTGAGCCTTGCGCGTGAACTCGAGGTCGGGCAATGGCTCCGGCGCCTTCACGACCTCTTCGGACGCCTTCGTTACCGTGGGCTTTAGCACCCCTGGCACGGCGGACTGCGGCAAGCGCGGCGTGGCAGGCGGCTTCGGGCGCATGATCTCGCGCTCCGGCACTTTTTCAGTCTTTTTCTTGAACAGCGAAAACACTTTACTTTCCCCGATCGCAGAACCTGTCTTTTAGCATGCCACAACGTGTCATGCAATGATCAAACCCACCGCGATCAGAAGCAACGCCAGCGTCGGCCCCGCAAGGCTGATCCGGCGCAAGGGCCAGCAGAAAGGCGGCCACATAGCCAACCGGACCGACCAGCGCCACCAAGACGAGGCCGGTCCCCCAGCTACGGGCGCGCCGGAAGGCGATCCACGCCGGGACGAAGACCAGCGCAAAACCACCCACCCATGATCATCGTCGCCAAGGCGAGCGTCAGCACGGCAACAAGGTCGAACCCGAAGACTACGGGCCAGGGGCGCAAATGACGAGCGCCAAAATAGTCGGGATAGACTCGCGCCAGAAATAGATGGTGCGACAGGATGGCGAGCACCGCGCCGCTGAAGACAGCCCATGGCGCCAACAGGGCCAAGCGGTATCCGGTCAGGAAAGCCAATAGCAATAGGTCTGACCAAAATGGAGGCATCGCACAACACCACGATCTGATCGCGAACCTGCGTTACGAAGTCGCGATGCACGTCGCCAAACATCAGCTTGTGGGCACCTTGAGCACCGAGGCTCAGGATATACCGGACAACTTACTGATTGTCGGTGAGCCCGAACATCGATTCATCCTGGGCATACTCTAGGCGCACCCAATTGACCTGCGACCTCGCGTACCAAGAGCGCATCCACTTCGCCAACAAGAGCGAACAGCTCTCGCCACAACAGGACGAGTCATTTCAGGAAAGTTGGAACCGATACAAGCGCCCTATTGGCTCCGTCCATGCTGCGCCAGAACAACCAATACCGCAAACGCAGCCTGCGTAGTCGGCGGAAAACAGCCGGCCCGATTCGCGACTATTGGTTCTCCTTGCTCGGCCTTGCGCCGGTGGGGGAAATGCATCGCCCAGTCGGACCATTACCTTTGCGTGATCTTGCCCGCAACAGCATCATGCCCAGCGCGGCGAAAGACAAGGCCAGGGTTGCGGGTTCGGAAACCGATCCGGAAGGCGGCGGCTGGCCATCTGAGAATGGCTTGTACAGCCAGACACCCGCATCAGCGGTAAGGTAGTTGTATTCGTCCAGGGCAACGAATGCATCCAGTTCATCAACGAAGTGCCACTTTCCGAGTACGCCAGTCTGGAACTGACCATTTGGCTGGGCGCTTGTCATGCTTGGGCGCTTCTTCACAACCCATGTGGTCACAAGATTACCCGCAATGTCGTAAACAGCCTCAGTCTCCCAGACAACCCCTTGATTGCGACCGTCCCACATCAGAATCTTGCCGTTATCGCTATCGTAGTCGATTCCGAAATCCCCGCTCATCAAGAACGGCGTTCCGTTCTCATTGACCAAGAAGATGGGGATGTCATTTCCATTGGGAATCGCCGAACTGGATTTCGAGAGATCCCAAACTGCAAAACCCATGTGCGATCCAGAAATGCTGGCTGTTCTTATGAACAACCCTCGAGCAGTGTCGATGGTCGACGTGCCTTTGAAGCTTGGCACATTCGAGGCAAACGCTACCTTCTCGAAACTTCCAAATTCACCCGCGCGAATATCAGCCACCTCATACCGGAATAGAGATGCCCACCCCCCGCCACCTGGGTCCACAACGTAGATGACATCTTTGCCATTCTCTTTTCGATACGCTGTAGACCCTTCCAGAAATGAGGCGCCAAGGTCACCAACCCACTTTCCGTACTGGTTGCTCCACATCGTTCCACCAAGAACCGATTGGTCATATCCAGAGCCATCCGTGCCCCCAACCTTGTTCGGGTCTGCTTTACGGGGGTCCCACATCCACGGCCCCGCAGGTACCGGTGCACCATTGGCGTCCTTGACAACAAACCCTCCACCACTGTTGTATGCGGCACCACCGAAAGTGACGAACATGTCATTCACGGGAATATAAATATTGTTGTCGTAGGTATGTGCCGACTGTGGGGCGGAATTGTCCACTGTGAAATACGTGGAAGTGGAACCGAATCCTTCCATCCGGCTCGGCAAGGAGCCTCTTGTCCAGGAACCATCATTTCCCTGCCAAACATACATCTCGTTACCAGCGTAATTCGCGTGCCCCCCCCCAAACAACAGCAGATTGCCTCGACTGGAATCCCAGGCGAATGAACTCCATGCATGAACAACCGCAGCCGGATTTGAGTTAGGAACACCGTCTGCCTGCGAAGGCCAAGCACTGGAGAACTTGTTTACATTGACTTGAACCCACCCCCCTTCCGGTGTTGCAGCCAGCAACCCCTGGAGATAGCTCAAATCTGCCACCGCAATAGCCGGTGTGGCAACAATGCAGGACAAGAACACCGAAGCGGAAACAACTTTTTGAGGAAAACGCATCATCGAAACATCCTTCCAAATCGAAATTGGCTTCATGCCCAACTGACCTATCTTCATGACAATCTCCCGATGCCATCGAGAACCGTCTCGGTCCGTCCACGGCACGACGGTTGAATCAATTCAGTGACAAGCCACAACCGTCTGAATTTAAAGAATTCCGGGCGGCAAATAAGCCGTCCGGCCACGAGCAAAATAACTGCCGAATCTTTCAATGTGTCAAATCGGCAGTGCAACTCCTTGAGGACCAGTGGCACGGTGTCGCGAATGTCGATGGCGCCGGTCGCCTCATTGACCGTGGTCTGGTCGGCGTCGGTCGTCACACTCGTCACGCGCCGATTCATTATGTTGTGGAGCACCGAACTGGGCCACGACAAAATCTTCTGCTGCGGACCGCGGGCGCAGCGCTGATAGAGCCGGTCGATGGTTTCGACACGCGCATGCTTTTTCGAGTCGCAGGCGTTCGAGGCAACCGGCTTGCTATCAACGTTGATGTGCATTTTGATTCCCCGCAATCAATACGTGCAGAACGATTCGGCGCATCGGCGCAAACGTGACGTTACCGCAATCAAAACGTGGTGTAAACAGAAGGGTCCGGAGTCAAGTCGAGCCGAGGAATATCCTCCAGTGTCGCGGAGCGTGCTCAGTCGACCTGGACCAGCAAACCCTTGAGATACTCGCCTTCCGGGAAATTCAGGGCCACCGGATGGTCGGCCGACCCCGTCAGCCTGTGCACGATGCGCGCCTCGCGGCCCGCATCAAGCGCCGCGCCGGCAACAATCTTCTGAAACAGTTCGAGCCCGATGCCACCGGAACACGAGTAGGTCATCAAAAGACCGCCCGGCCTGAGCAGCCGGAAGCCAAGCACGTTGATGTCCTTGTAAGCTCGCGCCGCGCGCTCGGCGTGGGCAGCCGAGGGCGCGAACTTGGGCGGATCCAGGACGATCAGGTCGAACAGCCGGCCTTGCTTGCGGAAGTCACGCAGGGCGAGGAAGACATCGGCTTCCCGCCATTCCGCGCGGTCGCTGGGCAACTGCGGATTGAGCGCCAGACTGATCCGCGCCTGCTCCAGCGCTGGCCCGGACGAATCGATCGAAAGTACCCCCGCCGCCCCGCCAGCCAGCGCCTGCAGCGAAAAACCACCGGTGTAGCAGAAGCAGTTCAGGACCTCGCGTCCCGCTGCCAGTTGGCCGAGCAGGGCACGATTGTCGCGCTGGTCGAGATAAAAACCGGTCTTGTGCCCGCCAACGATGTCGACCGTCAGCCTGACGCCGTTTTCCTCGATGATCGCCGGCGAGTCCGGCGCCGTTCCATGCAGCCAGCCGGTCGCCATCTCCAAGCCTTCCAACCCGCGCACGTCGGAATCGGAACGCTCGTAGATGCGCGTGCAGCCGGTCGCCTTGACCAGACCGGCAACGATGGCACTGCGCCACTTGTCGGCGCCGGCCGAGGTCAGTTGCACGACGACGGTGTCCCAGTACTGGTCGGCGATGACGCCGGGCAGACCGTCAGATTCGGCGTGAATCAGGCGTAGTCCCTGCTGCCCGCGCAGTTCTGGCAAGGCCTGTCGACGCGCCACGGCAGCCGCGATGCGGCGCTTGAAAAAGGCATCATCGACCGATTCTGCGCAGTCGAAGGTCCAGAAGCGCGCGCGAATCTGGGACCGCGGGCTATAGGCCGCCCGGCCCAGCGGCCGCAGGTTGTCGGCCAGCACCTCGACGGTATCGCCCGGCCGTGCCCGACCTTCGAGGCGCCCGACCGCGCCGGCAAACAGCCACGGATGGTGCAACTTGAACGCGGACCGCTCCTTGCCCGGCAGAAGGATGAGCTGAGCCATGTTTTCTCGACTTCAGAAGCAAGAAGCCCCGGTCACCTCGCGGTAACCGGGGCCAGAATCAGCGGCAACAGCTCAGCCACCCAGCGCCTTGCGGTTACGGGCATGGCACTCGGCGGCATAGATGACCTTGAACATGGTCTTGCCGGTGCCCTTGAACAGACGCTTGCTGGATTTGGAGATGCAGCGGCGCTCCAGGGAAGAGCGGCGGGTACGGTTAATGGCCATGACTAACTCCTTGAATTTGGTAATCTTCCAAACGGCTAATCATAGAGGCTGGGGCGAAAAAGGTCAATTGAAGCCTGATAATTGTGCCTTCCATTCATAATCAATGACCAGCGGCGCGTGATCGGAAAAGCGTTCTCCCTTGTAGACCTCAGCCCGCCGCACGCCTGAAGCGATCCCCGGCGTGGCCACCTGGTAGTCGATTCGCCAGCCGACATTCTTGGCCCAGGCTTGCCCACGATTGCTCCACCAGGTATAGGAATCATCGGTTGCGTCGGGATGCAGGCGACGATAGGCATCGACCCAGCCCTGGTTGTCGAACACCCGGGTCATCCAGGCCCTTTCCTCAAGCAGGAAGCCGGAATTCTTCTGATTGGACTTCCAGTTCTTCAGGTCGATTTCCTTGTGCGCAATGTTCCAGTCGCCGCACAGGACAATCTCCCGCCCTTCAGCGCGCAAGCTGCCGAGATGTGGCAGGAAGCTGTCGAGAAAGCGGAACTTGGCCTCCTGGCGCTCGGGTGAAGACGAGCCGGACGGCAGGTAGAGAGATATGACCGAGAGTTTTCCGAAATCCGCCCGGAGGTAGCGCCCTTCGGCATCAAACTCGCCGTGGCCGAAACCTTCGAGGACGCGGTCGGGTTTCTGCCGGCACCAGATGCCGACCCCGCTATACCCCTTCTTTTCCGCCGCATGATAGAAAGCGTGCATGCCGTCCGGGGACAGCATTTCCTGTGAGAGATCTGGCAATTGTGCCTTCAGTTCCTGCAAACAGACGATGTCCGGGGCCTGCGCGAGCACCCAGTCACGAACGTTCTTGCTCCAGGCACTGCGGATGCCATTGAGATTCAGCGAGATGATGCGTAACATTTGGCTTTTTTTGGCGACGAATGCGTGGGCGTTCGGGAATGGAAGGGATGGACTTTCGTCAGGAATTCATCGAATTCGCACTCGGCTGCAGGGTACTGCGCTTTGGCGAGTACACCACCAAGGCTGGGCGGCTTTCGCCGTATTTCTTCAACGCCGGACTGTTCAGTGACGGTCAGTCGCTTGGTCGACTGGCGGAATTCTACGCCAAGGCCGTCGATGCCGGCGGGGTCGAGTTCGACATGCTGTTCGGCCCGGCTTACAAGGGCATCCCCCTGGTCGCGACCATTGCAGTCGCACTGGCGCAGCGCGGCAGGAACCTTCCGTTTGCCTTCAACCGGAAGGAAGTCAAGGATCACGGGGAGGGCGGCAGTATTGTCGGTGCCCCGCTCGCGGGCCGCGTGTTGATCGTTGACGATGTAATCTCGGCTGGAACCTCCGTACGCGAATCGGTCGAACTGATTCGTAACGCGGGCGCCATACCCGCTGGCGTACTGATTGCACTGGACCGTCAGGAACGGGGCCAGGGCGAACTTTCGGCGGTTCAGGAAGTCCGGCGTGACTATGGGATCCCGGTGGTCGCCGTCGCCGATTTGCGTGACCTGATGGCCTACCTCGAATATCATCCCGAGTTCTCATCGCACAAGACCGCCGTCAGGCGCTACAGGGAGCAGTATGGTGTCAGTTCTTAAACCACTGGTCAGCATCATCTTTCTTGTCGGGACCGTCCCCGGGCATGCGGCAGCCCCGCCTTCCACAGCCGGCAAGATGTATTGCTGCGAAGGCGGACGCATCTGCGGCGACTCGCTTCCCGATCTCTGCCGTGGCAGGGCCTACCGGATCCTTGATGGCGGCGGGAATGTGATCAACGAGATCCCGGCGCCGCTGACCGCGCAGCAGAAAGCCGAGGCTGCGGCCGAGGCGCTGCGCAAGAAGGAACTCGAGGAGCACGCGAGGGAGCAGCGGCGCAAGGATCAGGCCTTGCTCGAAACCTATACAAGCCTGCAGGACATTGATCTTGCCCAATCCCGTGCCGAGATGGCGGTGAACACTGCAATCAAGGAGGCTGGGGAGAGGATCGCAACTGCGCGCAAGCAGCGCAAAAAACTCGAGGCCGAGGCCGAGTTTTACAAGAACAAGGCGCTGCCCCCCGAACTGGCCAAGGGTCTGCGTGACGTCGACCACGAAATCAAGACCCAGCAGGATCTCCTCGACGTCAAGAAGGGCGACTTCGCCAACATCAATGCCAAGTACGACGCCGACCGCAAGCGCTACGGTGAATTGACCGGTCGTCCGGCAACGACTGCGGCCCCGGCCAGAACCACCCCGCCAGCGACTGCTCAGCCGCGCTGATCAGCCCGCAAGCTTTTGCCGGAGCAGGTCGTTGACCTGTTGTGGATTGGCCTTCCCCTTGGCCGCCTTCATGACCTGACCGACCAGCGAATTGAAGGCTTTTTCCTTGCCGGCCCTGAACTCGGCGACACTGGCAGGATTGGCAGCCAACACTTCATCGACGAGGGATTCGATGGCGCCGCTGTCGGTGATCTGTTTCAGTCCCTGCCGGTCGATGACCTCGTCAGCCGTCGCACCCGCGCCGTTCCATAAAGCCTCGAACACCTTCTTGGCAATGTTGTTGGAGATGGTGCCGTCGGCGATGCGCTGCACCAACCCGGCAAGCTGGGCGGCAGAAACGGGAGAGTCGCCGAGATCGCGACCTTCCTTGTTCAGGCGGGCAGCCAGATCGACCATGACCCAGTTGGCACAGGGCTTGGCATTGGCTATGCCGGCGATTGCCACGGTCGACTCGAAATAATCGGCCAATTCCAGGCTGGCGGTAAGCGTTCTGGCATCGTAGGCAGAGAGTCCGAGGTCGTTGATGAAACGCTCGCGCATCTGGCCCGGGAGTTCTGGGAGTTCGTTCTTGACACGGGCGATCCAGTCGCCAGAAATGACCAGCGGCAACAGGTCGGGGTCGGGAAAGTAGCGGTAGTCGTGCGCGTCTTCCTTGCTCCGCATCATGCGCGTTTCGCCGCTATCCGGATCGAACAGCACCGTGGCCTGGTGGATCCTGCGCCCTTCTTCGATTTCGTTGATTTGCCACTGAACCTCGTAATCGATCGCTTCCTTCAAGAATCGGAAGGAATTGAGGTTCTTGATTTCACGCCGCGTGCCCAGCTCGGCCTGCCCGCTGGGGCGCACCGAAACGTTGGCATCGCAGCGAAACGAACCTTCCTGCATGTTGCCGTCGCAGATGCCGATCCAGCGTACCAGCGCGTGCAGGCTCTTGGCGTAGGCCACAGCTTCGTCGGAAGAGCGCATGTCCGGTTCGGAAACGATCTCGAGCAATGGTGTGCCCGCACGATTGAGGTCGATGCCGGACTTGCCGCGATAGTCTTCGTGCAACGACTTGCCGGCATCTTCCTCAAGATGGGCGCGCGTCAGGCGGACCACTTTTTCGTAAGCCTTCTCCCCGTGACCGACCTGCAGCGCAATCTCGCCGCCAACCACGACGGGCAGCTCGAACTGGCTGATCTGATAACCCTTCGGCAAGTCGGGATAGAAGTAGTTCTTGCGCGCGAAGACCGACTTCTCCGCCACTTCGGCACCGATCGCCAGGCCAAAGCGGATCGCGCACTCCACCGCCTTCCTGTTCAGCACCGGCAACACGCCTGGCAGGGCAAGGTCAACCGCGCAAGCCTGGGTGTTGGGCGCCGCACCAAAAGCCGTTGATGCGCCTGAGAATATCTTCGAGATGGTCGCCAGTTGCGCGTGCGTCTCGATGCCGATTACCACTTCCCATTGCTTCATAGTTTCATCCGCTCAGAAACGACGCCCCGATTTCAGCTCGATCATGATCAGTCCTGGACCGCTGAAAGCGCCCTTATTCGATTCCGGCTGGCGAGCGCAGATGCCAGTCAGTCGCCTGCTGGTAGCAATGCGCCAGATTCAGCAACCGGGCCTCGGCAAAGTAGTTGCCGATCAGTTGCAGGCCGACCGGCAGGCTGTCAACGATACCGCAGGGAATCGACATGCCGGGCAAGCCAGCCAGGTTGACGGCGATGGTGTAGATGTCGGACAGGTACATCTGCACCGGATCCGCAGCCTTTTCGCCCAGCTTGAATGCGGTCGACGGCGACGTCGGGCCCATGATGACGTCGCATTCCTTGAACGCCTCGACGAAATCATTGGCGATCAGCCGCCGGATGCGCTGCGCCTGCAGGTAATAGGCGTCGTAATAGCCGTGTGACAGCACATAGGTGCCGATCAGGATGCGCCGCTTGACCTCAGCGCCGAAGCCCTGCGCCCGGCTCTTCATGTACATGTCGTCAAGGCCGCCATACTCCTGTGCGCGATACCCGTAGCGCACGCCATCGAAGCGCGACAGGTTGGAACTGGCCTCGGCCGGTGCGATGACGTAATAGGCCGGCACCGAGAGGTGCGAGTTGGGCAGCGAAATCCCCACTGTGGTCGCCCCAAGCCTTTCATAGTCGGCAAGTGCTGCCTGCACGGCAGCCATAATGCCGGCATCACAGCCCTCGCCGAAAAACTCCCTGGGCAGGCCGATGCGCAGTCCGGACAGCGGTTTTTCCAGATCGCGGGCATAGTCCTCAGGCGGGCGATCAAGCGAAGTCGAATCGTTCTCGTCGAACCCAGCCATGGTGTTCAGCAGCAGCGCGCAATCCTCGGCGCTTTTCGCCATCGGCCCGCCCTGGTCGAGCGAGGAGGCGAAGGCAACCATGCCGTAGCGCGAGACGACCCCGTAGGTGGGCTTGAGACCCGTCAGATTGCACAACGCCGCCGGTTGACGGATCGAACCACCGGTGTCGGTGCCTGTGGCGGCTGGCGCCAGCCGGGCGGCGACCGCCACCGCCGAACCACCGGAGGAGCCGCCAGGTACGCATTGGCGATCCCAAGGGTTCTTGACCGGTCCAAAAAAGGAAGTTTCGTTGGACGAGCCCATTGCAAATTCGTCCATGTTGGTCTTGCCCAGCGACACCAGGCCGGCTTCCGACTCCATCTTGCGGATAACCGTCGCATCGTAGGGCGACACGAAGTTGGAAAGCATCTTCGAGCCGCAGGTGGTGCGCCAGCCTTCGGCGCAGAAAATGTCCTTCTGGGCGATCGGAATACCCGTCAGCAGCCCGGCGGTGCCGGTGGCAATGCGGGCATCCGCGGCGCGGGCGGAATTCAGGCTTTTTTCGGGGTCGACCGTGACAAAAGCGTTCAGGAGCGGATTGAAACGTTTGATGCGCTCGAGAAAGAGTTCCGTCAGCTCGACGCTGGAGATCTGCTTGGCACCCAACGCCTGTGACAGTTGCTTGAGACTGGCGTTGATCATTCGATAACCTTCGGCACCAGATAGAGGCCCGCCTCGGTCTCCGGCGCGACCGCCTGGTAGACCGCCCGGCGATTTTCCTCCGTCACCGTATCCGCGCGCAGACGCTGGCTCAGATCCTGGGCATGCGCCATCGGCTCGACGCCCTGGGTATCGACCGCCTGCATCTGCTCGATCAACTCGAAAATCCCGTTGAGATGGACCTGCGTCGTTCTGGCCTCGGCCTCGCTGATCTCGATGCGGGCAAGATGAGCAATGCGTTGAACCTGCTCTAGTGTAAGCGACATGGCGAGCAAAGACTTATTGCGCTGCACTAAGTCTTAAATTGGAAAGCGTTATAAGGTATCATAAAAGTTTTCCCCGCAGCCCCCCACAGCGGAGTCACAGATGTTCGGTTTCCTCAGCAAGTACTTTTCCAACGACCTCGCCATCGACCTCGGCACGGCCAACACGCTCATATACTTGCGCGGCCGTGGAGTTGTTCTGGATGAGCCGTCGGTCGTCGCAATCCGCCTCGAAGGTGGCCCCCACGCCAAGAAATCCATTCTGGCCGTCGGCAAGGATGCCAAGGACATGCTCGGCAAGGCGCCCGGCAGCATCACCGTCATCCGCCCGATGAAGGATGGCGTGATCGCCGATTTCACCGTCACCGAGCAGATGCTCAAGCAGTTCATCAAGAAGGTGCACGACTCGAAGCTGTTCAGCCCGAGTCCGCGCATCATTATCTGCGTGCCCTCCGGCTCGACCCAGGTAGAGCGCCGCGCCATCCGTGAATCCGCAATCGGCGCCGGCGCCAGCCAGGTTTACCTGATCGAGGAGCCGATGGCGGCTGCGATCGGTGCCGGTCTTCCGGTTTCCGACCCGACAGGTTCGATGGTCGTCGACATTGGCGGCGGCACGACCGAAGTGGGCGTCATCTCGCTGGGCGGTCTGGTCTATGCCGGCTCCGTCCGCGTTGGCGGCGACAAACTGGACGAAGCGATCATGAACTACATCAGCCGCAACTACGGCATGATGATCGGCGAAAACACCGCCGAGAAGATCAAGAAGCATATCGGTTCCGCCTTCCCGGGCGCCGAGGTCAAGGAAATGGAAGTCTCCGGTATCAACAAGGCTGAGGGCATTCCGCGGAAATTCACCATCTCCTCCAACGAAATCCTGGAGGCGCTTACCGATCCGCTCAACCAGATCGTTTCCGCAGTCAAGTCTGCCCTCGAAAAGACCCCGCCTGAACTGGGCGCCGACATCGCCGAGCGTGGTTTGGTGTTGACCGGTGGCGGGGCTTTGCTCCGCGACATCGACCGTCTGCTGATGGAAGAAACCGGCCTCCCGGTAATCGTAGCCGACAACCCCTTGACCTGCGTTGCCCACGGTTGCGGGCTGGCGCTGGAAAAGATGGACAAGCTGGCTTCGATCTTCGCCTCCGAGTAAGCCAGGACGCCGTCCGTGGCGAGTCTCGACCACGCGCCGCCGCCATTTTTCAAGCAAGGGCCAGCACCGCTGGTCCTTCTGATTTTTTACATCCTGATTTCCTTGGCAACATTCGTTGTCGACTTGCGCTTCCGTAGCCTCGACCTGCTCAGGCAGAGCGTCGCGCTTGTAGTTGACCCGGTGCAGCGGGTCGCGCAAACCCCAGGCAGTCTCGTCGACTACGCCCGGAACTACCTTGAAGGCATGCAGTTGCTACAGCGTGAAAATGAAGAGTTGCGCCATGCCAAGTTGAATACGGCGCCGAACCTTTTGCGTCTGGAGCAACTGGAAGCCGAGAACGGGCGCCTGAGAAAATTGCTGGCAGTCAAGGAGCGCGAAAAAGCCAGGGGCCAGGTTGCCCAGATTCTCTACACCGCGCGCGACCCTTTTTCGCGCAAGGTGATCGTCGATAAAGGCCAGCAATTCGGCATCGTTGCCGGGCAACCGGCAATCGACGAGGCCGGCGTCGTCGGGCAGGTGACCCGGGTCTTTCCTTTTTCCGCCGAGGTCACCCTGATCACCGACAAGGATCAGGCGGTGCCGGTGCAGATTGCCCGCAGCGGCCAGCGCTCGGTCGTTTTCGGCCTCGGCAACGGCCAACTCGAACTGCGCTACATGCCGGCCAACGCCGACGTCCAGGTTGGCGACATGCTCGTAACCTCGGGCCTCGACAGCATTTACCTTCAGGGTTTCCCGGTTGCCCGCGTGGTCAACATCGAACGTGACAGCGCCTACTCCTTCGCCCGCATTTTCTGTGTGCCCATTGCCGGCGTCGAGAATTTCGGGGAAGTGATGATTCTCGACGTGCGTCAGCCATTGCCCCCGGCGCCAGCAGTGACGCGGCGCAGCGGCAGCGACGGCAGCGACAGAGCCGGTCTGCGTCCGAAGAAGAAGCGCGCTGCGAAGGGCCATTGATGCAACCGACCTTCTACTCCTCGCGCATCCTGCTGCCGGTTCGTCCCTGGTTCATCTACTTGACCCTGATCGTCGCCTTGCTCCTCAATTTCTTGCCCACCGCCCATTGGCCCGGAGTTCCGGACTGGGTCGCTCTGGTGCTGTGTTTCTGGAGCGTGCGCGAGTTTCGCCGCATCGGGATGGGCTGGGCGTTCATTCTCGGATTGCTGATGGATGTCGCCGACGGCTCGGTACTGGGTCAACATTGTTTCTCCTACGTCATTCTCGCTTTCCTGACCGCCTCGCTATCGCGCCGCCTGCTCTGGTTTCCACTGACCCAGCAAGCCTTGCATGTACTTCCCCTGCTGCTTCTGAATCAGGTCACCCAGGCCATGATGCGCCTTGTTGTCGGCGCTGATTTCCCGGGCTGGGGATATTTCCTCTCTCCCTTCGTTTCCAGCCTGCTCTGGGTTCCGCTCACCTTCATCCTGCTTCTGCCGCAGTACCAGCCAGCCGAGCAGAACCCGGATCGCCCAATCTGACAAGATCCCCGGCCATGGGCGATTTTCACAACTCCGAAGGCGACCTCGATCGTTTCCGATTCCGGCTGGGCATTGCTTCACTCCTCGTGCTGCTTGCCTTCGCCATTCTGACCGGGCGCTTCGTCTGGCTCCAGATCGTGCAGCACGACTTCTACCGTACCCGCGCCGAAGACAACCGCATCGCGCTGATCCCCATCGTTCCCAACCGTGGCGTCATTACCGACCGCAACGGTGTCGTTCTGGCGCGCAACTACTCGGCCTTCACGCTGGAGATCACGCCCTCGCTGGTTGGCGAACTGGATGCAACGATCGAAGGCCTGGCAGAGGTCATCGAAATCCAGGCCAAGGACCGCAAACGCTTCAAGCGCCTCCTCGACGAGGCCAAGAATTTCGAGTCGATCCCGATTCGCACCCGGCTGACCGATGCCGAGGTGGCGAAATTTGCCGCCCAGCGCTATCGCTTCCCCGGCGTCGAGGTCAAGGCCCGGCTCTTTCGCCAGTATCCGCTTGGCCCCATTGCTTCGCATGCCCTCGGCTACATCGGCCGCATCACCGACCGCGATCTGCAGTGGATCGAGGAGGCCGGCAGGCAGGCAAATTACAGGGGCACCGACCACATCGGCAAGATTGGCCTTGAGCAGCACTACGAATTCGAGTTGCACGGCGAGACCGGTTACGAGGAGGTCGAGATCGATTCCGGCGGCCGCGCGCTGCGCAGCCTGAAGCGCATACCGCCGGTTTCCGGAAACAATCTGCAGTTGACCCTCGACGCGAAACTCCAGGAAATCACCGAACAGGCCTTCGGCGATCGCAAGGGCGCTCTGGTGGCCATCGAACCTGCGACCGGCGGTATCCTGGCGTTGGTTTCAAACCCGACCTACGACCCCAACCTGTTCGTCGACGGCATTACACCCGACAACTGGAAGGAGTTGAACGAACACCCGAGCAAGCCGATGGTCAATCGCGCCATCAACGGCGCCTATCCGCCGGGTTCGACCTTCAAGCCCTTCATGGCGCTGGGTGCGCTGGAGCTGGGGAAACGCACACCCAATCAGACCATCAGCGATCCCGGTTTCTACACTTTCGGCAACCACACCTTCCGGGATGACAAAAAGGGGGGGCACGGCAGCGTGGACATGTACAAGTCCATCGTTCACTCCTGCGATACCTACTATTACATCCTCGCCAACGACATGGGAATCGACAACATCGCCAAATTCATGGGCTCGCTTGGCCTTGGTCAGCGAACCGGCGTCGATCTCGGACGTGATGATTCCGGCGAATCAAAAGGCGTACTGCCTTCGCAGGAGTGGAAGAAACAGCGCTTCAAGAAGCCCGAGCAGCAAAGGTGGTACGCCGGCGAGACCATCTCAATCGGCATCGGGCAAGGGTACAATGCCTACACGCCCATACAGCTCGCGCAAGCGACGGCGGTCGTCGCCAACAACGGCGTGATGTTCCGTCCGCACCTCGTCAACCAGATCATCGACGCCAAGACCGGCGAGAAGCGCGCGGTCGAGCCACAGCCGCTACGGGACCTGAAACTCAAGAAGCAGAACATTGACGTCATCCGCCGCGCCATGGCCGGGGTGATCAAGGAAGGCACGGGCGCCCGAGCATTTGCCGGCGCGCCATACGACGCTGCCGGCAAGACCGGCACGGCACAGGTATACTCACTCAAGGGTAGCGACTACAAGGCAGGCAGCGTCAAGCGGGAACTGCGCGACCACGCACTTTTCATCGCCTATGCTCCCGCCGACAAACCGACAATCGCCTTGGCGGTGCTGGTCGAAAATGGCGGCTTTGGCGCCCAGTCGGCGGCACCGATTGCCCGCATGGTGCTCGACTACTATCTGCTGGGCAAGCTGCCTGCCGGCGCTGCCAGGGAAGATGCAACCGCCGTGGAGGCTGACAGCGAAGAATGATCGACGTTCTCGGAGTTATCAGGCGTGGCGGACGCCAGATGATCGCCCACATCGATTTTCCGCTGCTGCTGATTACCTTGGCAATCATGGCGGTCGGGCTGTCCACCGTCTATTCGGCAACTTACGACGGCAACAATCGGCTGCTGTCTCAGGCTGGCAACATGGGCGTGGCACTTGTCGTCATGTGGTTCGTTGCGCGCCTGCGCCCGCAGCAGCTGATGAGTGCCGCCATTCCGCTCTATGCCCTCGGTCTGGTCCTGCTGCTGGCTGTCTTTCTGTTCGGGATCAAGGTCAATGGCGCCAGGCGCTGGCTGTCGCTTGGCTTCACTCGCATCCAGCCGTCGGAGATCATGAAGATCGCCATGCCGTTGATGCTCGCCTGGTATTTCCACAAGTACGAAACATCGTTGCGCGCCAGACATTTCGTCGTGGCGGCCCTGCTGCTGGTGATTCCGTTCGGCCTCATCGCCAAGCAGCCCGACCTCGGTACCGCGCTGCTCGTCGGTGGTGCGGGCTTTTTCGTCATCTTCTTTGCCGGCCTGCCCTGGAAAGTCATCATCGGCATGATAGCTGCCGGCGCCGCGGCTGCCCCGTTGGTCTGGAGCATGATGCACGACTATCAGCGCAAGCGGATCCTGACCCTGGTCGACCCGACGACCGACCCGCTCGGCTCTGGCTACCATATCATCCAGTCCACCATCGCCATCGGTTCCGGCGGCCCGTTCGGCAAGGGTTACCTCAACGGCACGCAGACCCATCTTGAATTCATCCCGGAGAAGCATACCGACTTCATCTTCGCCGTCTATTCGGAAGAATGGGGTCTTCTTGGCAACGCGCTTCTCGTCTTTCTCTACACACTGCTGGTCGGGCGTGGCCTGATGATCGCGTCTGCCGCCTCGACGCTGTTTTCGCGCCTGCTGGCGGGGGCCATCACGCTCGGCTTCTTCAGCTATGCGTTCATCAACATGGGGATGGTCAGCGGCATCCTGCCGGTCGTTGGCGTACCGCTGCCCTTCATGAGCTACGGCGGTTCGGCGCTGGTGATGCTGTTTCTCGGCATCGGCATCCTGATGTCGATCCACACGCACCGCATGATGGTGAAGAAGTGATCGTCAGGCTGGCGCTGTGTGCCCTTGCTGCGGTCCTTCTCGCAGCCTGCGGTAGCGCGCCGAAGCAGGATGTTGCGGTCGACGGAAAAAAAGGGGCGATTTCCAAAGCGCCGACCCGGAAGCCGACCGCCACCCTGAAGCGAGGCGGCGGTTTCTACAAGGATGACGGGCCGGCCGAGGATATTCCCGATGGCCTCGACGACATTCCCGACGCCGAGCCAAAATGGGAGCCCCTGCACAGACCGGCGACCAAGCCGTATGTCGTCCTCGGCAAGGAATATGTGCCGAACACGGTACTGAAGCCCTACCGAGCACGTGGCATCGCATCCTGGTATGGCAAGAAGTTTCACGGTCAGAAGACCTCGATCGGCGAACCCTACGACATGTTCGCGATGACAGCGGCCCACCCGACACTGGCGCTGCCCTCGTACGTCCGCGTCACCAGCCTGCAGACGGGCAGGGCGGTGGTCCTCCGCGTCACCGACCGCGGTCCCTTCCACGCCGACCGCGTCATCGACCTCTCCTACACCGCAGCCTACAAGCTCGACCTGATCAATGGCGGCAGCGGACAGGTCGAGGTGGAAGCGATCATTCCTGGCGAGCCAACCGGCACTTCGTATGCCCAGATGGGCGCGCCGATGCGCCTGGCGCCCGCCGAAGTGGATGAAATCGAATTGCTCGCCAGGCGCATGGCCCTGGAGGAGCGCCCGGTTCAGACGGCTGCGATGGTCGGCATGGGCAGCGACGGCATCCCGCCGAAGGGTGTCTTTCTGCAACTTGGCGCCTTCGCCAGCGCCGACAATGCCGAAAACCTGAAGAATCACCTGGCCCGTGATCTGGACTGGCTGAGCGAGCCGATGCGCGTTCAGCCGGGCGACGGCATCCATCGCCTGCAACTTGGGCCCTACCGCAGCCGCATGGATGCCGACAAAGTAGCCGAAAGAATCCGCGTCGCGCTTGGCTTCAAGCCGACCGTCGTCATCCGCTGACCGACACGGCCGACGTCAGGCACTGTTTTGACGCGGATCAATGGCTGAAAACGTCCACGGACTATACTCGTCCAGTTACCCTGAGCGGATGCGTCCATGAGTTCCCTGCCCGATCTGATCTGCCCGGCTGGCGGCCTGCCGGCGCTCAAAGCTGCCATCGATAACGGTGCCGACGCGGTCTATCTCGGTTTCAAGAACGACACCAATGCGCGCAACTTCGCCGGCCTCAATTTCGACACCAAGGCCATGACCGAGGGCATCCGCTATGCCCACGCCAGGGGGCGCGAAGTTCTGCTGGCGATCAACACATTCCCTCAGCCGGGGCGCGTCGCGGACTGGCAAAGGGCAGTGGATGCCGGAGTCGACCTTGGTGCCGACGCCATTATTCTCGCCGACGTCGGCCTGCTTGATTACGCGGCCCACCGTCATCCAGGGCAGCGCCTGCATCTCTCCGTACAGGGCTCGGCAACAAGCTACGAAGCAATCAACTTCTGTCAGCGCGAATTCGGCATTCGCCGTGCCGTGCTGCCGCGGGTTCTGACGCTGGCCCAAGTCGGCCTCGTTGTCGAGAACACGTCGGTCGAGATCGAGGTATTCGGCTTTGGCAGTCTGTGCGTCATGAACGAGGGGCGCTGCTGGCTGTCTTCCTACGCCTGCGGCGAATCGCCGAATACCGTCGGCGCCTGCTCACCGGCAAAGTACGTCAAGTGGGACAAGCAGCCGGGGGCGATGGAAACCCGCCTCAACGGCATCCTGATCGACCGCTTCGCCGACGACGAGCCAGCAGGCTATCCGACGCTGTGCAAGGGTCGCTTCGAGGTCGCCGGCGACACTTATTACGCGCTGGAAGAACCGACCAGTCTCAACGTTCTCCCCATCCTGCCAGACATCGTCCGGATCGGCGTCCGCGCGATCAAGGTCGAAGGCCGCCAGCGCAGCCCGGCCTATGTCGCACAAGTCACGCGTACGCTGCGCGCCGCCCTCGATTCACTCGCCGGTGGCCCCGAGCACTTCCATGTGAAACCTGCCTGGGAAGCCGACCTGGCCAAGGTTTCCGAGGGCAGCCAGGCGACTCTGGGTGCCTACAACCGGCCTTGGCGCTGAAGGATTGCCTGTGAAGCTTTCTCTTGGACCACTACTCTGGTTCTGGCCCAAGGCTGAGGTGCTGAAATTCTACGCCGAGATGGCGGAGAACCCGGCGCTCGACGTCATCTACGTCGGCGAGGTAGTCTGTTCACGCCGTCAGCAATTGCGCACTGCCGACTGGCTTGGCTTGGCGCACGACCTGACCGACGCCGGCAAGGAGGTCGTCATCTCCGCGCAGGCACTGCTTGAATCGGAAAGCGACCTCAAGGCACTGCGCCGGCTGATCGACGAAGCTGGCTGCATGATCGAAGCCAACGACCTTGGCGCGGTCAACCTCGTTGGCGGGCAGAATTTCGTTGCCGGCCCACACCTGAACATCTACAACGAATCAACCCTCGCCACCTACACCCGCTACGGCCTGAGACGCTGGGTGCCGCCGCTGGAAGCGACGCGCGAGCTGGTGAGCGCCCTTCACCGCAACAGACCTGCAAGCGTCGAGACCGAGGTCTTCGTCCATGGCAAGCTGCCGCTGGCCTTCTCGGCGCGCTGCTTCACCGCCCGCCATTACGACCTCAACAAGGATGACTGCCAGTTCAAGTGTCTTGACCACCCCGAGGGCTTGACACTGAGAACGCGTGACGGCCAGGACTTCTTGACCATCAATGGCATCCAGACCATGTCGGCACAGAGCTACAACCTCCTGCACGAAATCCCGGACATGCTGGCGATGGGCATCGACATCATCCGCATCAGCCCGCAGAAACAGCACATCAACGAAATCATCGCGGCCTTCGACAATGCGCGGCGCGGACAACCGGTCAGTCTTGCGGACCAGAACTTGAATTCCAGCGGCCTGGTTGACGGCTACTGGTTCGGCGACGCCGGAATCGTCCGGCACAACCTTCCAGCAAACGACCACCCCCGAACATGAACCCGAAGCTCAACATCCCCAGATTCCGTTTGCCAAGCCTGGTTGCCACAGTCTTTCGCCGGTTGCCACAATGGCCCCACGCAGTCATTCTGGTCACCGGTCTCAATGCCGCGCTAAGACTTGGTCTGCTGCCCGCAGACAGCCTAACCGCGCTCGAAGGCAAGCTCTTCCGGATTCGCGTCCTCGATAGCGGTGGCGAAGCGTCATACACCTATCGCGACGGAATGTTCCGGCCGGTATTTCGCCCCGATCGCGAGCCCGACCTGTCCTTTGCCGCGAATCTCTCGGCCTACCTGCAGTTGCTGGCCCGCCAGGAAGATCCCGATACGCTGTTCTTCAACCGTGAGCTGGAAATCACCGGCGACACCGAACTCGGGCTCATCGTCAAGAATATGCTCGACGCCGTGGAGTGGCCGAGCCTCCCGCAACTGCCGGAATTCAGACGCTGATCAAGCGTCGCCGATCAGCACGATGCTGACAAGTTCTTCCATCTGCACCGGCGTCGCCATTCCCTGCAGGTCACGGACGCTGGTCGGGCCAAGATAGACTGCGAAGCCGGGCGCCAGCGTTCCATCGGAGAGAAGGACATGGCCGCGGAAGCCGTGGTATTCGTTGCTGACCGCCTCAAGCACCTCGCCGACCGTATCGCCGCTGGCGGTTACCTCTTCGTTGCCACCGGCCAATGGCCGCAGCAGCGGCGGAATGTGAACCGTCACGACGGGTAACTCGGAAATCATGTTCGACCCTTCAGCAATATGAACCGCGACAGTCCGGGCTCTCCGGGGTTCAAAAAAGACGGGGGCCGAAGCCCCCTGTCGATTACCGGAACCGGCGGGACCTACTGTTCCTTCTTCTGGGCATCCAGACGGAACTTGACATAAGCGCCCGGCGCATCCTCGATGACAGCCAGCGGACCATCGGCCGCATTGCGAGCAGCGACCTTGGCGCTACCGCCCGGCAGACTGGTCATCCAGGCGTCCCAATGCGTCCACCAGGAACCAGGATTCTGCGTCGCACCCGCCAGGAAGTCCTCAGGGTTTTCAGGAAGGTTGCCATCGGTGGCGTCATTGATCCAGTAACAGTACTTGTTGGCCACCGGCGGGTTGACGATGCCGGCAATGTGGCCGGAGCCGCCGAGCACGAACTTGGTGTTGCCGGTAGGCAAGCAGGCGCCCATGTAGGTGCTCTTCCAGGGGGCGATGTGGTCTTCCACCGTCGAGACAAAGTAGCACGGAACCTTGACCTTGCGCAGGTCGATCTTGACGCCGCCCAGCGTGATGCCGCCGGGTTTGACCAGATTGTTGGCGAGGTACATGTTGCGCAGGTAGTAGCTGTGCATTGCCGCCGGCATCCGGGTCGAATCGGAGTTCCAGAAGAGCAGGTCGAAGGGGAACGGGTCCTTGCCCAGCAGGTAGTTGTTGACGACGAAGGACCAGATCAGGTCGTTGGCGCGCAGCATGTTGAAGGTGCCGGCCATCTGGGAGCCTTCGTGATAGCCGCGTTCGAACATTTTCTTCTCGAGGCCGGCAACGGTCGCTTCATCGAGGAAGACACGCAGTTCGCCCGGTTCGGAGAAGTCGAGCATGGTCGTGAAGAAGGTGCCTGAATTGCCGCGCTTGTCCTTCTTGGCAGCCATGTACGCCAGCGTGGTCATGACCAGCGTGCCGCCGAGACAGTAGCCAGCCATATCGACGCTGTCCTCGCCGGTCTGGGCGCAAACCTGGCTGATGGCTTCCATGGAACCTGAAAGCAGGTAATCCTCAAAGCTCTTTTCGGCCAGCTTTTCGTCCGGATTGATCCAGGACATGATGAACGTGGTGCGGCCCTGGTCCGTGGCCCACTTGACCATCGAGTTCTTCTCGCGCAGGTCGAGAATGTAATACTTGTTGATCCACGGCGGGACGATCAGGAAAGGTCTCTTGTACTGGTCAGGCGTCGCCGGATCGTACTGGATCAACTGGAACAGCTCGTTCTGGAAAACCACCTTGCCCGGCGTCGTGGCGACGTTCTTGCCCATTTCGAAGGCCGAGGTGTCGGTCATGCGGATGCGCAGTTCGCCATCGCCTGCCTCGACATCGTGCAGCAGGTTGTTCAGACCCTTGATCAGGTTCTGGCCATGACTCTTAACGGTTTCGCGAAAGACTTCCGGGTTGGTCAGCGCGAAGTTGGACGGAGACAGGGCATCGATATACTGGCGGGTGAAGAAGTTGACCTTGAGTTGGGTCGATTCGTCCAGTCCCTCGGCTCCGGCAACGGTCTCATGCAGATGACGGGCCGTGATCAGGTAAGACTGCTTGATGAAGTCGAACAGGAAATGCTGCTCCCACTCCTCGTCCCTGAAGCGGTTGTCGCCCTTCTTCGGTGTGGCGACGGGGGCCGCTACCGGCATGCCCAGGATCTTCGCCGTGGTATTCTGCCATAGCGAAAAATAGTCCCACATCATGCTCATCTGCGTTTGCGCCAACTTGAACGGATCGGCCAACAGGCGCGCGGAAAGATCCTGGAAGGCCTGGGCAACACCAAGGTCGTCGCTAGGCGCAGAAACACCTTCCCTTGCCTTCTTTTCCACGAACTGGGTGATCAGTCGCGAAGCGCGCTGCGCAACTTCGGCGTAGGTCTTGGCCATTTCAGCCGGGTTGGGCAGATTGCCCGTCTTGTCAACGGTTTGCTGCGACATACTCAAACTCCCTTTTGGTCAATGCGCGGCTGGTCAATGCTGGAACCGCAAGAATCGTATTACACCGTCGGCGTCGGTGAGGCGTGACAACCGGCCAGCTAGTCGAAGGTAATTCAGATGGGCAATCGCTTCGCCCATCGCAAACATGGTCTGATGCGTATCGAGCGCCCGCTGAAACAGGGTTTCGAGCAACTCGGCTGCGCTCTTCGGCGCATCTTCACAAGCCTCCTCCAGCACCTGCAAGCGCTCCTCGTGGTGCGCGCGCAAGTTTTCCACCCGCTCCTGAATCCCGACGAAGGGAAGGCCGTGCGACGGCAAGACCAACGCCTCTCCCGGTATTTCGCTTGCCATTTCTTCGAGCGACTCGAGAAACCAGCCCAAGGCATCGGCATCGGGAGTCGCCGCAAATACGCTGATATTCGTGGAAATAGTAGGCAGAAGCATATCGCCTGAAATTAACACGTTGAACTCGTCTGAGTATAGCGCAATGTGCTCGGGCGCATGGCCGTGACCGATCAAAATGCGCCATTTTTTCCCGTCGACCGCGACAACATCGCCTGACTTCAGCCGATGGTAAGACTCGGGCAGTGCGGGGACCGCCTTGCGGTAACCAGAGCCACGCTTTTCAAATTTTGCCAGCCGCTCGGCGTCGAGGCCGTGCTGACGAAACTGGTCGACCATGAAACGCGCGCCATGGCCGCCGACCTCGTTCCACACGGCATGGGCGGTCAGGAATTCGCCCGTCGTCATCCACAACTGCGCACCGGTTTCGTTCATCAGCCAGGACGCCAAACCGAGGTGGTCAGGATGAAAATGGGTGACGATCAGGCGCCTCACCGGGGCGTCCAGCGCCGCCAGCAGTTCCTGCCAGACAGTGCGCACGCCATCGCTCGCGAAGCCCGTGTCGACGATCGTCCATCCGTCCCCGTCACGCAGCAACCAGAGGTTGATGTGATCGAGCTGGAACGGCAGCGGCATACGCAGCCAGAAGACCCCCGGCGCGACCTCGATCTTCTCGCCGGCAGCCGGCGGGTAAGCATGAGGAAAGTCCAGGGGCATGGGGAACCTTGACCGAAGGGGCTCGTAAGTTACCACATAGCTCCTGTACCCCCAAACACGCTTCCCGCAGACCGGTGGACGTGTTCGAGGTGCCGGGGTCAAAACGGAAGCAAGGTGGCTTTTGGCCCCCGATCAGCATGCCATCGAAACCGGGTCGCGGCGCCGACAGTGCCGGAGATGCAGGAAAAGCGTATAAAGTTTTCCGACGCTTCGCCGCCATCCCTTGCCACAGCCTCTGGCCGCGGCATCCACTACCTGAAGACCTGGAGCATTCATCATGAAACGGACCGGCGCCTGGATCGCGGTACGAGCCCTCGAAGCGCTCGGCATCAGATACACCTTCGGCATCCCCGGCGTGCACAACACCGAACTGTACGACGAACTCAACAGTTCCGGGCAGATCACGCCGGTGCTCGTAACTCATGAAGGCGGGGCGGCGTTCATGGCCGATGGGGTCAGCCGAACCTCGGAACAGACCGGCGCCCTGGTGATCGTTCCTGCGGCCGGGGTCACCCACGCCGCCAGCGGCATCGGCGAAGCCTTTCTCGACGGCGTCCCGATGCTGGTCATCTGCGGCGGCATCCGTAGCGATCTCGACAAGCGCTACCAGCTTCATGAACTCAATCAGCATGCTTTCCTCAGGCCACTGACCAAGGCCACCTTTCTCGTTACCAGCCACGCGGAGATAGCGCCGATGCTTTTCAAGGCCTGGGAAATCGCCCACTCCGGCGAGCCCGGGCCGGTCTTCGTCGAGATTCCGGTCAACCTGCAGATGTTTCCCGGTGAGGTGGGCGAGCTTCCCAGCCCGCCGGTTATCGCCAGGCCACAGCGAGCGCCTGCCAGCGCGATCCGGCGCGCTGCCGAAATGCTGTTTGCCGCAAGGCATCCGGGCCTGTTCATCGGCTGGGGCGCGCGCGATGCCGTTGCGCAGACGCGCGCGATCGCCGAGTTTCTGCAAGCGCCCGTGGCAACGACGCTGCAGGGACTCTCGGTATTCTCGGCCGCGCATCCCCTGCACACGGGCTTTTCTTTCGGTCCGGCGGCCGTGCCCGCCGCGCGCAACGCCTTCGGCGATTGCGATTGCCTGCTCGCCGTCGGCACCCGCTTCGCGGAAATCGCCACCGGCAGCTTTGGCGTCAGCGTGCCGAAGGAACTGATCCATGTCGATATCAATCCATTGGTGTTCAATGCGAACTACCCGGCGGCCGTGGCGCTTGAAGGTGATTCCGCGGCGGTCCTCGATGCGCTTCTCTCCGAGTTGCAGCAGATCGGCGCCGCCCGCGCCACGGATACCGGACTGCATACCCGCATCCAGCACGACAAGCGTGACTACAACGCGGAGTGGTTGCGCCACGAAAGCGGCGCCAGGGTCAATCCCGCCGTTTTCTTCAATGCGCTGCGCGCGGCCGTCCCCGACGACGTCATCGCCGTCGTCGATGACGGCAACCACACCTATCTGACCGCCGAACTTTTTCCGGTGCGGCAAGCCAAGGGGCTGATCGTCCCGACCGATTTCAACTGCATGGGCTACGCGGTGCCCGCCGCCATCGGCGCCAAGCTGGCCAACCCCGACCGCGAGGTGTTCGCCATCGTCGGCGACGGGGCGTTCACGATGACCTGCATGGAAATCGTCTCGGCGACGCGACTGGGGATCGGCCTGATCTATTTCGTATTTCACGACGGCGAGTTGTCGCAGATCGCCCAGGCCCAGGAAATACCCTTCAATCGCAAGCCGTGCACGGCACTGGGGGCAATCGATTTCAGCGGCGTCGCCATTGCCACCGGGGCCGAATACCTCAGGGTGGCGGCGAACGCCGAGGTCTCCGACGCCATCGCCCGCGCTCGCGAGCTTGCAGCAGCCGGACGACCGGTGATCGTCGACCTGATCGTCGACTACTCCAAACGCACTGCCTTCACCCTGGGCGCCGTCAAGACCAACTTCAGGCGCTTTCCGCTGGCCCAGCGGCTGCGTCTGGTGACACGCGCCGTGAAGCGCAGGATCACCGGCTGAGAGGCCATCCACGGAAGCCGGAACTGCCGGCCTTGCCCGCCGCCGGATTGATAAAATACCCCGGTTCTGATCTACTTGGTCCCTGAATCGAGGAATCCCAATTGGCCCAGACGACAGCCAGATTCGCCATTTCCGATCTCGCCCGCGAGTTTGGCATCACCCCGCGCACGATCCGCTTCTGGGAAGACCAGGGCATCCTCGCGCCGCAACGGGAGGGCCGCAACCGGGTGTTCACCCGCCGTGACCGCGCCCGCCTCAAGATGGCCCTGCGCGGCAAGCGACTCGGACTGTCGCTGGCCGAGATCAAGGACCTGATCGGCATGTACTCGGGCACCGAGGATGAAACCCCCCAGTTGATCGAGTGCCTGCGTGTCATGTCCAAGCGACGCGAGGCTCTCCAGCAGCAGCGCGAGGACATCGAAGCGATGCTGGCGGATATCGCACAGTTCGAGCAGCAATGCGAGCAGGAGTTGCTGCGCCGGGATTCCCGATGATCGACATGCACCGGAACGTTGACGTTTACGTTAACGTGAATACAATGTTGCCATGAGGCGCATCTCCGACCCCCACTTTGCCGAGCGCGTGCGCGCCAGCTTTGCGCTGCAGCACGCGATGAGCCTGATCCGGGCGACTCTGCCGGTGGTCGAGCACGGTCGTACCGAGATCCATCTCCCGCACTGGTCCGGCGTCGAGCAGCAGCACGGCTTCGTGCATGGCGGCGTGGTCGGCATGATCGCCGACTCGGCGGCCGGCTATGCGGCGATGACCACGGTGCCGGCCGCGGCCTCGGTGCTCACGGTCGAATACAAGATGAATCTCGTGGCGCCGGCCGATGGCGACCACCTGCTTGCACGCGGCCGGGTGATCCGGGCTGGACGCACGCTGATCGTCACCCAGGGCGAGGTATTTGCCGTCAAGGACGGCCAGGAAACCCTATGTGCGCTGATGCAGCAGACGATCATGGTCATGCACGGCAAATCCGAAAAACTTCAGGGAGAAACGCCATGAACATCCCCAGTCTCGACTTTGGCCTCGGCGAAGACATCAGCCTGCTGCGCGAAGCGGTGCAGGCGTTTGCCGACGCCGAGATTGCCCCGCGCGCCGCCGAGATCGACCGCGTCAACGAGTTCCCCGCCGACCTCTGGAAGAAGTTCGGCGAAATGGGTCTGCTCGGCATGACCGCTGGCGAGGAATTCGGCGGCACTGACATGGGCTATCTGGCGCACATTGTCGCCATGGAGGAAATTTCCCGCGCTTCGGCCTCCGTCGGCCTCTCCTATGGCGCACACTCGAATCTGTGCGTAAACCAGATCCGCCGCAACGGCTCCGACACGCAGCGCCGGAAATTCCTGCCCAAACTGATTTCCGGCGACCATGTCGGCGCGCTCGCCATGTCCGAGGCGAACGCCGGCTCCGATGTCATTTCGATGAAGCTGAAGGCCGAAAGGAAAGGCGACCGCTATGTCCTGAACGGCTCCAAGATGTGGATCACCAACGGCGGCGACGCCGACACGCTGGTTGTCTACGCCAAGACCGATCCGGATGCGGGGCCACGGGGCATGACCGCCTTCATCGTCGAAAAGGGATTCACCGGATTCAGCTGTGGCACCCACCTCGACAAGCTGGGGATGCGTGGCTCCAATACCTTCCCGCTGTTCTTCGACGACTGCGAAGTCCCGGAGGAAAATGTGCTGGGCGGCGTCGGCAACGGCGCCCAGGTTCTGATGTCCGGGCTCGACTACGAACGCGCCGTTCTCTGCGGCGGTCCGCTCGGGATCATGGCCGCCTGCATGGATGTCGTCGTACCCTTCCTCCACGAGCGCAAGCAGTTTGGCCAGGCGATCGGCGAATTCCAGTTGATGCAGGGCAAGGTTGCCGATCTCTATTCGACCTGGCAGGCGACCCGCGCCTATGTCTATGCCGTCGGCCGCGCCTGTGATTCGGCCAATCATTCGCGGACGCTGCGCAAGGATGCCGCCGGCGCCATTCTCTATTCGGCCGAGAAGGCGACCTGGATGGCCGGCGAGGCGATCCAGGTGCTGGGTGGCGTCGGCTACACCAACGACTATCCCACCGGCCGCCTGTGGCGCGATGCCAAGCTTTACGAGATCGGAGCAGGCACCTCCGAAATCCGTAGAATGCTGATCGGTCGCGATCTTTTCGCGGAAACCGCCTGAACAAGCTCCCGCCCGTGCTCCAGACCGGGGCACCGCTGGAATCGAGGAATCAAGCATGACCATCACCCTGCGCACCCTCACCGACAAAGATAGCGAAGCCCTGGAGCAGGTCCGCCAGTTCTTCCGCAACTATGCGGGCTGGCTCGGCGTTGACCTGTCCTTCCAGAACTTTGACCAGGAAATGGCATCCCTGCCTGGCGCCTACGCGACGCCGCAGGGTCGGCTTTTTCTCGCCGAAGTGGACGGACGGCCAGTCGGCTGCGTTGGTGTTCGAGTGCTGCCGAACAGCGCAGGCGTCTGCGAGATGAAACGCCTTTACGTGACGCCGGAAGCACGCGGCCACGGCGTCGGGTCGGCGCTGGCGCTGGCCGCGATCAAGGCAGCCAAGGAAATCGGCTACCGCAAGCTGATGCTCGACACGCTGCCCAGCATGCGCATGGCCGTCAAGCTGTACCGCGAACTCGGCTTCACCGAGGCCGCGGCTTACTACCAGACGCCGGTCGAAGGGACGATGTTCCTCGCTCTCGATCTCGAGAACTGGTCGGAAGAAGAAACCCGCAGCGAAAACCTGTCGCACCTGTTCGACTTCAACCGCGCCTGGGCGCGCCAGATGCAAGAAGTCGACCCGGAGTATTTCAACAAGCTGGCCAGGATCCAGAGGCCCGAATTTCTCTGGATCGGTTGTTCGGATTCCCGCGTGCCGGCTAACCAGATCGTTGGTCTGCTGCCCGGCGAGGTCTTCGTTCATCGTAACGTCGCCAATGTCGTCGTCCATAGCGACCTCAACTGCCTGTCGGTCATCCAGTTCGCCGTCGAGGCGCTCAAGGTCAAGCACGTCATGGTCGTCGGCCACTACGGCTGCGGCGGCGTCGGTGCCGCGCTGCGCAAGGAGCGCGTCGGCCTCGTCGATATCTGGCTGCGCCACGTCCGTGACGTCCATGCCAAGCACCTGCCCGACGTCGACCGCCTGCCCTCCGAAGAGCGTCACGACCGCCTCTGCGAGTTGAACGTTCTGGAGCAGGTGGTCAATGTCTGCCAGACCTTCGTGGTCCAGGATGCCTGGCAGCGTGGCCAGCCGCTGACGGTCCATGGCTGGATCTACGGCCTCAAGGACGGGCTGATGCACGATCTCGGCATCACCGTGCATCAGCCCGGGGATTTGCAATCGCGCTACGACGCCGCGCTGAAGGCGCTGGAAGCATAACCTTGCCTCTCATCAAGGAGAATTCGCCATGAATGACCCGATCGTCATCGTTTCTGCAGCCCGTACCCCGATGGGGGGGTTTCAGGGAGTCTTCGGCGCCGTGAGCGCGCCGCAACTCGGCGCCGTCGCCATCAGGGCGGCCGTCGAGCGCGCCGGGGTCGATCCCGCGCTGGTCGAAGAGGTGGTCTTCGGCTGCGTGCTGCCGGCAGGTCTCGGCCAGGCGCCGGTTCGTCAGGCAGCTCTGCTCGCCGGACTGCCGCTGTCGACCGGCTGCGCCATGGTCAGCAAGGTCTGCGGCTCCGGCATGAAAGCCACCATGGTCGGGCACGACGGCATTCTCGCCGGTTCGTCCGGCATCACGGTGGTCGGCGGCATGGAATCGATGACCAATGCCCCGTACCTGCTGCCCAAGGCGCGTGGCGGCTATCGGCTCGGCCACGGCCAGATCATCGACCACATGTTCATGGACGGCCTGGAGGATGCCTACTCCGCGGAGAACCGCGGTCGCCTGATGGGCACCTTCGCCGAGGATTGCGCCGGCAACTACAACTTCAGCCGCGCCGCGCAGGATGAATTCGCCATCCGCTCGACCAACCGCGCCAAGCAGGCCAGCGACGACGGCAGCTTTGCCTGGGAGATTGCCCCGGTCACCGTTTCCGGACGCAAGGGCGATGTTGTGATCGACAAGGATGAGGGGCCGTTCGCGGTCAACATCGAAAAGATCCCGACTTTGAAGCCGGCCTTCCGCAAGGATGGCACCGTGACCCCGGCCAATTCGTCGTCGATCTCCGACGGCGCCGCCGCCATGCTGCTGATGCGCGCTTCGCAGGCGGAAAGCCTGGGGCTGGCAGCGATCGCCCGCATCGTCGCCCACACGACTCACGCCCACGCGCCGGCGCTGTTCCCGACCGCGCCGGTCGGCGCCATGCAGAAATTGTTCGCCAGGACCGGGTGGACCGCGGAAGGCGTCGATCTCTACGAGATCAACGAGGCCTTCGCCGTCGTCACGATGGCCGCCTTGCACGACCTCAAGCTGCCGGCCGAGAAGGTCAACATCCACGGGGGCGCCTGTGCGCTGGGCCATCCGATCGGCGCATCGGGCGCCCGCATTCTGGTGACGCTGCTCGGCGCGCTGAAAAAAACCGGCGGCAAGCGCGGCGTCGCCAGCCTGTGCATCGGCGGCGGCGAAGCGACGGCGCTCGCGGTGGAAATGCTGTAAGTGCCGCAGCCGGTCGGGTCGACTACCTACCTCAAGCTGATCGGCGCCATGTTCATGTGGGGCGGAACCTGGATCGCTGGCCGGGTCGTGGCGCAGGAACTGACCGCGCCTCTGGGCGTTCCCGCCATCCGCTTCCTGCTCGCCGGGCTGGTGCTGGCCGGCTTTGCGCTGGTGACCGAGGGACGGATTCCACGCCCGCAGACGGGCAGCGAATGGGGAATCGTCAGCGGACTGGCGATGACCGGGATCTTCCTCTACGCGCTCTGCTTCTTCTACGGCCTCAAATACATCAGTGCCGGCCGCGGCGCGCTGGTCGTCGCCCTGACCCCGGTTGTCGTCGTGCTGGCAGCATGGTTTCTCGGCAAGGAACGGATGAACGCGCTCAAGCTGACCGGCGTCGCGATCGCCATGGCCGGCTGCCTGACGGTCATCGGCAGCGGCAATCCGCTCGCCCTGCTGCACGGCGCGGTCGGCATCGGCGAGTGGCTCATTCTCGGCTGCGTGATGTGCTGGACCGCCTATACCTTCATCGGCCGGCGCGCGACGAAGACGCTTTCCCCGCTTGCCGCCACCCTGTGGGCCAGTCTCATCGGCGCCGCGCTGATCGGAACCACGGCCCTGCTGCAGGGTGGCAGCGACATCGCCGCCTGGTCGTGGCGGGTGTGGACCAGCGTTGTCTTCCTGGCGGTAGGCGGTACCGCCCTCGCCTTCACCTGGTTTGCCGATGGCGTCAAGCGCCTCGGCGCCGCCAGGGCGTCCGCCTTCGTCAACCTCGTCCCGGTATTCGCCGTCCTGCAGGCAGCGGTCCTGCTCGACGAACGCCTCGGGTTATCCGTGCTTGGCGGTGGCATTCTGGTCATCGCTGGCGTCTGGCTGACCACCCATTTTTCGGAGAGCACAGCATGATTCTGACCCAGGAACAGGAAATGGTCCGCGACGCGATGCGCAGCTTCGCGCAGGAGCGCCTCGCCCCCTTCGCCGGCGAGTGGGATCGCAACCATACCTTCCCGGCCGAAGCCTTGAAGGAACTCGGCGGACTCGGCGCGCTCGGCATGGTCGTGCCGGAGGAATGGGACGGCGCCGGAATGGACTACATGTCGCTGGTCCTGACCATCGAGGAAATCGCCGCCGGCGACGGCGCCACGTCGACCATCGTCAGCGTCCAGAATTCGCTCGCCTGCGGCATCACGATGAAGTACGGCACCGATCAGCAAAAGGAAACCTGGCTCAAGCCGCTGGCGCGTGGCGACAGTCTCGGCTGCTTCTGTCTGACCGAGCCGCACACCGGTTCCGACGCCTCGTCGATCACCACCCGCGCCGACCGCGACGGCGACCATTTCGTGCTGAACGGCGTCAAGCAGTTCATCACCACTGGCAAGTACGCCGATGTCGCGATCGTCTTCGCCGTCACTGACAAGGCCGCCGGCAAGAAGGGCATCTCCTGCTTTCTCGTGCCGACCGCGACACCGGGCTACATCGTCGCCCGCATCGAGGAAAAGATGGGCCAGCACGCCTCCGACACCGCGCAGATCCTTTTCGAGGACTGCCGCGTGCCGGCCTCGGCCCTGCTCGGCAAGGAGGGGGACGGCTACCGGATCGCGCTGTCGAATCTCGAAGCCGGCCGCATCGGCATCGCCGCCCAGTCGGTCGGCATGGCGCGCGCCGCTTTCGAGGCGGCCGTGCGCTATGCGAAGGAACGAACCACCTTCGGCGTCGCGATCATCGAGCATCAGGCCGTCAACTTCCGCCTCGCCGACATGGCCACCCAGATCGATGCCGCCCGCCTGATGGTCTGGCGCGCCGCCACCCTGAAGGATGCCGGCCGCCCCTGCCTGACCGAAGCGTCGATGGCCAAGATGTTTGCGTCCGAAATGGCCGAAAAGGTCTGCTCCGACGCTATCCAGATCCACGGCGGCTACGGTTACGTCAGCGACTTCCCGGTCGAGCGCATCTACCGCGACGTGCGCGTCTGCCAGATCTACGAAGGCGCCAACGACATCCAGCGGCTGGTCATCGGCCGTGCCGTGGCCGCATAGGGAGACGCGCATGTCCGATCCCATCGATTTCTGGTTCGATTTTTCCAGTCCCTACGGCTACCTGCTAAGCGAGCGCATCGACGAGGTGGCGGCCCGGTTCGGGCGCAAGGTGCGCTGGCATCCGATCCTGCTGGGCGTCGTCTTCAAGGCCACCGGCAGCGCGCCGCTGACTCTGCAGAATCCCGCCAAGGCCGCCTACTCGCTGCTCGACTTCGCGCGCTCTGCCCGCTTCATGGGCATCCCTTACCGCCATCCGACCCGCTTTCCGCTGGCGACGCAGAATGCCGCCCGCGCCTATTACTGGCTGCATAGCCAGGACTGCGCGCTGGCCCGGCGCTTTGCCCACGCGATCTTTCGCGCGCTGTACGTCGACGACCGCGACATCGCGGCGCTGGACGTCGCACTGGAAATTGCCGCAAATCTTGGCGTCGACCGCAGCAGCCTGGAAACCGCGCTGCAAAGCCAGCAAATCAAGGACCGGCTGAAGGCCGAGGTCGACAACGCGCTGGCCATCGGCGTCTTTGGCTCGCCGCATGTAATGATCGACGGCGAGGCCTTCTTCGGCGCCGACCGCCTGCCGCAGATCGAAAAGTGGCTGGAAACCGGGGGCTTCTGAGGCCGCCATGAAACGCATCTGCGTCTTCTGCGGCTCCAACGCCGGCTACGATCCGCATTACCGGGCCGAGGCCGAACATCTCGGCCGACTGCTGGCCGGGCGCGGCATCGAACTGGTCTACGGCGGCGGCAATGTCGGGCTGATGGGGATCATCGCCGACGCTTGCCTGGGTGCCGGTGGCACGGTCATCGGCGTCATCCCCGAGGCGCTGATCGGCAAGGAGGTGGCCGGGCGCGTCGTCGATCACCGGGGCCTCACCCGCCTCGAGGTCGTCGACTCGATGCACACACGCAAGGCGCGCATGGCCGAGCTTGCCGACGGCTTCATCGCGCTGCCCGGCGGCTTCGGCACCTTCGAGGAGTTCTGCGAAATCCTGACCTGGGGCCAGCTCGGGTTCCACGTCAAGCCGATGGGCCTGCTCAACGTCAATGGCTTTTACGACCCGCTGCTCACCCTCTTCGAGCGCGCCGTCGCGGATGGCTTTCTGCGCCAGGAGAATCGGGCAATGGCGCTGGCGGCAGAAGACATCGAGACCCTGCTCGCGGCGATGGCCGCTTTCCGGCCGGAACCGGTCAGCAAATGGCTGAAGGAAGCACAGCAACTGTAGGACACGTACCGGGACAAGAACAGCGAGGCGACATGAGCACCCTGAAAACCCAACTGAACCCGCGCAGCGCCGAGTTCCAGGCCAACACGGCAGCCATGCAGGCGGTCGTCGCCGACCTCCATGAGAAAGTTGAGAAGATCGCCCTCGGCGGTCCGGAAGCGGCACGCCAGAAGCACCTGGCGCGCGGCAAGCTGTTGCCGCGCGAGCGCGTCAATGGCCTTCTCGACGCGGGCACGCCCTTCCTCGAGATCGGCCAGTTCGCCGCCTATGACATGTACGGCGGTGACGTCCCGGCCGCCTCGATGATCGCCGGCATTGGCCGTGTCAGCGGCGTCGAGTGCATGGTCGTCGCCAACGATGCCACCGTCAAAGGCGGCACCTACTACCCGCTGACCGTCAAGAAGCATCTGCGCGCACAGGAAATCGCCCTGGAAAACCGCCTGCCCTGCGTCTATCTGGTCGATTCCGGTGGCGCCTTCCTGCCAATGCAGGATGATGTCTTCCCGGACAAGGAACATTTCGGCCGCATCTTCTTCAACCAGGCCAACCTTTCGGCGAGGGGCATCCCGCAGATCGCGGCCGTCATGGGTTCGTGCACCGCCGGCGGCGCCTATGTGCCGGCGATGTGCGACGAGTCGATCATCGTCAAGAACCAGGGCACCATCTTTCTCGGCGGGCCGCCGCTGGTCAAGGCGGCAACCGGCGAAGTGGTCAGCGCCGAAGACCTCGGCGGCGCCGATGTCCATACCCGAATCTCGGGCGTCGTCGACCATCTCGCCGAAAACGACGCGCATGCCCTCGCCATCGCCCGCCGCCTGGTCAAGGATCTGAACTGGAAAAAGGCCCCGCCGGTGACGTTGACCGCGCCAGTCGCGCCGCTCTATCCGTCCGAGGAACTTTACGGAGTCATCCCGAGCGACGCCAAGAAGCCCTTCGACGTGCGCGAAATCATCGCCCGCATCGTCGACGGGTCGGGCTTCGACGAATTCAAGGCGCGCTACGGCACGACGCTGGTCTGCGGCTTCGCGCGAATTTATGGCTACCCGGTCGGCATCGTCGCCAACAACGGCATCCTGTTCTCAGAATCGGCACTCAAGGGCGCGCACTTCGTCGAACTCTGCGCCCAGCGCAGCATCCCTCTCGTCTTTTTGCAGAACATCACCGGCTTCATGGTCGGCCGCAAGTACGAAAACGGCGGCATTGCCCGCGACGGTGCCAAGATGGTCACCGCCGTCGCCACGGCAAAAGTGCCCAAATTCACCGTCGTCATCGGTGGCAGCTTCGGCGCCGGCAACTATGGCATGTGCGGCCGCGCCTACTCGCCGCGTTTCCTGTGGATGTGGCCGAACGCCAGAATTTCGGTGATGGGCGGCGAACAGGCGGCGAGCGTGCTGGCCACCGTCAAGCGCGACGGCATCGAAGCCGCCGGCAAGACCTGGAGCGCCGGGGAAGAGGCGGCCTTCAAGGGGCCGATCCGTGAGCAGTACGAAACGCAGGGCCACCCCTACTACGCGTCGGCCCGCCTGTGGGACGACGGCATCATCGACCCGGCCGACACCCGCCGCGTGCTCGGCCTCGGCCTCTCCGCCGCAATGAACGCGCCGGCCGAAGAAACGAAGTTCGGCATCTTCCGGATGTAGGCCATGTACCAGCCCAAGCACTTTGCTGAAACCAATGTCGCCGAGATGCACGCCCTGATGCGTGCCCATCCGCTGGCCACGCTGGTCAGCCACGGACCTGACGGCCTGAACGCCAACCATATTCCGCTGCTTCTGGCATGCGACCCGGCGCCCTGGGGCAAGTTGCAGGGCCACGTCGCCCGCGCCAACCCGTTATGGATTGCGGGCAATGTGGCCGGCGAAGTGCTGGTGGTCTTTCGCGGCGACGAAAGCTATGTCAGCCCGTCCGGCTACGCGACCAAGGCCCAACACGGCCGGGTGGTGCCGACCTGGAACTACGCTGCCGTGCATGCCTATGGCGAGTTGCGGGTGATCGAAGACCCGGCCTGGATTCTTGCCCAGATTTCCGCGTTGACCGCGACGAACGAAGCTGCGCTGCCACAATCCTGGGCCGTCACCGATGCCCCGGCCGAGTACATCGAGAAAATGCTCGGCGCGATTGTCGGCATCGAAATCACCATCACCCGCCTGCTCGGCAAGTGGAAGGTCAGCCAGAACCAGCCAGCCGAGAACCAGTCCAGCCTGATCGCCGCATTCGCGGCACGGGGCGACCCGATGGCGGCCCTGATCCGCCGGCACCGACAATAACAAAGGAGAACACCCGATGTTCATGCACCTTGAAATCGAACTGGACGGCCCGGTCGCGACGATCTGGATGAACCGGCCCGACCTGCACAACGCCTTCGACGAAAATCTGATCGCCGAACTAACCGCCGCCTGCAGGGCGCTCGATGACGATGACGATGTCCGCGTCGTCGTCCTCGCCGGTCGCGGCAGGAGTTTCTCGGCCGGCGCCGACCTGAACTGGATGAAGCGCGCCGCCAGCAACGGCATCGACGACAACCTCGACGATGCCCGCGCCCTGGCCAGAATGTTGCGCGCGCTCGCCGAGATGAGGAAACCGACGATCGCCCGCGTGCAAGGCGCGGCGCTCGGCGGCGGGATGGGGCTGGCGGCCGCGTGCGACATCGCCGTCGCGTCCACGAAGGCCGTCTTCGCCACCTCCGAAGTCAGGTTCGGCATCATCCCGTCAGCCATTTCGCCCTACGTGCTGCGCGCCATCGGTGCCCGTCAGGCCACCCGTTACTTCCAGTCGGCAGAGCGCATCGATGCCGTCCGCGCCCGCGAAATCGGCCTTGTCCATGAAGCGGTCGAGCCTGAGCAACTCGACGGCAAGGTCCAGGATATTGTCGCCGCGCTGCTGCAGGGCGGTCCGCTGGCGCAGGCAGCCGCAAAGAACCTGATCCGGGCCGTCAACAATCAGCCGATCAACAACGTTCTGGTCGAGGAAACCGCCCACCGCATCGCCCACCTGCGCGCCACACCGGAGGCGCGGGAAGGCATCGCCGCCTTTCTCGACAAACGTTCACCCGCCTGGGTCGCTGCCGCGTAATGCCATGACCGTCGCCCTTTGCGAAAAACGCGAGCGAATCGCTTACGTCACACTGAATCGCCCCGAGGCACTTAATGTACTCGACGACAACCTCAACGACGAGTTGTGGGCGATCTGGCAAGATTTCAACGATGATCCGGGGCTCGACGTCGCCATCCTGACCGGTTCCGGCAAGGCCTTCTGCGCCGGAGCCGACCTCAGGACCGTCATTCCCAAGTGGGAACACGCTACCCTGTCCGACGCTCGCAAAAATGCCGCGCGTGGCATCGGCGGCGGCATCACGCGCGGCCAACACAGGATCAGCAAGCCCATCATCGCCGCCATCAATGGCCATGCCATCGGCGGCGGGTTTGAATTGGCTCTCGCTTGCGATATCAGGATTGCTGCCGATACGGCCAAGTTTGGCGTCTTTGAGGTCCGTCATGGCTTGCATCAGGGGGATGGCGGCCTGGTCCGCCTGCTTGCCATCGTCGGCATGGCGGTCGCCCTCGACCTGTCGCTAACCGGGCGGGAAGTTCCAGCCGACGAGGCGCTGCGTCTGGGGCTGCTCAATCGCGTGGTCCCGGCCGACCAGGTCATGGCCACGGCCGAAACCTTCGCCCGGATGATCCTCGGCAACAGCCAGACCGCCATCCGCTCGGCCAAGGAAACGCTACATGACATTGTCGGGCGTTCGCTGGACGATGCTCTGCGTCTGGAAACCTTCAACGCCTATTCGGCCGATTTCGACGACGTCCGTGAACGCCTGAGCCGCTTTTTCAACAAGCCGAAACCATGAGCAAGGAACAGGACAAGAGATGCTAAGCAACATTGTCACCTACCGCGGCACTGTCTATCCGTGGCATTGCGACCACGTCGGACACATGAACGTCATGTGGTTCGTCGGCAAGTTTGACGAGGCAACGTGGCAGCTCTTCAACCAGCTCGGCCTGACACCTTCTTTCCTGCGCAAAGCGGAGCGCGGCATGGCCGCCGTCGAGCAGCAGATTTCCTACCTGCGCGAGTTGCACGCCGGCGACGTCATCACCGTCCATTCGACCATTATCGAATTGGCAAGCAAACGTATCCGCTTCGAACATCGTATGAGGAACGACGAAACCGGTGAGTCGGTCGCAATAACCATCCTCACTGCTGTCCATCTCGATACTGGCACACGGAAGTCCTCTCCCTTCCCTGCATTCGTCGCCGAACGTGCCGCCGCCGTTCTGCCGCAGGAGACCCCCAATGTTTAACAAAATTCTTATTGCCAACCGCGGAGAAATCGCCTGCCGCGTCATCAAGACCGCCCGCCGGATGGGTATCCGTACCGTCGCTGTCTATTCCGACGCCGACGCCAACGCCCGCCACGTCCGCCTCGCCGACGAGGCCGTGCTGCTCGGCCCGGCTGCGGCGCGTGAATCCTATCTGGTCGCCGAGAAGATCGTCGAGGCGTGCCGGCGCACCGGCGCCCAGGCGGTGCACCCCGGCTACGGCTTCCTCTCCGAGAATGCCGACTTTGCCGAGGCGCTGGCCGCCAACGGCATCGCCTTCATCGGCCCGCCGGCCTCGGCGATACGCGCCATGGGTTCCAAGTCGGAGGCCAAGAAACTGATGGGCAACGCCGGCGTGCCGCTGACGCCGGGCTATCACGGCGACGACCAGACGCCGGCCCTGCTTCACCGGGAAGCCGACGCCATCGGTTACCCGGTGCTGATCAAGGCGGCTGCCGGCGGCGGCGGCAAGGGCATGCGCCTGGTCGACAGGAGCGAGGATTTCTCCGATGCCCTCGGGTCGTGCAAGCGCGAGGCGATTTCCAGCTTCGGCAATGACCATGTCCTGATCGAGAAGTACGTCACCAATCCGCGCCACATCGAGATTCAGGTCTTCGCAGACACCCGGGGCAACTGCGTCTATCTCTTCGAGCGCGACTGCTCGGTGCAGCGCCGCCACCAGAAGGTGCTGGAAGAAGCCCCCGCCCCCGGCATGACGCCCGAGCGCCGCCGCCAGATGGGCGAAGCCGCCGTCGCCGCCGCCCGGGCCGTCGGCTACGTCGGCGCCGGCACGGTCGAGTTCATCGCCAACCAGGACGGCTCGTTCTATTTCATGGAGATGAATACCCGCCTGCAGGTCGAGCACCCGGTCACCGAAATGGTCACCGGCCAGGATCTCGTCGAATGGCAGTTGCGCGTCACCGCCGGCCAGCCGCTGCCGCTGGCGCAGGAGCAGTTGCAGATTCGCGGCCATGCGCTCGAAGCCCGTATCTACGCCGAGGATGCCAGCAAGAGCTTCCTGCCATCGACCGGCAAGCTGATCCGTCTCCGTGCCCCGGCCGAGAGCCTGAACGTCCGCGTCGATAGCGGCGTCGAGGAGGGCGACGAAATCACGCCTTTCTACGACCCGATGATCGCCAAGCTTATCGTCTGGGACGAGCACCGTGACGCGGCGCTGGCGCGCATGCGCAAGGCGCTGGCCGATTATCAGGTGGCCGGCGTGACGACCAACATCGATTTCCTGTCGCGCCTCGTCGCCTGCCCGGCCTTCGCCGGCGCCGATCTCGATACCGGGCTGATCGAACGCCAGAAGACCTTCCTCTTCCCGGCGACCCAGGCCGTGTCCTACGACGCGCTGCTCGTCGCCACCGTCGGCGAACTGCTCTGGGAACAGCACAAGGCCGGGCTGGCCGCGAAGAGCAGCGGTGACCCCTGGTCGCCCTGGCACGCGCGTGACGGCTGGCGGATGAACCTCTCGGCTGCCCGCATCATCGGCTTCCGCGATGGCGAGAGTCTGGTCGAAGCACAGGTCCGCTATCAGCGCGACCAGTGGCAGATCACCATCAACGGCCGGACTGCCCTCGCGCGCGGCCGCAAGCTCGAAGGCGACCGCATCGCCGTCGAATTCGACGACCGCCGACTGATCGCCAGCGTCGTCGTCCCCCAAGGGGATTTCCTGCAGGGCACGGTCGACGACAAGAGAAGCGTCTTTTTGCAGGGGAGTACCTACTCACTCCTGCGCGACGACCCGTTGCACCTCGTCGAGGCCGGCGGCGCCCACGGCGGCGGCCTGACCGCGCCGATGCCGGGCAAGGTCGTCGCCCTGCTCGCCCAGCCCGGCCAGAAGGTGGAAAAAGGTGCGCCGCTGCTGATCCTCGAAGCGATGAAGATGGAACATACCATCACCGCCCCCGCCGCCGGCACCGTCAAGGCCTTCTGCTACGCCGCCGGCGAGCAGGTCGCCGATGGGGCTGCGCTGGTAGAATTCGAGGGTGAAGGCTGATGGACGAGCAGTCGGTGGCAAACGAACAGCGCGCTACTTTCATCGCCGACGCCTTTCTGTCACGAGACCGCGTGTTTTCGGAAGGAGTCGGATACGATGCTGGAGAAGTCCGTCAAATCAAAGAGGAGGGTCTCGAAATGATTGAATGTCAGAACCAGACTGACCTGGAGAAGTGATTTCTTCCCGAAATGCGAGCTTGGCCCCTTTTGCTCTCTTTGATTACCTTTCTGGAACATTGAGGGCACCGAATAGTAGCGGTGCCAGAATTTGGGATTGCGAAGACTTTTGCCCTCCCTTACGAAATGCCAGCTTGCGCGCATCGTGCTATCTTGCTAGCATCTCACAAATTTGCCGAATGGAGTTCTCTTTCATGTCTGTAATGCTACCTTCCATAGGGCCTTGGTATAGTACTGAAGAGGCCGCGAAATTGATGGGACTCACCCCGGGTCATGTGTCCCGCCTATGCAAGGAGGGTGCTTACAAGCGCAATTGCGTGAAGGTAGGCAAGAGCTACTTGGTGCATGAATCCGTCGCCAAAGGGCGGCCGCCCAACGAGTTCAATCCGCTTGGCCTGGCTTCCATCATGCACGAGCAACTATCGCATGATCTCAGGCGCAAGAAATTTGGAAACAAACCGCGGATATTGGGCATTCTGGCGCCGGATGCAGGGGACGCAGCATCCATGGTTTACGCCAGAACCTTGCAACAGGCCTGCGAGATTGTTGGATTTGAGTTAGGTTTAGTCAAAAATAAACTGGACGACGTCGAAGAAAAGATAAGACGAGCCAACGAGGATCCGATGGTCCACGGGATTTTCGTGTTCTACCCGCTCTTCGGGGATGACAGGGATCGACGCCTTAAGGATCTGATTTCTCCCGAAAAGGATATTGAGGGATTGTCGTCATTTTGGGCCAGTAAGCTCTATTCAAACGACCGATTCGCGGACGAGAAGAAAACCAAGAAGGCTGTGTTGCCTTGCACCTCGCTCGGCATCTTAAAAATCCTAGCCCATGTTTGCAATCTGGACGAACGCCCTGGGAAGACCTTCGCTGGCAAGAAGATCACCATTTTCAATCGCTCCGATGTGGTGGGTCGTCCCTTGGCTTACATGCTCAAGAATGACGGTGCTGTTGTCTATTCTTTCGACATTCACGGCGGCATGATCATGCCTAAACAGGTCGGCCAGACGACCGTCGGGACGGCCATATCCCGCAAGGAGGCGCTCGGACAATCCGACATCGTTATCACAGGCGTTCCCTCCCGTGCGTTTGAGAAGATTCGCGGCGAAGAAATTACGGAAAACGTTACCTGCCTCAATTTTTCTTTTTTTCAAAACTTCGAAACAAGCGCAAAGGAAAAAGCTGGGATATACGTGCCCAGAGTCGGTCCGATGACTATTTCCATGTGCGTCCGCAATGCCATTCGTCTTTACGAAAACAATCGCGGCACTTATGAAGAAAAGATGAAGTCAGCCACTCGTAGTGAGTGGCAACACTATGGAGAGGTTGTTGAACCTGCCGCCGCTTGAGGGCTTGCGGCCTTACCTAGAAGCGCTTGCTAGTCGATCCCCCGTACCTGGCGGGGGGGTTGCCGCCGCAGTAACAATAGGCCAAGGATTGGCGCTTCTGTCGATGGTTTGCAACCTGACGATTGGCAAGAGACAATTTAGCTCGGTTCAGAGTGAGGTCAGCAGTATCCTCGAGCGGGTCACCGAGATGCGAGCGATGGTGATGTCCGAAGCGGAGGCCGACATTCATGCCTTCACTGCGCTCATGGCAGCGTACCAGATGGCCTCGGATGCACCATCTCTTGCTTCGAAGAAGAAGGCCGCTGTGGCAAGGGCGACGCGGGCAGCGGCTGAACCGCCGTTTCGTTTGATGGCGTTGGTTTTGGAGGCACAGCCATTTGCTGATCGCCTCGCCCAAATTGGCAACCCGAATGTCTTAAGCGACGTGCTTGTCGGCCGGCATTTGCTCGTCGCCGGATACGCTTCGTCAGTAGAAAACGTCGAAGCAAACCTCAGGAATCTATCCGCCGGTGACCCCTTCATTGACAAGATGAAAGCCAGAATGAAGGCCCTTCAAGCGTAGCGACCTCCTAATGAAGAGAGACGGCTCAGGGCCTATATGGCAGGTCTTTGATGGACCGCGATGGCGCCGGACTGCTATCGAGGCCCTGCGATCCTCATTGCCAAGAGATCCGCCTCCGGTATGGGTCGTACTGCTTACGTCACAGAAGAATCGAAGATTTGAGGTAGCGCGGATATCCGCGCATGAAAAGCTCAGGGCCTTCCAGGCGGCGGGCGTGCCCGCGCAATTGATCACGGTGAGTAATTGGCGCCAAGTGGCCACTTCGCGCGAATCTTTGATCCTTTCCGATACATTGAAGGTCATGCAACATCCCCTACCGCAGGAAATTGCCAATCTGCCCGTTAGAAACGATCTCGACTTCAATCCAGGGAGGGATTGGGCATGGCCCGCAGTATGCGAAGCAACCAAAAGGGCGTTGATTGCTCTAGGCGGATGGCGTGTCGAAGAGCCTGTTGCCGTGGTTGGTGCCAAAGGATTTATCGGAAAACATCTTGTTTCGATGCTCGAAGCTGGGGGCTGCCGACCAGTTGCATTGGATAAGGACGATTCACTTAGCGCATTGAGCAAAGTGAACTTCGTGGTCGCCGCAGCATCGGCCGCTGGATTCCTGACTGTTCGCCATATTCGATCGACCCACACGGTGCTGGACCTGGGATTCGAGAAAACCAAGTCGGGTACGGCAATCGGAAACTTGACCACCGCCGCTTTTCAAAAGGCCAACTACGCAACGCCAGTGCCTGGTGGTATGGGGCCAGCCCAAATAGCGATCCTGCTCGAGCGCTATTTCGTCATGGTTGTGGGTGCATGGCCTACATCAAACGGGACGGGCTCGAATTGATTAGGTGTCAGAACCGGACTGACGCGCAGGAGCGCAGAGTCGCTGGTAAGACAGGGAATCATCCCGCTCAAAGCTGCAGAGGATGCGCTCCACATTGCGGTGGCTACTGTCAATGACGTGGATTATCTGCTGACGTGGAACTGTCAGCACATTGCAAATCCGGAGATACAAAGAAGCATTGCGGCCTACCTTGAACAGATTGGCTTGTTCCTACCGTTCATTTGCACCCCTGAAGAACTCCTTGGAGAAGAAAATGCTGAATGATGAAGTCGTCAATGAAGTCCGAGCCATTCGGGAAGCACACGCAGCAAAGTTTGGCTATGCCCTGCGTGCAATCTATGAAGATTTGAAAAAAACAGAGGCTGAACGTATTTCAGCCGGGCATCCCTCTGTTTCGGCGCCATCCCCTAGCGCGCCTAACTCGGCCTTCCAACGGACTCGCTTCCGCCACCCCTGAATTTGGATGTTGAACGACCGCTTGCACTATCCCGATGTTTCCGCGTCGGGTCGATTCTTGCCTATTAACCGCTTTCCCTATTCGATCCCTCCATGCCGCTCCCCTCTCAAGTAAAAATCGTCGAAGTCGGCCCGCGCGACGGGTTGCAGAACGAGAAGCAGGTCGTCCCGACCGCAACCAAGATCGAACTGATCGAGCGGCTGGCCGATGCCGGGCTGCGCGTCATCGAGGCGACTTCGTTCGTATCGCCGAAATGGGTGCCGCAAATGGGCGACAACAACGCGGTGATGCAGGGCATCCGCAAGCACCCTGCTGCGGTCTACCCGGTTTTGACGCCCAATTTGCAGGGCTTCGATGCGGCGCTGCAGGCGGGGGCGACCGAGGTCGCCATCTTCGGCGCGGCTTCGGAGAGTTTCTCGAAAAAGAACATCAACTGCTCGATTGCCGAGAGCCTGAAGCGTTTCGAGCCCATCGTCTCGTCCGCCTCGGCGCTCGAGATCAAGGTGCGCGGCTACGTGTCGTGCGTCGTCGGCTGCCCCTACGAGGGCGCCATCGACCCGCGGCAGCCGGCGGCAGTGGCGCGGACGCTGTTCGAGATGGGCTGCTACGAGGTGTCGCTCGGCGACACCATCGGCGTCGGCACCCCGGCCAGCATTTGCCGCATGATCGAGGCCTGCGCCGCGTCGGTACCGATCGCGAAACTGGCCGGCCACTACCACGACACCTACGGCATGGCGATCGCCAACATCTACGCCTCGCTGCAACTGGGCATGGCGACGTTCGACAGTTCGATCGCCGGGCTGGGCGGCTGCCCGTATGCCAAAGGCGCCTCGGGGAACGTGGCGACCGAGGATGTCGTTTATCTGATGCATGGATTGGGAATTGAAACCGGCATCGATCTCGCTACACTGGCAACCATCGGCAACTGGATCTCCAGTGCCATCAACCGCCCGAACGGCGCCAAGGCCGGCCGGGCAATCTGCGCGGGGACTGCCCAATGAGCCTGATCTCCTCCATTGCCGATTTCCTCAAGCCGACACCTGTACCCACACCCCAGGTCCGGAAGGCGCTCGAGCGGATCGGAGAACTCGTCGACCCGCTGCTCAGGTCGGCCTCGGGATTCGAGCGCGAGCTGGCGCCGGCCGTGGAGCACGTACTCGGTTACTGCGAGGGCCTTATCGCCGGGCTGCCCGGGCCGATCGACATCAATCGCCAGTCCTTCTCCGGCGATCCGCTGGTTCACGCCCTGTTCGCAACAGCCGACGACATCGATCAGATGCTCGGACACAGTCAGGCTGTCCGTGACTTTCTGGAAGAGCCCCAGTGCTGGGAGAGCGAATACTTCTACGCGCTGTTCGCTGCCCGTCGCCAGCAGAAAAAGCAGCTCGGCATAGTTCGGCAGGGAGACATGATTCAGAGTGAGGTGCCTCAGTTGGTCATCTATTTCTGCGACCAAACGCTCGTTGAACCGCATTGCAACCTCGAAGTGACGCTCGAAAACCTGCGCGCCAAGGGCCTGGAAAGCCTGCTCTCCACTTTCCATGATCATGTCGAGTCGCTGCGCAGTGAGCGTGAGGGTTTGCGCGCCGATGTCTCGATGCAGCGCGCGCACCTCACCGTGCTGCGCGGCAAGTCGCCGGGGCCGGAATTCCAGACGCACACGCGGCATCTGGCAGAACTTGACGCTCAGCTTCGGGAAAAGGCCGCATCGCTGATGCCCGACCAGTTGCTTGCGGCGCTCGTCGATTACCTGCGCGAACCGGAAGCCTGGCTAGGGCTGTCGCCCGTCAGTGTTACCGTCGACCGCCTCGGCATCGTCAGCGATCAGCCAAGCGACAACATCAATCTGCATACGCTGAAGTTTTCCGAATTTCGCGGCCGCGACAAGCGCAACTACATGGCGATGCTCGCCCGCATCCGTCGGGACGAGGCACAGGCGGCAGTGGATCTTGTGCAGGACCAGCGGCGCCGGTTCATGATCATCTGATGATCGCCTCGCCCTGCATCAACGTCTGCAAGATGGACGAACAGACCGGCCTGTGTTCCGGCTGCTTCCGGACAATTGACGAAATCGCTGTCTGGGCGGGAATCGACGACGCCCGCCGCCTGGGCATCCTCGCCGCCGTTGCCAGGCGCCGGCAGGAGCATGATCCCTGGGAAGGCGACCTGCGCTGCGACTGCGACCGGCTTGGATAACGAGGATCAATACCTCTGCGTCGGCATCTGCATGGCCGACCCCGATTCGGGCTACTGCCTGGGTTGCGGCCGGCCGCCACTCGACGCGCCGGAGGTCTACACCGAGGTCGTCACCCTGACAAGAACGCCACGACCGACAACCAGCGACCCGGATAACCCGGAATGAGTGTTCACCTGCCGGAGTCGCTGCTCGTTCTCGAGCGCGGCTGGCTTTCGGCCAACAGCATCGTCCTCTTCGACGGCAGCGATGCCGCAGTGGTCGATAGCGGCTACGTCACGCATGCTTCCCAGACCGTCGAACTGGTTGATCATGCCGTGCGCGGTCGACACCTGAAAAGGCTCATAAACACGCACTCGCATTCCGATCACATCGGCGGCAACGCGGCGCTGCAAGCCAGATTCGGCTGCGAGATCATCGTTCCGGCCGGTCTTCACGCCACCATCGCCGAGTGGGACGAAGACGCACTGCTGCTCTCGCCGCTGGGCCAGCAGGCGGCGCGCTTCCAGCACGACAGCCTGATCCGCGCCGGCGAGGTGATTTCGATGGGCGACCTCGACTGGCAGGCCTTGGCCGTTCCCGGACACGACATGGAGGCGCTGGCTTTCTACAACCCGGATCGGCGTATCCTGATTTCGGGCGACGCTCTCTGGGAAAACGGCTTCGGCGTGATTTTCCCCGAGCTCCTTGGCGAGGCCGATGGTATCGCCATCACGCGCGACACCCTCGAAATGCTGTCGCGCCTGCCAATCGATATCGTCATCCCTGGACATGGCAGCCCGTTCACCGGGGTTGAAGGGGCTTTCGAGCGTGCTTTCCGGCGCATCGACAGCTTCGCCGCCGACATCGACAAGCTGGCATGGAATGCCATCAAGGTTTTGGTTTCATTTGCCATGCTCGAAATACGGCGATTGCCAGCCGAAGAATTTCCGGCATTCGTGCTCGGCCTGCCTTTCGCCATCAGCATCAACATCCGCTACCTGAACCTGCCGGAAGATGAGCTTGTCGAGCGCATCAAGCGCGAGTTGCTGCTGGTCAATGCCCTGCGCCGCGAAGTCGGCTTCCTGGTGGCCGGTTAGCCGGCAGGCAGCGCACGCTGGACCAGTCGTGTCCAGTAGGCAATGCCTGGCAACAGAATCTCGTCGTTGAAATCGTAATGCGGGTTGTGCAGTGTGCAGCCGCCGGTGCCCGGCCCGTTGCCCAGCCAGACGTAGCAACCCGGCTTCTCGCGCAGCATGTAGGCGAAGTCCTCGGCGCCCATCGACGGCAGAACGTCAGTGAGCACTCGCTCACTTCCCAGGACCTCGACGGCAACGCTGCGGCAGAATTCCGTCTCGTCCACGCTGTTGACGGTCGGCGGGTAGCGATGGTCGAAATGAACGCCGATCTGCGCCCCGTTCGCCGCCGCCACGCCGCTGCACAGGCGCTCGACGGCGCGCTCGACGGCTTCCTGAACCTCTGGCTTGAAGCTGCGGATGGTGCCGCGCAGGACGACTTCCTCGGGAATGATGTTCCACGCCTCGCCGCCATGGAACTGGGTGACGCTGACCACCGCCGCATCGCAAGGGTGCAGCGTGCGGCTGACCACGGTCTGCAGGGCCTGGACGAGTTGCGCGCCGGCGACAATCGGGTCGACACCCTGGTGCGGCATCGCCGCATGGCAGCCGTGGCCGCGCACCCTGATCTCGAAGGCGCAGGTGCCGGCCATCACCGGCCCGGGCATCACCGCCATCTCGCCGACCGCTACACCCGGCCAGTTGTGCAGGCCGAACACCGCCTCGACCGGAAAGCGCTCGAACAATCCATCCTCGATCATCAAGGCGGCGCCGCCTTCCGATTCCTCGGCCGGCTGGAAGATGAACGCCACGCTGCCGTCGAAACCCGGGTTTGCCGCCAGGTGGCGCGCGGCGCCGAGAAGGATCGCGGTATGCCCGTCATGGCCGCAGGCGTGCATCTTTCCCGGGTAGCGCGAGTGGTGCGGAAACTCGTTCATCTCGACCAGCGGCAGCGCATCCATATCGGCACGCAGGCCGATCATGCGCGGCGACGTGCCCGCGCGCAGAACGCCGACGACCCCGGTCCGGGCAATGCCGCGATGAACCTCGAGACCATAGCGCTCAAGCTCGCGAGAGACCATCTCAGCGGTGCGATTCTCGTCGAAGGCAAGCTCCGGATGGGCATGGATGTCGCGCCGGAATGCCGTCAGCTCGGAGAGGAATAGGGGTTCGCAAAGAACATTGACCGATGCCATGGGCGGTTCCTCCTGTGCCGTCATTATGCCGCGACTTGCTTGCGCGGGTAGCCTTGATTATGCTCCGTCCTGTGAAACTCGTTTTGATCAGCGGCCTCTCCGGTTCGGGCAAATCCGTCGCCCTGCATTTGCTTGAAGATGCGGGCTATTACTGCGTGGATAATCTCCCGGTGATCATGCTTACGGTCCTCGTGCGCATGCTCCGGGAGGAGGGCATCGACAAGGTGGCGGTCGCCATCGACGCCCGCTCGGGCCGGGGGATGGAACTGCTCCCGCAGCGATTGCGCATGCTGGAGGAAGAAGGAATGCAACAGAACTTTCTCTTCCTGCATGCCAACGACGAAACCCTGCTGAAGCGCTATTCCGAATCGCGCCGCCGCCATCCGCTCGCTAGCGACGGGCAGACCCTGATCGAAGCGATCCGCGCCGAGCGCGAGTCGCTAGAAGGGATTTCCACACTTGGCCATCGCATCGATACCAGCAGCCTCAAGAGCAATGCCCTGCGCGAATGGATTCGTCAGTTCATCGACGCCGAGCCAGCCCACGGGCTGACATTGATGTTCGAGTCATTCGGCTTCAAGCACGGCATTCCACTCGACGCCGATCTGGTCTTCGACGTGCGCTGCCTGCCCAACCCGCATTACGATCCTGAGCTGCAACCCCTGACCGGCAAGGATGAGGCGGTTGTACGCTTTCTCGAAGGCGAACCCGAAGTCGTCTCCATGCGCGACGACATCGACGAATTCATTGCCACCTGGCTGCCTGCCTACGTTCGCGACAACCGCAATTACCTGACCGTGGCGATTGGTTGCACTGGCGGCCAACACCGTTCCGTATACCTGGCCGAGTGGCTCGGTCGCGCTTTCCACACCCAGGCACGGGTCCTGATCCGCCACCGTACACTGGCCGGCGGCTGATGCGCTGGCTGGCCTATGTGCGGCCCGGCGACTGGCTGGTGATGGCGGGCGGGGCAGCGCTGGTCGGCTTGACGCTTCCCATGCTGTGGCAGGGCGGCTTTGCCGAGCGCGCCATTATCCGTCAGGATGGACATGTCTTCGCCGAGTTTGAGCTGGGCAGTCGGCGCGATGTCGCTGTCCCCGGCCCGCTCGGCATCACTCTGGTCGCCATTGAATCGGGGCGCGCCCGCGTCGTCGCCGACCCCGGCCCGCGCCAGTATTGCGTGCGTCAGGGTTGGCTGGCACGACCCGGCGAAATCGCCATCTGCGCGCCCAACCGCGTCAGCGTCCAGATCACCGGACGTACCCGCACTTATGACAGCCTCAGTTACTGAGCTGACCGTCACCGCCGAGGATCGCCGCGTCGCCTGGCTGGCCACTGCGGCGGTCACCCTGTCGCTGGTCGATGCGGCGATCCCCAGCCCGCTGCCCGGCGTCAAGCCCGGCCTCGCCAACATCGTCACCCTGGTCGTCCTGATCCGCTACGGCTGGGCGACCGCAGTCTGGGTCAGCGGCTTGCGCGTGCTCGCCGGCAGCCTGCTGCTCGGCTACTTTCTCGCTCCCGGTTTCTTTCTGGCGCTGACCGGAACGACGCTCAGCCTGCTCACGCTCGGCCTGGCCCGCCAACTGCCGGGACGCTGGTTCGGGCCGGTCAGTCTTAGCATCCTCGCCGCCTTCGCACACATTGGCGGCCAGTTGCTGCTCGCCCGCCTGTGGTTGATTCCGCACAACGGCGTTTTTTTGCTAACCCCGGTTTTCGCCGCCGCCGCGCTGGTGTTCGGCACTATCAACGGGCTGATCGCGGCTAAACTGCTGGCAGACACCCCTGCTGCGGAACCTGCCCGATGAACAAGACGATCTGCCTCGCCCTGACCGGCGCTTCCGGCATGCCGTACGGTCTGCGCCTGCTGGAACACCTGCTCGCCGCCGGTTGCCGGGTGCAGCTTCTCTACTCGCAAGCAGCACAGGTCGTCGCCCGGCAGGAAATGGATCTCGAACTGCCGTCACGCCCGGCCGAGACGAAGGCTGCCCTGCTCGCCCGGTATCCGGCGGTCGACCCGGAAAAGCTGGTTGTTTTCGGGCGCGAGGAGTGGTTCGCCCCGGTCGCCTCGGGCTCCAACCCGCCGGACGCGATGGTCGTCTGTCCCTGCTCGATGGGCACACTGGCCGCTATCGCCCAGGGGCTGGCCGACAACCTGATCGAGCGCGCCGCCGACGTGGTTCTCAAGGAAGGCCGCAAGCTGATCCTGGTTCCACGCGAGACGCCGCTGTCCGCCATCCATCTCGAGAACATGCTGCGCCTGGCCAGGGCCGGCGCGGTCATCCTGCCGCCCAGCCCGGGTTTCTACCACCGCCCGCAAACCGTTGCCGAAGTGGTCGAATTCGTCGTCGCCCGTGTCCTCGACCAGCTTGCCGTGCCGCACACGCTGATGCAGCGCTGGGGCGAATGATGGGCTGTCTGGGCTTTGCCACCCGACCGGATGATCGGCCTTCTGCGCGGATGGAGATTCCGCTGTTTCCGCTCAATACCGTGCTCTTCCCGGGCGGAAGATTACCGCTCAGAATTTTCGAGCAACGCTATCTCGACATGGCGGCCGCCTGCATGAAGGATGAGCTCCTCTTCGGCATCTGCCTGATTGCCACCGGCGAAGAAGCAGGCAGCATCGCCGAACCGCATCCGGTCGGCACGCTGGCGCGCATCGTCGACTGGGAGATGGAGCAGCTTGGCCTTTTGCAAGTGACGGCGCGCGGCGAACAGCGTTTTCGCATCATCGGCAAGGCGGTCGGACCGATCAACCTGCTCCAGGCCGAGGTCGAACTGATCGATGACGTTGGCCCGCTGCCGGTTCCCCATGAACGTCAGCGCCTGTTGCACCTGCTGCGCCGCATCGCCGGCGAGATGGGCCCGGCCCAGATCCCCGAACCGCACCGCTACGACGACGCGGAATGGGTAGGTTACCGCATCACCGAGATACTGCCAGTGCATAACCTGGCCAAACAGAAACTGCTGGAGCTCGAAGACCCGATTTCCCGCCTCGAAATTCTCGAAAAATATCTCGACCAGCGCAAGTTGCTGGGCTGAATCATGGTCACTCCGCCCCCTGCCAAGACGCTCCGGGCAACCATGCGCTTCTCGCTGAAACTCGGCTTCATCAGCTTCGGCGGCCCGGCCGGTCAGATCACGATGATGCATCAGGAACTGGTGGACAAGCGGCGCTGGATTTCCGACCGCCGCAACCGCCCTCAGGCCGGAGACTGCTCGGCGATGCGCCGGATCGACTGGCGCGCATCGGCCGGCAATACCAGTTCGGCATAGTTCAGCGGAATCAGCAGGTGCTCGTCGAAACTCAGCAATCCCTCGGCGTCTTCCACGAGGAGTTCGGCATCGAGCAGATTGGCGACAAGATTGGCAAAATCCGATTTGTCAGCGGTTTCCGTCTCTCCCAAGCCGTGCAGGAGAGCAAGGCGCTGCGCAAGCAGCACGCAGTCCTTCTCCAGCACGGCGCGCGTCAGCTTGCCGGAGCCGCGCTGCTGCAACAGCGCGAGTGCCAGGAAGTGGCGGCCCAGCATCGGTCGCAGGGTCTCGCCGATCATTTGCAGTTCGGGAAACTCCTGGCTATTCGCTTTCGGCGCCAGCAACAAGTCATTCGCGTCGGCATGCCGGAGCAGGCCACGCTCGGCAAAGACACCGATGGTGCGCCGGATTTCGCGCAGCAGTTCGTCTTCCGACCAGCGCAGGAAGAGGGCCGAGCGCAGGATCCCGTAAATTCCGACAATGGCATCGGTCAACCGCGGCACATCCAGACTGCGGCTATTCCCCAACAGGCAGGCAATCAGCGCCGGGACCGCGAACAGGTGCAGGACATTGTTGCGGAAATATGGAAGTTGCTTGATCTGCGCGTCGACGACACGGACCAGGTTGCCGAACGGATGCGGAATCTGCTCGATGATGCCGAGTCGCTCGCCATACGCAACGACCTGCAGCGGATCGAGGACGCAGGCGATGCGTTGCGGTGAATACGGCGCCGCCGCGTCGAGCGCCTGGAAGTGCGCGATCATTCGCCGCAGCCCGAGCGCATCGGCTGTACAGCGCGCCGTCGCCAACAGCGCCAGAGAAATCAGGCTGACCGGATTGAGGACCGCCGCCGCGTTGATACGCGTGGCAAGTTCGCTGGCCACCTCGCGCGTCGCCAAGCGCAGCCAATCGCCGTTGGCTTCGTCGCGCGCCGCACGCCAGTCGGCGCGCTGCCCGTCGAGGAATCCGGCCAACGGCAGCGGATCGCCGAAGTTCACATGGACCTTGCCATAGATGCGGCGAATGCTGCGCACGCTCGTCAGCAGGCTCCACAGTGATTCTCCCTGCTTCGGGCGCCCGGACAGCTCACGCACATAGGTCTGCCCCTCGATCAGCCGCTCGTAGCCGATATAGACCGGGACGAAAACCAGCGGCCGGCTGTGGCTGCGGACGAAGCTGCGGATGGTCATGCCGAGGATCCCGGCCTTCGGTGCCAGCGTGCGCCCGGTACGGCTGCGCCCGCCCTCGATGAAGTACTCGATCGGAAAGCCGCGCGCCAGCATCAGGTGCAGATACTCGTCGAATACCGCCGCATAGAGCGGTTCGCCCTTGAAGCTGCGGCGCAGGAAAAAGGCGCCACCACGGCGCAGCAGCGGGCCCACCAGAGGCATGTTCAGATTGATGCCGGCAGCGATATGCGGAGGTGTCAGGCCATGGCGGAGAATCAGGTAGGAGAGCAGCAGATAGTCGACATGACTGCGGTGGCAAGGCACATAGACGATGCCGTTGCCCGGCGCAATGTCCGCCAGTGCTTCGAAGTTGTGCGCCTCGATACCGTCGTAAAGATGTTCCAGCAGCCAGGTCAGCAGGAGTTCCGCCGCGCGCAGGACGCCGTACGAATAGTCGGAGGCGATCTCCAGCGCGAACCGGTTCGCCTTGGCCTGCGCCGCGCCCGGCGGGATTCCGAGCCGGGTCGACTCTTCGCCGATGGCAACACGCACCGGATCGCTGGCCAGCAACATCTCGATCTGCGTGTTGCGGTGCGAAAGGTCGGGACCGATGGCCATTTCCCGTTGCCGCCGGAAATGCACGCGCAGCACACGCGACACCTTGCGCTGGGCCGCCGCAGCGTTGAGCGGGGTGGCGCCACCATGCACCAGCTCGCGCAATGACAGTGGCCGGTTGAAGCGCACCAGCGTCTGCCGCCCGTGCAGCAGCACCGCAAGAAACTGGCGTAACCGGCCCGGAGAGCGCCAGGTCTCGGCGAACAGGGCCTTGAGGATGGAGTCCTGCTTGTCGGGGCTGCGACCCCAGAGTACAACCACCGGCACCAGTTGCACGTCGAGTGTCGGGTCCGCCACGACTGCCAGCACCTGGTCGAGCAGCAGGTGGGACGGCGCCGGCGTAGTGCCGTTGTGGCGACGGTTGAGAAAAAACAGGGAATGTTTCCCCCTGACACCCCCGAGCGAAAAGGGCGCCTCGGCCGGCGGCAGGCCGGCGCGTCGGGACTCTTCGAAAAGGACAAGCAGGTTCGATAGATGGCGGTCCTGCAGGACGTAGCAGACCGGTCGTACCGGATCGACGTCCGCTGCCGACTCGGCGAATACTGTCGTGCGCACCCAGGCATACAGCACACGCTGCGCCAACGGAACGAACCAGCCGGAAATGTCGAACAAGGCTTTGACCACCTCTCTTCTCAACAAGGGATGCGCGCAGTCCTAGCCGTGATTCTAAAGGGGTTTCCCTGACGAAAACAGAAACGAACGGGAACGCGCCTTCAACCTTCACATCAACCGTCCCCCGGCCTTGCGGGAAGCAAGGCTGCCCGGCAGTTCCCGGAAAGCCGTGCGAAAAAAGCGCGGGTGAAGGACTCAGTGGGGAAGGATCGAGAGGACGCCCTGTCAGCTCAGCGAACCAACAGGAGCTTCCGCCGTTTGACAACGAAGTGCGTTGAAAGCCTCAAGCTCACCTTCTTCAGGACAGACAATCTGCTCTCTTCTTCCTCAGAGAATTTCCGTGACATTCTCGCGGAACTCAAGCTCGTCACGGAACTTGAGCATGTCGAGGCCGAGTGCGTCGCGGGCCGAAACAACCCCGATCGGGCGCCCCTGTGGATCGATGACCGGCATGTGCCGGAAGCCCCCCTCAAACATCAGGTGCAAGACATGACCAAAAGGTTTGTCTGGGGAAATCGTCTGCGGGTCATGCGTCATGATTTCACCGACAGTGGTAGCGTTTGCATCCAACCCCTCGGCCAGCACCTTGAAGGTCAGGTCGCGCTCGGTACAGATACCGAGAAGAGAACCGCTCTCCTCGTCAATGACGAGCACGGCGCCCGCATTGAATTCCTTCAAATGGTGGGCAACCGCCCGCACGCTGATCGAGGGCTTCGCGCTATGGAAGCCGCGGTCTCCGATTATCTCGATAATGGGTCTGCTGGGCATTTCTGTCTCCTTGCCAAGGTGTTGAGGGCGTTGGCTACAGCAAAATCCCTGTAGTTTCCCGTCACAAGGCCGAATCGGGCAACGGTCCAAACCGTTCGCCCAGCGTCTCGAGGGGCGCGGCCAGTGGAGATGGAGCGGGCGAACGGAATCGAACCGTCGGCTCTTGCATGGGAAGCAAGGGTATTGCCATTATACGACGCCCGCTCTGGACTCAGGTTCGCATTCTAAGCGCAGTGGCCGCTCTGTTCAATGCTCGATCAACGCGCGATATTGTCCCCCATGGAACAGGAGCGGTGGCTTGCCCGGCGTCTCGCTGAACTTTTCGACTCGGCCGACGAATATGGTGTGGTCGCCGCCAGCATGAGCGACTTCGTTGGCGACCTCGAAACTGGCGCAGCAACCATGGAGCAACGGAGCACCGCCAGCACAAGGATGCCAGTGCAATCCGGCGAAACGGTCGACCGGCCACGTCGCAAAGCGGTTGGAAAGATCAAGTTGGCTGGCCGCCAGAACATTGATGACATGATGGCTAGCTTGGCGAAAAGCCACGAGGTTGTGCGAGGTGTTGTCCAGGCACCAGAGTACCAGCGGTGGATTCAGCGACACTGCCGAAAACGAATTCACAGTCAACCCGATCGGGTGGCCGTCCGGATCGATCGCGGTAACAATGGTTACCCCGGTCGCAAAGCGCCCCAGGGCGTTGCGCAAGCTGCGATTCTCGTCCTCATTCTCAATCATCAAATGTGCCAGCGGTAAAACGTCCTATTATCCGTGCTCCGCATCCGCGCGTCGAGGTTGATTTGTCCGCCGTTACCGGCTTTGCCGACCGTCTGATTGCTTGGCAGAAAGCCGCCGGGCGCCATGACCTGCCGTGGCAGAACACCCGCGACCCCTACCGGATCTGGCTTTCCGAAATCATGTTGCAGCAGACGCAGGTCGCCACGGTGATCCCCTATTTTCAGCGCTTTGTGGCACGCTTCCTGACCCTTCGGGCGCTGGCGGATGCGTCGCCCGATGTCGTCATCGAACATTGGGCTGGGTTGGGCTATTACGCCCGGGCGCGCCATCTGCATCGCTGCGCACAGCAGGTTGTTGCGGTCCACGCCGGAAAGCTCCCCGATTCCGCCGCCCAGTTGCGCACGCTGCCCGGGATCGGGCGGTCGACAGCCGCAGCAATTGCCGTCTTCGCGTTCGGGCGTCGTGCCGCCATTCTCGATGGCAACGTCAAGCGCGTCCTGTGTCGGCACTTCGGGATTGCCAGCAATGCCGGCCAGACTGCCGTGGAGCGCGAACTGTGGACACTGGCCGAAGAACTCCTGCCGCAAGCAGATTGCGAAACCTATACGCAGGGCCTGATGGACCTCGGTGCCACTGTGTGCACCCACGCCCGGCCACGCTGCGGCGAGTGTCCACTGGCAGAGACGTGCCAGGCACTCCTGAGCGGCCGTCAAGCCGACCTGCCGGCAGCACGACCGCGCGCGAAACTACCCGATCGCCGTGCAACCTTCGTGCTGATCAGCGACGGCCAGCGCTTGCTGCTCGAGCGCCGCCCGCCGAACGGGCTGTGGGGCGGACTGCTGGTACCCCCCGAGGGGGACCCGGCAACGGTGGTCGCCCACCTTGGCCTGCAAGTTGAGTGGCAACGGGACTTGCCACCGCTACGGCATGCCTTCACGCATTTCCGCCTGACCATGGAACCTGTCTTATGTCGCGTTCCACCTCAGTTCAACGCTGCCGAGGCGAGACTGACCTGGATCCCTCTCGGTGAAGTCGCCGGGGCCGGCGTGCCGGCTCCGGTCAGGAAGCTGATCGAGCAGCTTGCCGGCGCCGTCGACTGAGGGTCAAGGCTTGGCTGGTTCGCCCACAGCCGCCTTGGCATTGGCCTTTTCGACCTGGCGGGCCACCCGCGCCTCATGATCGGCTTGTTTCCTGCGCAGGCGCTCCGCATCCTCAGCCTTCCGCTGGGCGCCCTCCTCGGCCTTGCGCGCCTTGCTTTCGCGCTTGGCCGCCTCTTCCGCCTGGGTCTCGGCGCGCTCGGCGGCGGTCTCCGCTTCGCGCGCTTGCAACCCGGCCTCGCGCTCCGGCGCTTCCGCCGCCCATTTGGCTTCGCGTGCCGCGAACTGCTCTTTCTTGACTTGCCGCTCGATCGCCTTGCCCTCGTTTTCGATACGCCGGGCATCCTTGTAGGCCACGAGATAATCGCTTTGGGCGTTATCGAGGCAGCGGTTGACCAGAAACTTCAAGTAGCATCCCGCGGATTGTTCGTCGAGCTGCTTCTCGGCTGCCGCCTTGCCCGCAGCACCGCGCCGCTGCAATTCGCCGGCGCGCTCAAGGCGCTGTTCCCACTCAAGCTCCTGTATGGTTGCGGCTGTGCTTGCCTCGCCGGCACTCCAGGCAAGTCCGGGTAGCAACGCGCAGACGATCAGGCTGGCGGCGTCAAGCGACAATAAAAGGGAGTAGCGGCCACGGGACATGACGGAACGACCATGATGAAGGGTGATCAAGTGCGCCGATTTTAGCAGCACGCCGCTATAATCGGCCGCCTCATGATTGCCCTCCGCCAAGTCACCTTCGCCCGCGCCGGCCGCCCTCTGGTCATCGCTGCCTCGGTCCAACTCCATGCCGGCTGGAAAATCGGCGTCGTCGGCGCCAACGGCAGCGGGAAGTCCAGCTTCTTTTCCCTGCTCGCCAACGAGTTGCACGCCGAGTCCGGCGACATCGAACTGCCGGCGTCCTGGCGTATCGCCCGCGTCGCCCAGGAAACGCCCGCGCTCCCGGATTCGGCGATCGACTTCGTGCTCGATGGCGACGTCGAACTGCGCCGGATCGAGCGCGAACTTGCCACTGCGGAAGCGACCGGTGACGGCGAGGCGATCGGTCACCTGCATGCCCGTTACGGCGAGATTGATGGCTATTCCGCCAAGGCGCGGGTTGCCGAGGTGCTGCATGGCCTTGGATTTGCCGACGCCGACTTCCGCCGCCCGGTGTCAGAGTTTTCCGGCGGCTGGCGGGTACGCCTCAATCTGGCCCGTGCGCTCGCCTGTCGTGCCGATCTGCTGCTGCTCGACGAACCGACCAACCACCTCGACCTCGACGCCGTGCTGTGGCTGGAAGGCTGGCTGCGCCTGACCGCGGCGACGCTTCTGCTGATCTCGCATGACCGCGATTTTCTCGATGCCGTGGTCGGCCAGATTCTGTCGATTGAAAATCAGCGCCTGTCGTTGACCAGCGGCGGCTATTCGGACTACGAACGCGCCCGGGCCGCTCGCCTCGCCAACCAGCAATCGGCCTTCGAAGCCCAACAGCGCGAAATCGCACACCTCAACAGCTTCATCGAACGCTTCCGCGCCAAGGCCACCAAGGCCCGCCAGGCGCAAAGCCGGATCAAGATGCTCGAGCGCATGGAGGCCGTCGCCGCGGCCCACGTCGATTCGCCCTTCCATTTCTCCTTCCGCCAGCCCTGCGCGCTGCCCGATCCGCTGCTGAGCATTGAAAAAGCCGCTGCCGGCTACGTCGACCGCAACATTCTCGACAAGATCACGCTGACGCTGCGCCCAGGCTGCCGCATTGGCCTGCTTGGCCGCAACGGTGCCGGCAAGTCGACGCTGATCAAAGTGCTGGCTGGCGCCCTCACCCAAACGGATGGCGAACGCAAGGAAGCGCGGGCACTTAACATCGGCTACTTTGCCCAGCACCAGCTTGAGCAATTGCGCCCCGATGAGTCGCCTTTGCAGCACCTGATCCGCCTCGAGCCGACGACCCCGGAGCAGGAATTCCGAAACTACCTCGGCGGCTTCGATTTCCGCGGCGACATGGCCACCCGACCTGTGGCGCCCTTTTCCGGCGGCGAGAAGTCGCGCCTGGCGCTGGCGCTGCTGATTCGGACCCGACCGAATCTCCTGCTGCTCGACGAGCCGACCAACCATCTCGACCTCGAAATGCGCGAAGCGCTCACTTTCGCGCTGCAGGACTACGAAGGCGGCATGGTCGTCGTCTCGCACGACCGCCACCTGCTCCGCACCTGTACCGACGAACTGCTCCTCGTCGCCGACGGCAAGGTGACCACCTTCGATGGCGACCTTGACGACTACGCTGCCTGGCTTGGGGCCCGGCGCAACGCCGAGAAGGCACCGGAATCGGACGTCGTCGCCGAAAAGACCGGACGCCTGCAACAGCGTGCCGACACCCGGGCCAGCCGCCAAGCACTGCTCGCGCAGCGGCGGCCGCTGGTCAGGGAAATCGAGCTGCTCGAACGCAAGCTGGCCAAGTGGAACGCGGAAAAGGCCGCGCTCGACGGGCGATTTGCCGATCCGGACTTCTATGCCACGGTCGATCGTCAAAAGAGCGACGAAATGCACCGCCAGGCTTCACTGCTCGGAGAACAGATCGATGCTGCGGAGCTGCGCTGGCTGGAGGTGCACGAGGCCCTGGAAGGGTTGCCTGCCGTCGAGTGAAGACGGGAAGGCTGAATCCCGTCGTGCCCATTCGCTTGAGTCGTATGCCTCCGGGGTCCATACTGCTGGCACAATGGCATGCCTCTCGACAGGATCATCGTTTGGAAATGCGTAAAACCTTTCTGACGTTTGTACTCGCCACCCTTGGCGGTAGCGCGATGGCCGAGTGGGTTATGGTTGCGCAATCGGCAGATGTGCCGGACAAATATTACGTCGACCCCCAGAGCATTTTCAACGATGGAGCCATTCGCAGAGCCTGGGTCTTGGAGGAGCGCTCCGCCAAGGACAACTCTGGCGTTCTTTCCTACCGCTATCTGTATGAGTTCGACTGCAAGAATGACCGCTGGCGGATGCTGTTGATAACCGGGTTTGGCGGGCAGATGGCAACCGGCCCGAGGTTGACTTCTTTTGAGCCAGCGGATTCCTCGAAGTACGTCGCTCCCGGCACCGTTGCCGCAAGCATGCTCAAGTACATCTGTAGCCAGTAGCCACCCCACAAAACACCGCGGAAACCAATCCCGCATCGGGTAGAATCGCCGCTTTCCGAATACGCCCGCTGGAGCCAACCCGTGCAAATCGTCTGCCTGGACCTCGAAGGAGTCCTCGTCCCCGAAATCTGGATCGAATTCTCCAAGCGCACGGGCATTCCCGAACTCAAGCGGACAACACGCGACGAGCCCGATTACGACAAGCTGATGACCTACCGTCTGAATATCCTGCGGGAGCGCAAGCTCGGCCTTCCGGACATCCAGAAGGTGATCGCCGAGATGGGTCCGCTGCCGGGTGCGCGCGACTTCCTCGACAGGCTGCGCGAGGACTACCAGGTAGTCATTTTGTCCGACACTTTCTACGAATTCGCGCACCCACTGATGCGCCAGCTCGGCTGGCCAACGCTGTTCTGCCATTCGCTGAAAACCGACGAGGACGGCATGGTGATTGCCTATCAACTGCGCATGCCGGACCAGAAGCGGGAAGCGGTCAAGCGCTTCAAGGAACTGAAGTTCACCATCGTCGCCGCCGGCGATTCCTACAACGACACCGCAATGCTCGGCGAGGCCCACGGCGGCATCCTGTTTCACCCGCCCGAGAACGTCATTCGCGGATTCCCGCAGTATCCGGTCGTGTTGAATTACGACGATCTGCGTACCGAGATCGACAAGGCGTTCGCCCGCGCTGCCGGCTGACCGAAAGCTCGCTGTGACACTTGGGACCGATTTCGACCCGGAATTGATTCATGGCCTGAAGGCGCTGGTCGAGACCACGTTTCCCAAGCGCTGCGGGTGCTGTGGCCGCAGCTTTGTTGATGTCGCCGACTATGTGGCGCAGACCAACGCCTTGCCCAACGGATCCCAGGGGCTGAAGCAGTCGCTCGGCGAAGATGACGAAGTCATCGTCGACCTGTTCCGCAATTGCCCTTGCGGCTCGACCCTCATGGAATCTTTCAGCGACCGGCGCGATACGTCGCAACAGGGGGAGACCCGGCGCCAGCGTTTTAGCGAACTGATGCATTATCTGCAAAGCCGCGGCCTGAGCGCTAGCGTTGCCCGCCATGAACTGACCGAGGTCATGGACGGCAGGGCAAGCGAAGTCCTGACCCAAATTCGCCCACCAGAGCCCGGAAACGAATAAGCCATGCAGCGCGACCGCTTCTTCACGCTCTCCGCTTCCTGCCCCGACCAGGTCGGTATCATCGCCAGGGTTTCGGGTTTCATCGCCGGCAACGGCGGCTGGATACTCGAGTCGAGCTTTCACGCCGACGCGCTCACCGCACGCTATTTCATGCGCATCGAGATCAAAGCCGATACGCTGCCTTTCCTGCTGGCCGAGTTCCGCGAGCGTTTCCGCACCGAAGTTGCCGAACCATTGCAGATGGAATGGCGGATCAACGACAGCGCCGTCAAGCGCCGTGTCGTCGTCCTGGTTTCCAAACAGGAGCATTGCCTCTACGACCTGCTGGCGCGCTGGCAGGCCAAGGAACTCGATATCGAGATTCCTTGCGTCGTTTCGAACCATGACACGTTCCGGGGTTTTGTCGAATGGCACGGCATCCCCTTTCTTCATGTTCCGGTTTCAAGGGACAACAGGAAGGCCGTGGACGACGAGATCAAGCGCATCTTCGAAGACGTGCGCGGCGATTCGATGGTTCTCGCCCGTTACATGCAGATCCTGTCGCCGGAATTGTGCGCTGCACTGGCCGGCCGCATCATCAACATCCACCATTCCTTCCTGCCCAGCTTTGCCGGTGCCAAGCCCTACCACCAAGCCTACACTCGAGGTGTCAAACTGATTGGCGCCACCTGTCACTACGTCACCAGTGAACTGGACGCCGGCCCGATCATCGAGCAGGATGTGATCCGTATCGATCATTCCGACTCGCCGGAAGACATGGTGCGCTACGGCAAGGACATCGAGAAGACCGTTCTTGCCCGTGGCCTGCGCTACCACCTGGAGGACCGGGTGCTCGTGCATGGCAACAAGACGGTGGTCTTCCGCTAAGTCATGCTTATCCGACGCGAACAATCCCTGCTGCTGGTCGTCGACATTCAGGAAAAGCTGGCGCCGGCTATCCTGGAGGCCGATGTCGTAGTCGCCAACACTGTCCGCCTGCTTTCCGCTGCTCGTCTGCTTGGCGTTCCCGCGCTTGTTTCGGAACAGTATGTTCGTGGACTCGGTAGTAGCGTAGCCGAAATACGGAATGTTGCGGTGGACACCCAGATTTTCGAGAAAATGCATTTCGGCTGTGCTGGCGAACCGGATTTCGTCCCGAGGCTAAGCGCCACCGGCCGCCGGCAGATTCTGTTGACCGGCATGGAAAGCCACATCTGCGTCCTGCAAACCGGACTCGGCTTGCTTGAAGCCGGATTTGACGTATTTCTTGTCGCTGATGCCAGCTCATCGCGGACGCTTGCCAACCGAAGCGCCGCCAGTGATCGTCTGCGTAGCTGCGGTGGACAAATTGTCACGACCGAAATGGTGCTCTTCGAGTGGCTTGAAAAGGCCGGCACCGATCACTTCCGGGCGATGCTGCCGCTGATCAAGTAGGCCGGCTAATCCTCAGCCGGACGATTATCGAGTGACTTGATCAACTCAAACAGCCGTTTGTAGAAATCGGGCGAAGTTACCGTCTCTTCGCCAACTTTGACCAGGGTGTCCTTGTCCATGACCCAAGGCAAGGAGACGGAACCAAATGCCGAAACGCTCACCCCGGCATTTGTTCCCTTCGATTTCATTTCATATTGCGTTTCCAGCGCACTTGCATAGATTGCAGTGCCCAGGCTGCTGGGTAGGCAAACCAGGGAAATACTGAGGGTGCTGGCTGTGTCAGGCTGGGGACGGAAATACTTCTCTCCCCGAATGCTGCGAGGTTTTGGGTCGCCAATCTGATAACCCTGACTCAGCAAGGCGCGCTGTGCAAGTTCACATGCCTCGTCGGGCTCGCGACTGCTGTAGTACTGAAATGGCGTCTCGCTGGGAAATGCCTCGCCTTGATAGGAGCGCGCAGACTTGGCCGACCCGCAAGCTGCGAGCAGCAAGCCGGCGAGACCCGCAACCGCGATCAGTTGGCAGGAGATCAGAAGAGGCTGGGTCCGGGATTTCATTGCTGCACATTTTAAGCAGTTCGGCCTTTGGTTTGTCAGCCTTGACGCCCGACGCGAGGAATGACGCGGCAACAAGAAGCGGGCACCCGAAGGTGCCCGCTGGGGGAGACAGCAAATGTTCGCCGCTCAGTGGTGATAGGCGCTCTCGCCGTGCGAGGTCAGGTCGAGCCCTTCGCGCTCCTCGTCTTCCGGTACGCGCAGACCGATGACGATATCCACCAGCTTGTAGGCGATGATCGAGACGATGCCGGACCAGACGATGACCGTACCCACGCCCCACAACTGGCTGATCAACTGCGCGGTCATGTCGAAGTCGCCGACCTTGTTGGTCACATAGTCGTAGACGCCCGTGCCGCCGAGAGCCGGGTCGGCGAACACGCCGGTCAGTATCGCGCCGAGGATGCCGCCAACGCCATGGATACCGAAGACGTCGAGCGAGTCATCGGCACCCAGGATCTTCTTGAGGCCATTGACGCCCCACAGGCAGACGATCCCTGCCAGCAGACCGATTACGATCGAACCCATGACACCGACGAATCCGGCAGCCGGCGTGATCGCCACCAGACCGGCGACAGCACCGGAAGCAGCACCCAGCATCGACGGCTTGCCCTTGATGATCCACTCGGCGAAGACCCAGGACAGCGCGGCACAAGCTGTCGCAACCCAGGTATTGACCATCGCCAACGCGGCGGCACCAGAAGCCTCCAGCGCGGATCCGGCGTTGAAGCCGAACCAGCCAAACCACAGCAGCGAAGCACCGATCATCGTGAACGTCAGGGAATGCGGAGCCATGGCAACATTGCCCAGACCGCTACGCTTGCCGATCATGTAGGCACCGACCAGACCGGCCATCGCGGCGTTGATATGGACCACGGTACCCCCGGCGAAGTCGAGCGCGCCCTTCTGGAACAGAAAGCCGGCAGTCTTGCCCGCGGCTTCACCGGCAGCGGCATCGATATAGGCATCCGGACCCGCCCAGTACCAGACCATGTGCGCCATCGGGATATACGACAACGTGAACCAGATGACCATGAAGACGATGATGGCCGCGAACTTGGCGCGCTCGGCGAGAGCGCCGACGATCAGGCCGCAGGTGATTGCCGCGAAAGCCCCCTGGAAGATGATGTAGGCCAGTTCGGAGATGTTCACCCCCTTGCTGAACGTCGCAGCGACAGAATCGACCGTCACTCCCTTAAGGAAGAGCTTGTCGAGTACCCCGACGAACTGGTTGCCCTCGGTGAATGCCGCCGAGTAACCATAGATCACCCACAACACGGAAATCAGCGAGAACGTGACGAACACCTGCATCAGCACCGAGAGCATGTTCTTGGCACGGACAAGCCCTCCGTAGAAGAGAGCCAGGCCCGGGATCGACATCAGTATGACGAGGGCAGCACTGACCATCACCCAGGCATTGTCACCCTTGTTGGGAGGAATGACCGGTGCGGCGACTGGAACCGCCTCGGCCGCCGTCCCGCTCATGCCTGCCATTCCCGCCGGGGCGGTGGCGGTTGCGCTTGCGGCTGGTGCCGCCTTGTCGTCGGCCCAAGCCGGTGCCCCGAAGGCAACCGCGCCGAGCAAGGCTAGCATTGCAAAAACACGTTTCATGATCTGCTCCTTACAAGGCATCGATACCGGTTTCACCGGTACGGATGCGAACAACTTCTTCGAGGTTGAAGACGAAGATCTTGCCGTCACCGATCTTGCCGGTGCTGGCGGATCGTTCGATGGCTTCAATGACCTGATCGAGCTGGTCATCTCTGACGCCGACCTCGATCTTCACCTTGGGAAGAAAATCGACGACATATTCCGCACCCCGGTACAACTCGGTGTGTCCTTTCTGCCGGCCGAAGCCTTTAACTTCAGTGACCGTGACCCCTTGCACGCCGATCGCGGACAGCGCCTCACGGACTTCGTCAAGCTTGAATGGCTTGATGATGGCGGTTACGAATTTCATGAGCTTTCCCCAAAAAAGTGATGTTGGCGCCTCCCCGCCGGTGCCGGACGGCCTTCCGGCGGGGGAGGTTCAACAAGGTGTCTAGAAAGTCTTGGAAACGGAAAGGATGCCAATGCCGCGGCCCGCATCCTTCGATTTGGAACCCACCTGGCCATTGGCATTCAGGGAGTTGTAGAAGCAATAGAATTCCGCATTGCCGCAATTGCCGGCCGCGTCGGTGCCAATGTAGGCGGCGCCGATGACCCAGCCGGCGATGTCTTTGGTCACGCCGACCTTCCAGTCGGTGTAGCTTATGTCCGAGTTGCCGGTGGTGCCTGCATACTTGTAGTTGCCGGCATAGAGATGACCAACGTGCGCGTTGATCCCCCACCCTTCGCCCAGATCATAGTTGGCCGACAGGTCAAGGTAGCTGATCCCTTTGGAATCAGGCAGGCTGAAGTAGTTGGTGACGGCATAGCTATACTTGAGACTCACGAATTTCCAGCTGCCGGCAATGTACAGTTCGCCGTTGTCAACCGTGCCGCTGGCGGACTGGCCGGGATTCTTGGCGTTGGTGTAGGAAAGCGGTCCCGCGCTGGAACCGGGGTAGTAGTAATAGAGGCCGCCGATATCAAGGCCAAAGTCGCCGAAGGTTCCCTTCCAGCCACCATAGAAGTCCATTTCGAGGTTGGCTTCAGGGTAACCGGACCCAGAGTTCGTGTTGGAGTTCCAGTTGCCGACGTAGAAACCACTCGAATGCGCGTAATCGACCCCACCCTGCAGGGCCGGCTTGCCGAAGGTCTGGTCGATACCGCGGAAGCGGTAGCTGGAAAACAGCCCGAGGTTTCCGGTGAAGGCATGCGGGCTGGCTTCCGCTTCCGCTGACGGCGCTTCGGCACGTTCCGAGGAAGCCGTCTGGGCAAACGCGGGAAGGGCAAAGGCGCCAGCCAGGGCCAGGGCAATCAGGGATTTGTTCATGGTGGTTCTCCTACGGGTGAAGTGGAACTCAAGAAAGGAATTGTGCAATGCAGCTTTAGCATGAGCCGTGCCAGGACCGCTTTTGATGAATATCAAGGGTTTCTTGGCCCATATCCGCCCGGGATTGGTCCTGATTGCACCAATGTGGTGCGCCTAGGAATCAGGCTGCACCACGGACGCACAAGTGGTCAGGAAATGCCTGTCAAGGCTGCTGTGTTACACTTTTCGGAACGGAGGACTCTCATGCTCGACCCAAAGACACTTGAAGAACTCGGCAGCAAGATGACCAACCTGCTCGCCAATTCTCCGGCCAGGGATCTTGAAAAGAATGCCAGGGCCGCGATGAGCGGCTTGCTTGCCAAGCTTGATGTCGTGACCCGCGAGGAATTCGATATCCAGACCCAGGTGCTGGCACGTACCCGCGAGAAACTGAAGGAGCTCGAGGCGCGCGTCGAGGCGCTGGAAAAAGCGCGGTCGGCACAGTAGACCACGATGGCGCTCGCCATCGCTCACAGTCGCGGACTTGATGGTCTGAGTGCGCCACCGGTAACAGTGGAGGTGCATCTGGCGAGTGGCCTGCCGATCTTCACACTGGTCGGCCTGCCGGATACCGAGGTCAAGGAAGCCCGGGACCGCGTCCGCGCCGCCATCGTCAATTCGGGCTTCGACTTCCCCAGCAAGCGCATCACGGTCAACCTCGCCCCGGCTGATCTGCCAAAGGAATCGGGTCGCTTCGACCTGCCGATCGCCCTTGGAATGCTCGCGGCCAGCGGCCAGATCCCCGCATCGGCGCTGAACGACTACGAATTCGCTGGCGAACTCTCGCTGTCGGGCGAGCTGCGCCCGATCCGCGGTGCACTGGCCATGGCCCTGCAGACCGCCGGCGGCGGCAAGATTTTCATCCTCCCCGAAGACAGTGCCCGTGAGGGAGCGCTGATCGGCTCAGGAAACATACTTTCGGCGCGCTCCCTGCTGGAAGTGTGCGCTCACATCTCTGGCCAGGCCATGTTGGCGGGACCAACACCGGCGGCCATCGAAAGTCAGCCGACTATCCCCGACCTCAACGAGGTTCGCGGCCAGAGTCAAGCCAAGCGTGCACTGGAAGTCGCCGCCGCCGGCGGTCATTCGCTGCTGATGATCGGTCCGCCGGGCTCGGGAAAATCCATGCTCGCCGCCCGCCTGCCAGGCTTGATGCCGATGCTGGATGGCGAAGCGGCCAAGGCCTCGGCCGCAGTCCTTTCGCTGGTCGGGCAATTCCGCCCCGAGGCTTTCGGTGTTCGTCCTTATCGCCAACCGCACCATACAGCGTCGGCCGTCGCCTTGGTTGGCGGAGGCAATCCGCCGCGCCCGGGCGAAATCAGTCTGGCCCATCAAGGAGTGCTTTTCCTCGACGAGTTGCCCGAATTCGACCGCAAGGTGCTGGAGAGCCTGCGCGAGCCCCTCGAATCGGGTCACATCCATATCGCCCGCGCCGCCCGGCATGCCCGATTTCCGGCGGAATTCCAGCTCGTCGCGGCAATGAACCCCTGCCCTTGCGGTTTCAACGGGCACCGTAACGGCAAATGCCGCTGCACCCCGGATCAGATCGCCCGCTACCGCGGCAAGCTTTCCGGCCCGTTCCTCGACCGGATCGACCTGCTGATCGAGGTTCCGGCAGTGCCGGTCGATGCCCTCGGCGGCACCGTCGATGGCGAATCCTCGGCCGCCGTGCGCAGCCGGGTCGAAGCGGCACGGGCAAGACAGCGGGAACGACAAGGCAAGACAAACGCCCGCCTGACAGCGAAAGAGGTCGACAGCCTTTGCCAGCCGGACGAAGGCGGTATCATGCTGCTCAAGCAGGCAAGCCAGCGCCTGGACCTGTCAGCGCGTGCCTGGCATCGCATTCTCAAGGTGGCCCGGACCATCGCCGACCTGGCGGCCAGCGCTTCGATACGCGCCCCGCATGTGGCCGAGGCGATCCAGTACCGGCGCCTGTCCGGTGCCTGAGCAGGGGCGTTCCACCCGCGCCATTGCCCTTCTGCTAGCCAGCATGGCGGCGCTCGGTCCGTTCTCGATCGACACCTACCTGCCCTCATTTCACGACATCGGTCAGAACCTGAGGGCGACACCCATCGAGGTCCAGCAGACGCTTTCGGTCTACCTGCTGGCATTTGCCGTGATGACCCTGTGGCATGGCGCGCTGTCCGACCGATTCGGCCGCCGCCGCGTAATTCTCGTCGCCCTTTCGCTATTCGGCGCGGCCTCGGCCGGCTGTGCCTTCGCCACCTCGATCGAGCAGCTCTGGTTGTGGCGAGGCCTGCAGGGAATGACGGCTGGCGCCGGCATGGTCATCACCCGCGCCATCGTCCGCGACCTTTTCGATGGCGCGGCGGCGCAACGCCTGATTGCACAGATCACGATGATGTTCGCGCTGGCCCCGGCGATCGCCCCGGTGATCGGCGGCTGGTTGCAGACATGGTTTGGCTGGCGTTCGGTTTTTGCCTTTCTCGTGCTGTCGACCGCAACACTCTGGATCGCCTGCTGGAAGCTGCTGCCCGAGACATTGCCGCCGGAGATGCGTCAGTCGCTGCACCCGGCCTACCTGGGCAAGGCCTACTGGAGTGTGCTGACCTCGCCGCCCTTCCTGCTCGCCTGTGGTGCACTGTCGCTGAATTTCGCCGGCTTCTTTGTCTACGTGCTGTCGGCGCCGGTGTTTCTCATGAAGCACCTCGGCGTCTCGGAGACCAGCTTCCTGTGGCTCTTCGGCCCAGCCATGGGCGGTTTGATGCTGGGCTCGGGGCTTGCCGGGCGGCTCGCCGGAAAGCGCTTGCCGGGAACGACGGTGAAGCTTGGGTACATCGTCATGGCCATCGCCGCGCTGATCAATGTCGGACTGAATCTGGTTCTGCCGGCGAGCCTGCCGTGGAGCGTGGCGCCGCTCTTCCTCTACACGCTGGGCATGTCTCTGGCCATGCCCAACCTGACGCTGTTCGCCCTCGATCCCTTCCCCGACAACCGGGGGATGGCCGCTTCGTGTCAGACATTCATGCAGTCGGGATTCAACAGCCTGGTCGCGGCAGCCATCGCCCCGGCGGTCTGGGGATCGACGCTGAGTCTGGCGTTCGCGATGACTGCGTTCCTCGTTCTCGGATCCCTATGCGCCCTGCTCTACCAACGCTCAATTCTGCTGCCAGGGTAGCCCGTGACAACGCCAGCCACCGAGTGTCCCGCGATGGTAATTGTCGTCGAGCGGGCCTTCGAACCCTTCGGTGACGTTGATCACGCTGGCGAATCCCGCAGCCTCCAGGGCCTCGCCGGCATCCACCGAGCGCTGGCCACTGCGACAGATGAGCAGCACCGGCCGCGTCAGGTCTCCCGCGACCAGTTGCTTCACCTTGTCGGCGAAATCCGGGTCGATCTCCCAATCCGGCGCTTCCTGCCAGGCGATATGCTCGGCGCCCACCGGATGACCGACGTACAAGAATTCGATCTCCGTCCGGCAATCGACCAAAACAGCCTCTGTTCTGGCCTTCAAATAGGTATAGGCAGCAAGCGGATCGATATCTTGCATTGGTAATTCCGTATCTTCAAAACTGTTGACATTATGAAAGCAAGGACGGAAAGGCGTAAACTGAAAACATGAAGACAAAGAACTGGATCGCCACCGCAATTGCGGCTATCGCTGCAGCTATCCTGCCGGGCTGCGATTCGGTTGTGTTGCAGGACATCAGGCCAGGTGTCACGACGGCTGTCGAGGTGCGCGCCAAGATGGGTAATCCCGGCTTCGAGTTCCGGAATGAAGATGGCAGCGTCACGTGGGAATACTCTCGACAGCCGGCGGGCGTCCATTGCTACATGATTACCCTTGGCCCCGACCAGATCGTCCGCAGCCTCGATCAGGTACTCACTGAAGCCAATTTCGCCAAGGCGCGCGAGGGCATGACGCGCGACCAGATCCGCCGCCTGCTCGGCCGGCCCGCCAGTTCGGTCGTTTTCGACAACCTGCACGAGGAAGTCTGGGAATGGCACATCGAGGGCACGCCGCATAATGAGGAAACCTACCTCAACGTCTTCTTCGATACCAGTAGCGGATTGCTGAAGAAGGCTGGCAAGCGCGTGGCGATGAAAGGCTAGCCAAAACACGGTACTTGGCAGTCAGCTCTGCGGACAGTAAACTGCGGCTTCACAGCCGAGGAGCGTTGCGACCCTTTTCATGACTTCCATGAATTCCGGGGCCAGGCTCGGCGATGATCAACTGCGCTCACAAACCTGGCCGGTTTGTGACGCCGCTCCTTTCTGCGGCAACCCCGGCGTGATATTGCGGCTTCTTGCCGCCTTGCCGAGATGATCATGATGCAACCCGACCGCACCGCCGAACTCGCCGCTCTACTTGCCAAACGCCTGCTGCTGCTCGACGGCGCCATGGGCACGATGATCCAGCGCCACGGATTGCAGGAAGCCGACTACCGGGGCGAGCGCTTCAAAGATCACGCGCACGACCTCAAGGGCAACAACGACCTGCTGGTGTTGACCCAGCCGGCGATCATTGCCGGCATCCACCGCGGCTACCTTGAAGCAGGGGCCGACATTCTCGAGACGTGCACCTTCAACTCGACCGCCGTTTCGCAAGCGGACTACAAGCTGGAGCCTCTGGTTCATGAGTTGAACTTTGAAGGCGCCCGCCTTGCCCGCGCGCTGTGCGACGAATTCACCGCCGCCGACCCGGTTAAGCCGCGCTTCGTCGCCGGCATCCTCGGGCCGACCAGCCGGACCGCGTCGATTTCGCCGGACGTCAACGACCCGGGTTATCGCAACGTCACTTTCGACGAGTTGGTCAGCAATTACCTTGAAGCCATCACTGGCCTCGTCGAAGGCGGCGCCGACATCCTGCTCGTCGAAACCGTATTCGACACGCTGAATGCCAAGGCCGCGCTGTTCGCCATCGAGACCTTTTTCGACCGCGCCGGCCGGCGCTGGCCGGTGATGATCTCGGGCACCATCACTGACGCTTCCGGCCGTACCCTCTCCGGGCAGACCGCCGAGGCTTTCTGGAATTCGCTGAACCACATCAAGCCGCTCTCTTTCGGCCTCAACTGTGCACTCGGAGCCAAGGAACTGCGCCAGTACGTCGAGGAGCTCTCGCGCGTCTGCGACTGCTACATCTCGGCCCACCCCAACGCCGGACTGCCGAATGCTTTTGGCGGCTACGACGAAACAGCCGAGATGCTGGCGGACGAAATCGAAAGCTGGGCGAAGAGCGGCATCGTCAATATCGTCGGCGGGTGCTGCGGCACCTCGCCCGACCACATCGCCGCCATCGCCGAACGCGTTGCTGCGGTCAACCCGCGAAAAGTGCCAAATATCGACAAGAAGCTGCGCCTGTCCGGACTGGAGCCGTTCAACGTCGGCGGCGATGCGCTCTACGTGAATGTCGGCGAGCGGACCAACGTCACCGGCTCGAAGGCCTTCGCCCGCATGATTCTCGAAGGCCGCTTCGACGACGCGCTGGCGGTCGCCCGCCAGCAGGTCGAAAACGGCGCGCAGGTCGTCGACATCAACATGGACGAGGCGATGCTCGATTCGCTCGCCGCGATGGATCGCTTCCTGAAGCTGATCGCCTCAGAGCCGGACATTTCGCGCGTGCCGATCATGATCGACTCGTCGAAATGGGAAGTCATCGAGGCCGGCCTCAAGTGCATTCAGGGCAAGGGCATCGTCAATTCGATCTCGATGAAGGAAGGCGAAGCCAAGTTCATCGAGCAGGCCCGGCTCGCCCGCCGCTACGGCGCAGCGGTCATCGTCATGGCCTTCGACGAAATGGGCCAGGCCGACAGCTTTGCCCGCAAGACGGAGATCTGTCAGCGCGCCTACGAGTTGCTGCTGAGCATCGGCTTCCCGGCCGAAGACATCATCTTCGACCCGAACATCTTCGCCATCGCCACCGGCATTCCCGAACACGACAACTACGCCGTCGACTTCATCGAGTCGGTGCGCTGGATCAAGCAGCACCTGCCGTACGCGCACATTTCCGGCGGAGTCTCCAACGTTTCGTTCAGCTTCCGTGGCAACGACGCGGTGCGCGAGGCGATCCACACCGTCTTCCTCTACCACGCGATCCAGGCCGGCATGACCATGGGCATCGTCAATGCAGGCATGCTCGGCATCTACGACGATCTGGAACCAACCTTGCGCCAGAAGGTTGAGG
>JBEOKN010000081.1:0-31856 GCA_040275885.1 Azonexus sp. | reverse complement strand
TCGATCTACCAGAGCGATCCGCAGGCGGCGCAGAAGGTGGCCGAGCGGCTGGCGGACATTGACGATGAACTGACTGGGCTGCTCGAGCGCTGGGAAGTGCTCGAAGCGCGTGCCGGGAACCCGGCGTGAACGGCATGTCCGAAGGGGATTCGGGAAACTCTTTCGCCTGAACAAGCAGACCTGGCGGACGCCGCTGGTCATTCTGGTGCTGGCAAAGCGCGCTGGTCCTTCTCGCCTGCGGTGTCGGGCTGATCGCACCGCTCGCATACGCCTTGGCCGATGGCCACAAGCCGGGGTCGCGCGTCGGGCAGTCGGTTGCCCAGGCATTGTGTGAGGCGCGCGGCGAGAAGAGAATTTTCGTCACACCGGCGCCGGCAGGTGTCCAGGTCGTTGATCTTCCTGAATTCCGGCCTGCACCGGAATGACCAATCAGGAGCAGATCGGGAAGCCTTTAGTTCCCGCCCCCCGGCAGCGAAGCCTCGGCTTGGTCGGCGGTCTCGTAGAGGTGGGGCGACAGCCTCCCTTTCTGCAGCGCCTCGCCGATCTTGACGCGCAGGAAGGTGTTGGAGGTATAGCGCGTGACTTCATGGTAATGACGTTCGACGATACCCTTGACCATGCCGATGTAGTCGTCGACCAGCTCGGGCAGGATAGTGAAGCGGTCGTAATTGACGATGGCGTTGACCTTGTGCCCGACCGTCTTCAGGGCATCGTCGACCGCCTGGCAGATGCGTTCGATGTCCTCGGCGCTCCTGAGGTTCAGCCCCTCGAAATTGACGAAGAACAGGTTCTTGCCGGCATCGTAGGTCAGGCGCTCGGCCATCGGGATTTCCAGCATTTGCGGCCGGATATTCATCGGCTCGTCGCGGAAGATGCGGGCATCCATCAGCGTCGGTTCGGCCTTGATGATCGGCCGGAAGTCCATCTGGTCGAGGATGTCCTTCTGCAGGTCGACGCCGGGGGCGATCTCGGTCAGCTCCAGTCCTTCCGGGCTTAGCTTGAAGACGCAGCGCTCGGTGATGTAGAGCACCGGCTTGCCCCATTTGGCTGCCTGGGCCCCGCTGAAGGTGCGGTGCTCGACTTCCTCGATGAATTTCTTCGAGCGCCCCTCTTCCAGAATGAGCAGTTTTCCGGCGTCGACCGCAATATCCAGCCCGCCGGCGGTGAAGGTGCCGACGAAGACCACTTTCTTGGCGTTCTGCGAGATGTCGATGAAGCCGCCGGCGCCGGCGAGACGCGGGCCGAACTTGGAGACGTTGAGGTTGCCCTCCTTGTCGGCCTGGGCCAGGCCGAGGAAGGCGATGTCCAGCCCGCCGCCCTGGTAGAAATCGAACTGGCTGGGCTGGTCGATGATCGCCTGGGCGTTGGTCGCCGCGCCGAAGCTCATGCCGCCGGCCGGCACGCCGCCGATGACGCCGGGTTCGGCGGTCAGCGTCATGAGGTCGATGACCTGTTCCTCGGCAGCGATGTTGGCGACGCCTTCCGGCATGCCGATGCCGAGGTTGACCACCGAATTGGCCTTGAACTCCAGAGCCGCGCGCCGCGCGATGATCTTGCGTTCGCTCATCGGCATCGCGGCGATCGCCGACATCGGCACCTTGATTTCGCCGGCGAAGGCGGCGCTGTAGGGCTCGCTGAAGGTCTGCATGTGGTATTCGGGCTTCTCGGCGACCACCACGCAGTCGACCAGAACGCCGGGTATCTTGACCTGCCGCGGGTTCAGCGTGCCGCGCTCGGCAATGCGTTCGACCTGAACGATGACCGTGCCGCCGGAATTGCGCGCCGCCATGGCGATCGCCTGGGCCTCGAGGGTCAGCGCCTCCTTCTCCATGGTGATGTTGCCGTCGGGATCGGCGGTGGTGCCGCGGATGATGCCGACGTTGACCGGGAAGGTCTTGTAGAAGAGGTATTCCTCGCCGTCGATCTCCATCAGGCGGACGATGTCCCTGGTCGTCTTCTCGTTCAACTTGCCACCGCCGAAGCGGGGGTCGACGAAGGTGCCGAGGCCGACCCGGGTGATGGTGCCCGGCTTGCCGGCGGCGATGTCGCGGAACATGTGGGTGATGACGCCTTGCGGCAGGTTCCAGGCTTCGATGCGGTTGGCGACGGCAAGCTGCTGCAGCTTGGGGACCAGTCCCCAGTGGCCGCCGATGACGCGGCCGACGAGGCCGTCATGGCCGAGGTGGTTGAGCCCGCGGTCCTTGCCGTCACCCTGGCCGGCGGCATAGAACAGACTGAGGTTGCGCGGGCTGCCGAGGCCGTGCGGGTCTTCCTGCTGGCGTTCGAGGAAGAGTTCTTCGAGGGCGACGGCGATGTTCTCGGCGAAGCCGATCCCGACAAAACCACCGGTCGCCACGGTATCGCCATCGCGGATCAGGCGCACCGCGTCACGGGCAGTGACGACCTTGCCAGTGTCGGAGGCGCGCAGCGAGGCGGCCATGGGGTGAGCGGATTGGGGCATGGGAGACTCCTGTTCGGATCGATTGATGACTGTGGCGAGACAATATCACTGGTCGGGCCGAAGGTGCGAGAGGCACCGCGAAGACGGCGCGCGGACCGCCGGATGCGGCGGAACTTGGCGGTCGCCGGCTCGCGAAACCTATTGATCCGGCACCAAAACCTCGAACATACCCGTTACGGGTCGAAGGACGGCTCGTGAAGTGTCTTGTGTGGGGGAGTAGCCATGCTCGGGCATTCTGGGAATTCTGGTCTCGCTTCTGCTGCTCATCGTCCTGGCCTATCGCGGCTGGAACGTCATCCTGATCGCGCCGCTCTGCGCGCTGGTCGGCCTGCTTTTCGGCGGCTTCGATGCGCCGATTCTCGCCACCTACACCCAGGTCTTCATGCCTGCGCTGGGCAACTACCTGATCAAGTTCTTTCCGCTGTTCCTCCTCGGCGCGGTGTTCGGGAAGCTGATGGACGACTCCGGTTGCGCCCGGGCCATCGCCCACAAGATCGTCGAGTGGACCGGCAAGGAACGCGCGATCATCGCCATCATCCTCGCCTGCGGCGTCCTCACCTACGGCGGCGTCTCACTGTTCGTGGTGGCTTTCGCGGTGTTCCCGGTCGCCATCCAGATGTTCCGCGAGGGCAACCTGCCAAAGCGGCTGATCCCGGCCACCATTGCCCTCGGCTCATTCACCTTTACGATGTCGGCGCTGCCGGGTTCGCCGGCGATCCAGAACGCCATCCCGATGCCGTATTTCCACACCGACGCCTTTGCGGCGCCGGGCCTCGGCGTCATCGCCGGGGTGATCATGTTCGCCTGCGGCAGCCTCTGGCTGATGATGCGGGCGCGCAGCGCGCGTAGCGCCGGCGAAGGTTTCGGTGTGGACAGTCCAACGACGGCCGCGGCACCGGCGACCGAGCCTCTGGGCGAGTTGCCCTCCTTCGCCGTGGCGATCACTCCGGTTCTGCTGGTGCTCGCGATCAACTTCATCTTCAGCAAGTACCTCATCGTCGATTTCGACACTTCCTATCTGGCCACGGCCAAGTACGGCAAGACGTCGGCGGCTGCCGTCGGCGGTACCTGGGCGATCATCGTGGCGACGCTGACCGCCTGCGTCGTCCTGATCGCACTCACCTGGAAGCGCTTCAAGAATGTTCGGCAATCACTGAACGAGGGCGCGCTCGGCTCGATGCTGCCGATCCTCAACGTCGGTTCGGAGGTCGCCTATGGCGGTGTCATCGCCAGCCTGGCCGCCTTCGCGATCATCAAGGTCTGGCTGATGTCGATCACGGACAACCCGGTCATCGGCCTGGCGATTATCGTCAATGTGCTCGCCGGCATCACCGGCTCGGCCTCGGGCGGCATGAGCATCGCGCTGCAGGCGGTCGGCCAGCAGTACCTGGAAATGGCGCAGGCTGCCGGCCTCAGCCCGCAGATCCTGCACCGCGTCGCGGCACTCGCCTCGGGCGGCCTCGATGCGCTGCCGCAGAACGGTGCGGTGATCACGTTGCTCGCCATCTGCGGGCTGAACCACAAGCAGTCCTACTTCGACATCTTCATGGTGGCGGTTGCATTCCCGCTGATGGCAATGGTGGTCGTGATCGTCCTCAACGGCATGTTCGGTACTTTCTGAGGAGGGGCCCGTGCGAATCCTCATCGTATTGCTCGCGGCAATCCTTGGCTGGACACCGCCTGCCACGGCGCAGGGACGGGCCAGTGAGTTGCGGCTGCTCGCTGCCGAACTGCCGCCCTACACTTTCCAGATCCCGCCCGCCAACGTCAGCGAGACGCCCGGCGTCGACTACGGCCTCGTCCTCGAGGTGGTGAGCGAGATGGCCAGGCGCGTCGGCCACAGCGGCCGGGTCGAGTTCATGCTCTGGGGAGAAGCGCAGCGCATCGCCCAGACGCAGCCGAATGTCGGCATCCTCGCGCTGACGCGAACCCCCGAGCGGGAAAACCGCTACCGCTGGCTGGTCAACATCGTCACCGATGACCTGATCCTCGTCGGCAGCCAGGGGATCGACGTGTCGAGCCTCGGCAACGCCAGGGAGCGCCCGGTCGGCGTGCTCGGCCGCTCCGGTGCCGAGGCCCTGCTCAAGGAACGTGGCTTCACGCGCATCAAGGCACAGCCCGAGGAATGGATGAACGCCCGCCTGATCCAGCAGCGCCGCATCGACGCCTGGCTGGCGCCGCGGTTGATGGTCATCTACGCCATGCACGAAATCGGCGGCAACCTCGAAGCGCTGAACTTCGGCGAGATTGTCCGCCGCAGCGAGATCTTCCTCGCCGCCTCGAAGGACCTGCCCGACGCTGAAGCGCAGAAGTGGGAGCAGGCATTCGCGGCGGTCAGGGCAGATGGGACGTACCAGCGGATTGTCGACGAATACAGCCGCCTGAAGATCGTTCCGATCCCCGACGACATGCGCCGGCGCTTCGGCCAGCCAGTCTGGGAAGGCAGGTAGTGCCGGCGACCGGGCGCGGCCGCACCATCCCGCTCAGCGCACAGGAAGTCGCGACTGATCTGCCCGCCGCAGCCACTGGAGCGCCAGCGCCCGGTCCTCCGGCCGGCGCGCGCCGACCGCCTCGGTTCCGGTCAACACCACCGGGTGCCGGGGCGATCCCGTTTTTCCTGCTGCTGCCGTTGTCGACCGTAACAACCTGGGTCTCCGCCGCCGCGATGGGCTTCCAGTGGCTGGGCACGGTGCCGCTGACCAACGGCCTGATCGCGCAGATCTTCGGCCTGCGCTACATGTCGATGCGGATCGGTGTCGTTTTTCTCGGCCACCAGCTGGGAGGCTTTCTCGGCATCTGGCTGGGCGGGCGGGTTTTCGATGAAACCGGCCCAACAACATTGCCCGGTGAATCGCCATCCGCCTGTCGGTGCTTGACGCCTTGTGTTCATGGCCCACCGGACGCCTGAACTCCTCATCGATGGGACAATATCCGCTAATGCGGGTGACCGCACTTGCCGGCACGACCAGCGTGCGATAATGCCGGCTGCTCCATCATTTCAATGCCGCCATGCGCTACGCCATCATTCCCGTCACTCCCTTCGAGCAGAACTGCACCATCTTCTGGTGCGAAAAGACCCGCCAGGCGGCGGTCATCGACCCGGGCGGCGACATCGAGCGCGTCCTCAAGTTTCTCGATCAGGAGAAGCTGACGCTGGCGAAAATACTCGTCACCCACGGCCACATCGACCATGCCGGCGGCGTGGCCGCGCTGGCGGCGCGCACCGGCGTGCTGATCGAGGGGCCGCAGGAGGAAGACCGATTCTGGATCCAGAGCATGCCGCAGCAAAGCAAGATGTTCGGTGTGTCGAGCGCGCAAAGCTTCGAACCGGACCGCTGGCTGCACGCAGGCGACAAGGTGAGTTTCGGCGATGTCGAGCTCGAGGTCCTGCATTGCCCCGGCCATACGCCGGGTCATGTGGTTTTCTACCATGAGCCGAGCCGGCTGGCGCAGGTTGGCGACGTGCTGTTCCAGGGGTCAATCGGCCGTACCGACTTCCCGCGCGGCGACTATGACACGCTGATCCGCTCGATCAAGGAGCGCCTGTTCCCGCTCGGCGACGATGTTGAATTCATCTGCGGGCATGGCCCGATGTCCACCCTCGGTGAAGAGCGGCGCCATAACCCCTTCCTGAGCGGGCGATACGGCTGATCGGATCACAGGAGATGCTGTCGCGGTCGACGCCTTTTTCCGGCCGATTTTCGCGGAGGCCGCGATGATTCCTCCGTACTGGCAGCAGGCCGCGCGCGAGCTGGCGGCGAGTGACGAGCGCATGGGCGAACTGGTCGAACGCTATGCCGGCTTCGGTCTCGTTTCGCGCGGCGACCCGTTCGCCACGCTGGCGCGATCGATTGTCGGGCAGCAGATCTCGGTGAAGGCGGCGGATGCGGTGTGGGGGCGCTTTGTCGCAGCGCTTGCCGACGTTTCACCACGGGCTGTTCTCGCCGCCGGCGAGGAAGGTCTCGCCGGTTGCGGCCTGTCACGGCGCAAGAGTGAGTACGTGCGTGATCTGGCGGCGCATTTTGTCGCCGGGAGGCTCGATCCATCCGCTTGGGCTGCGCTCGATGACGAGGCGCTGATTGGCGCACTCACCGACGTGCGCGGCATCGGCCGATGGACCGCCGAAATGTTCCTGATCTTCAACCAGCTGCGTCCGGATGTCTTCCCGCTTGACGATCTCGGCCTGCAGCGGGCGGTCTTCGAGCGCTACTTTGCCGGCGAGAAGCAGCCACGTCAGGCGCTCGCCGAATTTGGCGAGCGCTGGCGGCCCTGGCGCTCGGTCGCGACCTGGCACTTGTGGCGCAGCCTGGATCCGCTGCCGGTCGAGTATTGAGCCGGGCGTTTCGGGCTTTGGGGTAAAATACGCGCCAATTCAGAAAGCGGGCAGTTCATGAAAACAACCTTCCTCGACTTCGAACAGTTGATTGCCGACCTCGAATCCAAGATCGAGGAATTACGCTTTGTCCAGGACGATTCCGCCGTCGATATTGCCGAGGAAATCGAGCGCCTGGAAAAGAAGAGCGAGCAACTGACCAAGGACGTTTACGCCAAGCTTTCCCCGTGGCAGATTTCCCAGGTCGCGCGTCACCCGCAACGCCCCTACACACTGGATTACGTGTCGCTGATCTTCACCGACTTCGAGGAGCTGCACGGTGACCGCGCCTTTGCCGACGACCATGCAATGGTCGGCGGCCTGGCACGTTTCAACGGTCAGCCGGTCATGGTGATCGGCCACCAGAAGGGGCGCGATACCAAGGAAAAGATCTTTCGCAATTTCGGCATGCCGCGTCCCGAAGGCTATCGCAAGGCGCTACGCCTGATGAAGCTGGCCGAGAAATTCGGCCTGCCGGTGCTGACCTTCATCGACACTCCGGGCGCCTACCCAGGTATCGATGCCGAGGAGCGTGGCCAGTCCGAGGCGATCGGCCGCAACCTCTATGCCATGGCCGAACTGAAGGTGCCGGTTATCGTCACCATTATCGGTGAAGGTGGCTCCGGCGGTGCACTGGCGATCGCGGTCGGCGATGTTCTGCAAATGCTGCAATACTCGACTTACTCGGTGATTTCTCCCGAGGGCTGCGCATCGATTCTCTGGAAGAGTGCCGACAAGGCGCCCGAGGCGGCTGAAACGATGGGGATTACCGCACCGCGCCTGAAGACGCTGGGGTTGGTCGACAGGATCATCAACGAGCCGCTGGGTGGCGCGCATCGCGACCACGCCGCAATGGCGCAGAATCTCAAGAGGGCGTTGCAGGATGCGTTGAAGCAGGTTTCCGCACTGTCCATTGCCGAATTGCTGGCGACCCGCTATGAGCGCCTGATGAGCTATGGCCGCTTCAAGGAACAGCCTGCAAAGTAGCCTCCCGACCAGGGTTGCCGCGTTTCTTGCAACCCGCACGACGCCGGGCGAGAACATTTGCGTAGGACTCTCGGGCGGTTGTGATTCGGTCGTCCTCCTGCATGTTCTTGCTGCACTTGATCCGTGTGGGCATCTGCGGGCCGTGCACGTCCATCACGGCCTGTCGGCGAATGCCGATCGCTGGGCCGATTTCTGCGCTGACCTTTGCCGAAGTCTGGGTGTCGAACTCTTGGTCGAGCGCGTTGACGTCGACCGCCGGAGTAATCTTGGGCTCGAGGCAGCTGCCCGGGCGGTGCGCTATGGCGTCTTCTCGCGGTTGGCTGGCGACCTGCTGCTGCTTGGACATCATCAGGGAGATCAGGCGGAGACGCTGCTCTTCAACCTTTTGCGTGGAACCGGGGTCGCCGGTGCCGCAGCGATCCCGGTCGACAGGCTCCAGGGGCGAATGCGCATCCTGCGCCCGCTGCTTGACGTCGCGCGTCGGGAAATCGAGACTTACGCCCGGGACTGCCGGCTGGTGTGGATTGACGATGAAAGCAACACGGACACACTGCATGCGCGCAATTTCCTGCGTCACGACGTGTTGACCGCGCTTGCCGGACGTTTTCCGGCCGCCGAAAAGAATCTGGCGCAGGCAACTGCTCATTTTGCCGAAGCAGATATCCTGCTGGGTGAACTGGCCCGCCTCGACTGGGCTGCGGCTGCCGATGGCGATGTCCTCAAGTTGTCGAGCTTGCGGGAGGTTTCGCTGCCGCGCCTGAAGAATCTACTGCGCTACCGCTTGCGTCAGCTGGGCTGGCAAGCGCCCGCTGCCGTCCGCCTCGACGAGTTTGCACGACAACTCCAGACCGCTGGCACGGATCGCCATCCGGCGCTGGATCTTGCCGAGGGCAGCATGATCGCCGGGCGCGGCCGGCTGTGCTGGGTCGCCCGGGAGTAACAATCTGTTACCAAGCGTCTTTCCGCCATGGGGACCCTTCAGTTACAATCGTGAGCTTATCTTTTTGCTGAATTGCAGACCATGATTACCGGATCCCTTGTCGCCATCGTCACGCCCATGCACGAGGATGGCAGCCTCGATTTGAATTCCCTGTGCAATCTGGTCGATATGCATGTGCGTGAGGGCACTGACGCCATAGTTGTCGTCGGTACCACAGGCGAGTCGCCGACCGTCGATGTCGCGGAGCACTGCGAATTGATCCGGGTCACGGTCAACCACGCCGCCGGGCGGATTCCCGTGATCGCAGGTACGGGCGCCAACTCGACCGACGAAGCGATCGAGTTGACCGAGTATGCCAAGAGGGCCGGTGCCGCAATGGCGCTGTCGGTCGTCCCCTACTACAACAAGCCGACGCAGGAAGGACTTTACCGCCATTTCAAGGCAATCGCCGAGGCTGTCGAGTTGCCGATCCTGCTCTACAACGTTCCGGGCCGTACCGTGGCGGACATGGCCAACGACACCGTCCTGCGCCTGGCGCAGGTGCCGGGCATCGTCGGTGTCAAGGACGCGACCGGCAACCTTGACCGCGCCTGTGACCTGATCGCCCGCGCGCCCAAGGACTTTGCCCTTTACAGTGGCGATGACATGACCTGTGTCGCGTCGATCATGCTCGGCTACCATGGCAACATCTCGGTCACCGCCAACGTCGCGCCGCGCCTGATGCACGAGATGTGTGCTGCGGTGGCCGCTGGTGATGTCGGGCTGGCACGCGAGATCCACTTCCGACTGCTTGGGTTGCATCGCGACCTGTTCTGTGAAGCCAATCCGATACCGGTGAAGTGGGCTGTCCAGCAACTGGGCTTGATGCCGGGGGGCATCCGCCTGCCGCTGACCCCCTTGTCCGAAGCAAACCATGCCCGGGTTCTGGCCGCCATGCGCCATGCCGGCCTGATCGCCTGACGGAGCAAACATGAACTATCGACTTTCCTGGCTTGCTCTGGCGTTGCTGGGTGTTGCCGCTGCCGGATGCAGTGTCCTTCCGGACTCAAAGAAAATCGAGTACAAATCAGCAGGCAAGGTGCCATCGCTTGAGGTCCCGCCCGATCTCTCGCAGGTGTCGCCTGATAGTCGCTATGCGGTTCCCGATGGGGCAGGCAAGGGCAGTGCGACTTTCTCGGCCTATACCGCCGACCGCACCCCGGCGGCCCAAGCGAAAAATTCGGTGGTTCTGCCGCAGGTCGAAAAGCTTCGCGTCGAGCGTTCGGGCAACCAGCGCTGGCTTGTCGCCACTGTGCCGGCCGACAAGCTGTGGGGGCCGGTCAAGGATTTCTGGCAGGAAAACGGCTTCATCATCGTTATCGAGCGCCCGGATGCGGGTGTGATGGAAACCGATTGGGCCGAAAATCGTGCCAAGATCGGCGACGACTTCATCCGCAACACGCTCGGGAAATTCCTCGACTCGCTCTACTCGACGGGTGAGAGGGACAAATTCCGTACTCGTTTCGAACCAGGCGCAGAGCCGGGAACCACTGACCTTTTCATCAGCCATCGCGGTATGGAGGAGGTCTACACCTCTTCTGCCAAGGACGATACCCGTTGGCAGCCGCGCCCGGCGGATCCGGAGCTTGAAGCAGAAATGCTGCGGCGCCTGATGGTCAGTCTGGGAGCGGACAACGAGCGCGCCCAGGCCAGCGTTGCCGCAGCCAAGGCCGAACCGCGCGCCAAGCTGGCGAGCAGCAACGACGGTGGTGGCACTCTGGAAGTCTACGAACGCTTCGACCGAGCCTGGCGGCGGGTTGGGTTGGCACTTGACCGGGTCGGTTTCACGGTGGAAGACCGGGATCGCTCCAAAGGTCTCTATTACGTCCGCTATGTCGATCCGGATGCCAACCTGAAGAAGAGCACGGGCTGGCTCGACAAACTGAGCTTCTGGAAGAGTTCCGACCCGGTGGTCAGCAACAAGCCGCAATACCGTATCCATGTCAGCGAATCGGGACAGAACAGCGTCGTCCAGGTTCTTTCGAGCGAGGGCGGTACCGACAAGTCGGACACCGCGAAAAAGATCCTGAGCCTGCTCTACCAGCAGTTGCAGTGATCCGCTACGCGTCGCTGGGGAGCGGCAGCGCGGGCAATGCGCTGCTGGTCGAAAGCGGCGCAACCTGCCTGATGGTTGATTGCGGTTTCGGGCAACGCGAGACGCTCAGGCGTCTTGCTCGTTTGAATCGAGATCCGGCACAGCTTGCTGGAATCCTGGTCACCCATGAACATGGCGACCACATCTGCGGGGTGTTCCCGTTTGCCCGGCGCCATCGGCTTCCTGTCTGGTTGAGTCACGGGACACTTGCTGCATGTGCCTCGATGAGTGCAGGCGCCGATGTGCGGATCATCGACAGCCATGTGGCGTTCGCGGTCGAGGCGCTGGCGATCCACCCCTATCCCGTTCCGCATGATGCCAGGGAGCCGGTCCAGTATGTATTCTCGGACGGCGCCCGGCGACTAGGGCTGCTGACCGATGCTGGCGATGTCACCCAGCACATGCGCGACGTGTTGTCAGGAGTCGACGGGTTGATCCTCGAATGTAATCATGATGCAGCGCTGCTGGCAGCGTCGAACTATCCGCTGTCATTGCAACGTCGGATCGCGGGCCGCCTAGGTCATCTGGAGAACAACGCGGCCGCCGGACTGCTGCGGGATATCGATCGTGGCAGGCTGCAACATGTCGTTGCGGCACATCTGAGTGAACGCAACAACCTTCCTGAGCTGGCAATCGGTGCTCTTGCGGGAGTACTCGGCGATGTTGCCGAGCGGGTCAGTGTGGCCAGCCAGGAAGCTGGTTTTGACTGGCGGCAATTGAGCTGACGGTCAACAAAAAAGCGGGGCCGTAGCCCCGCCATTTCGGAAAACCGGAGAATTACTTCTTGGCTTCCATGCCAGCTTGCGGAGCTGCCATGCCGGCTTGCGGGGCAGCAGCAACGCCAGCCTGGCCGGCGTCGCCCTTGGGAGCTTCCATGCCAGCCTGCGGAGCAGGAGCGGCAGCACCAGCCATGCCAGCCTGCGGAGCAGCAGCGGGAGCGGCAGCCGGTGCCGGCGCGGCAGCAGCAGGGGCGGGAGCCGGCGCAGCAGCCTTCGGCTCTTCCTTCTTGCCACAGGCGGTGAGGGCAACGGCAAGCAGGGCAGCAACGAGAATGGACTTATTCATGGGGTTTCCTTATCGACAAGAAGAAAAAGTGAAGCACAATAGAGATGGTCGCTCAAGCGATCATCGACAATTATAACAAGTTTTGGAATCTTCGCGCGAACTGCCGCGCAACCGCGCATTCTTGTGATTCAAAGGCCGAGCGTGGTCGGACTGGCCGGGATGCCGCCCTCGGCCCAGATCTGGGCAAAGCGACGTCGGTAGGGCATGACCTCACCCGGTTCGTCGATCAGCAGTTTGCTGCGGGGGTGTTCCCAATCAAAGCGGATCAGCGCATGGGCATCGTCGACAAGAATCATTGAATCGCGCAGGTGCCCTAGATGTTCTGGCGTCTGCTGCGCCGCGCTGTTGTGACTGTAGGTAGTCAACAAGCGCTGCATCAATGGTTGCCGTTGGTGTAGCGACGCTGCATTGCGCAAGGCGATACGCAGACAATCCGGGTGCAGCAAAACGAGCGGCCTCTTGAGCGCTTCGATGCGTTCAGTGGTCTCAAAGTGCAGAATGCCGAGGTCTTCGTCATAGATCCATACCTGTTTGCAGGCGAGGGCCAGGATGCGATCGATCGCAGACTGGTAGTCGTTCCAGGAAGTAATTAGTTCGCGAGACATGGTTCGAAGTTTAGACCATTGGTAAAATTTCTGCTTTTTCCGGAGGTATTCATGCCGGTCGGCGTTATCGAGTCCCTTGACCACGAAGCCCGTGGAATCACTTACGCAGAGGGCAAGAAGGTTTTCGTCGACGGCGCTCTTCCCGGTGAAATTGTAGAATACGCCAGCTTCCGGAGAAAGCCCAACTTTGAAATTGCGCATCTGGTCGGCGTGCGCTCCAGTTCGCCGTTCCGTGTCAAGCCACGCTGCGACTACTTCGGGATCTGCGGCGGATGCGCCATGCAGCACCTTGAGCAGTCGGCACAGATTGCGGCCAAGCAGCGCGTCCTCGAAGACAGTCTGGCGCAGCTCGGCCGTGTTCGAGCCGGGCAGATCCTGTCCCCGATTCACGGCGCACCCTGGGGTTATCGTCACCGCGCTCGCCTTGGCGTACGCAACGTGCCGACGAAGGGGGGCGTGCTGGTGGGCTTCCACGAGTGCCGCAGCAGCTACATTGCCGATATGCGCTCCTGCGCCGTGCTGCCGCCGCATGTCTCCGACCTGCTCCTGCCGCTGCGCGAACTGGTCGCTGCCCTGTCTGTTGCCGAACGATTGCCGAAGATCGATGTGGCTGTAGGTGAGTATTGCACCGCGCTGCTCCTCCGCATCCTCGAACCGCTGACAGGCAAAGATGAGGATCTCCTGCGAGGGTTTGCCGACCGGCATGGCGTCGTCTTTTACCTGCAGCCCAAGGGCCCGGATTCCGTCTATCGTTTCTACCCCGTTCCCGGGCCCCGTCTATCGTATCTGCTGCCGGAACTCGGCCTCGAATTCGAATTCCGGCCAACCGATTTCACCCAGGTCAACCACGCGGTCAACCGTGTTCTGGTGCGCCGGGCGCTGCGCCTGCTCGACCCGCAGCCGGGTGAGCGGATCGCTGATCTGTTCTGCGGCTCGGGCAATTTCTCGCTGCCGCTTGCCTGTTCGGGCGCTTCTGTGGTTGGCCTGGAAGGCAGTCAGGCGCTGGTCGAGCGCGGGCGTGAAAATGCCGTCGCCAACGCGCTTGCCGGTCGTGTCGAATTCGCGGCCGCAAACCTGTTCGCGAGAGCGCCCGAGTCGCTGGCAGCGCTCGGGCACTTCGACAGGATGCTGATCGACCCGCCGCGAGAGGGTGCGATCGAGGTGGTCAAGGCGCTCTCAGGCAAGGAACCGCGGCGCATCGTCTATGTTTCCTGCAATCCGGCGACGCTGGCGCGCGACGCTGCGGTGCTGGTTCAGGTCAAGGGTTACTCCCTCACGGCCGCCGGGGTCGTCAACATGTTTCCCCATACCTGCCATGTGGAGTCGATCGCGGTTTTTGACAAGGAATGTCCACGGGGGATACCGTCACCGGCGGGGCCGGTGACATAAAAAAGGGCGGCTGCGGCCGCCCTTTTTAGTAAGAGACGAAGTTCAGTCGCGGTCGCCGGTGAAGGCCATGATCAACTGCAGCAGGCTGACGAAAACGTTGTAGACGTCGAGGTAGACCGCGAGCGTCGCCGAAATGTAATTGGTTTCGCCGCCCTGGATGATGCGGCTGATGTCGTAGAGGATATAAGCCGAGAACAGGACCACGACGACAGCGGCGATGGTCAGCGACAGCGCCGGAATCTGGAAGAAGATGTTGGCGACTGCGGCGAGCAAAACGACGATCATCCCGACGAACAGGAACTTGCCCATCCCGCTGAAGTCGCGCTTGCTGACCGATGCGATGGTCGCCATCGTCGCGAAGATCGCGCCAGTTCCGCCTGCCGCCAGCGCAATCATCGACCCGCCGTTGGAAAACCCGAGAGCGACCTGCAGGATGCGCGACAGCATCAGGCCCATGAAGAAGGTAAATCCGAGGAGCAAGGCAACGCCGAGGCCGCTCTCCTTGTTCTTCTCGATACCCCACATGAAGCCCCAGGCGATACCGAGGAACAGCATGAAGGCGAGGAACGGGCTACCCGCCAGGAAGCTGAACTGCATCTGGATGCCGACCAGGGCGCCGATGACTGTTGGCACCATCGACAAACCGAGCAGCATGTAGGTATTGCGCAGGACACGGTTCTGCTGGGTGGCAAGTTCCGCGGAACCTTGACCGGCGACTTGGAAGTCAGTTTGCATTCAGAATCTCGCTTTCATGGATAGATACAGGGGCTAAGACTAACGGACCCGGCCAAAAGTTTCAATAGATCGTGGATCGTCACGTTGGCTTTTCAAGTGCTTTGCCCGGCGCCATGCTATGATTTTGCTCCGCTTTTTTTGGCTGCGGCGCATGGTGGAATGCGTTGGCCCAGAAATCGATAGTGGGCTGTTTGTTGGAAGCGTGGCAGAGTGGTCGATTGCACCGGTCTTGAAAACCGGCAAAGGGAAACCTTTCGTGAGTTCGAATCTCACCGCTTCCGCCAGTAATAACAACGAATTCGTGCCTTCTTGCGGTGTGTCTGGTCGCCTTTCGAAGCGCGGCGCCGAACGCGAATAAGGCTTGGCTGGCAGCTTCTAGGGGAGAACAAGAAAAATGCGAATAGTCATTCTTGGCGCTGGCCAGGTCGGCGCCAGCGTTGCTGAGAGCCTGGTCTCCGAAAACAACGACATTACGGTGGTCGATAGCGACCATGAACGCTTGGCGCAGCTGCACGATCGACTCGACCTGCAGACGGTGGTCGGCAACGCGGCCTACCCGTCGGTATTGGCAAGTGCCGGTCTCGACGATGCCGATCTGTTGATTGCCGTGACCCAGAGCGATCAGACCAATCTTGTTGCGTGCAAGGTTGCGCACAGCGTCTTCAACGTTCCGGCGCGCATTGCCAGGTTGCGCGCCCGCGACTTCCTGGACAGCGAAAAGCTGCTGTCAACGGAGAATTTTGCCGTCGATTATGCCTTGTGTCCCGAACAAGTCATCACCGAGTACATCGCGCGTCTAGTCGATTTCCCAGAAGCCTTGCAGGTGCTGAATTTTGCTGGCGGTCGCCTGGTGCTGGTCGGCGTGCATGCCTATGCTGGCGGCCCGCTGGTCGGCAGCCCGATCAAGGAAATGCGCAGTCACTTGCCACCGGAGATCGACGGGCGAATTGCCGCCATCTATCGCCGCGATGGCGCGATCACGCCGACCGGCGAGACGGTCATCGAAGACGGCGACGAAGTCTTCCTGCTGGCGGCCGAGGAACACATCCGGGCCGTGATGCGCGAGTTGCGACGCTCTCTCGAGCCCGTTCGCCGGGTAATGATTGCCGGTGGCGGCAATATCGGCCTGCGCGTTGCCCAGGCTCTCGAGAGCAAATGCCAGGTCAAGGTCATCGAGGTCGAACGACGCCGTGCCGAGTTCGTGGCCACAAACCTCAAGTCAGCATTGATCCTGTCGGGCGATGCCACTGACGAGGAGTTGTTGCAGCAGGAGGCGATCGACGAGATGGACCTCTTTCTGGCGCTGACCAATGATGACGAAGACAACATCATGGCAGGATCGCTCGCCAAGCGTATGGGCTGCAAGCGGGTGGTGGCGCTTATCAATCGCCGCGCCTACGCCGAGCTGGTTCAGGGCGGGCCGATCGACATCGCGATTTCCCCGGCGCAGATCTCGATCGGTCGGCTCCTTACCTATGTCCGTCGAGGTGACGTGGCGCAGGTCCATAGTCTGCGCCGCGGCGCCGCCGAAGCGCTCGAGGTCGTTGCCCACGGTGACGCCAACAGTTCGAAGGTCGTTGGCCGTCGGGTGGGTGAACTGCCGGTGATACCAGGCGCCTTCGTTGCTGCAATCGTGCGTGATCTCGACAAGAGCCAGGATGTCGGCTTGCTTGGGCTGGCCAAGCAGAAACAGTCCGGCCGGGTGGTGATCGCCCACAAGGACGTGGTCATTCAGCCCGAAGACCACGTGATTGTCTTCTGTCTCGACAAGAGAGTCGTCAAGCAGGTTGAGAAAATGTTTGCGGTCGGATTCCATTTTTTCTGAGAGATTGCCATGCGACGCTATTACCCGGTAATTCGGGTTCTCTCCTTGGTGATCTTGATGTTTGGCCTGACCATGCTGGTTCCCTGGGGGCTGTCCTGGGCCACGCATGATGGCGCCGAGAGTGCTTTTGACGAAGCGCTCCTGCTGACGGTCGGTACAGGCCTGGGTCTGTGGTACGCGACGCGCAAGGAAAAGCGCGACCTGACGATACGCGACGGCTTCCTGATGGTCGCGCTGGTGTGGACGGTGCTGCCGGTCTATGCCGGATTGCCGCTGATGATCCAGCTCGATGCCAGCTTCACCGACGCCTACTTTGAAGCGGTTTCCGGACTGACCACGACAGGCGCGACGGTTTTCGAAGGACTGGACAACCTCCCGGTTTCGATCAATTTCTGGCGTTGCCAACTCGTCTGGCTGGGCGGCATGGGCTTGATCGTGCTGGCGGTGGCGATTCTCCCCTTGCTGGGAATCGGTGGCCGGCAGATGTTCAAGGCCGAGGCGCCTGGACCGATGAAGGATTCGAAGATGACGCCGCGCATGGCCGAAGCTGCGAAGGGGCTGTGGGTGGTCTATACGCTGATCTCGATCTGCTGCATGCTTGGCTACCGGTGGGCCGGGATGACTTGGCTCGATGCCATCATGCACATGTTCAGCACCATGGGACTCGGCGGTTTCTCCAGCCACGACGCGAGCTTTGGGTTCTTCGATTCACCGGCGATCGAACTGGTCAGCATTGGCTTCATGCTGATAGCCGGCTGCAATTTCGCGACCCATTACCTGGTCCTGTCCGGTCGCTCGCTACGCCCCTACGTGACCGATCCGGAAGCCGGGGCCTTCCTCCTGGTGACACTTGGCAGCGTTGTCGGAATCGCCATCTTTCTCGATGTCCATGAGGTCTATCCGGCCTTCTCGGAGGCGCTGCGCTATTCGGCATTCAACGTCGTCTCGATCGCCACAACCACGGGTTATGCCAATACCGATTACGCGCTCTGGCCAATGTTCGCGCCCCTATGGATGCTGTTTCTGTCGAGCTTTGCAACCAGTGCCGGTTCGACCGGCGGCGGCATCAAGATGATCCGCGCGATTGTGCTCTACAAGCAGGTCTACAGGGAGTTGACGCGCGCCATGCACCCGAACGCGGTGCACTTGGTGAAGATTGGCAACGAAGTCATACCGCCCAACATTCTCTTTGCGGTACTTGCCTTCGGCTTCGTATACATGGTGTGCATTGTCTCGATGACGCTGGCCCTTTCATTCTCCGGGCTCGAGATCATCACTTCCTTTTCTGCTGTGGTCGCCAGCATCAACAATACCGGACCTGGCCTGGGTCAGGTCGGGCCGGCGAACAACTTCGGCGGGCTGACTGACTTCCAGACCTGGGTGTGCACCATTGCCATGCTCCTTGGCCGCCTCGAGATCTTCACCCTGCTGGTGGTCATCACACCGGCTTTCTGGCGCAAATAGAGGGAAAGGCGGCTACCCGCCTTTCCCTGCTCGCCGCCGGACGCACCGCCCCGGGACGGATGCTCAAGTGCCGCAACTGGCTCCATCGCCGCGCTTGAATCCCATCTTCGCCAGCAACTTTTCCGGCGGGCAGAAGCCGGTAAAACCGCTTTGCAGCAGGTTGAGGCCGACGAAGGCGGTGAAGGCGAGGAACCACTTCGAGACGAAGACAGGGCTCTCGGGAATGCCGAGGGCGAGGGACAGCAGGACGAAAAAGCCGGCCATGATGCGGATGATGCGTTCGATGGTCATTGCTGGTGTTCCTTTCTGAAAGCGGAGAAGTAGAGCACCGGGATCACCACCAGCGTCAGCAGGGTGGAGACCAGGATGCCGAAGATCAGGCTGATGGCCAGCCCGTTGAAGATCGGGTCGTCGAGGATGAACAGCGCGCCGAGCATGGCAGCCAGCGCGGTGAGGGCGATCGGCTTGGCGCGCACCGCCGCCGATTGAATCACCGCGTCGTGGAAGGGCATGCCTCCAGCCGCCTGCTGCCTGATGAAGTCGACGAGCAGGATCGAGTTGCGGACGATGATGCCGGCCAGCGCGATCATGCCGATCATCGACGTTGCGGTGTATTGCGCGCCGAACAGTGCGTGGCCGGGCATGACGCCGATGATGGTCAGCGGGATCGGTGCCATGATGATCAGTGGCACGAGATAGCTGCCGAAGTGGGCGACGACCAGCAGGTAGATCAGGATCAGCCCGACCGCGTAGGCGATGCCCATGTCGCGAAAGGTTTCATAGGTGATCTGCCATTCGCCATCCCATTTGACGCTGTAACCGGCGTAGGGGTCGGGTGGCTGGCGGATGAACCATTCGCCCAGCGTGCCGCCTTCCCGGAGCGGCATGCCGCTGATCTGCGAGCGGATGTCGAACATGCCATAGAGCGGCGAGTCGAGCTTGCCGCCCATGTCGCCGACGACATAGACCACCGGCAACAGATCCTTGTGATAGATGGCCTTCTCACGAGCCACGTCGCGCACCTCGACCAGCTCGGAAACGGGCACCAGATTGCCGTCGCGTGAACGCACGCGGAGCTTGAGCAGGGCATCCAGGTTGGACTGCTTCTCGGCCGGCAGGGTCACGCGCACCGGGATCTCGAACTTCGAGTCGGTATTGCGTGCCGGTGTCACGTCCTGTCCGGCGAGTCCCATGCCAACGACTTCGACGATGTCGCTCTGGGCCACGCCGAGGAGGGCGGCCTTGCTTTGCAGGACATGCAACACGAACTTTCTGGAATCGGCCTCGATAGTGTCGTCGACCGCGACAATGTCCTTCGTGGCCTCGAAAGCGCTGCGGACCTGCTTGCCGACCGCCATCTGGCCCGGCATGTCCGGCCCGTAAATTTCGGCGACGATCGGTGAAATGACCGGCGGCCCCGGTGGCACCTCGACGACCTTGGCCACCCCGCCGTTCTTCCTGCCGATGGCCGCGATGCGCTCGCGCAACGAGACGGCGATTTCGTGGCTCTGACGCGAACGGTGATGCTTGTCGGCCAGGTTGACCTGGATGTCGCCCTTTTCCGGCGCAGCGCGCAGGTAGTACTGGCGGACCAGCCCATTGAAGTTGATCGGGCTCGCCGTGCCGGCGTAGGCCTGGTAATTCACCACATCATCGACCTGCGCCAGTTCGCCGCCGATTTCGCGCAGGACGCGGGCGGTTTCCTCAAGCGGGGTGCCGATCGGCATGTCGAGGATTACCTGGAACTCGCTCTTGTTGTCGAAGGGCAGCATCTTCAGCACGACAAGCTGAAAATAAGCCAGCGACACCGAGCCGAGGATCAGCAGCACGACGGCGATGGCGAGCTTTACCCGTGCCGCGCCGCCCTTCAGCGGATCGAGGAAAGGCGTCAGCAGCTTGCGGAAGGTGGTGTCGAGTGTGGCGTCCAGCTTCGACGCTTGCAGTGCGCCCTGGGCGCTGTCATGTGGTTTTATCAGCTTCGCCGCCAGCCACGGTGTTACCACAAAGGCGACGGCCAGCGAAATCGCCATGCCCATCGACGAGTTGATCGGGATCGGGCTCATGTACGGCCCCATCAGGCCGGAAACGAAGGCCATCGGCAGCAGCGCGGCGATGACGGTGAGCGTGGCAAGGATCGTCGGACCGCCGACTTCGTCGACCGCGCCCGGAATGATTTCGAGGAGGCTTTTTTCCGGATGCAGGCCCTGCCAGCGGTGAATGTTCTCGACGACGACGATCGCATCATCGACCAGGATACCGATCGAGAAGATCAGCGCGAACAGCGACACACGGTTCAGCGTGAAGCCCCAGGCCCAGGAAGCGAACAGCGTGGCGGCGAGGGTCAAGGTCACGGCGACGCCGACGATGACCGCTTCCCGCTTGCCGAGGGCGAAGAAAACGAGCAGCACGACGAAGGCGGTGGCGAAGATCAGCTTGCCGATCAGCTTCTGCGCCTTTTCGGTGGCGCTCTCGCCATAGTTGCGGGTGACGGTGACTTCGACGCCTTCCGGGATCACCGCGTTTTTCAGGCTGGCGATGCGGTCGACCGCAGCCGTCGCCACATCGGCAGCATTGACGCCCGGCTGCTTGGAAATCTGCATGGTGACGGCCGGTAATTCGCCCTCCTTGCTGCCGAACCAGGCATACGTCCTGGGCTGGTCCGGACCGTCCTCGACCGTCGCCACATCGTTCATGAAGACCGGTTTGCCCTCACGCACGGCAACCACCAGTTGTTTCACATCGCTGGCCGACTCGAGGTAGGTGCCGGTCTGCACCAGCACTTCGCGGTTGCCTGCGGTCAGGCTGCCGGAAGATTGCAGCGCGTTCGACACCTTCAGCGCGCCGGCGAGTTCCTGCGGCGTTACGCCGTAGGCATTCATCCGCTCGGCGTCCATCAGCACGCGGATGGCGTGGTCGGGGCCGCCGATGGTCGATACGTCGCGCGTGCCCTTGATGCGCTTGAGTTCGATCTCGACGGCGCGCGCCACCTGCTGCAGATCGAAGGCCGAGCGCCCGGGATCCTTTGTCCACAAGGTCAGGGCGACGATCGGCACGTCGTCGATGCCGCGCGGCTTGACCACCGGCTCCTGGACGCCGAGGTTGGGCGGCAGCCAGTCGCGGTGCGAATGCACGGTGTCGTAGAGGCGGACGACGGCGTCGTTGTACTTGACGCCGACCGCAAACTGCACCGTGATGACCGCCATGCCGGGCCGTGACATCGAAAAGACGTGCTCGACACCGTGCATGCGCGACAGCACTTGCTCGGCCGGGCGGGCGACGAGGTTCTCGACATCCTTGGCTGAAGCGCCAGGAAAGGCGACCAGCACATCGGCCATCGTCACGTCGATCTGCGGCTCTTCCTCGCGCGGCGTCACAAGTGCGGCGAACAGCCCCATCAGGAAGGCAACCAGCGCCAGCAGCGGTGTCATCCGCGAAGCCTGGAAGGCGGCGGCAATGCGCCCGGAGATACCGAGCGAACCGGTTGCGCGGGTCATTTGCTCAGTGGCCCGTCTTGAGTTGAATCCCGGCCTTCACCGGGTCGCTGACGACCCTGTCGCCGGCACTCAGGCCGGCCAGCACCTCGATTTCTCCCTGGCCAACCACCTCACCGAGACGCAACTGGCGCAGGCTGAGGCGATTGTCGACGGCCATGACGTAGACCGCGGCGACCTCGCCGCGGCGCAGCACGGCACCCGCCGGCACGGTCAGTCTCTCGGCCTGACCGGTGACGAAGTGGACGCGCGCAAACATGCCCGGCGTTGCTTCCGCCACCGGTGGCAAGGCGACACGGACCTGCGAGACATGGGTGGATGAATCAGCAGTCGGCAGCAGGGTCACCGCCGTCGCGTCGACCCACTTGCCCAGTTCAGGGAACTCGACGCGCGCTACTTTGATGCTGCGCATGGTCTTCAGGCGGTATTGCGGGACGCTGGCGGTGACGCGCAGGCTCCCGGGCTCGTAGATGACGAAAAGCGGCTTGCCCGGCGTGGTCATGTCGCCGAGTTCGGCAAGGCGGCGGGCAACGATACCGGTCATCGGCGAGACGATGATGGCGTGGCTCTGGCTGGCGCCAGCGGCGGCGCGATTGGCGGCGGCGGCGTCGAAATCGGCTTTCGCCTTGTCGAGAGCGGCAGAACTCATGAACTTCTGCGCGACGAGGCTCCGCGTGCGTTCGTAATTGACCTTGGCGTTGGTGTACAACGCTTCAGCCGCGCGCGCCGCTTCTTCGGCCTCGCGGGCGTCGATGCGCATCAACACCTCGCCCTTTCTGACCGGCTGGCCGGCATCGGCTCTGACGTCGAGGACGCGGCCGGCGATCTGGGCGCCGACGGTGGTCTGCTGCACGGCCTCGACCAGTGCTTCAGCCGAGAAAGTCAGGTCAACCGTGTGCGGCTTGGCGACGACCGTCGGCAGGCCTTCGGCGTACGCATTTGCGATCCTGGAAGCAACCGCCGGCCCCAGGGTCAACGCCCAGAAAAGGGCAAATACAAGCTTTGTCTTCATGTTTATAAGGATACGCTAATTTAATCTGCCAGTGCAAGTCCCTTTGGCTGCCGACCCGGACGCAGGCAAGTCGTGAGTATTTTTGCTCGCGTTGTGCAACTTGTGTCGCCTGTTCGGGTCCGAGCCCAAACCGGAGCCACACATGACCACTTTAGCCACTGAAACCGTCCTTTCCGTCCATCACTGGAACGACACCCTGTTCTCGTTCCGCACGACGCGCGACAGGGGCCTGCGCTTTGCCAACGGCCAGTTCCTGATGGTCGGTCTCGAAGTCAACGGCCGCCCGCTGACCCGCGCCTACAGCATCGCCAGCGCCAATCACGAGGACCATCTGGAATTCTTCAGCATCAAGGTCGCAAACGGCCCGCTGACCTCGCGTTTGCAGCACCTGCAGCCAGGCGATCAGGTCATCGTCAGCCGCAAGCCGACGGGGACGCTGGTCCTGCGCGACCTCAAGCCCGGCACGCGGCTGTTCATGTTCGCAACCGGCACCGGACTGGCGCCGTTCATGAGCCTGATCCACGATCCGGAAACCTACGAGCGCTTCGCCAAGGTCATCCTGGTCCATGGTGTGCGCTGGACCAGCGAACTTGCCTACCGCGAGTACATCGAGCACGAGATCACCAACCACGAGTTCTTTGGCGAATGGGCGCGCGAGAAGCTGGTCTATTATCCGACCGTGACGCGCGAGCCTTTCGAGAACGAAGGGCGCCTGACCGAGCTTCTCGAATCAGGCAAGCTGTTCGCCGACATCGGCGAAGCGCCGCTCGATCCGGCCAGCGATCGCGCGATGATCTGCGGCGGCCCGGCGATGCTGGCCGACACCGCGGCGCTGCTCGATGCCCGTGGCTTCAAGGTGGCCCGCCATTACACCGGGGAGTTGGGCGACTACGTGATCGAGCGCGCCTTCGTCGAGAAATGATGCGAAGCCCGGGTCAGGCGGGCTTCCAGACGTTGCGGCAGCGCGTTTCGTGGATCCACCAGGAGCCGATGGCGCCCATCAGCGCGCACAGCGCGACGACCAGGACACCGTTGCGCCAGGTGTCGAGGTCATAGAAGCGACTGCCGTTGAGCATCTGACCCTTCCAGCCGAGATCCATCACCCAGCCGACCAGCGGTTGCAGCAGCGCACCGGCGAGGAAGCCGCCGATGTTGGCGATGCTGGTCGACATGCCGGACAGCAGCGGCGGATTCACCTCCTTCGCGCACGCCCAGGTCAGGCTGAAGCCGGCGGTGACCAGCCCCATCACGGCGAACAGCGCATACGAAAGCCAGGGCGGCATCGACGCCCCGGACAGCCAGGACAGCCAGATCGCCGCATAGACGTGCGAGGTGGCGATCAGCACCGGTTTGCGCCGGCCGATGCGGTCGGACAGCGTGCCGATGAAAAAGCAGCCGACGGCGAAGCCGCCGAACCACAGCGAGAGATGCGCTGTCGCCACCGCGCGCGCCATGCCGTGCACCTGCACCAGATAGGGCGTCGCCCATAGCCCGCCGAAGGTGAAAAAGGCACCGGCCATGCCGGTATTGACGACGATCGCCGGCCACGTCGCGCGATTCTTCAGCACGGCCAGCAAGCCGGTAAGGACGACGGTGCGGTCGAAGCGTGGGGCGGCCGCGGCACTGCCGGTATCCGGGCGGTCGCGCACGATGATCCAGCAGGCCACCGCCAGCACCAGCGACACGACGCCGATGCCGATGAACACGCCGCGCCAGCCGGTCGCCTGGGCCAACCCCGAGAGCGGCGCGCCGGCAAGGACCGAACCCATGTTGCCGACCAGCATGCAGATGCCGACCATGGTGGCGAAGCGGCTTTCCTCGAACCAGACGGCGACCAGCTTGAGCATGGCGATGAAGGTCACCGAAACGCCGAGGCCGATCAGCGTGCGCCCGGCCAGCGCCCAGTCGAGCGACGGGGCGAACCCGAACATGAAGCTGCCGAGGCCGCCGATGACGCCGCCGAGCGCCAGGATCCGGCGCGGCCCGAGCGTGTCGGCGAGAATCCCGGTGGGGATCTGCATCAGCGTGTAGACGTAGAAATAGGTCGCCGCCAGGGCGCCGAGCGAAGCCGCCGAGGTCGAGAAGGATACTGCCAGATCCTGGGCGATGCCGGCGGGCGCGAAGCGCTGGAAGAAGGACAGCACGTAGGCCAGCGCGACGATACCCAGCGCCAGCCAGCGCCGGCGCTTCTGTTCGGCGGTCAGGTCGAGCACCGCTTCAGGTTTCCTGGCGGCGCAGCAGCACGGTCAGGATAGGCGGTGTCAGCAACGTGGTCAGGATGACCATGATGACGATGACCGAGAACATCGCCTCGCTCATCACGCCGAGGTTCTTGCCGACCATCGCGAAGATCAGCCCGACCTCGCCGCGCGGCACCATGCCCCAGCCGACCAGCCACGGATTCTTGCCCTTGCCGGCGGCGAAACCGGCGACCAGTTTGCCGACAACCGCAGCGACCGTGATGCCGAGCGCGATCATGACGACCTTGGGATCGGCCAGCGCGGTCAGGTCGACCTGCATGCCGGTCAGCACGAAGAAGACCGGGACGAAGAAATAGCCGATCGGCTCGATCATCTGCTCATGCTGGTGCCTGGTGTGGCGTCTAAGGACGGCACGGACTTCTTCCTGCTTGTGCAGCGGGTCGCCGGCCAGCAGCGGTTCGATGTCCTGCACCAGCTTGGGTGTCTCGAACTCCTTGAGGAAGACCGGCTCGAACAGCAGACCGGCGGCGAAAGCGCCGATGATCGGCGCCAGGCCCATCTTGTGGGCCAGCCACGCCATGAACAGGCCGGCGACCAGCACCAGCGAGAAGAGCATCGAATGGCTGCTGTCGAGACGCGAGGCCTGGCGCAGCAGATGCGGCGCCATCGCACGGCCGATGGCGATCGAGCCGCCGAGGAAGAGCACCGCCTTAGCGATGATCAGCAGGACATCGACGAGACTTACCGTGCCGGCCTGCACCAGGCTGGAAACGACGGCCAGGATGACCAGTCCGAGGACGTCGTCGATGACGGCGGCACCGAGGACGATCTGCGCTTCCGGCATCTTCAGTTTGCCGAGGTCGCGGAAGACGCGGCCGGTGATCCCGACCGAGGTGGCCGCCAGCGTCGCGCCGAGAAAGAGGTAGGCGTTGAAATCCAGCCCCTTGAGCAGCAGGGGACCGGCGACGAAAGCGCCGAGCATGAAGGGAACGATGATGCCGACCGCGCCGACCATCGAGGCGCGGACGCCGACACTGACCAGATCGCCAAGCCGGGTTTCGAGGCCGATCTGCAGGAGCAGGATGATGACTCCCAGTTCCGCCATGAACATGATGATCGGATCCCTGGCGATGGTCGCGAAGTAGTGAATGCCGAGCAACCCGAGATTGCCGAGGACGACGCCGAGCAGCAGTTCGCCGAGCACCGCCGGGAAGCCGACGCGCTGTGCCACCGGCGCGAACAGGCGGGCGGCGAGAATGATGAGGGCCAGCCAGAGCAGGTTCTCGCCGACCACTCCGGAGCCGGCGGCGAAGACCGGCCAGGCGGCGGCGAGCAGGGCGAGGGGGAGCAGGCGGCGCATGATCTTGGGCATCGTTCGGTCGTTTGTTGCGGTCAGTGCATCAACTGGTACTGCAGGACATAGACGCCGGCGCCGGCGAGATAGCCGACCAGCGCGAGACCGCTGATCTTCCTGACGTACCAGAAGAAGTCGATCTTCTCCAGGCCCATGGCCGCGACGCCGGCGGCGGAGCCGATGATCAGGATCGAGCCGCCGGTGCCGGCGCAAAAGGCAAGGAATTCCCAGAGGAAATGATCGGTCGGATACTTGGCGAGGTCATACATGCCCATCGATGCGGCGACCAGTGGCACGTTGTCGACGATCGCGCTGACCAGGCCGATGACCAGCACGATGACGTCCAGCCGGCCGATGCTCTGGTCGAGCCACTGCGCGAGCGAGGTCAGGATGTGCGTGTGCTCGAGCGTGGCGACGGCGAGCAGGATGCCGATGAAGAAGACCAGCGAACTCATGTCGATCTTGGACAGCGCATGGGCCAGCGTCAGGTGGTTCCTGTACTCGGCCTCCTTGTTGCGGTGGATCAGGTCGCCGACCAGCCAGAGGATGCCGAGGCCGAACAGGATGCCGAGGAAGGGCGGCAGGTGGGTGATGGTCTTGAATGCCGGCACGGCAACGAGGATGCCGAGGCCGAGGAAGAACATCGTCTTGCGCTCGAACTCGCTGGTCCTCAGGCCGTGGTCCATGTCGAGGTGCTCTGGCGAAATCACCGGCCGGCCGCGCAGCACGTAGGCGGTGATGGTCAGCGGCACCAGCAGGCTGACTGCAGCCGCGGGGAATACCGAAGTGATGATGTTCATCGAGGTGATCTGGCCGCCGATCCAGAGCATCGTCGTCGTCACGTCGCCGATCGGCGACCAGGCGCCGCCGGAATTGGCGGCGATAACGATGATGCCGGCAAAGAACAGGCGGTCGGCATGATTCGACAGCAGCTTCCGCATCAGCGAGATCATGACGATGGTCGTCGTCAGGTTGTCGAGCAGCGCGCTCAGGAAGAAGGTTACGAAGCCGACGAGCCACATCAGGGTGGAGAGTTGTTGCGTCCTGATCCGCTTGGTGATCACCTCGAAGCCATTGTGCGCATCGACGACCTCGACGATGGTCATCGCGCCCATCAGGAAGAACGTAATCTGCGCCGTGCCCATCAGCGACTCGCCAAGCTGGTGCGTGACCACATCGTGATCGGCGGTGGCCATCGCGTAGATCGTCCACAGCAACCCGGCGCCGATCAGGGCCGAGGCCGACTTGTTGATCTTGAGCGGGTGCTCGAGCGCGATGGCGGTATAGGCGATGACGAATACAACGACCAGTGCGGTCAGCATCTCATACCTCCTGTGGTTGGCGTTGATTCGACGCGAGCGCTGAATTCTAGCATCTGCCCGTAACCCGGGTCACCTGCGGAAAACCAATGCAAAGTCGCTGCAGCGGATTTCACGCGATGCTCATCCCCAAAATCCTTCCTCTGGCATTGTCCGGGCTCCGGCAGCCAATGCCGGCAGCACAGCGAGCGCCGGGAAACGGCGGATCGGTCAGAGGACGATCTGCGACCCCAGCTCGACTACCCGGTTGGAGGGAATCTTGAAGAAGGTGGTCGCGCTGCTGGCATTGCGGAACATGGCGACGAAAAGCACGGCGCGCCAGTAAGCCATTTGCGAGCCGAGCTTGGGAATCAGGGTTTCACGTCCGAGGAAGAACGAGGTATCCATCATGTCGATGTCGAGTCCGGCATCAGCACACAGGGCAAGGGCTGCGGGAATGTCCGGCTCGTCCTTGAAGCCGTACTGCACGACCATCTGCACGAAGTTGCCTGGCAGGCGATGCATGTCCACCCGCTCAACGTCGGGGACATAGGGAACATCGAAGACCTTCACGCTAAGGATGATGACCTGTTCGTGCAAAGCCTTGTAATGCTTGAGGCTGTGCAGCATGGCATGCGGTACGGAATCCGGGTCCGGGGTCATGAAGATCGCCGTGCCGGGAACGCGGCCGGTTCCGCTGCTCTCGATGTCCGCAATAAAGGGCTTGAGTTGCAGCGCATCCGCGGCAAGACGCTCATGCAGCAGTTCGCGCCCGCGCTTCCAGGTCGTCAGCAGGATGAAAATCGCCACGCCGAAGGCCAGCGGGAACCAGCCGCCATCTAGAATCTTGACCGAATTGGCAAGGAAGAAGCCGAGGTCGATACAGAAGAAAGGCAGGGCGCCCAGCACGGCGCGCCACGGGCTCCACGCCCACAAGCGGATGGCAACGGCAACGGCCAAAATATTGGTAATCAACATTGTCCCGGTCACCGCGATCCCGTACGCTGCGGCAAGATTGGACGAAGTGCCGAAACCGATCACCACCGCGATGATCGAGATGAGCAGCAGCCAGTTCAGGGCCGGGAGGTAAATCTGCCCGATTTCCTGGTCCGAGGTGTGCTGCACCTCGAGACGCGGGGTGTAGCCGAGCTGAATGGCCTGCTGGGTGATCGAAAAGGCGCCGGAGATCACCGCTTGCGAGGCGATGATGGTCGCGATGGTGGCCAGGATCACCAGCGGATAGAGCGCCCAGTCCGGGGCCAGCAGGTAGAAGGGATTTTCGATGGCAGCCGGATCGGCCAGCAACAGGGCACCCTGACCAAAGTAGTTGATGGTCAGTGCCGGCAGCACGTAACCCAGCCAGGCGTACTGGATGGGGCGTGCACCGAAATGGCCCATATCCGCATACAGCGCTTCCGCGCCGGTAATGCATAAGACCACCGCCCCCATGGCGAAGAAGCCGAGCAGGGAATTGCCGAGCAGGAAATTGAAGCCGTGCAGCGGGTTGACCGCAGCCAGCACCGCCGGGTTCTGCATGATGCCGGTCACGCCGAGCAAGGCGAGGACCGCGAACCACAACACCATCACCGGCCCGAACAGGGCGCCGACGCTGGCCGTTCCCTTGCGCTGGAAGAGGAAGAGACCGACCACGATGGCCAGCGTGATCGGCAGGATGTAGGGCTTGAATGTGGGGGTGATCAGTTCCAGGCCTTCGACGGCGGAGAGGACGGAAATCGCCGGGGTGATGACGCCGTCACCATAGAACAGCGCCGCCCCGAACAGGCCCAGCACGATCAGCAGCTTCTGCTGCCAGGAGGCCGGATTGCCGTTGTGCAGCGCCAGGGTCATCAGGGCGATGATGCCGCCCTCGCCCTTGTTGTTGGCGCGCATGATGAAGGCCACGTACTTCAGCGTGACGACGATGATCAGCGACCAGAAGAAGAGCGAAAGAATGCCGAGCACGTTGTCGGGGTTGATCGGCACCGGATGATGGGCGCCACCGAACACTTCCTTGATCGAGTAGAGCGGGCTGGTGCCGATGTCGCCATAGACCACGCCGAGGGCGGCCAGGGTGAGCGTGGCGAGACGTTTGTTGCCTTGGGCTTGCATGGAACTTCCTTTACGGCTGAAAACGGTAACCGACGCCGGTTTCCGTCAGAAAATGCCTGGGCTGGGTCGGGTCGACTTCCAGCTTCTGGCGCAGATGGCCGACATAGACGCGCAGGTAGTGGCTGCTTTCGACGTAGGACGGTCCCCAGATTTCGCGCAGCAGGTTGCGCTGGGTCATCACCTTGCCTGGATGTCCGAGCAAGGTGGACAGCAGTCGGTATTCGATGGGCGTCAGGTGGACCTCCTCGCCCGCCCTGAAAACCAGGCGCCGGGAGAGGTCGACCGCAACATCCCCGAATTCGACGACCGGGGACGCCGATTCCCCGCTGCGTGCACGCCGGCGCAACAGTGCGCGGACCCGGGCGCGCAGTTCGCCGACGCTGAACGGCTTGGTCAGGTAGTCGTCGGCGCCGGCATCCAGGGCGTCGATCTTGTCGTTTTCCTGCGAGCGCGCAGAAAGGATGAGCACGGGCACATCGGACCAGCCGCGCAGGTCGCGGATCAGGTCGATGCCGTTGCCGTCCGGCAGGCCCAGGTCGAGAATCAGCAGATCCGGCTTGCGCAGTCCGGCCTCGATCAGACCCTGCGCCATGGTTTCAGCTTCGGTGACCTGGCAGCCTTCCTCTTCGATGGCGACTCTGACGAAACGACGAATCTGTTTCTCGTCCTCGATCAGCAAGACATTCGGCGCGGGAGTGGTCATGCGCCTTCCTCCTCCAGTACGGGCGGCGCACCCATCGGCAGGGTGAAGCGGACACAGGCGCCACCCTCATCACGGTTTTCCGCCATGATTGTCCCGCCATGCGCTTCGACAATGGCACGGCAGATCGCCAGGCCGAGACCGGTGCCGGGCTTGGCCGATTCGGCTTCCCCGCGCACGAACATGGCGAACAGTTTGTCCTTGCTTCCACCTGGAAAGCCGGTGCCATGGTCGCAGACGCTGATCTCGACGAGAGTTCCCAGTGGCCGCGCGGCAATCTCGATCTTCGCCCCGTCCGGCGAATACTTGGCGGCATTCTCCAACAGGTTGCAGAAGACACGTTCGAGCAGGACCGCGTCGAACTCCAGCAGCGGCAGATCGGCCGGCAGCGCGACACGGACCGGATGGGTACTCAGCGCACTGCCGAGCAGCTTGATGCTGGCCCCGATGACCTCTTCCAGCGGTTGCCATTCGCGGCGCAGGGTGACATTGCCGGCGTTGAGGCGGGCCATGTCGAGCAGATTGCCGACCAGCCCGGCCAGGCGGGCTGCCTGTTCGTGCATCGCCTGGGCAGTTTCGAGCCCGGCGGGCGGCAGGCCCGGCTTGATCAGGAAAAGCGAGTCGGCCAGACCGACGAGGGCCGTCAGGGGCGTCCGCAAGTCATGCGAGAGCGCCGAAAGGATCGAGCTGCGCAGGCGTTCGGAAACCGTGTCGAGTTGCGACGCATGGGCCACCTCGACGTAATGCAGGCGCTCGACGGCAATCGCGATCAGCGATGCCAGGGCTTCGAGGTACGCCTGGTTTTCCGGCGCCAATTCCTGCGGATTGTCCGGGAAGGCTACCGCGAGAACGCCGCGAACGCGCATGGAGGCTCGCAGCGGAAGGTAGAGCGAGGCGTCGCCGCTGCCGGGCAACTCGTCGACGCGCACGAACTGGCCGCTGTTCAAGACCACCTTGACCAGATGCGCTTCGGTCCGGCAAGCCGCCTTTTCCGGGCCGCCGGCCGCACCGGGCGACGGGTCGTCCGGCAGGAGCACGACGCCCTCGGCATTCAACTGGTCGTGGACGAATTGCCGGGCAGTATCGATCGCCTGCTCCACTGTCAGCGCCCCGGCAAGCTGGCGTGCGACTTCGTAGAGGGCCCGGGTTCGTTGCTCACGGATCTGTGCTTCCCGCGCCTTCTGCTTGAGGCTGGCGGCCAGTTGCCCGGCAATCAGGCCGGTCACGAGCATCACGGCAAAAGTCACCAGGTACTGGAGGTTTTCGACGGCCAGCGAAAAACGCGGCGGCACGAAGAAGATGTCGAACAGCAGGACGCTCAGGACAGCCGCCAGCACCGCGGCAGTGCGCCCGAGGATGACCGCGATAAGCAGGACCGTGAGCAGAAAGAGCATCACGATATTCGCCAGATCGAGATGGCCGAGCAGCGGGGTGGCCAGCAGCGTCGTGCTGCAACAAGCCAGAATGGTCAGCCCGACCCGCTGCCAGGGCTTGAAGCGTTCCGTGAATTGAACAGCCGGAGAGCCTTCGATTTGCATCGTTCATGTCCAGAAACCTGATGGACGTAGCCTAAGCCGCCGGGTGTAAAAATGCTGACGATTGTGGCGATGCCGGCGTAAAGATGTCGTAAAGGATTCCTGGGGACGAGTCCTTGGCGGACTTAGGCGCGCATGTCGATCAGCAGGGTTTCAAGTTCCCGCCGTCCCTCCGGCGT
>JBEOKN010000080.1:0-48215 GCA_040275885.1 Azonexus sp. | reverse complement strand
GATAGAGCAGCTGCCTTCTAAGCAGCAGGTCGGGGGTTCGAGTCCCTCCGGGCACGCCAACAAGATCAACAGTGCAGTCAGTTTGCAGGGTGCGATCAGTTCGGGTACCTCGCTCGCCCAAGGTGGATCGCGTCGTTTGTGACAGAATGCCATCTCGTCAATGGAATTCGCAGATCGCCAAGGAAGACAAGAACACCCAACCCGATGAACATGCCAGCCTGATGGCGCAACGTTCCCACGTCATCTGGTTTACCGGGCTGTCGGGCGTCGGCAAGTCGACTCTGGCCAATCTGCTCGATCGACGCCTGCACGCGCAAGGCATCCGCAGTTTCGTGCTGGACGGTGATCTGTTGCGGGCCGGCCTCAATCGTGACCTGGGGTTTTCGGACGCCGATCGTAGCGAGAACATTCGCCGTGCGGCCGAGGTCGCTCGCCTCATGGCGGATGCCGGACTGGTCGTGCTGGTCGCCTTCATTTCCCCGTTCCGTCGCGACCGTGATGCCGCCCGCGCCCTCTTTGCCGCCGGGCAGTTCAGCGAAGTGTTTCTCGACACGCCGCTGGCCGTCGCCGAACAGCGCGATCCCAAGGGACTCTATGCCCGTGCCCGGCGGGGTGAGATTCCGCAATTTACCGGAATCGACTCACCCTACGAGGCGCCCGCATCGCCGGAGTTGCGTATCGATACGGCGTCGTGCACGGTCGACGAGGCGTTGGAGCGATTGCTGCGGCACATCAGGGAACAGTTGGAGCGCCCATGGCCAAGCCCAACCCGCTGATTGGTGCGCGGCTGCGCAAGGCCGACGCACTGGCTATCAGTGGCCAGGCCGCTGCCGCCGAGCCGCTTTATGCCTCGATCTGCGCCAGCGACCGGATGCATGTCGAAGCGCACTGCAAGCACAGCGAAACCGCCCGTCGTCTCGGCCTCTACGTCAGGGCGCTGGCATCTGCCGAGCGCGCGCTGGCCCTCGCGCCCCGCCTGCCCCTGGCCCACTACTTGCAAGGTGCGGCCCTGCACTGCATGGGCCGGCCCGAAGATGGCATCGCCGCCTACGACCGCGCGCTGAGGCTTGATCCCGCGATGTTCAGCGCTCTCTACCTGAAAGGCAATGCGCTGATCGCGCTCGGTCAGGAAAGCCAGGCGATCCCTTATCTGCGCCAGGCGCTCGCCGTGCAACCTGGAATGTTTGCCGCGCTCAATGACCTGGGAAGCGCGCTGACTGCCATCGGCGCGAGAGATGAGGCGCGCGCGATGTTCCAGCGCGCCCTGCAGCTCCGTCCGGACGCCACGGACGTCCTGTGCAATCTCGGTGCGCTGGAACTGGCGGCCGGCAATGAAGCCGAGGCGCTGCGTCTGCATGCCTTGGCGCACACGCTTGTGCCGGATTCGCTCGACGCGCTGGCCAGCTACGCCAACGTGCTCGAACTGACTGGGCGAGTGGACGAAGCGCAGGCATTGCTTGCGCTCGTTCTTGCCCGGCAGGTGGATCACGTCGGGCTACTCCTGGTGGCGGCCAGGCTGGCCCGCCGCCGCAAGGATCTGCCGGCCGCCATCGCCTTTCTTGAGCAAGCGTGCGGTCTGCGCTGCGACGCCACTCAACATCAGGAGCTGTGCACGCTGCTGGGCCAGATCCACGACCGGCAGGATGCGGTCGACCTGGCCTGGCCGCTGTTTGTCACGGCAAAAGAGGCGCTGGCGCGCGGTCCGCAGACCTATCCGGAACGCCTGTGCCGGATCGCCGAACAATTGCTGCCCGAACTCGACCATTGTCCGCCCACGCCGGCCGACTCGGCCAGCGATACCCCGGTCTTCCTGATCGGTTTCCCGCGCTCCGGGACGACCCTGCTCGAACAGATGCTCGACGCACATCCGGCTTTGCAGGCTGTCGAAGAGAGACCGATGGTCCCGCGCATGGGGCAGCGCTTTCTCGACATGACCGCCGGCAGGGCCCGGCCGCTCCACGATCTGGAAACCGGAGAGATCACCGCGCTGCGTGCCGGCTATTTCGAGGAGCTCGCCCCTTACCTGCAACGGGCGCCGGGCACGCTGCTGATCGACAAGCTGCCACTCAACATTGTCTGGGTCCCGCTGATCTGGCGCGTGTTTCCGCAAGCGAAGTTCATCCTCGCGCTGCGCCATCCCTGTGACTGCTGCCTCAGCTGTTTCATGCAGAATTTCGGTCGCAACGAAGCGATGAGAAGCATGCACTCGATGCTGTCGACCGCGCAGGTCTATGCGCAGGTGATGACCCTGTGGCAGCGCTACGCCGCCGCCCTGCCGTTGCCGGTGCACGGCATCAAGTACGAAGAACTGGTCGCCGACCCCGCGGCGCAGATTCGCGCGCTGCTCGATTTCCTCGGCGTCGGCTGGGATCCGGCGGTCCTCGACCATATCGGTCATGCGCAAACGCGCACGATCAACACACCCAGTTACCATCAGGTAGTGCAGCCCCTCTACGCTCACGCCAGCGGTCGCTGGCAGCGTTACTCGGCCTATTTTGCCGATGCGCTCCCCGTGCTGCAGCCCTTCGCCGGCCATTTCGGCTACAGCGCAAACCTGTGAGCGCCGAGTACGCCGGTGCCGACCGTGGCCGGGTTGGTTTTCGGGATTCAGCGGGGCGGACAGTGTCGAATTTTTTTACACTGGGGCGTCAGAAAGAAGCGTGTCTGAATATAACGTATTGATTAAAAATGAATGTTTTCATCTGGCACGGATATCGCTTATATTTTGCCGTGGCGAAAGTATCTGGAAGACGCCTCATTTCACGTTCCTTACTTGATGGAGAGCAAGAATGAAAAAGACTGCATTATTCCTGGCAATCGCAGCCCTGGCGTCTGCGCCGGCCTTCGCGAACAACTTCGTCAACGGTGGTTTCGATGACGGCACCCTCAATGGTTGGACCGGTGGCGGTGGCACTTGGTTTGGATCCCCTGCCGCGCCTGTCAATCCAGCGACCTACAATGGCGGCACCGCCAACAACACGGTGATGTCCGGCGGTACTGACCCCATTACCGGTGCCAACCGGGTCTATGGCGGCACCAACTCTGTTCGGGTGAACGACAGCGTCAACAACTATTCGGTGTCGACCATTCGCCAGTCGGTGACCAACTACACGGACAACAACATCTACTTCGCGTGGAATGCCGTGCTCGAGTCCTCCCATACCCTGACCGACTCCGACTACTTCTCGCTGACACTGCGTGATGACACTGCCAACTCTGACATTGTCAGCCGTGGCTACAGCTCTGCCGGCTCGATCGGCGGCGGTACCAGCGGCGTGACCTGGACGCAGTTTTCGAACTGGTTCTCCAGCGGCTGGGTCGTCGAGAACATCGACCTCGTCGCCCTCGGCGCGGTCGGTCATGACTTCACCCTGACCCTGCTGGCTTCCGACTGCCCGTACGGCGGCCACGCCGGTTACGTGTATCTCGACGGCTTCGGCAATGTCATTCCGCCCACCGTGCCTGAACCCGCTTCCCTGGCGCTGCTCGGCATTGGCCTGTTTGGTCTGGCCGCCAGCCGTCGTCGCAAGGCCGCCTGAACCATCGTGGTCGCAGTTTAGGAACGGCGGCCTGCGGGCCGCCGTTTTTTGTTGTGCCGGCTACCGGGCGGAATTCGTCAGAGCCGCTGTGACGGGCGGCCAGCCGGCTATTGTCTGCTCGGCCGGCTTCGGTTCCGTGGCCGGATGGTGTAAAGGGGAGCGCATGGGCTTTTCCAAGTGGTTGGTTCTCCCGGTCTTCTTGCTGCTCGCGCCGATTCCCGGCGCGTTCGCCGACCGGGCCTGGAAGGCCGATGTGCCCAGGGCGCAGGCGGCGTTCGAGAAGGAAACCGGCCAACCGCTGCGGCCCGGGCATCGGGTCGAGGCGACGGTGTTTCCCGGCTACTACGCGGTGCGCTCCGGTGCGGTCGGGGCGCCTTCGGCGTATTTTCGCGAGGACATGGTGTGGACGGCAAATGTCAGGGCAGCGGGCTGGACCATCGGCTCGGCGACTGAAAGCAGCCCCGAGGGCCGCATCCGCTGGCTGAAGGAGCGGGTCGGACAGTTGCCACTGGAGCGCCTGATTCTGGTGAAGCGCAACAAACCGCCGGTAGCTGTGATCTGGTCGGCGCCCGACTGTCCGTTCTGCCGTCGCCTCGAGGAGGCGCTCGAGCAGGAAGGCGTCTCGGCCTACGTGGCGCCTGTCGGCCTCGCGGAGGAGGGCTACCAGCGCGCCGCCGCAGCGTATTGCAGCAACGATCCCGGCAAGGCGTGGTCGGCGGCAATGCTCGGCAAACCCGCGGCCGGCCCGCCGCGGCCGGGATGCACCTACCCGCGCGACATGCTTGGCGACATCGGCTTCTTTTTCGGGCAAGGTCGTCTGGCGACGCCGATCGTGGTCTTTGCCGACGGTTCGACGGTGACGGGCTGGGACGACCAGCGCGCCCGCGCCCGCTTGCGCGAAAAGATTGCGCAGCAAATCTTCTTTCCGGTCCGCGAGAGGTAGCTCACGCACACGTTTCTCGGTGATGATTGATCACGTCACGGAGGGGCGACAAGCGTTTTTGTTCTTATAATGGCGGCACATTCTGTCCTGGAACAGTGCTCCGGAACGGCTTTCCGGGGTGAGACAGGTCGGAGGACTCCATTTGTCAGTCGCCGAAGGGGCGGGAACAAAGATGATTCTTGTCACAGGTGGCGCCGGATACATCGGTTCGCATACCGTGGTCGAAATGCTGGCCGCGAACCTTGATCTGCTGATATTCGACAATTTTTCGAACAGTTCACCCAGGGTGCTCGACGCCATCGAGCGCATCGCCGACCGGCGCCCGCTGGTCGTTGAAGGCGACGTGCGCGACAAGCGTCGCTTGCGCCAGGTTTTCAATGACCATCCGGTCGACGCCGTCATCCATTTCGCCGGCCTCAAGGCGGTTGGCGAGTCGGTCGAGCACCCCCTGCGCTACTACGACAACAATGTCGCCGGGTCACTCACCCTGTTCGAAGCGATGGCCGCAGCGGGCGTCTTCCGGCTGGTCTTCAGTTCGTCAGCAACCGTCTACGGCGATCCGCGCAGCGTGCCGATCCGCGAGGACTTTCCGCTGCAGGCGACCAATCCCTACGGCCGCACGAAACTGATGATCGAGGACATGTTGCGCGACATGGCGCAGGCCGACGCCCGCTGGAAGGTGGCGCTGCTGCGCTATTTCAACCCGGTCGGCGCGCATTCGAGCGGCATGATCGGCGAGGACCCGCAGGGTATCCCGAACAACCTGATGCCGTTTGTCGCGCAGGTGGCGGTCGGCAGACGCCCCGAGCTGTCGGTTTTTGGTGGCGATTACCCGACGCCCGACGGCACCGGCGTGCGCGACTACATCCATGTTGTCGATCTGGCCCGTGGCCACCTCGCCGCCCTCAATGCGCTGGGCCGCCTGGCGGGTGCTGTGCCGATCAATCTGGGTACCGGTCGCGGCTATAGTGTGCTTGAGGTGGTCAGGGCCTTCGAGCGGGCAAGTGGGCAAAAAGTGCCATTTCGCGTCGTCGACCGCAGGCCGGGCGATGTGGCCGCCTGTTATGCCGATCCGGCGCTTGCGGATGAACTGCTCGGCTGGACGGCCGGGAAGGCTCTCGCGACGATGTGCGCGGATTCGTGGCGCTGGCAGGCGAGCAACCCGAATGGTTTTCTTGGCTGAGGTCCCGAGAATGGAATCGTGACATATTTCCTTGTTGCAATGCCGTGGCCTTGGCTATCATTGCAACACGCCCCCGGAAAAGTGTCGGATTTCTTTACATGTTCGCGTAGCTGTATCGGTAGATTCAGGATAACTAAGAACAAATATCAATACAATCATACGGATGGTGAGTTTGGCGTGGTTTTTGCTTGATTTTTGTATCGGTAATGTATTGTCGGCTTGAACCTGCCGCCTAAGGAGTGACTAAATGAAAAAAGAAACCGTGAACAATAATCTTGAAGACACTCAAACCGGTCAGGTGGACAGTTTGAGCCCGTCGGATGCGAACTCAGGAATCAGCGGTTCCCGTCGGCGGTTCTCGCGTCTGGGCCTGGGAGCAGCGCCAATCGTCATCAGCCTGGTAAGCAAACCGGTGCTGGGGGCGCAATGTCTCTCCAATATGTTGTCCGGTAACCTTTCCGATCCTAATCGGGGAAATTGTAGCAAGGGTTGGAGCCCGGGAGGCTGGGGGCAGCCAGGGGGAACAATCAGAGGCATCCCGGATGCCCAGGCTTGGGCTTTGGCTGGATACGCCTACGGCAACTACAAGCCGAGTTGTGGGCATGTAAATCGGGCGGAATGCTATGAAGGCGGGAGCAAAGTGAGCAGTTTGCCGTCCGGTTTGCTGACGCAGTCTCCACCTAACAAGACCTTGCGAGAAGTGTTGCTTGATACCAGCCATCAGCGTGATCGGCATGTTCTAACGGCGTGGCTGAATGCAAGACTCAGCGAGAACTCCGGCGGATCCTTCATTTACATTCTTACGACCGCTCAGGTGATTGGTTTGGCCAACGGGTCAATCCCCTTGCCGTCACCCTATCTTGACCTAAGCACCTTCCTGGATAGTACTTGGCAATAGACCCTGGCGCGCTCTAACGGCTATACTGCGGCGTATGTTTCGTCCGGTGCTTTAGTGGCCGAATCTTGCTGGAGTAGTCGGTATTATTCAAGCTGTTGAATCATTGTCGCCAGAATCCTTGGTCAGAGTGCCTTCAGTATGTCTGTTGCATTTTCGGACATGGGCTGACCAGTGCGTTGCTTTTGAAGCTGCTTCGGCGACAACGCACCTGATAGAGCAACCTGCAGGCTTGCTTCTTGAGTGGGCAAGTTCCGGTCCACTATCCCTTCAGCAGTTGTCTGACAAATTGCGTGAGGTTGTGACAGTTGAACGTCACGACGAAACCTTTCCCTACGTTGTGGATACGGTGCGCAATTTTGTATCGTTGGAACTGCTTGAAATCAAAGAAGCGACGGAGTGAAGCTCGCATCGCTCTCAGCGGCCGAACTTGCGATTCGCCTTGGCGGTGAGGGCGTGGCTCTGTCCATTGGTGATTTCGCTATCTGTCTGAAATCACCGTTGTCATCGGTTGCCAAGGCAGTCGCCTTTTTCTATGGGGACTATGAGCTTTGTGCGGTGGGCAGCTTCATTGACTACCGCGTTGAAGTGGCGCCGCCAAGCGTGATCCGACGCTGGTTCAGGCCCCAGGTCAATTTTTCCTTTGACGGCCTGATGCCGTTCAAGCCCTTGCCGCAGGTGCAGGCATTTGCGATGTTCGAATGGGGGTTGAACTGGGTCATTGCCAACAATGCGCATCAGTTTCTTGTGATCCACGCGGCAGTGGTCGAGCGCCACGGCCGGGCGTTGATCTTTCCCGGTTCTCCGGGCAGCGGCAAGAGCACGCTGTGTGCCGCTCTGGTCAACTGCGGATGGCGTCTGTTGTCCGACGAAATGGCGCTGATCTCGCTTGCCAACGGGCTCGTCACACCATTTCCAAGGCCGGTCAGCCTCAAGAACGCGTCGATCGATATCATCGGCAGGTACGCCGAAAAAGCGGTCATTGGCGACGTGATACAAGAAACTGCCAAGGGCAGCGTGGCGCATATGCGCCCCCCGGTATCCAGCGTCGCCGCTGGCGGACGACAGTCGATCCCGTCTGCCGTGATTTTTCCCCGCTGGCAGGCAGGCGTGGCAAGTTCGCTGAGTGAATTGCCCAAGGGCCAGACTTTGCTGAAAGTTGCGGAGAACAGCTTCAACTACAATGTGCTGGGCATCACAGGCTTTAATGCCCTCGCTGATACGATCAATCGCTGTCGATGTTATGCCTATACCTACGAATTCCTCGATGATGCTGTCGAGACGATGGAACTTGTTGTCCAAGATGGCTAGCGGCTATGGTGAGCAACCACTCCTGCGGTTTTTGTGCGAACCGGATGTCGCTTGCGCAACGTTTGTTTCGACCGAGTGGGAAGGACTACTGCGCACGGCGCGTCGCGCGAATCTTCTGAGTCGTGTTGCCTGCATTGTCAAGGGCAGGGGGCTTGTAGAACAGTTACCGCCCAAGGTTCGCCATCATCTGACCAGTGCGTTGCGTGTCGCGGAGAGCAATCAGGTATCCGTACTGCAGGAAGTTCGCAAGGTGCGGAGCGCGCTTGCAGAACAGAGGGTTCCGGTTGTCCTCCTCAAGGGCGCAGCCTACATCGCCGGAGAATTGGCCCCGGCACCAGGGCGGCTTCTATCAGATATAGACATCATGGTTCCTGTCGGACAACTGGAAATTGCCGAGCGGGAACTGGTCGCGCACGGTTGGATGCCGACCAAGTTCGACGCCTATGATCAGCGCTATTACAGACAATGGATGCACGAACTGCCCCCTTTGCGCCACCTTGGACGGGGCACCAACCTGGATGTTCATCACACCATCCTTCCTCCGACGGCAGCGCTCAAGCCGGATATCAATAAGCTTTGGGCGACGGTTGTTGCCTTGCCATCCTACGCAGGTGTCTTCGTGCTGAGCCCTGCAGACATGGTCCTGCACAGTGCCACACACCTGTTTCATGACGGGGAATTGGAGAACGGGTTGCGTGATCTGGTCGATATGGATTCCCTGATCAGGGAGTTTGGCACCGATACTGGTTTCCCTGACCGTTTGGTGCAACGTGCCGTCGAGCTAGACTTGGCGCGCCCGCTCTTCTATGCCTTGCGCTACTGCACGAAGCTGCTTGATACGCCTTTTCCCGAAGCAGCCTCAAACTGTGCAGATAAACATGGCAGTCCCGGTATGCTGCTTGTCCGACTGATGGACACCCTGATCATGCGCAGCATCGGCGCCGTATTCGACAGCAAGACGCCACCCCTGACGCACGTCGCGAAGTTTGCGATGTATGTACGTTCCCATTATCTGCGGATGCCTGTCCATCTGCTGATCCCGCACTTGATTCGGAAGCAGTTTTCGCCTGACTCGCGCTAAGGCGGCGCCCGCTGATTTTTCCTGCCGCAACGTTCGCAGGATTACTTGTTGATCAGCTGCTCGAGGTAATTCGCCGGTATCGCGTAGCTGATCCCGGACGGCTGGCTCAAAGCTGCTTCCCTGCTGCTCTTGATGAACACCATGTTGATGATGCCGATGACTTCGCCAGAGCTCGCATCGAAAACCGGGCTGCCGCTGTTGCCGGGGTAGGCGGTGGCATCGAGCTGAAAGATGTTGAATGTGCCGCTCTTGACCTGGCGAATGAGCTTCTCGTTGATCTGCCTTGCGTTGCCTCCGGGCAGGGCAATCGGCGTTATGGACGAGACCATGCCGCGATGGGTAACCGGGGAGAATCCCAGCGCGCCGCCAATGGGGAAGCCGGTAAATCCGACCAGTTGTCCTTCACGTACCGTGTCCGAGTTGCGAAGCTGAAGGGCGCCGATGGGGGGGCCATCGATGCGCAGGACGGCGAGATCGTGCTCGCGATCTCTTTTGGAGACTTGGGCTGGACGAACCTGTGCCTGGCCCTGATCATTGCGTGAAAGGATCGCCAGTACCGGGCCATCCGGGCTACTGGTGTCCGGGAGGACGTGGGCGTTTGTTGCGATCAGATTGCCGTTGCCGATTGCGAAGCCCGTGCCGCGCATGACGAACTGCGGGCTGTCGGTTTTCTTGTAGGTGCCGACGACGACGATCGACGGCTTGATGCGCTGGATGGTTTCGGCCATCTCGGCGGATACCGTTCCGACCCAAAGCAACAGCAGGAGCCCTGGCAGAAACCCGGGATGAAGCCGTGGTCGGTTGGTCACATCAGCCTGCGCGAGGCGATTCTTGCCAGATCCGGTGAAGGATCGGTCACGGCTGGATCATACGGATGGTCATCGCGCTTGAACATTTCACGGATACGCCTGACGTAGCCCTGCGTTTCCGCGTATGGCGGAATGCCGGCATGGCGGTTCACCGCCCCTTCTCCGGCATTGTAGGCGGCGGCGACCAGTGTGACGTCCCCCTTGAAGTAGGCCAGCAGCCAGCGCAGGTAGGAGAGGCCACCACGGATGTTCTGCTCCGGATCAAATGGCTGCTTGACGTTGAAGCGCTCGGCGGTCTGGGGGATGAGTTGCATCAGGCCCTGCGCATTCTTGGGTGACACAGCGCCGGGATTGAAGTTGGACTCGGCGCGGATGACTGCCATGGCGAGCAGCGGGTACACTCCATATTCGGGCGCCAGTTTGAGGACCAGTTCCATGACCTTGCGCCGATCCGGCGCAGCCCGCGCGAACATGTCGCGCCCATCAATGTCGAAGAGGCATTCGGGCACCGTGCTGCCGGAATCGCCTACCTGGCGCAGCATCCGCTGCGAGACCGCATCTCCTTGCTTGGCGGCCATCGCGAAGAAGTAGGCGGCGGTCGCGTCGTCCCGCCGAACGCCTCGCCCGTTGGCGTACATCCAGCCGAGGTTGTACTGTGCCTCGACATCGCCCAGACGCGCCGCTTCACAATAGAGCCTTACCGCTTTGGCGGGGTCGCGGGTGGCGGTATTTCCAATCTCGTAGCCGCGTGCTTCGATGCGAAGAGCAACTGCTGTCTGATTCTTGGCACTTTCGGCCTTTGCCGGTCCGCTGAAGGGTATCGTGGCAATCAGCGCGCAAAGCATCCAAGGCCTGGGGCGAGTTTTATTGAAGGTTGACTGCTTCATGCGAGGCTCCTTCTTCAAAGACGCCAGAGATCCACGCCCGACCCGGCAAACGCCGTCACGTCGAACATGCTCTTCACGTCGGTAATCACGCCATCCTGCTCAATTTTAGACAAAAAATCGCTAATTGGCCGATTCCTGAATTCTCGATGGTTGACCGCAGCAACGATGGCTCCGGCCTTTGGCAGCTCCTCCCAGGCTAGCAGATTGACGCCATACTCGTGATGCGCCTCCTTGGCGTCCGCCACTGGATCATGAACGATGACCTTGGCACCATACGATTCCAACTCGTGAATGACGTCGATGACGCGGGAGTTGCGCAGGTCGGGACAGTCTTCTTTGAAGGTAAGACCGAGAACGATGATCGGGCAGTCTTTGACCGGATGGCCTCTCCGAACCAGTTGCTTGACTGTCTGTTCGGCAACGAACTTGCCCATCCCGTCATTGATGCGGCGACCAGCCAGGATTACTTCTGGATGGTAGCCCAGCTTCTGAGCCTTGTGCGTCAGATAGTAGGGATCGACACCGATGCAGTGGCCACCGACCAGGCCGGGACGGAAGGGCAGGAAATTCCACTTGGTTCCAGCCGCCTGCAATACTTCAAGGGTGTCGATGCCCATCTTGTCGAAGATGATTGCCAGTTCGTTCATCAGGGCAATGTTGAGATCGCGCTGCGTGTTCTCGATGACCTTGGCGGCTTCCGCCACCTTGATGCTGGAAGCCGGGAAAACCCCCGCCTTGATCACGCTGCCGTAGATCTCGGTGACAGTTGCCAGCGTCTCGGGTGTGTCGCCGGAGACGACCTTGACGATCTTGGTGACGGTACGTTCCTTGTCACCGGGATTGATGCGTTCCGGGGAGTAGCCGACAAAGAAATCGGTCTTCCATTTTTTCCCGGAGTGCTGCTCGAGTATGGGGATACAGACCTCTTCCGTGGCCCCGGGATAAACGGTCGATTCGTACACGACGATGGCGCCCTGTTTGAGGTTCTTGCCGACGGCGCGTGAGGAACTGACCAGCGGACTGAAATCCGGCTGATGCGCATCGTCGACCGGGGTCGGTACCGCGACGATCACGAAGTCGGCTTCTTGCAGTAGCGCCGGATCGGTGCCGACTTCGAGCAGCGTGGCAGCCTTCAGGTCATCCGAATTGACTTCGCCGGTCGGGTCGAAATGCTGCTTGTAACAGGCGATTTTTTCGGCAGAAAGGTCGACCCCGATCGTGCGGAATTTCTTGCCAAACTCGACAGCCAAGGGAAGCCCCACATAACCCAGTCCAACCACGGCAATTATTTTCATTATTCTTTCTCGTCTTGTATTGAATCTTGAACTTAAAGCGAATTTTGCAAGCGCGTGACTTCAGGCTGCTCCGCGAACTTGTCGCCCAGTTTCACCAAGGCATCCAGTTCGCTACGCGCCTCGTCCTTGCGGCCGGCACTGATCAGGACTCTGGCCAGGTTAAGGCGGACTGGTGCGGCCTGCGGGGCGATTTCGAGTGCCTTGCGCAGCAGTGCTATCGCACCGGCGGAGTCGCCCTTGTCAGCCATCAGCATGGCCAGCGTATCCATGAACGCCGGCTGGTTGGGGGCGACCTTGTTTGCCCTTTCCGCGTACTCGATCGCCTTCGGCGACTTCATCTGCCCGGCAGCCCAAGCAAGATTGTTGAGCGCCAGCGCGTTCTCCGGTTGCTGGTCGACGACCGAACGGTAGTGTTGCGCCGCTGCCGGATAGTCCTTGCGTGCCGTGGCGATGTCGCCAAGGTGCAGGCGGTAGGCGGCATCCTTCGGATGTGCCTTGAGCCATTCATTCGCGGCCTTGTCGGCTTCCGTCGCGTTTCCGGATACCAACAGTGCATCGTGAAGCCTGACAGCCAGTTCTGTCGAGGGAGTCTGCTTCAATCCGGTGCGATATGCCGCAATGGCTTCCGTCCAGTGCTTTCCGGAGGCCCGAACATCGCCTTCGAGCAGGTAACCGATGGCTTCCTTGGGGCGCTGCTTCTGAACATTGCGGGCAATCGCCAATGCATCGGCAGTCTTCCCGGTGGCGAGAGCCAGAAGGATCAGGCCGCGCTGCGCTTCAAGCAGATCAGGCTTGATTTCCAGCGCCTTGCGCAGACTCTTGGCGGCTTCGTCGGTATTTTTCTGAGCCAGCTGAATTTCTGCGATACGCATTTGTGCCAGCGGGGAGCCAGGTTGCAGGGTGGCCAATTTGGCATAGGTGGCCAGCGCCTGATTGACATCGCCGGACAGGTACTGTGCGGCACCCGCAGCGTTCAGCAGCTCGGGCTTGTCCGGAATGGTGGCAAGAGCCTCTTGTGCTGCAGAAGCAGCCTTCTTGGGCTCCTTATTTGCCAGGTGGAGCTCGATGAGTGCGAGTCGCGGTCTGACTTCCGACGGATTTCCACTCACGGCCCTGGTGATCAGTGCGAGGGCATCCTCGGGCTTCCCGCCCGTTGCCAACGTCAACTTGGCCAAAGCGAGCAGTGCCGTGCTGTTCGTCGGATTGCTGGCGAGAACTGTTTCGAATCTCTTTCGTGCGTCGTCAGGCTTGTTCTCAGCCATGTCCATCGAGGCGAGGCCGGCGACTGCAGACATGTAGGAAGGATTCAAGGCTACGGCCTTTTCAAAGCTCTTGCGGGCGCCGGCGTGGTCCTTCTTGGCGAGCAGGATGCGACCGCGAAGGTTATACGTAGTCGGGTTGTCGGGCTGTTTCTTCTGAACGGTGTCAATCGCCGCAAGCGCCTTGTCCAGTTCGTTCCGTCGCAGGTAGGTGGCGATCAGCGCGCTGTCCGCGGTGATTCCCTTGTCGTCGCTGGATATGCGCTCCAGTTCAGCCGTGGCTGTTGCCACGTCGCCCTGGGCCATGTGCGCGACTGCAAGTGACGTACGACGAGCGGCATTCTCCGGATCGAGTCGACTCGCCTTGGCAAGGTACTCCTCCGCCTTCTTGGGCTGTCCGGATTGCAAGTAAGCTTGCCCTGCCAGCGTGAGCATTGGCGGATCATTATCAATCTTGTCGAGTACCGGCTGGAGCGTGCTGATGGCCTTGGCAGGCTGGTTGGACCGCAGGTAGTTGGTCACCAGAATAGTCCGGGCAAGCCGCATCTCAGGCGCCAGCTGCAGTGCCTTGTTAAGAAGTGTTTCAGCGTTGGCGTACGAACCCAACTGATATTCTGCGGCGCCGGCCAGTTGCAGGAACGGTGGATTTTCGGGCGCAATCTTGATCAATTGTTGCGAAAGGTCGCGACTGGTCTTGAAGTCTTTGCGCTGATAAGCGAGTTGGGCTTCTGCAAACAGGGTCTGGGGATTATTTGGGGCAACCTTCTTCATTGCGTCAAGTTGCCGGGCAGCATCGTCAAGGGATCCCCGTTGCATCAAGGAATAGAAGATCGCCGCGTGAGCCTGGACATAGTCTGGTTTGCTCACCAATGCCTTGTTGTAGAATTCCACAGCACCCTGCTCATCCCCCTTGGACGCCAGCAGGGCACCCTTCAGCATCAGCGCCTCGACGTCTCCGGGCTTTTTTTCCAGGACGCCGTCAACGATCGACAGCGCGCCGAGATAGTCCTTTTCCGCAGCCTTGGTGCGAGCATCGGCAAGCAGTGCGGGGGCATAGTCGGGCTTGGTAGCCAGAGCGGCAGCTATCGCCGCCTTCGCAGCTTCAAGGTTGCCCACTGTGCGATAAGCTTGGTTCAGCGTCGTCTTCAGATTGGCGGCAGCCTCCCCCGAAAGCTCGGTCCTAGAGAATTCATCGATCACTTTCTTTGCCTGACCCTGAGCGAGCAAGCATTGAGCAAGCAGGGGAATGGTTTGCTCAGGAGCATATTTGAGATCAAATGCCTTGCGCAGTTCGATCTCAGCGCCGCGCGGATCGCCGCTTTCCTGGAGGGCTTTACCCAGAAGAAAACGGGCTTCGCCCAGATTGGGATTCTGCTGAAGGGCGTTCTTGAACTGGATGACGGCGGCCTTATTGTCGTTCTTTGCAAGAAATTCCTTGCCCGATGCAATCAGCGTGTCCGGCTTGTCGCCGGCACAACCGCTCAACAGCCCAGCGAGCAATGCGACAGTAAGTGTGGCAGAGCGAAGTGCAAATGGTCTTTTCATTGTTTCTCTTCCTGTTTGCTTTAAAGTCATCGTAATCCAATGCGATGCATGATGTCGTAAAGGGTGGGGCGGCTGATTCCCAGCATCTCTGCCGCTCGCGCCAGGTTCCCGTTTGCCCGCCCGAGTGCGGTCGCCACGGCAGTTCGCTCAGCGTCATCGCGAACTTGACGCAAGTCAATGTAGGCGTTCTCGTCGTCGGCGGTTTGAAGCCCGATGTCCTCCCTCGTGATTTGCCACCCATCGGCCATGATGACTGCGCGCTTAATGCAGTTTTCCAGTTCGCGAATGTTTCCGGGCCAGGCATGTGCTTCAATCGCGCGAATGGCATCATCTGCCAAGTTCATGTTGCCCCGGTTCTGCTCCGTTGCGAAGCGCTGCACAAAGGCATGGGCAAGGAGGGTGGCATCACCTGCGCGCGCCCGAAGTGGGGGAATTGTTACGACGATTTCCGCCAGGCGATAATAAAGGTCCTCGCGGAAACGACCATCCTTGATCAGAGCCTTCAAGTCTTGATGAGTTGCGCAAACGATCCGAACGTCTACCGGAATCTCGTGACGACCGCCAAGTCTTTCGACGACCCGTTCCTGGAGGAAGCGCAGCAGTTTGGCCTGCAAGGAGTGAGGCAGGTCGCCGATTTCGTCCAGCATCAGCGTCCCGCCGTTTGCGCATTCGATTTTGCCGATGGTGGTCTTGGCGGCGCCGGTAAAGGCGCCTTTTTCGTAACCGAACAGTTCGCTTTCGAGTAGGTTGTCCGGGATTGCTGCGCAGTTGATCGCCACAAAACGTTCGGCCCTGCGTGATGACGTTTCATGCAACCCGCGTGCCAGAACCTCCTTGCCGGTCCCGCTTTCGCCCAGCAGGAGAACAGTTGCATTGGTGTTTGCGACCTTTTCGATTGTTCGACAGGTGCGTAGCATTTCACTGTCTCGAGTCAGCAGGCCGGAGAGCGCGGCCGGATGTTGCAAGGCCTGGAGACGCCGGTTCTCCTGCTGCAGGTCGAAAAGCCGGAAGGCGCGGTCGATCGTCAGTGTCAGAAGCTCGGGTTCGAAGGGCTTGGCGAAGAAGTCGTAGGCCCCCAGCGCAATGGCACGCAAGGCGTTTGCCTGGTCGTTCTGGCCTGTAAGGACGATGACTTTCGTGTCAGGCGCCGTCGCAAGGATCTGCTCAAGCAGCAGAAAGCCTTCGGAAACCGAATCGGCATCGGGTGGCAGTCCAAGGTCCATGGTCACGACCGCCGGATTGTGACGATGGAGCTGGACGAGGGCGTTTTCCCGATCGCTTGCGGTCAACGCCTCAAACTTGTCGAATGACCAGCGCAACTGCTTTTGCAACGCCGGGTCGTCTTCGACAATCAGCAGGGGTCGGAGTTTTTCGCCAGTCACACTTGCTCCGTTTCGTGGAGATCGGATCGTGGTCCCCCGTCAAACAATGGAAGAATCATCGTCACACGCGTTCCCAAGTTTTCCTCGCTTTCAACCTGTAGTTCGCCGCCCAATTCGCGTATGTACTGTGCGCTCTCATAGGCGCCGATGCCCATGCCTGCCTCTTTTGTGCTCTGGAAGGGCTTGAAGAGACGTTCGCGGATGAATTCCTGGCTCATTCCATGCCCTGTGTCGCCGATTTCAACGATCGCCCGGTCACCCCGTTTCTTCAGGGAAACCCATACCCTGCCAACTGCAGGCGTTGCATCCAGCGCATTCTGGACCAAGTGGCCGATGACTCGCTCCAATCGCTCCTCGTGGCCACGTGTTGCCAAGCGCTCGCTGATTGTCACTTCAATTGGTTGCTCTTGTTCTATTTTACTCCGCCGAATGCGTTCGATTACATCGGGAAGCATTACGCCACAGGCAGTTCCCGTTGGCGTCGCACCTTCACGGAGTTGCATCATCAACTGGCGCATGCGTTCGACAGAATGCTCGACGGTCATGAGCATATCCTGCTGGAATTCGGGGTTTTCACGGTGGCGTTCAGCATTGCGCAGCATCAAGGAGAGTTGCGTGACGATGTTCTTGAGATCATGCACCACAAATGCCGACATCCTGTTGAATGCATCGAATTTCTTGGCTTCGAGGAGTGCCTCAGTAGCTTGCATGCGCGACAGGAATCCCGCTGCCTGACAGCTGGCAGCGCGCAGCAGATCGTTCACTTCCCAATTGATATCGATAGGCGTACGCGCACTTGCGAGGATCACGAAACCGGTCATTTCATGACTAATTATCAACGGGATGATCAACCACGCATTGGGAATGCGATATATCCATTCCGGCATTTCCAGTTCCACATAACGCCCCGGGGAGACGCGATACTCCTCGAGATTGATTACCCAGCCGCTACTGGCAAGGAAGTGGCAAAGGGATGAATCAATGTCTTCACAAATATCACTGGCCGGGATGTTCCAGCGTCCGACCATGCTGAACTTGCTCTGTCCTGACTCTCTGAGCCAAAGGCCGCCAGCCGGACTTTCCACCATGTCCGCAAGGCCGCGGATAACCTGTTGGCCCATTGCTTGGGGAGAGTCTTGCGCCGACAGGGTCTGGGTGAAGCGTAGCCATTCTTCGCGGTAATCATAGCGATAGCTGAAAAAATGTTTGACTACCAGGACGCGCAGCTTGGCGCGCATTGATCCCGAAAACACCAATACACCAAGAACCAAAAGCGAAACGAACAAGAGCGACAACTGCAGCGCACGCCCCCACTCCCCGCCAAAGAAGCGGACATAATAGCCGACGGCCGCCATGAAGAGCAGGTAAGCGGCTGCGACAAGGAGTGTCGCTGTATGGAACGCAGCCTTCTGCGAAAGCCGAATTCCTGCCGTCCAGTCGCGGCTACGAATGGTGGCCACCAGAAGGAATGGAACGATCAGCGCATGGACGAATCCTCGTATTGCATAGGCGTCGGCATCGATATGATTGAACAGCAGTGCGTCTGAATAGAGATAGAGGTCGAAGCCGAACTGTCCGAGCAACGCGAGGCAGAGTGGTTTAATGTTCCAGCGTGCATCACCGGTAACGTTCCGGAAGAGTTGCTCGAGCAGAATAAGCGCCAAGACGATCATCAGCAGCGCTTGGATCAGTTGGGCGCGCCCCCACTGCACTGCTGGCGGCAGTTGGAGCGAGGCCGCCAGATGGAGTCCAACACCGCTGATAATTGTCGCCAAGCAGAGCGGAATCAGCCATGCCGGGAATACTCTCTCTCTAGGCTGGCCGGAATTGGCAGGCGATAGCAGAAGAAACAGAAATACGTACCATGCACCGTATCGCAGGATGTCTATGGCAGTAGCTGCCAAGAGGTAGAGGGTGTTGCCGGTCAGCGCAAACAGCGTACCTAGTACTGCCCAGAGCGTGGCCATAACAACCGCAGCCAGCATGGCCTGAGCTGGCTTGCTAGCATGCCACTCTTGCCCCAGCGATACGAGATAAGCCGCCAGCAGCCCGTAGCCTGCTGCCGCAGTGCCCATACTCCAAGCGATCAGCAATGCCGTTTGTTGGTCCATGAGTCTTTCGACGGCCGATGCAAGGAACCTGGGTTCAATGCCCGGTTCAGTGAGCACCCCTGCCTGTAATCACGACGCCGACCGTTTCGAAGAGGACGACCAGATCAAGGAATAGCGAATGATTCTTGACATAGTACAAGTCGTACTGCAGTTTTTCAGCGGAATCTTCGATGGTGGCGCCATAGTGATAACAAACTTGGGCCCAGCCGGTCAGCCCGGGCTTGACACTATGCCTGACCGCGTAGAACGGAATATCCTTGGTCAACTGATCTGCAAAGAACGGGCGTTCGGGGCGGGGACCCACTAGGCTCATGTCGCCCTTGAGGACGCAAAAGAGTTGTGGCAGTTCGTCGAAGCGTAGTCTGCGGATGATCCTCCCAACTTTGGTTACGCGATCATCGGCCGCTGTGGCCCAGACCGGCGTGCCATCCTTCTCGGCATCGCAGCGCATACTACGGAACTTGATCACGTTGAAGAGTCGACCGTTGAGACCAACCCGTTCCTGCCTGTAGAAGATCGGGAGGCCATCTTCCAAGACAATCAATAGCCCGGTGATGATCATGACTGGAAGCGCAACGACCAACAGGATCAGGGAAAAAAAGATGTCGGAAACGCGCTTGATGAAGGAGCGGAAATATCCTTGGCTGAAGCCTTCGCCAAATATCAACCATCCGGCATACAGGGAATCGAGGCGAATTTGCCCAAGGGTCTTTTCGAAATGGCTAGCCAGATCGAGAACCCGGATACCGCGCAACTTGCAGTCGAGCAATTCACGCAGTGGCATTGAGCCCCCACGGCGTTCGGTTAAGGCGACTACGATTTCCTGAACATTTGCCGCAAGTGCCGTTTCCGTGAGAGTTCTGTAGTGCGACAGAATCTGGTTGCGCGGAAGGATCGAGTCGTTTTCATTTGGACCGGCGAAGAAGCCGACAATCTCAGCAGCCGGGTCGGATCTGCTTAGCGTGCGCTTGACTTCGAGTGCCTTGGCACCGGTGCCGAACACCAGAATCCTGTGCTTTGATGTCCCGGCATTGGTCGCATTGGTGCTGATCCGGGATACAAGAAGGCCAAAAACGGCTGACATGGCGGAAAGCTGGGCCAGTTCGGGGTTAGCCGGCGCCAGAGGCAGGAGAATATAGAGGGCGTACGCAATCGGGAAAGACAGATAGACAGCGAGGAGTGCCTGAGTTCGACCGTCGATGATGGTTCTCCTATGGATGCGTTGATACACGCCGAGCAGGGCGCTTATCGACATGGCGACGGCGATAAGAAGCAAGCAGAAGACAACGATCTGCTTGTGGTCAATTGGCAAGCCGTGACGACTCCACATCAGAGCGATGACGATGCCGACAATGACGAAGGCGGAATCCAGCAGTGCTTGTGCAAGAGGGCGCCAATGACACCAGTGGCTAAAGAGACGAATCATTCTTGCAATTCTCCCGTGCGCGATGTTGGGCACAGAACTAGAAAAACAACCCTGTAACCTATGGCGGCAGGGAACCACATTGAACTACCGACTAAGCACCAAGTGTCGGGTTTCTCCGAGTAGTTGTTTCGGGCCGGATTGTCACAATGACAATTGTAATTCTAGACAGGCGTCTGAATAGTGACTATGCACTATTTCACGGCCACCACCAAACAGTCTCTGCCAGCCGAGCATAGCAGCCATTCCTCACCTGCCAGGTGGACACAGCATCAGGTTCCAGCGGTTGTTGTGCCTAGCACTCTAAGCATGCAGATGTGCAGCATGAGAAAGGCAAAGGCAAGGTGCCGAATGTCGGAACGGTTGTTGGGTACGCCGAGCCTGTCGGCGACAATGCCGATACTAGCATCCAATCGTCGCGGACACTGCATCCTTCTGCGTCTCTTTAGGGAACAAGTAGTCTGTCTGTTTTCATTCTGAGCCTGAGGAGGTGATGGATGAGGCGGACGGAACTGTTACAGGAGACACGGAAGATGCGATTTGAAGGCGCTTGTGGCGTGTGGCAATCTGGTCGGCTGAGCCAGGAGGAAGCGGCGATTCTGCATGGGGTGCGCGAGCGGACCTTCCGGCGCTCCCGGGTGTGGGACGAGGTGTCGGGGCTGGAGGGTCTGATCGACCAACGCCTGGAAGAGGTAACGCGGGGTTAGGGGTGAATGTCCAATGCGGCAGAGCATGTCCGAAATTTTGTGTGTGAGGCATAACATGTCAGCGAGAAGGAGCATGTATGCCGATCAAGACGAGCAAGAAGCAACGGGCAGCGGTGCTGCCCAGCATCCCCAAGGAATTCATTGACCAGATGGTCAGTGGCCCGATGGATGCCGAGGCGATCGATACCGCCTCGATGGCGTTCAAGAAGGCGCTGATCGAGCGGGCGTTGAGCGCTGCAGCCATCACCTGGGCTACCCGCCGGGTGCGGATAAGCCCGATGACCTCGGTAATCACCGCAACGGCCGTAGCGGCAAGACCATCCTGACCGAGGACGGGCCGCTGAAGATCGACGTGCCCCGTGATCGGGCCGGCAGTTTCGAGCCGCTGCTCATTCCCAAGCACGAACGCCGATTCACCGGTTTTGACGACAAGATCGTCGCCATGTACGCGCGCGGCATGACGATTCGCGAAATCCAGGGGTTTCTGGCCGAGCAGTACGGCACCGAGGTCTCGCCCGAGTTCATCAGTTCGGTCACCGATGCGGTGATGGCCGAGGTCGCCGCCTGGCAATCGCGGCCGCTGGAAGCGATGTATCCCGTGGTGTTCTTCGATGCCCTGCGGGTCAAGATTCGCGAGGATGCGGTGGTCCGCAACAAGGCCATCTATCTGGCACTGGGCGTGCTGCCGGACGGCACGCGCGACATCCTCGGGCTGTGGATCGAGAACACCGAGGGCGCCAAGTTCTGGATGAAGGTCTTCAACGATCTCAAGACCCGCGGCGTGGCCGACATCCTGATCGCCGTCACCGACGGCCTGAAGGGGATGCCCGAGGCTTTGGCCGCCGTCTTTCCCGCCACCACGCTGCAAACCTGCATCGTGCACCTGATCCGGAACAGCCTCGATTACGCCAGCTGGAAGGAGCGTAAGGCGCTGGCGGCGGCGATCAGGCCGATCTACACGGCATCCAGCGCCGAAGCCGCGCTGGCCGAGCTGGAGGCCTTCACCCAAGGGCCGTGGGGACAGAAATTCCCGACCGTGGCCGCTGCCTGGCGTCGGGCCTGGGACCGGGTCATTCCCTTCTTCGCCTTCTCGCCGGCGATTCGCCGGGTGATCTACGCCCCGAAGGAAGTCCCCTTGGGGGACACGACCAATGCCATCGAGAGCATCAACGCCCGGCTGCGCAAGATCATCAAGACGCGCGGGCAATTCCCGAGCGACGATGCCGCCAGCAAGCTGATCTGGCTGGCCTTGCGCAACATCACCGCGGATTGGGGGCGGGCGGCCAAGGACTGGAAGGAGGCCATGAATCAATTTGCCATTCTCTACGCCGAACGCTTTGAAGCGGCCGGCGGTTAGAATGTCCCCCGACTTTCCCACCGCGCCGCCTGCCTACAGTCTGAACGGACCTTCGGCAGCCGTCACCGTGGAAAAGTCTCCTCACGCCTCACACACAGAAATTCTGACAACCCCAATGCGGCACCTTCCATCCTTGCCGCTCAACGCCTCGCAAGAAAGGCGTCACGTTCCGCAGGCTTATCGCCGCTAGCGCCGACCTCTGCTGCGCTCCACCGCCCGGTCTGGCACAGCATTCATGCAATGGCCGCGGCCTGGTTGCCTTCGGGTCCGGTCAACGCGGTAAAATCACCGTTCTTCGCCTTCCAGGTTTTTGCCATGCGCTATATGTCGACCCGCGGCAATGCGGTCCCCCAACCCTTCTGCGAAATTCTCCTCGGAGGCCTCGCGCCGGATGGCGGGCTTTACCTGCCGGAACGCTATCCGCAGGTCAGCCGCAGCGAACTTGATGCCTGGCGCCATCTATCGTATGCCGACCTCGCCCACGAGATCCTCTCTAGGTTCATCACCGACATTCCGCCGGCCGACCTGCGGGCGCTGGTGGCCAAGACCTATACTGCAAAAGTTTATTGCCATACCCGCAATGGCGGTGACGCGACCCGGATCACGCCGTTGACCCGGCTCGAAGACGGCCTCTATACGCAGGAACTGTCCAACGGCCCGACGCTGGCCTTCAAGGACATGGCCATGCAGTTGCTGGGCAACCTTTTCGAGTACGTGCTCGAACAGCGCGGCGAGGCCATCAACATCCTTGGTGCAACGTCCGGCGACACCGGTTCGGCGGCCGAATACGCGATGCGCGGCAAGCACAACGTCAAGGTCTTCATGCTCTCGCCGGATGGCAAGATGAGCGCCTTCCAGCGCGCCCAGATGTATTCGCTGCAGGACGCCAACATCTTCAACATCGCGATCACCGGCATGTTCGACGACGCGCAGGATATCGTCAAGGCGCTTTCCAACGACGCCGAGTTCAAGAAAAAGTACAAGATCGGCGCCGTCAATTCGATCAACTGGGCGCGTGTTGCTGCGCAGATCGTCTATTATTTTCATGGCTACTTCTTGGCCACCCGATCGAATGATGAGCAGGTGGCCTTTGCGGTGCCGTCGGGGAACTTCGGCAACATTTGCGCCGGCCACATTGCCCGTCAGATGGGGCTGCCGATTGCCAGGCTGGTGCTGGCGACCAACGAAAATGACGTGCTCGACGAGTTCTTCAAGACCGGGGTGTACCGTCCGCGGACCTCTGTCGAAACCAGCGTCACCTCCAGTCCGTCGATGGACATCTCCAAGGCCTCCAACTTCGAGCGTTTCGTCTTCGATCTGGTCGGACGCGACCCGACGGTGGTGCGCGAACTGTGGTCCAGGGTCGACCAGGGTCAGGCCTTCGATCTGTCTGGCACGGTCCACTGGCAAAGAATGCCTGATTTCGGTCTTGTCTCGGGCAAGAGCACGCACAGCGACCGCATCAAGACCATCCGCTTCGCCCAGGGACGCTACAACGTCATGCTCGATACACACACCGCCGACGGCCTGAAGGTGGCGCTGGAAAACCGCCTGCCGGGCATCCCGATGATCGTCCTGGAAACGGCCCAGCCCGCAAAGTTTGAGGAAACCATCCGCGAGGCGCTCGGAGCCGAGCCGGTACGTCCGACCGATCTCGCCGGGATCGAGAGCCTGCCGCAGCGTGTCGTCGTCATGGCACCGGACGCGGCCGCAATCAAGCAGTTCATCGCCGAGCACGTGTGAGCCTTCCCGAATACGAAGCCTTCTGGTCGGCTCGCTACCGAGATGCGGGTGACGACTATCTGTTCGGAACGGCCCCCAACAAGTTCCTGGCCGCGCAAGCAGCGAATTTCGGTGACGGCGTCTCGGTGCTTTCTGTCGCCGACGGCGAGGGGTGCAACTCGGTCTGGCTGGCTGAACAGGGTTGCGCCGTCACGGCCACGGAAATTTCCACTGTGGCATTGGAAAAGGCGGCCAAACTGGCACGGGCGAGGCATGTCGCGGTCGACTCCGTGCAGGCGGATATTTTCAACTGGGTCTGGCTGAACGAAACGTTCGATGCCGTGGTCGGCATTTTCATTCAGTTCGCCGGGCCGGACGAGCGGCCGCGCCAGCTGGCAGGCATGAAGCAGGCGGTCAGGCCGGGCGGTTTGCTCTTTCTGCAGGGCTATACCCCGAAACAGCTGGAATATGGAACCGGTGGACCGTCAACCGTGGAAAACCTCTATACCGAGGCATTGTTGCGGGAAGTGTTTTGCGACTGGGAGATCGTGCTGCTGCGCGAGTACGACGATCTGATCGAGGAGGGGAGGGCACACTCAGGTCGATCGGCGCTGATCGACCTGATCGCAAGAAAGCCTGCTAGAGGTAAATGACCGCCGGGAAGACGGCGGCAGCCAGCGCCAAAACCAGCCATTCAAGGTTGTGCCGTGCAAGGAAACCCGTGAAGTGCAGAATCAGTATCCCAATGGCGGCGACGTAAAAAAGCACAAATTGCCAAGTCATCGTTCCCTCCAACAGCATCGTTGTTGCGGGCAGTTACCCTAACTGTCTCGGCGCAATTATAGGCGGTGACGCCCATGACGGACAGAGGCTGGTGAGGTATCGCGAAACAAGGCATCGTGTAGGACAATTTCCTACACAAAATTTCGCTTGTCGAGCAGCCAAAAAGCGGACAAATTCCTATTCAGTTCCTTCTGGATCACGCCCACAATGTATTTGAGCCTGCCGCAAAGGCGGCGCAGACATTGCAACCACCGGAGAAAACAACTATGAACACGTCCGACATGCTGGAAGCAATCAAGGATCTGAATCTTACTTACCTGATGCTTGCACAGCACATGATACGCCAAGACAAGTCAGCAGCAGTCTATCGCCTTGGGGTGAGCCAGGAGTTGGCCGATGTTCTCGCTGATTTGACCGCTGGCCAGGTACTGAGAATGGCCCGTACCAACGTGCTGTTATGCCGTATGCGTTTTGATGACCGCTTGATTCTGGGTCTGCTGACCAGTCACGGCAACGAAAACATGATGCCCCAGTCGCATGCGGCGATCTTGCTTAGCGGGCAACCGCTCGAAGAGTTGGCCTGATGTCGCGTCGCTAAGCAGATGCGCAACAAGAGCGTCGTGACCGAAGGTGTCGAGATCAGGCTTGCGACAGAACTGATCGAACTCGGTGCTCGCTTGCAGGTGCTGGAAACGGAAACCAGTCTCAGTCGGGAACGCCTGCTCAACCTTTACAAGGAACTCAAGGGTGAATCCCCGCCAAAGGGAATGCTGCCGTACTCAGCTGACTGGTTCCTGATCTGGCAGCCAAACGTTCATTCTTCGCTGTTCATCGACATCTACAATTACTTGGTCGCGCATACTGAACTGCGCGGTGCGCAGGCCCTGATCAAGAGCTATCGCCTTTATCTTGAACATGTGCAGGTCTGCAACCTCGAACCGATTCTGACGCTGACAAGGGCGTGGACATTGCTGCGTTTCCTCGGTAATCTGCTGGAAACGGTATTGTGTTCGCGTTGCGGTGGCCATTTCATCGCGCATCGCCAGGATATCAACAGTGACTACGTTTGCGGCCTGTGCCGTCCGCCGTCGCGGGCAGGAAAGTCCAAGAAGCAGGCCTCTGAAGCAACCCAAGATATACTGGCCGCCCTCTGACGGACATGGTCGCGTCTGTTATTTCCTCTGCACCTTGTTCTGAGACCTGAATCGGGGTTTTCGAGCATAATTAGGTGCCCGCCGCGGATTAAGGAAGAAATTTGTGCTGGTGATCGTTGGCTATCTCGTGATTCTGGGAGCCGTATTCGGCGGGTTTGCCCTTGCCGGCGGCCACCTTGGCTCACTAGTGCAACCGGTGGAACTGTTGATGATCGGTGGCGCTGGTTTAGGCGCCTTCCTGGTCGCGAACCCGATCAAGGTGATCAAGGCAACGCTCAAGGCGCTACCGAGCGTGATGGGCGGATCGCGTTACAGCAAGGCGCTTTATGTCGAGACTCTCTCGCTACTGTACGACATCCTCGCGAAGATACGCAAGGAGGGGTTGATGTCGGTCGAGTCCGATGTCGATGCACCCGACCAGAGTCCGCTTTTTGCCAAGTACCCGAAGGTTATCGCCGACCACCATGTGCTTGAATTCCTGACCGATTACCTGCGTCTCATGGTCGGCGGCAGTCTGAACGCCTTTGAGATCGAGAATCTGATGGACAACGAGATAGAGACACATCACGTGGAAGGTGAAATCCCGATCAACGCGGTGGCCAAAGCGGCCGATGCCTTGCCGGCATTTGGCATCGTCGCCGCCGTCATGGGCGTGGTGCACACCATGGAATCCGTCGGGATACCCCCAGCGGAACTGGGAAAGCTGATCGGCGCTGCGCTGGTTGGCACCTTCCTCGGCATCTTGTTGTCGTATGGTTTCGTCGGTCCGCTGTCGGTGCTGCTTGAACACAAGCTCGCCGAATCGACGAAAATGTTCCAGTGTATCAAGGTCACCCTTCTGGCCAGCCTCAACGGCTATGCGCCGCAGGTCGCGGTGGAATTCGGGCGCAAGGTCTTGTATTCGACGGAAAGGCCTACCTTCGCTGAACTTGAGGAAGAAGTGAAGCAGCGCAAGGCGCGTTAGTCAACCCGCGGGCGCGGTGACGAGAGACAGCATGAGCGAAGACTCCCAGAGACCGATCGTCGTAAAACGCGTAAAAAAAAGCGCACATGGCCATCATGGTGGCGCGTGGAAGATTGCCTACGCCGACTTCGTCACGGCCATGATGGCCTTCTTCTTGCTCATGTGGTTGCTCGGATCGACAACCAGCGGCGATCTGAAGGGCATCTCCGAATTTTTCCAGACGCCACTCAAGGTGGCATTGGGGGGCGGCAGTGGCAGTGGCGACAGCTCCAGCCTGATCAAGGGTGGTGGCAAGGATCTTACGCGGACCGAAGGGCAGGTCAAACAGGGTGAAATCCGCGAAGAAAAAAAGGTCATCAACCTCAAAGCGGCGGAGGCCGAGCGGGCGCGCAAGGAGCGTCTCCAACTGGGGGAATTGAAGAACCGTATCGAACGTGCCATTGAGGGCAACGCGGCGTTGCAGCAGTTTCGCAAGCAGATGATGCTTGACATCACTACCGAGGGGCTGCGCATCCAGATCCTTGACGAACTCAACCGCCCAATGTTTTCCAGCGGCAGCGCCCAGCTACAGTCATATAGCCGCGATATCCTGCGCGAAATTGGCAAGTCGCTGAATGATGTGTCCAACCGTATCAGCATATCCGGACACACTGATGCGCAGCCGTATGCTGGAGGCAACAAGGGCTACAGCAACTGGGAACTGTCGGCCGATAGATCAAATGCTGCCCGTCGCGAGCTGATTGGAGGCGGTCTCGACGAATCGCGGATTGTCAGGGTGGTTGGACTATCATCGGCGGTACCGCTCGACGCCGAGAATCCGCTGAACGCGGTCAACCGCCGCATCAGCATCATTATCATGAACAAGAAGACCGAGGAGGCGGCGAGCAAGGATGGCGGAACCGTCGCCACTGAGGAGAATGACCCGGTTGCCGAGGAAACCAGCGATGCTGGCTCAACCAAGCCTTGAGGGCGTGAGCGCAGCCGTAGCGGGACCCGTTGCCGCGTATCCGGCGCGCGTGCCCTTGCTGCGTGCAGCAGTCGCGCAAGTTGGTGGATCGTTGCTCGTTTTCGCGCTGATTCTCGCGATTCCGGACGTTTTTGACGGCAACACAAGTGCCATGGTTGTTGCGCTGGCGCAGGGGTTGGTCGCTGCGAGTCTAGCGCGCACCTTGGGCATGGAACCCTGGTGGCTTCCCATCCATGCCCTTTTTGTTCCCGGTCTGGTGTGGATGCTCGGTCTTGGTTTGTCACCGTTGTATCCACTCTCCGCTTTCTGTCTTCTTGCCTCCATATATTGGGGAACGTCCCGTACCCGAGTGCCGTTGTTTCTGTCCAGTCAGAGTGCAGCGCGGGCGGTCGCTGACTTGTTGCCGCGGAGACGCAGCTTCACCTTCGTCGATCTCGGGTGCGGTTTCGGCGGGATGCTTGAACGGCTTGCCCGGGACTGCCCGGCGGGCCGCTATTGCGGCATTGAGCTGGCGCCGTTGCCATTTGTTTTCGCCTGGTTGCGTATTGTGCTGCGGGGAGGCGCCTGCCACGTAAGCTGGGGAGATTTTTTGGAACTCGACCTCGGCGACTACGATGTCGTCTATGCGTACTTGTCACCGGCGGCGATGCCCGGCCTCTGGGACAAGGCCAGCCGCGAAATGCGGCCCGGGAGCCTGCTTGTCAGTAACAGCTTTCACATTCCCGGTGTGTCCCCGACCGGCACCATCGTCTTGGGTGCGGCGAATGACGCGAAGCTGCTGCTATGGCGCATGTGATGGTCAGCCGATGACCTTCGCCGTGATGCCGCAAGACGAGTCGGAGTGGGCCAGCGCGTTGAGCACAGTCCAGATACCAGTGCTGTGGCATACCATCGATGCGCTTTCGCGTTTGCGCAACAACGAACAAAGGCTGCTCGCACGCGATATCTCGCGGGTACTTTTGCGCGACCCCATGTTCACCCTGTGCCTGCTGCGCTTCCTGGCAACCCAGCGCAGGGCTGGCCAGCAGAGAGAAATTACCACCGTCGATCATGCCCTGATGATGCTGGGAGTGGTGCCATTCTTCGCGCGGTTTAGCGACCTGCCAGCCGTCGAATCCGTTCTCGCAGGCAATCCGAGGGCGCTCGAAGGGGTGATGCGGGTTGTCGATCGCGCATATCATGCAGCGCTATACGCGCGTGACTGGGCCGTGCTGCGCCACGATAGCGAGCCTGACGAAGTGGCAAACGCCGCCCTTCTGCACGATATTGCGGAGATGCTGCTGTGGTGTTTTGCACCTGAGCTAGCGCTGCGGATTGAGGCAATCCTTGAGTCGGATACCTCTTTGTGCAGCAGCGAGGCACAGCGGGCCGTGCTTGGTCTTACCTTGATGGATCTGCAACGCGTGTTGATTAAGCAATGGCAGCTGCCGCGATTGCTTGGGTCACTGATGGACGAAACACACACCAATAACCAACGCGTTATCAACGTGGTGCTGGCGGTCGATCTCGCGCGCCATTCGGCCAAGGACGGGAACGCCGCGTCACCGCCGTATGACTATTCTGCGATTCAGGAATTCCTCAAACTGCCAGAGAGAGAGGCCATGGAGCGCATAGACCGGATGACGCTGCTGGCAAAAAGCGGGCGAGACTGGTATCGTAGCGAGGCGGTGCCCGGACTGGCGCCGTCGGGGAGGCTATAGCGTTCAAGATTTGGTTGCTGCGGACGATATGCCTAGGAACGGCGGGGAAACCCCGCTTGGTCGGTCCGGACTTTGGCGCTCTTAAATAGGACGATAGATGGCAGACCCGAATATGAAGTTCTTGGTGGTCGATGATTTCTCGACGATGCGCAGGATCGTACGCAACCTGCTGAAGGAACTCGGCTTCAACAATGTTGATGAGGCCGAAGATGGTGTGGACGCGCTTGGCAAGCTACGCGGTGGCGGTTTCCAGTTCGTTATCTCCGACTGGAACATGCCCAATATGACCGGTATCGATTTGCTGCGCAATATCCGTGCGGATGCCGCACTGAAGAGCCTGCCTGTACTGATGGTGACTGCGGAAGCGAAGAAGGAGAACATCATCGCTGCTGCGCAAGCCGGCGCAAATGGCTACGTGGTCAAGCCGTTTACCTCTGCGACCCTTGATGAAAAGCTAAGCAAGATATTCAAGTCGATGGAAGGGGGGTGAAGCCATGAGCGCGAATACATCAGCCGACTCCGAGGATCTGGAGGCATTGTTCGACAGCATCATCCAGGACAACCGTGCGCGCGAAAATTCTGTGGCATCCGAGCCTGAACCTGAGCGTGCCGAGTATGCTGCGGGCGATGTCATGGGCCGCATTGGCAGTCTGACCCGCACGTTGCACGACGCTTTGCGCGAATTGGGTTACGACCGACTGCTGGAAAAGACCGCATCCGCGATTCCCGACGCGCGCGACCGTCTGGACTATGTGGTCAAAATGACAGAACAGGCGGCGGTCCGCGCGCTGAATGCGATCGAAGCCGCGCAGCCGATTCAGGATCGGCTGGGTAACGAAGCCGGGCGTCTCTCCGAGCAGTGGCAGAGGCTGTACGACAAGAAGCTGAGCGTGGAGGAATTCAAGGCGTTGGTGGCGGGCACCCGCGCTTATCTCGACGACGTGCCAGTGCAGACGCACGCTACCAACGCCCAGTTGCTTGAGATCATGATGGCGCAAGACTTCCAGGATCTGACCGGACAGGTCATAAGGAAGATTACCGCGCTGGCGCAGGACATGGAAAAGCAACTGGTGCATTTGCTGGTCGATATGGTGCCGGTCGAGGCGCGCGGCGAAATCGATGCCGGCCTTCTGAACGGGCCGGTCGTGAATGCGTCTGGGCGCAGCGATGTGGTGACCAGCCAGGATCAGGTCGACGATCTGCTGGAGAGTCTGGGGTTCTGAGTCACTCCTGCGACGTTGACCCCGGCGCCGGCAAAGCGAGTCAAGTGCGTCGAGCTTCAGGGGGTCGCCTGTAGTCCAGCCTTGGCAAGATTTCCGCGGAAAGCCGAAAAGCTTCGCAGATGCTTGGTGACAGGATTATTTGTTCTGGGCTTTCCTAGGGTATCTCGCAGCTTTTCGGCTATCATTCGAGTTTCCCGCAGCCTGTCTTTCCATGACCAAATTCGTATTCGTTACAGGCGGTGTCGTGTCCTCGCTGGGCAAGGGTATCGCCGCCGCGTCTCTGGGGGCCATTCTCGAATCGCGCAGCATCAGGGTCACCCACATCAAGCTCGACCCCTATATCAACGTCGACCCGGGCACGATGAGTCCTTTCCAGCACGGCGAGGTTTTCGTCACCGAGGATGGCGCCGAGACCGACCTTGACCTTGGCCACTACGAGCGCTTCACCAGCGCCAAGATGAGCCGGCGCAACAACTTCACGACGGGTCAAGTCTATGACACGGTAATCCGGAAGGAGAGGCGTGGCGAGTATCTCGGTAAGACGGTCCAGGTCATCCCGCACATCACCGACGAAATCAAGTGCAAGATCAAGGCTGGCGCGGAGGGTGCGGACGTGGCAATCGTCGAAGTCGGCGGCACGGTCGGTGACATTGAATCGCTGCCGTTCCTCGAAGCCATCCGCCAGATGGGGATCGAGGAGGGGCGCAACAATGTCTGCTACATGCACCTGACGCTGTTGCCGTACATTCCGACCGCCGGTGAGCTGAAGACCAAGCCGACCCAGCATTCGGTCAAGGAGCTGCGCGAAATTGGCATCCAGCCGGACATCCTGCTGTGCCGTGCCGACCGTTCGATCCCGGTCGAGGAACGGCGCAAGATCGCACTGTTCTGCAATGTGATGCCGGAAGCGGTCATCGAATGTCTCGACGCGGACTCCATCTACAAGATCCCGGCCATGCTGCACGAGCAGATGATCGACGAGATCGTCTGCCACAAGCTTGGCATCCTGGCGAAGGCTGCCGACCTGTCGGTCTGGAAAAGGCTGATCGATGCGCTGGAACATCCGCAATACAAGGTCAGGATCGCTTTCGTTGGCAAGTATGTCGATCTGACCGAATCCTACAAGTCGCTGATCGAGGCGATCAGGCACGCAGGAATACACACCCGTTGCCAGGTTGTCATCGAATATCTCGATTCCGAAAGCCTTGAGAAGGAAGGCTGTGGCCTCCTGAAGGACGTCGATGCCATCCTGGTCCCTGGTGGCTTCGGTCGCCGCGGTACCGAAGGCAAGATCGCCGCGATCCGCTATGCCCGCGAGAACAAGGTGCCTTACCTTGGCATCTGTCTCGGCATGCAGTTGGCAGTCGTCGAGTTCGCCCGCGATGTGGCCGGCATGGCGGGCGCCCATTCGACCGAGTTCGTTCCGGACACGCCGTACCCCGTGATTGGGCTGATTACTGAATGGCTGGATGCCTCCGGAAAGGTCGAGAAGCGCGGCGAGGATTCCGACCTCGGCGGCACCATGCGTCTCGGCGCTCAGGTCTGTACGCTGGCGGAAGGCTCTCTGGCCCGCGAAATCTACGGTCTGACCGAAATAACCGAGCGCCACCGTCATCGTTACGAGGTTAACAACACGCTGTTGGGACAACTCGAAGAGAAGGGTCTGAAGGTGGCCGGTCGGGCGCCAGGCACTGGTCTTTGCGAAATGGTCGAACTCCCCGCTGAGGTCCATCCATGGTTCGTCGGCTGCCAGTTCCACCCGGAATTCACCTCTAACCCGCGTCAGGGCCACCCACTATTCACTTCTTACGTGAAGGCAGCGCTGGCCAACCAGCAGGCCAGGGGAAAATGAAGCTTTGTGGTTTCGAGGCCGGGCTGGATCGGCCCATGTTTCTGATAGCCGGCCCGTGCACGGCGGAGTCTCTGCAACTGTGCCTGGATGTCGCTGGCGCCATGAGGGAAGTCTGCGCGCGGCTCGGCGTGAATTACATCTTCAAGGCGTCGTACGACAAGGCCAACCGTAGCTCCGGCAAGTCGGCGCGTGGCCTGGGGCTGGAGGCAGGCCTGCGCATTCTTTCCGAAGTGCAGACTCAGATTGGCGTCCCGGTGCTGACTGATGTGCACAGTATTGACGATGTTGTGGCGGTGGCCGCCGCGGTCGACGTCCTGCAAACCCCGGCTTTCCTCTGTCGCCAGACCGATTTCATTCATGCCGTGGCCGCCTGCGGCAAGCCGGTCAATATCAAGAAGGGTCAGTTCCTGGCGCCGGGTGACATGATGAATGTTGTCGACAAGGCGCGCGAAGTGAATAATGGCGCCGACAACCTGATGGTTTGCGAGCGCGGTGCCAGCTTCGGCTACAACAACCTGGTATCGGACATGCGCAGCCTGGCAATCATGCGCGAGACTGGCTGTCCGGTCGTTTTCGATGCGACTCACAGCGTGCAGTTACCGGGCGGGCAGGGTACGACGTCCGGAGGACAGCGCGAATTCGTTCCGGTGCTGGCCCGGGCAGCGGTCGCCGTAGGCATTTCCGGGCTGTTCATGGAAACCCATCCGTGTCCGGAGAAGGCCTGGTCGGACGGTCCGAACAGTTGGCCGCTCGATCGCATGGAAACCCTGCTGACGACTCTGGTCGCGCTCGACAGGGCGGTCAAGGCGGCTGGGTTCGAGGAACTGAAGCAAGCGGCTAAATATTTATAGTGTGCTTTAAATAATTGTTTTATTTACCTGAATATTAAGGAAAAACATGAGTTCAATCGTTGATGTTGTGGCACGCGAGATTCTCGATTCGCGGGGCAACCCCACCGTCGAAGCCGATGTGCTTCTGGAAAGCGGGGTCATGGGCCGGGCCGCGGTGCCGTCCGGTGCCTCCACCGGTTCCCGCGAAGCGATCGAACTGCGCGATGCCGATGCTGGCCGCTATCTTGGCAAGGGTGTCCAGCAGGCAGTCGAGAACGTCAATACCGAAATCTCGGAAGCCATCATCGGCCTCGACGCCCAGGAACAGGCTTTCATCGATCAGACGATGATCGATCTCGACGGCACCGACAACAAGTCGCGCCTCGGCGCCAATGCCATCCTCGCGGTCTCCATGGCCGTCGCCAAGGCCGCCGCCGAGGAATCCGGCCTGCCGCTTTACCGCTACTTTGGCGGTATGAGCCCGATGCAGATGCCGGTGCCGATGATGAACATAATCAACGGCGGCGAGCACGCCAACAACAGCCTGGATATCCAGGAATTCATGATCATGCCAGTCGGCGCCTCCACCTTCCGCGAGGCGCTGCGCTGTGGCGCCGAGATTTTCCATGCGCTGAAGAAGCTGCTCGACAAGAAGGGCCATTCGACCGCCGTTGGGGATGAGGGTGGCTTCGCCCCCAACCTTGGCAGCCACGCCGAGGCGCTTGAAGTCATCATGAAGGCCATCGAGAAGGCCGGGTATGTTGCGGGGCAGGATGTCCTGCTGGCGCTCGACTGTGCCGCTTCGGAGTTCTACAAGGATGGCAAGTACCATCTGGCGGGGGAAGGCCTGCAGCTGACTTCTTCCCAGTTCACCGACTACCTGGCCAATCTGGCCGACCACTTCCCGATCGTTTCGATCGAGGATGGTATGGCCGAGAGCGACTGGGACGGCTGGAAACTGCTGACCCAGCGTCTGGGCAAGACGGTGCAGATCGTCGGCGACGATGTCTTCGTGACCAACACCCGGATCTTCAAGGAAGGTATCAAGCAGGGCATTGCCAACTCGATCCTGATCAAGATCAACCAGATCGGCACGCTGTCCGAAACCTTCGCCGCCGTCGAAATGGCCAAGCGTGCCGGCTATACCGCAGTGATCTCGCATCGCTCCGGCGAAACCGAGGACAGCACCATCGCCGACATCGCCGTCGGTCTCAACGCCGGGCAGATCAAGACCGGGTCGCTGTCGCGTTCCGACCGCATCGCCAAGTACAACCAGTTGCTGCGCATCGAGGAAGATCTCGGCGATACCGCCTCGTACCCCGGTCGCGAGACCTTCTACAACCTGCGCTGACGCTCGATGCGCTGGCTGACGGTCGGCCTTCTCGCACTGATCGCCATGCTGCAATACCCGCTGTGGCTGGGTAAGGGAGGCTGGCTGAAAGTCTGGGAATTCGACCGTCAATTGCAGCAGCAGAAGGAAGTGACCAGGAAGATGGAGATCAGGAATGCGGGCCTCGATGCCGAGGTCCGCGATCTCAAGCAGGGCTACGACGCGATCGAGGAGCGCGCCCGATTCGAACTTGGCATGATCCGCCAAGACGAGACATTTGTTCAGATTCCGGAAAAGCTCCCGGGAAAATAGGCGAAATAAAGGTGTCAACCGCAGTAGTCACCAGCATGTCCCTCCGCTAGAATCGCTCACAGCAGTACCCCGCAGAGCGCTCAAGGAGAACTACATGCTGCTGAAGGTTGGCGATTGTGCGCCAGCGTTTTCATTGCCGGATGCCGATATGGCCAGGATCGATCTCGCGCGTTACAAGGGTGGAAAGCATATCGTTCTTTTCTTCTACCCCAAGGACGGGACACCCGGCTGCACGAAGGAGGCTACCGATTTTTCCGATCACGAAGAAGAGTTCGAGCGGGAGAATTGCGTACTCTTTGGCATCAGTCGCGACGAATGCCTGAAACACGCCGAGTTTCGCGACAGGGAGGGTATTGGCACCGAACTCCTGTCGGATGCAGAGGGCCTTGTCTGCAAGCAATACGGCGTCTGGCAGGCGCGGGAGGTGGATGGTCACCGGAAATTTGGGATCGTCCGCTCGACCTTCATCATCGACAAGGCCGGCGTGATTCGTCACGCCCTTTACAACGTCAGTTACAAGGGCCATGCACTGGAAGTGTTGCGCCTCGTCAAGGAACTCAATTCATGAACATGCAGGTTGCCAGGAATTCCGTGATCACCCTCGACTATCACGTCACCGATCCCGATGGCGATGTGGTGGACGAAGGGCGCGAGCCGCTCATCTATCTGCATGGCGGTTACGAGGACATCTTCCCGAAGATCGAGGAAGCGCTGCAGGGCAAGACGGTCGGCGAATCGGTCAAGGTCAAGTTGCAGCCGGACGAGGCCTTTGGCGATTACGACGCCGAAATGGTCCAGGTCGAGCCGCGCAAGGATTTTCCCAAGGAACTCGAAGTCGGCATGCAGTTCGAGGGTGGTCCCGAAGAAGGCGAGGAAGACGAGTTCGTCATCTACCGCGTGACCGAGATCGCCGACGACAAGGTCGTGCTCGACGGCAACCATCCGCTGGCCGGTATGGCCCTGATCTTCACCTGCACGGTGACGGCAATCCGCCCGGCCAGCGCCGAGGAACTTGAGCACGGTCACGTCCATGGTGGGGACGATGACGGGGAAACCTGTCACTGAGCCGTGGGCGGCCAGGGATGAGTTTCGAAGCGGAACAGCGCGGGTGAGTCGGGGTCGATGATCCCGCGCGTCCAGCCCATCAACGGATAGCCGAAGGTTTCGACGCGGGTGAAGTTGGCGATTCGAATGCCCGTGCCGTCGCGCAACGGTTGATCGATGCGGCTTGCGTGGGTATCGCCATGAACAGCGACCACCTGACCCGGAAAAGCGAGCGTTTCCCGGCGGACGGTTTCCAGAAATTCGCGAAAGCCGCGATGCGGCAAGCCCTGTGCCAAGTGCCTGAAGCCGGGATTGGCCTGGAACAGCAGGACGATTCCCGCCATTTTGTCCCGCCTGGCGCGGGCGAAGCTGTCCGTCAGCCACTGCAGCACGATCGGGTTGCGCGCCAGGAACTCGTCGCCGGCGTTGTCCTGCCATCCGTGGTTGTTGTCCGGCCCCGGCAGGTTGAGGGTCACGAAAAGGACTGGCCCGAGGCGAAAGCGCGAATGTTCCGGGTAGGCGCCGGCCTGACGTTCGAGCGGGAGCGTTTTCCGGCCGAGCGACTCGGGGCGTTGCCAGAACAGGGAACGCAGCGTGGCAAGGCGTTCCAGCGGATCGTAGGAGCCATTCGAGAGGCGGCTGCAGTCGGTCCATTCGTTGTCCCCCGGAACGAAGACGAAGGGCACGCGGCTGGCATTGAACAGTTGCTGGCGATCGGCGAATACGGCGTCGTCGCAACGTGCCTGACCATGCTTGATGTCCCCGATATGGGCGATAAACGCGACATGGGTGTCGGCGATGGCCTCCAGCATGCGTGGCAATTCGCGCCTTTCGCGGGCCGAGTAGGGCACGTCGCCGATCAGCGCAAACTGCCAGGTTTCGCCGTGGGCCAGCGCGGCAACGCAAAGACAGACGCCAGACAGCCAACGCTTCATCCGGCAAGTTTCTTCAGGGCATAGAGTGCGTCGAGCGCCTGGCGTGGCGTCAGGCTGTCGGGATCGATGGTGGCCAGTTGTTGGAGTGCCGGATGCGGCTCGGGCTCGGCCGGTTCCGGCTGGCTCTGGGCAAAAAGATCGGGTTGCAGCGGGTCGAACGTGGCACGCTGCTCGAATTCGCGCAGCTGCCTGCGCGCCGCGCGGACGACGGTATTCGGAATGCCAGCCAGCGCGGCGACCTGGATGCCGTAGCTCTGGTTGGCCGGACCTTCTTCGACGGCGTGCAGGAAGACGATACGGTCGTTGTGCTCGACGGCGTCGAGATGGACATTGGCCAGTTCGCTGTATTCGTGCGCGAGCCGGGTCATTTCGAAATAATGCGTCGCGAACAGCGTCAGGCAGCGATTCCTGGCGATCAGGTGGCGAAGGATGGCGAAGGCCAGCGCCATGCCATCAAACGTGGACGTGCCACGGCCGATTTCGTCCATCAGCACCAGGCTGTTCGGCGTGGCGTTGTGCAGGATGGCGGCAGCCTCGGTCATTTCGACCATGAAGGTCGAGCGCCCGGACGCGAGGTCGTCGGAAGCGCCGATGCGGGTGAAGATGCGATCGAGCGGGCCGAGTACGCAACGGTCGGCCGGCACGTAGCTGCCGATATGGGCGAGCAGGGCGATCAGCGCCATCTGGCGCATGTAGGTTGATTTGCCGCCCATGTTGGGGCCGGTGATCAGCAGCAGGCGACGGTTTTCGGCGAGCCGGCAGTCATTGGCGATGAAGGTCTCGGCGCTGGCGGCCATTTCGCCCTCGACTACCGGGTGGCGGCCGCCGGTTACGGTCAACCCGATTTCCGGGGCAAATTCCGGCTTGCACCAGTTCCGCTTGAGGGCGGTATCGGCGAAACCGGCCAGCAGGTCGATCTGGGCGACGGCGCGCGCGATGGTCTGCAGCGTCGGCACGGCCGGCAGAAGTTCGTCGAGAATGCCTTCGTAGAGCAGCTTTTCCCTGGCCAGCGAACGTTCCTGGGCGGACAGCGCCTTATCCTCGAAGGCCTTCAGTTCCGGCGTGATGTAGCGCTCGGCATTCTTCAGCGTCTGGCGCCGGCGGTAATCGTCGGGGATTCTGGCGATATTGGCATGGGTGACTTCGATATAGAAGCCATGCACCTTGTTGTACTCGACCTTGAGACTGGCGATACCGCTGCGCTCGCGTTCACGGACTTCCATGTCGACCAGGTGGGCGCCGCAGTTGTCGTTGAGCGAGCGCAGTTCGTCGAGGTCGGCGTCGTAGCCGGAAGCGATCGCGCCGCCGTCGCGAATCTGAGCCGATGGTTCGGTGGCGATGGCGCGGGTCAGCAGATCGAGTGCGGCGTGCGGCGTTTCGAGCTGATTGTCGAGTTCCGCGAGCAGTGGCGAGGCCGTGCCGTCGATCGGCCGGCGCAAGGCGTCGAGGCGGCCCAGCGACTCGCGCAGGCTGGCAAGATCACGCGGTCGGGCATTGCGCAAGGCGATGCGCCCGGCGATGCGCTCGATGTCGGCGATGCCCTTCAATTCACGGCGGACCTCTCCGGCCATCCGGCCGTATTCGTCGAGCAGGGAGTCGACGGCGCCATGGCGGGTAGCCGGAATGTCGCGTTGGCGCAGCGGATGATGCAGGGAGTGGCGCAGCAGGCGCGAACCCATGCTGGTCACGCAATTGTCGACGAGCGAGAGTAGCGTCGGCGCTGGCAGCCCGCGCAGGGTTTCGGTCAGTTCGAGATTGCGCCGGGTGGCGAGATCGAGGCCGAGGTAGGCGCCTTCGGATTCCACGGTCAACGCCCGCAAGTGCGGCAACTTCCCCGACTGCGTGGCCTGCGCGTATTGCAGCAGGGCGCCGGCGGCGGCGACGGCGGGTCTGAGCCCCTCGGCCCCAAAACCGGCCAGCGAGGCGACCTTGAATTGCTCGCAAAGCAGGCGTTTGGCCGAGTCGAATTCGAATTGCCAGTCCGGCTGCCGCGTGCGGGCAGCCTCCAGGGAAACATCGGGCGACCAGGATTCTGGATGGAGAATTTCCGCCGGGCGGATGCGCTCAAGTACCGCCGCGATCTGGTCGTTCGGCGTTTCGGTCAGGATGAATTCGCCGCTGGCCAGGTTGAGGCGGGCGAGCCCGGTGGTATTGCGGGTTGACGTCAGCGCCAGCAGCCAGACATCGCGCTTGTCGTCGAGCAGCGCCGCATCGGTCAGCGTTCCCGGCGTGACGATGCGTGACACGGCACGCTCGACCGGCCCCTTGCTGGTCGCCGGATCGCCGATCTGCTCGCAGATCACCACCGACTCGCCAGCCTTGACCAGCTTGGCGAGGTAAGGCTCGAGCGAGTGGAAGGGCACGCCGGCCATGCGGATCGGCACACCCGCCGACTGGCCGCGCGTAGTCAGCGTGATGTCGAGCAGCCGCGCCGCCTTCTCGGCATCGTCGTGGAACAGCTCGTAGAAATCCCCCATCCGGTAAAACAGCAGCGTGTTCGGATGATTGGCCTTGAGCGCAAGGTACTGGCGCATCATCGGCGTGTGCTTCGAGAGGTCGGGAGATTCAGGGGCCATTGAATCGCTGTCTTGGGTGGGCGCGGCAGGGCGCAATTGTCCCATCAACGGGAGGTCCCCGCCACCCGCAGGATCAGCGAAGGCAGAGTTCGATCAACTGCGGACCACCGGCCGCCAGAGCTTGGCGCAGTGCAGCACGGTAGATGTCGCAATCACTTGCCCGCTCGTAAGCCATGCCGAAGGTCAGCGCGGCGTGCTTGAAGTCGATCTGCTGCGGCGTCCGCCAGCCGTGCTCGAACTCGGGCAGGGCGGCCTGCGGCAGGTGATCGAAAATGCCGCCACCGCCGTTGTTGACCGCTACGATGATGGCATCGCGGCCCTGTGCCAGGGCCAGGCCGCCAAGGTCGTGCTGGCAGGTGAGGTCGCCAAGCAGCGCAACGACCCGTCCATGTACGGCGGCGATGCCAATCGCCGTGGAAATGTTGCCATCGATGCCGCTGGCGCCGCGGTTGCCAAAGAACAGGAGCGGGTTGTCGCTGCTGCCGGAATGAGTGTCCAGGTCCCGGATGGCCAGCGAATTGCCGATGAAGACGGCGGAGTTTGCCGGGAGTTCGTCGACCAGAACACCGATGTGTCCGGTGCCTTCTCGCGACGCAGTTGCTTCCAGGCTGGCAACAGTCGCATGCCAGCCGTCAGGGGCGGGATCCGGCGCCACGGCGAGAAGTGCCTGACAGAAGGCGACCGGGTCCGCTCGCAAAACATGGGTCAGGCGCTGCATCGGGTCGGTCCAGCGCGGCCAGGGTTCGATCAAAGCATGTACGGCGAACCCGTTACCAAGAAACGCTTGCAGGTGGCGGGTGACCGGAACGGTGCCGAAGCGCAGTACCCAATCAGGTTTCATTTCTTGAACTGCCCGCGGATCGCTCAGCCAGGTGTTGTAGCGGACGCACACGTGCGAACGATTGTGCCGGCCGAAACGCAGGTTGGACAGCGGCTCGGCCAGAACTGGACAGTCCAGGCGGGCGGCGAGCGCGGTCAACGCGTCGGCGTAGCCCTTTCTCAGCGGCGTCTCGCCGCAGACGATGATCCCCGGTCGGCCGGCAATGCGGTCGGACAGATCGCGAATGTCGTCAGGGCTGGGCAGCAGTTCTGGTCGGGAAATGACGATTCTATCCAACGGGCTGGAGGCCGCTGTTTCCTGGCCCGGAACCAGCGGCTCATGGAATGGCTGATTGATATGGACCGGCCCCGGATGTGGCCAGATTGCCTGTTCGGATATCCGGGCTGCCAGGCGCTGCAGGTAGCCGGGGTCAAAGCCTTCCGCCGGCGTGCCGAGCGCGTGGCGGGCCCTTACATGCGAGCCGAACAGATCTATCTGATCGACGGTCTGGTTGGCACCGCAGCCTTGCAGCTCGGGCGGGCGGTCTGCGGACAACAGGATCAGCGGGGCACCGGACTGGCTCGCCTCGATCACGGCCGGCAACCAGTTGGCCGGGGCCGTACCCGAGGTGGCGAGGAGCAGCACGGGACGGCGGCTGGCCTTGGCGATGCCGAGGGCGAAAAATGCCGCGCTACGCTCGTCGACCGCAACAGTGCATTGCAGACCGGGCTGGCGCAGCATGGCCAACGCCAGCGGAGTTGACCGGGAACCGGGCGAGATTACGGCGTGTGTGGCGCCGGCAGCAACAAAGCCAGCGATCATCGCCTGCGACCAAAGCAAACTCAGCGTACCGGTGTCGATCATGCTTCGAGCCTGAAGCGAAAGTGCAGATTGTAGCCGCAACACCATGCCTCTGTCGGGTCCAGCGGTCGGCGGCGTGCTATGATGAGCACCGCTATCCGGCGGTTCCGCTGTCCAGGATCCGCGGAAGAGGAGTGGTAGTTCAGTTGGTTAGAATACCGGCCTGTCACGCCGGGGGTCGCGGGTTCGAGCCCCGTCCACTCCGCCAGCCACATCAAAGCCCCGCCGATTTCTCTGGCCGGAGCTTTCTTGTTTGCGGAATCAGATTACGGCAAGCGGGAACACGAGCGGGACACGGCAGCCCGCAACAAGTATCCACAGGCCGGTGCGTCAGAACGTGACCAGGCGGTCGGCAAACAGGGCGGCAAACAGCAGGGTCAGGTAGAGGATAGAGTAGCGAAAGCAGCGACGGGCGAGGGCATCGCTGTAATTGCGGACAAGTGCTATGGCGTAGCCGAGGAAGATCAGGTCCAGCACGGCGATCGCCACCAGATAGAGCCAGCTGGCCATTCCGAGCGAAACCGGTATCAGGCTGGCGGCTGCGAGCATCACCGTGTACAGGAGGATGTGCTGGCAGGTGAAGGCAACGCCGTGGGTGACTGGCAGCATCGGCAGTCCCGAGAGGGCATAGTCGGCGCGCCGGTAGCATGCCAGCGCCCAGAAGTGTGGCGGCGTCCACAGGAAGATGATCAGGAACATGACCAGAGGTTCGGCCGACACCTGTCCCGTCATTGCTGCCCACCCGAGCACTGGCGGCATGGCGCCGGAAGCTCCGCCGATGACGATGTTCATCGGCGTCGCCGGCTTCAGAATCAGGGTGTAGATGATCGTATATCCGACAAACGTGGCCAGCGTCAGCCACATTGTCAGGTCATTGATGAAGGTGTGGAGGAGCCAGAGTCCCGCGGCACCGAGCAGCGTGGCCAGGGTGACCGTTTCGAGCACGGAGATGTCGCCGCGGGCGGTGGCACGCCAACTGGTGCGAGCCATCCGCGCGTCGATGGTGCGCTCGACGAGGCAGTTGAGCGCTGCCGCTGCGAACGCGACCAGCGCAATTCCGACGGATGCGACTGCGAAGCGCAGTAGTGGCGGGAACCCGGGCGTCGCCAGGAACATCCCGATCATTGCCGTGAAGACGATGAGGCTGTTGACCCGGGGTTTGCACAGATGAAAAAAAGCGGCCAGGCGCCGGGACAGGGAAAGGGACGGCTCGGCAATGGTTTGCATGGTGGGTCTCCTAGCCGTTCCAGGCGAATCTGAGCAGGCGTTCAAGGTCGCCCTGCACGCCTTTGGCGGCGATGTCCGCGGGGTAGGTCATGATCAGGTTGCCTCGAGGGTCGATGATGTGGAGGAAGTAGCCCGACTCGTCGGCTGAATTTGGCAGCCAGCGAGGCGGCGCGACGGCCAGGACGAGGTCCGGCTGCTGCCGGATGATGGCAACGAACTGGGGATCGGTGGCTTGGTCGGTCAGGACGACACGCCGCAGTCGCCCCATGTCCCTGCGCAGCGAGACCTGAATGCGGCGCATTTCGTCAAGACGCTGGATGCAGTTTGCAACGCACTGTCCACTGCCGCTCAGCAGCAACAGCCATTTGTCGTGAAGTTCCGCGGTTGCCAAGGGACTTCCATCGGTCGTCTTCAGCCCGCTGACCGGCAACGGCAGGGGCGGGCTGACCAGGTGTCCCTGGTTGCCGGTTCGCTCGGGTTGCCAGCCGATGAAGTAGAGGCCGGCGGCAATGATGACGGGCATGGCCATCAAGCCGACGACGAGCATCAGCATCGGCAGGCTGTTGCGCTTCTGCGGCGAATCCTGGAGGGTGACGCCCGTCACGGCCGGCGAAAAAGAAAATAGGCCCAGATGCCAAGGCTCGCGGCAGCGAAACCGAACCACTGCAGGGCGTACCCGTAGTTTCGCCCTGCTTGCCCGTCGAGGCGGGGCCAATCGCGCACGTATCCACCAGGCGCGGCGCTATCGAGCTGGATAACGACCGGATGCAGAGGATAGGCGACAATCTGACGGAAGCGTCCAAGGTCAAGGTTCTGCCATACCGGATCCCAGCCGGTTGACGGTTGGGGTGCCAGGTTGAAGAAACGCTGGCCGGGCACAACAGCGATCCCGGTAAGTTCGACAGTGCCGAGCGGTACAGGGGCATCCGGAACGAAACGGTGATCGTCAGGCGCCGGCAGCCAGCCGCGATTGACCAGAACGTGCATTTCCGATCCTTCGAGGCGCAGCGGGGTTATGACATGGTATCCGGCACGCTCCTGATGCAGCCGGTTGTCAATCAGGACCTGACACGAGGCATCGTAAGTGCCGCGCAGGCTGACATGGCGAAAACGCAACCACTCGACGTCGGTGGGAGCCGTCGGCAGCGGAACCGCAGCCCGAGTGCTGAGTGCGTCCAGTTCTGTCTGCAGGCCGGTCTTCACTTCCGCCTTGCGCCACTGCCACATCCCCAGAGAGATGAAGGCAGGAATCAAGACGATGAGCAGGAGGCCGCCGAATACTGTTACCTTCCACCGGCTGACCCTTGCGGTGTTGCCAGAGGGGCGCGCATACTGTACCGGGGACTGTGTTTCTATGGAGTCGGCGATGATCAAGGTCGTGGTGGTTCTAATGTTGTTGGGCATTCTCGGAAGCCTGTTTTCCGGGCTTTTCTACATCTACCGCGACCGCGGAACCGGCGATCGGACAGTTCGCGCGCTGACATTGCGCATCGGACTGTCCATTTCGCTTTTTCTGCTGCTGCTGATCGGCTTCCGGCTTGGCTTCATTCCTGGCTATACCCAATAGACAAACACGAACAGGATCAGCCACACGACGTCGACAAAGTGCCAGTACCACGCCACGCCTTCGAAGGCGAAGTGGCGTTCAGCGGTGAAATGGCCGCTCATGCTGCGCAGCAGGATGACCAGCAGCATGATGGTTCCGAGCGTGACATGGAAGCCGTGAAAGCCGGTAAGCATGAAGAACGTGGCGCCGTAGGCGCCGGCGCCCATGGTCAGGCCCATTTCAGTGTAGGCGTGGTGGTATTCGTAGGCCTGGAAACCGAGGAAGAGGATGCCGAGGATTACCGTAGCGGCGAGGCCGAGGATGAGATGGCTGCGATTGTTGCGCAGCAATCCCCAGTGTGCCCAGGTTACCGTCGCGCCGGAACTCAGGAGCAACGCCGTGTTGATCGCCGGAATGCCCCAGGCGCCCATTGGCGTGAACTTCGGCCCAGCCGGTCCGCTGGTCGGCCAGGTGCCGGCAAAGTCCGGCCACAGGCTGGTTCCGTGGGCGCCAAGCATGCCACCCAGATCGGGTACTGAAATGACCCGCACGTAAAACAGGGCACCAAAGAAGGCGGCAAAGAACATGACCTCGGTTGCAATGAACCAGATCATGCCGTAGCGGAATGAACGATCTTCCCAGTCGCGGTAGGACCCGCCCTGCGCTTCGCTGATGACCCGTCCAAACCATCCGAAGAGGACATAGAGGATGACCCCGAAGCCGCCCAGCATCACCCATTTTCCATGCGGAAACGAATTGATTGTCTGGATGAAGCCAAGAGCCAGCAGGAACATCCCGCCGGAAAGGATCGCCGGGTAGAAGCTCGGCTGGGGTACGAAGTAGTGTTCGCGCGAACTGGCGTGAGCGGTGCTGGTTGTCATCGGGCCTCCCTGGCGCTTGTCAATGTTTGTCGCTGTCCGTCGACCCCGAAAAAGGCGTAGGACAAGGTGATGTGGGTTATGTCGCGGTCGACGTCCGGCTTGATGATAAAAGCCAGCGGCAATTCCTGGGCTTCACCCGGAGCCAGCGTCTGCTGGGAAAAACAGAAGCATTCTATCTTGTCGAAATACTGGGCTGCACGGCCGGGCGTGACGCTGGGGACGGCTTGCCCGGTAATCGCGTGACCGGATGTATTGCGTACCAGGTAGCTGACCTGTTGCAGGTCGCCCGGGTGGACGTCCAGGCTGAAGGTTAGCGGTCGCATGTCCCACGGCAGACCCGGCATGACCGTTCCGGTGAACTCCACCCGGATCTTTCTCGTGTAATCAATGCTGCTAGCCGGCGCACCCTCCACCTTGAGACCGCCGACCCCGAAACCGTCGCGAACAGGCTTCTGGCCGCCGGTCTTTCCGTTGAATCCGGTGGCTTCGCACAATACGTTGTAGAGCGGCACCATCGCGAATGCAAAGACAAAGGCGGCTGCCACCAGCAGAAGGAGGCGGCGAACGAGCCGTCGATTGCCCGGTGGGAGCGACTGCGTCTCCTCCATCATCTAGCGCTTGATGAAGAGGCTGACAACATAGAACAGCAACGCGACCACGGCGATCACCCAGCCGAGGCGACGCGAAGCGGCGCGGCGGCGTTCAAGATCGGCGGCGCTGAAAGGTTGCTGCTCCATGCCGGACTCCACCTTACTTGACCTGTGGTTGAACTTCCCAGCTGTGGAGCGGCGGCGGTGACGGCAATTCCCATTCCAGTCCCGAAGCGCTCTCCCAGACCTGGTCTGTTGCCTTGCGGCCACCACGGATGCAGGCCCAGACGTTCCAGGCGAAAAGCAGCTGACTTACGCCCAGAATGATGGCGCCGACCGTCGATATGGCGTTGAACTCGGCGAATTGCAGTGCGTAGTCCGGGATTCTTCGCGGCATGCCCGCCAGTCCGAGGAAGAACTGCGGAATGAAGGTCAGGTTGAAGGAGATGACAGTCAGCCAGAAATGCAGCTTGCCCAAGGGTTCGCTGAACATGTGGCCAGTCCACTTGGGAAGCCAGTAATAGACCCCGGTCATGACGCCCATGATGCCGCCGGCGAATAGCGCGTAATGGAAATGGGCGACGACGAAGTAGCTGTGGTGGTACTGCGCATCGGCGGCGACGTCAGCGAGGATGAGGCCGGTCAGACCGGCGAGTCCGAAGAGAACGATGAAGCCGATGGCGAACAGCATCGGCGTCTCAAAGGTCATCGCACCGCGCCACATGGTGGCAACCCAGCAAAAGAACAACACCGCCAGCGGCAGCGAGATCGCCATCGTGCTGAACATGAAATAGATCAGTGCGGGCAACGGCATGCCGGCAGTGAAGAAATGATGCGCCCAGACGATTACCGAAAGCAGGCCGATGGCGATGAAGCTGTAGACCTGTGCCTTGTAGCCGAAGATCGGCTTGCGCGCGAAGGTTGATAGCACATGAGGAATCAGGCCCCAGATGGGCAGCAGCAGGATATAGACTTCCGGATGGCCGAAGAACCAGAACAGATGCTGGAACAGGATCGGGTCGCCGCCGCCACTCGCATCGAAGAAATGGGTACCGAAATGGCGATCGGTCAGCAGCATGGTCACGGCACCCGCCAGTACCGGCAGCGTCGCGATCAGCAGGAAGGCCGTGATCAGCCAACCCCAGGCAAAGATCGGCAGCTTCATCATGGTCATGCCGGGCGCCCGCATGTTGAAGATGGTGACGATGATGTTGATCGACCCCATGATCGACGAGATGCCCAGGATATGGACTGAAAGAATCGCAAAGTCGATTCCCATCCCACCCTGAACCGAGAGCGGAGCATAGAAGGTCCAGCCGGTTCCGATGGCCCCGTCGCCAACTCCGAAAAGCGCCAGGATGAAAGGCAGAGTGAGCAGGGTGGCAGCCGGCGGCAGAAGCCAGAAACCCCAGTTGTTGAGGCGAGGCAAGGCCATGTCGGGCGCACCGATCATCAAAGGGATCATCCAGTTGGCAAAGCCGGTCGCTGCCGGCATGAGCGCCGCGAAGATCATTACCAGCGCATGTACGCCGATCAACTGATTGAAGAACTCGGGCTTCATCAGTTGCAGGCCGGGTTCGAACAACTCGACCCGCACCGCGAGGATCATGAGGCCGCCAACGAAGAACATGATCATCGCGAACGTCAGGTACATCGTACCGATTTCCTTGTGATTGGTCGTCGTCAGCCAGCGGGCAACGCCCCCAGGGTAATGTCCGGATTGGTGTTCGTCGCCGTGTCCGGCAGGATGGGTGATCGTGCTCATCTCGATTCTCCTAACGCAATGCTTTGATCTGTGCGGGCTGGATCATGTCGCCCTGGCGGTTGCCAAAACTGTTTCGCTCGTAGGTAATGACCGCTGCCAGTTCAACATCGGACAGGGTATTGCGGAAAGCCTGCATGGCTGTTCCGGTCTTGCCGTTGACGACTCGGTCCACATGGCTGTCCTTGAGGATCTTCCCGTCCTTGCCCAGCAGCGGACCCTTGACGACAGGACTTCCAGCAAGCGCCGGGAATGCAGGGGGCATGCCCAGGCCGTTCGGCTGGTGGCAGGCTGCGCATTGTTTCGTGTAGACCTCTTGTCCCTTGGTCATCAGTTCGTCGCTGCTCCAGGTTCGGTCCGCGCCGCCAGCCGCAGCCTTGGCCTCGGCCTTCTTCTCCTCGAGCCAGGCCAGATACTCGGGCTCTGGTACGGCATGAACAACAACCGGCATGAAGCCATGATCCTTGCCGCAAAGCTCGGCGCATTGGCCACGATACGTACCGGGCTTCTCGATCTGGACCCAGGTTTCGCGCAGGAAGCCGGGGATGGCATCGCGCTTGACCCCAAACTGCGGCACCCACCAAGTGTGAATCACGTCGGTTGAGGTCAGCAAAATCCGGACCTTCTTGCCGACCGGAAGCACTACCGGGTGATCCACCTCAAGCAGGTAGTTTTCCCCCTTGGGTTCGCTATTGTTTATCTGTTCGCGCGGTGTGGTTGTCGTGCTGATGTACTTGACGCCAGCCTCGGGATACTCGTACTGCCATTTCCACTGCATTCCGGTGACCTTGAGGACCATGTCGGCGCGAGTCTTGGTGTCTTCCATCTCGATGATGGCGTTAACTGCCGGGATGCCCATCAGGATGAAGTCAATGTAGAGCAGGATCGCAAACGGGACCAATGCCCAGAACCACTGCAACCTGCCGGTTGGTGCGGTGAAGTCTGCCGGCGGCTGGCCACTGCTCTTCCTGTGCTTGATCATCGAGTAGATCATGATCCCGAAAACCGCCACGAACAGAATGGTGATGATCAGCATGAACTCGTTATGGACGTTCAGCGTTTCCCGGGCGACGGGCGTGACCGGATCGGGAAAGTTGAACCTGAATTCGGCACCGGCAATGCCAGGCAGCGCCACAGCAACCGGCAAGCACAGGCGCTTCAGCAACCTGCGCGCGGACGCCCTTCCTCGAGACCACGAATTCGCCTCATCCGCGTTGAAATCAACACAGCTTCCCATCCGTTCATTCCCCCATATGAGAACCGGCAGCCCAGTTCAGAATCATCGGCCACGTACAAACACTGACCGCGTCAAACTGCCGCAGGATACTATATTACGAATTCTTACACCACGACTACACTTTTTGACTACATCTTTTGGCGGGTTATCGGGTCAATGTCGAGTATTACAA
>JBEOKN010000079.1:0-6639 GCA_040275885.1 Azonexus sp. | reverse complement strand
GACTGCGAGGCATGTTGCTGTCGTCTGGAGGTCTTGCTGGCCGGCGAAGACAACGTACCGGCGCGCTTCACGGCGGAGGATAGCTGGGGTGGATCGGTGATGCGCCGCCTTGCCGATGGCTGGTGCGCCGCCGTCGACCGCAACACCATGCGCTGCGTCATCTATGAGCGCCGGCCGGATGTCTGCCGTGATTACCTGGTGGGAGATAGTGACTGTCTCGTCGAACGGCGCCTGTTCTTTGCCCGGCGCACCGATGACCACGCCTGACGCCGGGCAGGCACATCATGGGGACTGGCCGACGAATTGCTCTTGCCGCCAACGCTTTCTGCTAAGCTGACCCGGATCGGGTAGTGGCAATAGGGAAAGTCCGCCTGCGAAGCCCTTTATGGCAACCTTCTGATGACCGCCGATGTTCGATAGACTGCCGAAGTATTCCGCCGCCTATGCCGCGGCGATCGGGGGGCTACTCCTGACCTGCCTTTCGTCGTGGAATGTCCGGCAGGAACTGCGGACCAGCCACCTGAGAGAATTCGAGTGGGCCGCGGCGGACCGCATCCAGTCCGTGCGGGCGGTGGTCGGGCAGGGGCTTGACGCGCTCCAGGAAATACCCGCGCTGTTTCACTCGGCGCAGGCCGTCGACGAGAACGAGTTTCAGGTCTTCGCCGGTTCGCTGCTCGAGCGCCGACCTTACATCGACAGCCTGTTGTGGGCGCCGTTGCTGATTGCCCCGCGCCAGGGGTCGCCACAAATACCCCCCGCCGGCAGCGGACCGGACAAAGTGCCGGGCACGGGCGAACTGCGGGTGCCGGTACTTCTTTCCGCATCGCGTGCTGGCTCCGGAGTGGAGCCAGGTGTCGACCTGAACGCCAGCGGCGAACTTGCGGTTCTCTTCAAGCGGGCGCGAGAGAGCGGGACTGTCGCGGTCAGCGGACGAATGGAACTCGCGCAGGCGGGCGAGGAGCCTATCCATGTCGTCTATGCGGCGTTGCCGCTCTACGCGCCAGGCGAATCGCAGCGTGCCGTCGCTGCTGGCGCATCCGGGAAGCGGCCAGACCCCCTCGGCTTCGTGATCGGCATCTACAACATCGAGAAGATGATCCACTTCGCCATCAGCCTGCTCGAGCCGCGTGGCGTCGAGGTCCTGGTGCGCGACGAGTCGGGTGTCGGCGAAGCCCGGTTTCTCTACTTCTACGCCAGCCGCCTTGATCCGGGCGCCGCCGCTACTGCCGCCGGCCTGCCGCCGGAGGGTGACGCGGATCAGCCGCGGATGACGGCCACCATCCCCTTAGGCGATCGCCAGTGGAGCGTCACCAGCATCGCCACCCATGCCTTTCGCAGCGCCGAGGCGTTTACCAGGGCGCACTGGCTGGTGCTGCTCGGCGGCATCCTGTTCACCGCGCTGCTCAGTCTCTACCTGGTGCGCAGTCGTCGCGAACTCGACGATCGAATCCGCCTGACCCAGACCATCTTCGAGCGCGAGGAACTGTTTCGCCAATTGGCGGAAACGGTCGATGTCGTCTTCTGGGCGATCAACGCCGACGTGACGCGGCTCGAGTACATCGGGCCGGCGTTCCGGCAGATAGCCGGTGACGAGGCCAGGCTCGCCGATCCCTCACCCGCGCTGATGCTCGACATCTTCGAAGCCGATGACCGGCGCACGCTGGTCGAGGCGATCAGCCAGTTGCAGAGCGAGGGCGGCCGGTTCACCATCGTCCTGCCGGCATCGCGCGGCGACCGTGGCCTGCGCTGGCTGCGCGTCTGCGGCTTCCCGGTGCGCGAGCCGGGGTGCGAACTGACTCGAATCGTCGGCTTTTTCGAGGACGTCACCGAGCACAAGCTGGCGGAAGACGCGTTGCGCGATTCGGAAGCGCGCTTGCGTACGCTGTTCAACCATTCGCCGGACCTGATCTTCACCGTCGATGGCGAGGCCAGCATCCTGCTGACCAACCGGCCCCTGCTCTATCCGGTGGGCGGTGCCGGCGAGAAGCGATCGGAACTGATTCTCCCGCCCGATGTGCGGGACGGTTATCTGCAGAAGCTGCGGCAGGTTTTCACGAGCGGGCGGGTCGAGCATTTCCAGTACACGTCGAGCGACAACACCTGGTGGGAAATTCGCATGGTGCCGATCACTTCGGCGACGGCGGTGATCGCGGCCATGGTGGTGATCACCGACATCACCGAGAATCGCAAGCTGCAATGGCAGGCTGTCCGCAACGCGCGCCTGGCCTCGCTGGGCGTCCTCTCGGCAGGCATCGCCCACGAAATCAACAATCCGAATCATGCCATCCTGACCAATGCCTCACTGCTGACGCGGATCTGGAAGGATGCATTGCCGATCCTCAACGATTACGAACACGAGCAGGGAGCATTCATGCTGGCCGGCTTGCGCTTTGCCCAGGCGCGCGAGACCATGGAACAGGGAATGAGCGACATCGGTCAGAACGCCAAGCGCATTCAGAAGATCATCGACAACCTGAAGCACCTTGGCCGGCAGGATCGCGGGCACATGGATGAGCCGGCCGACATCGGAAAAGTCCTGTCCGGGGCCGTGGCGCTGCTCGAAGCGCGTATCCGCAAGCACACCGATGTCTTTGCCCTGGACCTGCCGGAGACGCTGCCGACGGTCAAGGGCAATGTGCAGCAACTGGAACAGGTGTTCATCAATGTGATCGTCAACGCCCTCGAGTCCCTGCCCGAGCGCAATCGTTCGGTGAGGGTTTCGGCCAGGCTGGACAGTACCGGAACCCGGGTCATCGTCGAGGTCGCCGATCAGGGGAGAGGAATCGCCGAGGACGTCATGCCCCATCTCGGCGAACCCTTCTTTACCACCAAGGCCGACAGCGGCGGAACCGGACTGGGACTGTCGATCTCGTCGTCGATTGTCTACAAGCACGGCGGGGTGCTAAGTTTCGCAACCAACGATGATTGCGGAACGACGGTCAGCATCGATCTGCCGGCTGCCACGGAGGAGTGAATGAAGGAAAGATCGTTTGCCAGCCTGCCAGTCTTTCTTGTCGACGACGAGGAGTCGGTCCTGCGCGCCAGCGCGGCGGTCCTCCAGAGTGCCGGCGTGGCCAACATCCGGACAGTGAACGACAGCCGGGAACTGCTGCCCGCCCTCGAGCGGCAGCCGGCGAGTGCCGTCCTTCTTGATCTCTTCATGCCGCATGTCACCGGCAACAAACTGTTGCCGGACATCGTCCACCTCTACCCGGAAGTGCCGGTGATCGTCATGACCGCGGCGCTCGATATCGAGACTGCCGTCCGCAGCATGAAGGAAGGCGCGTTCGACTACCTCGTCAAGCCGGTCGAGGAAAGCCGGCTGGTGGCGAGCGTCCGCCATGCGCTCGAGGTCCACTCGCTGCGCCGGCAGATGGGCGTGCTCAAGCGCTATCTGCTCTCGGACTGCCTGCAAGACAACGAGGCCTTCGCCGGCATCGTCACCAACAGCCGCAAGATGCGGGCGCTCTTCCAGTATCTCGAAGCGGTGGCCGTCTCCGCCGAGCCGGTGCTGATTTCCGGCGAAACCGGCGCCGGCAAGGAGATGTTCGCGCATGCGCTGCACAAACTGAGCGGTCTGAGCGGACAGTTCGTCCAGGTCAATGTTGCCGGCCTCGACGACACGCTCTTTTCCGACACCCTGTTTGGTCACAGGAAGGGCGCCTTTACCGGCGCCGACCAGGCGCGCGCCGGCCTGATCGCCCAGGCGGCCGGCGGCACGCTGTTTCTCGACGAAATCGGCGATCTGTCGATGGCCTCGCAGGTGAAGCTGTTGCGCCTGCTGCAGGAGCACATGTACTACCCGCTGGGTTCCGATGTCGCATCTCCGAGTGACGCGCGGGTCGTTTGCGCGACCAACTGCAACCTGGCGCAGATGATGCGTCAGCAACAGTTCCGCTCGGATCTCTTCTTCCGCCTGTCGGTACATCAGGTCGAAGTTCCGCCGCTGCGCCAGCACAAGGAGGACATCCCGCTGCTGCTCCAGCACTTCCTCGACGAATCGGCTGCTTCAATCAACAGGGCCGCCCCTGAACCATCGAACGAGTTGCTCACCCTGCTGGCAAACTACCATTTTCCCGGCAATGTGCGCGAGCTGCGGGCGATGGTCTTCAACGCCATGGCGCTGCATCGCGCGGGTCCGGTGCTGGCCATGGACAGCTTCCGCCAGGCCATCCAGAAGCAGCAGAAGACAGGAGCCGAGAATCCGGAGGCGGAGTCGCCCGAGGGCCTGCCGATCCTGATCCCGGGGCGCTTTCCGACTCTCGACGAGGTCGAGGAGGCGATGGTCAGTGAGGCGCTGAAACGTGCCAAGGGCAATCAGGGCGTCGCCGCGACGCTGCTCGGACTGTCCCGCCCGGCGCTCAACAGGAGACTGGCGCGGCGCGCCCTGCCGCCGGAGACCTGAACCGGCGAAACGGGGCTCGACCTCACGCCGAAGTGAAAATCGGTTCTCCACCGCAGACGGCGGTCGGGCAGCCATCGCCTGCGCAGGTGTAACGTTTCGACTTCGTGTAAATTGTCACGACATATCTACAATATATTGTTTATTCGACACAATTCAAGTCTCCTGCGGTTCCATCGGCGCCATGCCGGTTCATTCCGTTACACCCCCCTTCGTTCCAACGTAATTCGACAACAGTCGCTATCCTCCTGATTCAGTGTGAGTATCCACAGGCGAGTCGGGACTGGCATGGCTTGTGCTTGAAATGATCACCCAAAGACTGGGTGGCCGATCTCCGATAGCCGCCGGTCCCGTCAGGAAGAGTCTGGTCTGGTTGGGTCCCAGCCGCTTCACAGGAGTTGTCAGGTGGGTATTGAAACTGAACTGAGTCTCTCGCTAGCGCCCGAGCTTGCTGTTCGGCTGGTCAAGCATCCATTGCTGACCGATTCCAAGCCGGTTCGCCAGCGGGTCGTCCACACCTACTACGACACCCCGGACCAGCGCCTGCGACGCGAGCACGTCATCGTCGGCTACCGCAAGCAGGGTTCTGCCTGGCTGTCATCGGTCGGTCGGGTTGGCTTGGCCGGCAACAACCCGGGCGCAAATGGCGAGCGGGAAATTACCGGCGCGCCGGGCGATCTCGATTTCTCGCACGTTGCCGACGGCAGCTTGCGCCCCTTGCTCGAGTCCGTCCGTGAAGACCTCAAGCCGGCATTTACCACCCGTTTCAGCCGTAGCGCCTGGATGCTCGAGCCGCGTGACGGCGTGCGCATCGAACTGGCCCTCGACCGTGGCTGGATCGAGGCTGCGGGACGGCGTCAGGCAATCTGCGAGGTCGGTCTCGAATTGCGCTCGGGCGGAGTTGCCGACCTCTTTTCCGTTGCTGGCGAACTGCAGACGGAGCTGCAACTGCACCCCGAAGCTGCCAGCAAGTTCCAGCGCGGCTACCGCGTTCTGGCCAATGAGTCGCGGCAACCGGTCAAGGCGCTGCCGATCGCGACCGACGGCGGAATGACGGCAGTCGCTGCCTTCCGCACCGTTGCGCTGGCCTGCCTGAATCATCTGCAGAGCAACGAGCAGGGACTGCGCGAGGACGACAACCCGGAGTTCGTACATCAGGCGCGCGTCGCGATTCGTCGGCTGCGCTCGGCGATTCGTGTCTGGAAGCCGCGCCTGCCGCAGGAGTTCGTGGCCAGGTTCGACCCGCTTTGGCAGGCGTTGGCGAGGCTGCTCGGAGAAGCGCGAAACTGGGATGTGTTCACCGGCGAAACCTTGCCGTCGATCTTCGCGGCTTTCCCGGAAAGCGCCGCCGCCGCCCGCCTCTCGCAGTATGCAACCGCGCGTTGCACGAGCAATCGCGAGGCGGCACGCGCTTCGCTCGAATCAGTCGATTACTCGCGGCTGCTGCTCGAATTCACCGCCGCCGTGCTTGCGCTTCCCGAGGGAAAGGTGCGTCGGCTGGAAGCCTTCGCCCCGCGTTGTCTCGAAAAGCGCGCCGGACAGGTCGGCCAACTGGCTGAAGAGGCGTTGAGCGGCGACGCAGCGTCCCGTCATCGTCTTCGCGTAGCCTACAAGCGGCTGCGTTATGCGCTCGAATTCTTCGCTCCGCTCTTTCCCGGTGCGCCGCTGCGCGACTACCACGTGGCGGCAAGCGGCCTGCAGGAAATGCTCGGGAAGCTGAACGACCTGGCGGTGGCCGCGGAACTGACTGCGGAAGCGCTTCCTGACCAGGACGGCGAGGCCATTCGCAGTTGGCTGGAAGGGCAGAGCGAGCGGCTGCTGCCGGAACTCGGCGCTCTGGTTGGTGCGTTTCGCCAACAGGCGGTACCGTGGAAGACACAATGAGCCCGCAGGCGGTGACCGCCATCGCCACGCCGCAAGCCGTGCGGAGTCCCCATACATTGGCTGCCGATGCTGCTGTGGGGAGCGATCTCTTCGCCATGCTTGATCGGCAAGCAGGGATGGTGGTGAAGCTTGCCGTGGTCGTAGGCGAGGTTTTGCAGGGCAAGGAGTCGGCACATTCACTTCGTCTGCACGACTTGGAGCAGAGCCGCGAGGAACTTCAGCGTCGCAGTCTGGCTGCGCTAAGGTCCATGCCCAATATCAATGGCGGGGTGGATGATATGTACCGGACCATGGAGAGCCTGAATCGTGGTGCAGCAGGACTGTTCCAGGCCGCCCGTGGTTTTCATCAGATG
>JBEOKN010000078.1:0-3172 GCA_040275885.1 Azonexus sp. | reverse complement strand
GCTCTACATCGGCGCCGCCAAACGCGACGTCGTGCCACTGGCCCAGCGCGGCTGATATTTGAAGTGAGGGCGGCCGATGGTCGCCTTTTTAATCGTTGCGCTTCGTGGTTGGGCAAACGCCGTCACGGAGAAACAAAACATCCTTGGGGTGATCGCCTATGACTACGATGAACCAGCTATTCGACAGCACGATGTTCTTTGGTGGCAACGCGCCTTTTGTCGAAGAGCTTTACGAGAACTACCTCGACGATCCGACGTCTGTTCCGGACGAGTGGCGCGACTATTTCGATCGTCTTGCCCAGATGCCCGGCTATGTCGCCCATGACGTGGCGCACGCACCGGTCATCGCTGCCTTTGCCGAACTCGGCAAGGATGGTGGTTTCCGCCCGGTTGCGGTGGCACCTGCTTCCGACAACAAGAAACAGTCGGCTGTTGGCCAACTGATCACGGCATACCGTTCGCTGGGCACGCGCTGGGCTGATCTGGATCCGCTGAAGCGCTTGCCCCGTCCGAAAATTGATGAACTGGATCTGACCTTCTACGGCTTTACCGATGTCGATCTCAACCAGAGTTTCAACGTCGGTTCACTGAAAGGGCTGCCGGAAACTGCCAAGCTTGGCGACATCGTCGAAACGCTCAAACAGACCTACTGCGGGACGATTGGCGTCGAGTACATGTACATGTCCGACTACGAAGAGAAGGGCTGGTTGCAGGATCGCCTGGAAACCATCCGCTCGCGTCCGACCTACGATGCCGATCAGAAAAAGCGCCTTCTGGAGCGGTTGACCGCGGCAGAGACGCTGGAGCGCTATCTGCACACCAGGTATGTTGGTCAGAAGCGCTTCTCTCTGGAAGGCGGTGAATCGCTGATTGTCTCCATGGACGAAGCAATTCGCGCCGGCGGCAAGCTGGGTATCGACGAAGTCGTGATCGGGATGGCACACCGTGGCCGCCTCAACGTGCTGGTCAATACGCTGGGCAAGGCGCCTTCAATGTTGTTTGCCGAATTTGAAGGCAAGAAGAAGAGCGATCTGTCCGCCGGTGACGTCAAGTACCACTTGGGCTTCTCCTCCGACGTCTCGACGCCGGGAGGTGCCTGCCACCTGACCCTGTCGTTCAATCCTTCCCATCTCGAGATCGTCAATCCGGTGGTCGAAGGGTCGGTCTACGCGCGCCAGGTCCGACGCGGCGAAGAAGGCAAGGGCAAGATCCTGCCGATTCTCGTTCATGGCGACTCGGCAGTAGCGGGGCAGGGCGTCAATCAGGAAATGCTGAATTTCGCGCAGACCCGCGGTTACGGTACGGGCGGCACCTTGCACATCGTGGTTAACAACCAGATCGGCTTCACCACCAGCGACCCACGTGATTACCGTTCCGGTCACTATTGCACCGACATCTTCAAAATGGCCGATGCGCCGATCTTCCACGTCAACGGGGATGATCCGGAAGCGGTTGCACTGGTCACCCAGTTGGCCATCGAATTCCGTCAGAAATTCAAGAAGGACGTTGTGGTTGACATCGTCTGCTTCCGCAAGCTCGGCCACAACGAGCAGGACGAGCCGATGGTCACCCAGCCGCTGATGTACAAGATAATCGCCAAGCATCCCGGCACCCGCAGGCTCTACGGCGACAAGCTGATCTCCGAGGGCATCCTGCCGGCGGACGGCCCAGACCACATGATCGCGCAGTATCGCGAACACCTGGACAAGGGCGAACTGCTTTACAACCCGGTTCTGGCGGGCTACCTGCATCCGAATGTGATCGACTGGACCCCGTTCCTGCTCAAGGACTATGTCGAGAACTGCGACACTACCGTTCCGGTGGGCGAACTCGCGCGTCTATCCGAGCGCCTGACCACGCTGCCCAAAGGGTTCGTGCTGCATTCCCGCGTCAAGAAAATTGTCGAGGACCGTGCGGCGATGGGCGAAGGTACGCTGCCGGTCGACTGGGGCATGGCCGAGAACCTGGCGTATGCTTCGCTGCTGGTATCCGGGCATGCCGTGCGGATTTCCGGCGAGGACGTCGGTCGCGGAACCTTCTTCCACCGCCATGCCGCTTTCCACGATCAGAAACGCAAGGACTGGGCCGAGGGCACGTATTTCCCGCTGAAGCATTTGCAGAGCAAGCAGGCCGGCTTTCATTGCTATGACTCGGTTCTGTCCGAAGAAGCCGTGCTTGCCTTCGATTATGGCTATGCCTCGGCGAATCCATACGGACTAGTGATCTGGGAAGCCCAGTTCGGCGACTTCGCCAACGGTGCGCAGGTCGTCATCGACCAGTTCATCGCCTCCGGCGAAGCCAAGTGGGGCCGCGCCTGCAGTCTGGTCATGCTGCTCCCGCATGGCTACGAAGGCCAGGGGCCGGAGCACTCCTCAGCCCGACTTGAACGTTACATGCAGCTATGTGCCGAAATGAACATGGAAGTCTGCGTGCCGACCACCGCGGCGCAGGTCTTTCACATGCTGCGGCGCCAGGGATTGAGGATGCAGCGCAAGCCGCTGATTGTCATGTCGCCCAAGTCGCTGCTGCGCCACAAGGATGCGAGTTCGTCGCTTGAGGAGTTAGCCAACGGTTCGTTCCAGACCGTGATCGGTGAAGTTGACAAGGTCGATGCCAAGAAAGTGACACGTGTCATCCTTTGCGCCGGCAAGGTCTATTACGACCTGCTTGCTGCCCGTCGCGAGAAGAGCATTACGACGATGGCCATCGTTCGCATCGAGCAACTCTATCCTTTCCCGAGAGAGCATCTGGAGAAGGAATTGGCCAAGTACCCGAAGGCGACCGAAATCGTCTGGTGCCAGGAAGAGCCGCGCAATCAGGGTGCCTGGTACTGGATCGCGTCGCGTCACCATCTCGAGACCCAGCTTGGGAGCAAGCAGAGGTTGCTGCTGGTTGGGCGTCCGGCGTCGTCGTCACCGGCAGTCGGCTATCTCGCCAAGCATAACGAGCAACAGAAGGCACTGATCGAATCCGCGTTGGGCGCGATCGAGTACTGATAACCAAAGCAGAGTGGAGCCATTATGATCATCGAAGTCCAAGTTCCCCAACTCTCCGAGTCAGTTGCCGAAGGCACCCTGGCCTCCTGGAAGAAGAAGATTGGCGATTCCGTTGCACGCGACGAGATCCTGATCGATATCGAGACCGACAAGGTCGTTCTCGAGGTTCCTGCACC
>JBEOKN010000077.1:0-15605 GCA_040275885.1 Azonexus sp. | reverse complement strand
ATCGGAAAAGGTTGGCTCCCAGACCGTACTCGCCCAGATCGTCCAGATGGTCGCCACCGGCAAGGCGGCGACGCAGGGAATACTGTTTCGGGATGCGGCCGCCATTGAGCGGATGCGCGATGTGGATACCCTGATCGTTGACAAGACCGGCACGCTGACCGAAGGGCGGCCGGCCTTCGAGCGCGCAATAGGGGCGCAAGGCGTTGTGGAGGACGAGGTGTTGCGCCTGGCTGCCAGTCTTGACCAGGGCAGCGAGCATCCTCTGGCCGATGCGATCGTCCGCGCCGCGCGGGAACGCGGGCTGGTCCTGGAAAAGGCCGATCTGTTCGAATCAGCAACGGGAATCGGCGTGCGCGGGACCCTCGGCGGCAAGCGCCTTGCGCTGGGCAACGACACCTTGATGGCGCAGGACGGAATCGATGTCAGCGCCTTTGGTGCAGTCGCCGAAGGCCTGCGTCAAAATGCCGCCAGTGTCATGTATCTGGCGGCCGACGGGCACCTTCTCGGTCTGCTGGTCGTCTCCGATCCAATCAAGCCAAGCACCCAAGAGGCGCTGACAGTCCTGCGCAAAGCGGGGCTGCGCATCGTGATGGCGACGGGTGACGGGCTGACCACCGCCAAGGCGGTCGGCGCCCAGCTAGGCATTGACGACGTGCATGGAGAGGTCAAACCAGCCGACAAACTGGCGCTCGTGGAACGCCTGCAGCGGGAAGGGCATGTCGTGGCGATGGCCGGGGACGGCATCAACGACGCGCCGGCGCTGGCCAGGGCGGATGTCGGCATCGCGATGGGCACCGGCACCGACGTCGCGATGAACAGCGCCCAGGTCACGCTGGTCAAGGGCGACCTGCGCGGCATTGCCCGAGCCCGCCTGCTGTCTGTCGCGACCGTCGGCAACATGCGCCAGAACCTGGCCTTCGCGTTTCTCTACAACGCACTCGGCGTGCCGATCGCCGCCGGCATCCTCTATCCGTTGTTCGGGCTGGTGCTGTCACCCATCATCGCGGCGGCGGCAATGAGCCTGTCGTCCGTGAGCGTGGTCGGCAATGCGCTGCGTCTGCGCGGGGCTTGAAAGGGGCGATTTCTTATGAAAACATGGTCCGCGCGTCATGCCGGTGACGGTTGTCACGCTGTCCTTGGACGCTCGGGCCACCGGCGAGGACAGGTCCAAGCACTACCATCTGCGGGACGGGAAATTGGCTATGCCCGTTGTTCGCCGCCAGTTTTTCCAAACCGCGCACGTTGCAGGACTGGCGCACAATGGGCATGTTCTCGGCCTTCGTCGAGGCCCAGTTCACCGAGATGTACTGCTTCCCGCTGACACTTTACCTATTGTCGGGATGGTTGACCGAACACGTCCCGTCAATCAACTGGTCGTCCCATGACGCAGGGCTTCTGCAAGAGATGCTGTTCGGCTGGAAGGTGAATCAGCGCTTCCGTAACGGCTTTCGGAGAGGAACATCGCATCTACATGAACAAGATGTCAGGATAGTGGCCGATTTTGAGCACGGAGAAAGCCCGCCACCAAATCGACAAAGAGGTGGCGTTCGTCTTTTTCCATCGTCGGTTTTCAACGGGTAGCGAAATTGCCGGAATCGGTCACCCGTTATTGTCCGAATCTTCAGACAAGCCGCCGGTCACTCGGGCAAAATGCGGCTATGAAGATCCTCATCGTTGAAGACGAAGCGAAGACCGGCGACTACCTGAAGCAGGGCCTCTCCGAGGCCGGCTTTACCGTCGATCTGGTGCGCAACGGGCTGGACGGCATGCAGGAAGGGCTGGGCGGCGGGCATGATCTGTTGATCCTCGACGTGAACCTGCCAGGACTCGACGGTTGGCAACTGCTGAAGGCGTTGCGCGCCGCCGGGCGCGACCTGCCGGTGCTGTTCCTGACTGCACGCGACCAGGTCGAGGACCGCGTCAGGGGGCTGGAACTGGGTGCCGACGACTATCTCGTCAAACCTTTCGCCTTCTCCGAACTGCTGGCCCGCGTGCGCACGCTGCTGCGCCGGGGGCGCGTCCGCGAAGCCGAGACACTGGCTCTGGCCGATCTCGAACTGGACGTCCTGAAGCGCCGCGCCACCCGCGCCGGCAAGCGCATCGACCTGACGGCCAAGGAATTCGCGCTGCTCGAACTCTTCCTGCGCCGGCCGGGCGAAGTGCTCTCGCGCAGCTTCATCGCCTCGCAGGTGTGGGACATGAATTTCGACTCCGACACCAATGTCGTCGAAGTCGCCATCCGCCGCCTGCGCGCCAAGATCGACGACGATTTCACACCGCGCCTGATCCACACCCTGCGCGGCATGGGCTACGTGATGGAAATCCGCTGATCGTGAGCAAATGGCGCCAATCTGTCACGCTGCGCCTGGCGCTGGCGTTCGCACTGCTGGCCGCGCTGGTTTTCGCCGCGCTCGGCATCTACCTGAGCCGCTCGGCCGACCGACACATGGCCGAGCTCGACGCGCACGAACTGCTGGGAAAGCTGGAACTGGCCCGCCATGTCGGGAGAAACGAACACACCGCAGCGGCCTTCGCGGCGCGCTTCGGCGACGCGCTGGTCGGCGAGCACGGAGTGATCGTTGCGGTCGACGGCCAAAAAGGGCCATTTTTCTCCTGGCCCGACGCCGGCAAGGCGCGGGCGCTGGCCGAGGCTGCCACCGCCGTCGGCGAAACGCCGCTGCGCCTGGCGGTCGCCGGGAATGAATACCGGGCGGTGGGCGGCACGCTCCATACCGGGTGGGGCGAGGAGGCACGCGTCATCGTCGCCCGCGACATTCGTCATCACACCGATTTCCTCGACCAGTTGCGCCGCGATTTCTGGCTGGCGGTGCTGGCGGCCGCGCTGCTCACCGCCGTCGTCGGCCTGCTGGTCACCCGCCGCGGCCTGCTTCCGGTACGCGCCATTGCCCGGGCTGCCGGGCGGATTTCCGCCGGCCGGTTGGGCGAGCGCATCGCCGAACACGATGTGCCCAGCGAACTCGCCGAACTGGTCGTCGCCTTCAACGCCATGCTTGGCCGGCTCGAGGAATCGTTCCAGCGGCTCTCCGATTTTTCCGCCGATCTGGCGCACGAACTACGCACGCCGATCCACACCCTGCGCATGCAGACCGAGGTTTCTCTCGCCAAGCCACGCAGCGACGACGAATACCGCGACCTGCTGGCCTCGAGCCTCGAGGAATACGAGCGGCTGTCGCGCATCATTGGCGACATGCTGTTTCTGGCCAAGGCCGAACATGGCCTGGTCGCGCCCGGAACGGCGGAGGTTCCTCTGCGCGGTCTGTGCCAGCGTCTGGTCGAGTATTACGGGATGCTGGCCGAAAACCTCAGTCTCGAATTGAGCGGCGACGAGGTCGGCGTCCAGGGCGATCAACTGATGCTGGAACGCGCAATCGGCAACCTGCTGGTCAACGCCATCCATCACACGCCCGCAGCGGGACGGATCACGCTGGAAATCGCCAGTCAGCCAGAGTTTGCAAGCATCACCGTAACCAACTCGGGGCCACCAATTCCGGCCGACGCAATCGGCACGATATTCGATCGCTTCGTTCGCCTGAGCCCGGACCACGAGGGCAGCGGACTTGGGCTGGCAATTGCCCGCTCGATCGTCGTCGCGCACGGCGGCTCCATTGCCGTTCATGCCCGCAACCAGGCCACGCAGTTCGTCATCACCATCCCGATTCACACCGCCAGTTAAGCCTGGTGCTGGCCCGGCCGGCGCCGGCTGGAAGCCTGAGAATCGCCGCAAAATCCGCGTCGACCGCAACCAGCGGTTTATCTGCCGAACCAGTCCTCGATCTGCCGCGCGACCTCTTCCGGCTGATCGTGATGCAGCATGTGGTCGGTGTTCTCGATCCACGCCACGCTCAGGTTGGCGAAGCAGGCCTGGCGTGCTTCCCAGTCGCCGGGGCGGGTGGCGAAGTCGCGGATGATCCAGGAGTCGCGGCCGGCGACCCAGAGCACCGGACAGGTGATCTGCCGCCAGACGGCCATCGATTCCTCCAGGCGGAACAGGTAGGGGGCAGGCGCCTTGTGCCACGGATCGCCGTTCCAGATGATGCCATGGCGGCGCTGGCCGGCCTTGTTCTCGCCGTCGCCGATGCGGGCGAGGTGCTTGGAGAGGAACTCGGCGCGTTCCGGTGTCAGGAAACGGTCGGTGTGCAGCAGACGGCGCGCGAAGGCGGCGCGATCCTGGTAGACGTGCATGCGCGGCGGTTTTTTCAAGGTATCCAGCCAATGCTGATAACGCTCCGGCGCCATTTCAGGCGCGTGCGGGGCGATCCCGAAGCCTTCGAGCGAGATCAGGGTTTCAATGCGCTCGGGCCGGATGCCGGCATACAGGCAGGCGACGATGCCGCCCATGCTGTGCCCGGCGATCCTGACCTTTCCTTCCGGCGCATAGCGGTCAAGGATGGCCTCAAGATCGCCGATGTGCTCGGCGAAGAAATAGGGGCGGCTCAGCCAGTCCGAGAGACCGAAGCCGCGCCAGTCGGGGGCAATGATGTTCCAGTCGCGCTTGAGTCCATCGACGACGAACTGGAGCGAGGCCGAGACGTCCATCCAGCCGTGCAGCATGAACAGGATCGGCGCCTTCGGATTGCCCCACCGGCGGATGTGCAGGCGCACGTCGGGGAGATCGAGATATTCGGAGCGGGAAGTAAGCATGTCGGAGATAATGCCGTTTCTCAAGCTGCGATTCTGACACGTGAATACGGATATCGAATGAGTGATGCCACCGAAAAACCGGCCGGCGGGCAGTTTCGCCTGTTAGGCAAGAGGCGTTTCGGCCCCCTGTTCCTGACCCAGTTTCTCGGCGCCTTCAACGACAACCTCTTCAAGAACGCGCTGATCGTGCTGGTCACGTTCCAGTCGGCGCAGTGGACGTCGATGCGCCCGGAGATTCTCGCCAATCTGGCTGCCGGGCTGTTCATCCTGCCTTTCTTCTTCTTTTCGGCGACCGCCGGGCAGCTTGCCGACAAGTACGACAAGGCGCGCATCGCGCGCCTGACGAAACTGCTCGAGGTTTCCATCATGCTGGTCGCCATCGCCGGTTTCCTGCTGCACAGCCTGGCCCTGCTGTTGAGCGCGCTCTTCCTGCTTGGCTTGCAGGCAACGATTTTCGGGCCGGTCAAGTACGCCATCCTGCCGCAGCACCTGCGTGAGGAGGAACTGGTCGGCGGCAATGCCCAGATCGAGGCCGGAACCTTCGTCGCCATCCTGATTGGTACGCTGGCCGGCGGGCTGCTTGCCGGGGCCGGCGTCGACGCGGTGTGGATCGCCATGGCCGGCTTCGCTGTAGCTGTCGCCGGCTATCTCGCCAGTCGCAATATCCCCGAAGCCCCGCCGCCGGCGCCGGAACTCGTGGTCAACGTCAATCCGTTGAGCGAAACGTGGCGCAATATCGGTTTCGCGCGCGAGAACCGGACGGTCTTCCTGTCGATCCTCGGCATCTCCTGGTTCTGGCTGTACGGTGCGCTGTTCCTCGCGCAGCTTCCCGCCTACGGCAAGATCGTCCTCGGCGGCGGCGAAGGCGCGGTCACCCTGCTGCTGGCGGTATTCACCATCGGCATTGGCGTCGGGTCGCTGCTCTGCGAGCGGCTGTCGGCGCGTCATGTCGAACTGGGGCTGGTGCCGCTGGGATCGATCGGCCTGACGATCTTCGGGCTCGACCTCGCCCTGGCATCGATGGCGCTGCCGCCGGTGACGCGCGAACTGCCGGTCGCCGTGCTGCTCGGCCAGTCGGCCGTCTGGCGGGTGCTCGCCGATCTGCTGCTGCTCGGGATGTTCGGCGGCTTCTTCATCGTTCCGCTGTATGCGCTGGTGCAGCTGCGCAGCACTGCGGACAAGCGGGCACGGATCATTGCCGCCAACAACATCATCAATGCGTTTTTCATGGTGGTCGGGGCGCTTGCGGCGGCCGCCATGTTCGCCGGGGGGCTGTCGATCCCGATGCTGTTCGCGGTCGCCGCCATCTGCAATGCCGTTGTCGCCGTCTTCATCTACGGGTTGGTGCCCGAGTTCCTGCTGCGCTTCGTCGCGTGGGTGCTGATCCACCTCTTCTATCGCCTGAAGAAACGCGGCGTCGAGCACATCCCGCACGAAGGAGCGGCACTGATCGTCTGCAACCATGTCAGCTTCGTCGATCCGGTCATCCTGATGGCCGTGTCACCGCGGCCGATCCGCTTCGTGATGGATCACCGCATCTTCCGGACACCGCTCATATCGTTCATCTTTCGCCACACCCGGGCCATTCCCATTGCCCCCGCCAGGGAGGATGCGGCGATGATGGAGCGCGCCTTCGCGGATGTCTCGCTGGCGCTGCGCGAAGGCGAACTGGTCGGCATCTTCCCGGAAGGGCGGATCACCGATACCGGCGAACTCTACCCGTTCCGCCCCGGCGTCACGCGGATTCTCGAACGCGATCCGGTTCCGGTCATCCCGCTGGCGCTGCAGGGGCTGTGGGGCAGTTTCTTCTCGCGCAAGGACGGTCCGGCGATGAGCAAGCCGTTCCGCCGCGGCCTCTTCGCCACGATCGCGGTTGTCGGTGCCGGTCCGGTGCCGCCGGCCGAATCCACCCCGGAACACCTGCAGCAAATCGTCGCGCGCCTGCGCGGCGACTGGAAGTAGCGTGGTGGTCGGGTAGAATCCGCACCCATGGCATTGCAGCTCGACCGGATCAAGGCTCGCCTCGACCTCTACGAAGAACTGATGCGGCTCGACAAGCCGATCGGCATCCTGTTGCTGCTGTGGCCGACGCTGTGGGCGCTGTGGCTGTCGGCGCTGGGCAAGCCGGACTGGATCGTTCTCTGGATCTTCGTTCTCGGCACGGTGCTGATGCGCTCGGCCGGCTGCGTCATCAACGACTATGCCGACCGCGAATTCGACCGCCACGTCGAACGCACCCGGGAACGGCCGCTGACTGCTGGCCAGGTCAGCACGAAGGAGGCGCTGACCCTGTTCGCGCTGCTCTCGCTGTGCGCCTTCGCGCTGGTGTTGATGCTCGGCAACCCGCTGGTGATCTGGCTGTCGGTGCCGGCGCTTTTCCTCGCCGCCAGCTACCCGTTCACCAAGCGCTTCCTCGCCCTGCCGCAGGCCTATCTCGGCGTCGCCTTCGGTTTCGGCATCCCGATGGCCTACGCGGCACATCTGGGCGAGGTGCCGGCCGAAGCCTGGTGGCTGTTGCTCGCCAATGTCTTCTGGGCGGTCGCCTACGACACCGAATATGCGATGGTCGACCGTGAGGACGATCTGAAAATCGGCATCAAGACCTCAGCCATCACTTTCGGGCACTTCGACGTCGCGGCGGTGATGTTCTGCTATGCGATGACGCTGGCGATCATCGGCTGGGTCGGCTGGACGCTGCATCTCGGTGCGGCCTTCTACGCCGGGCTGCTGGTCGCCGCTGCCATCACGGGCGTGCACTACAGCTGGATTCGCGGCCGCGAACGGAAGGCCTGCTTCAAGGCATTCCTGCACAACAATTGGGTCGGTGCGGCGATTTTCGCCGGCATCGCCGGGAACTTTCTGGTTTCCGGGAGGACCTTCGGATGAAAACCGTGATTCTTGCCATTTTTCTGGTGTCGACCGCGATCGTGGGGAGCGCCGGGCCGGCAGCGGCCGAAGACACCCCCCAGCTGGTCAAGTTGCCGGCGCCGGCGCAGGAGGCGCTGCGCGAGGAAATGCTCGGCAACCTTGTCGCGCTCAATGAAGTCTTGTCGCTGATGGACGAGGGCCGGGTCAAGGACGCCGGCGCGGTCGCCGAAGCCAAGCTGGGCATGTCGGCGATGGGCAAGCACCGCGCCAAGCCGTTCGACGCCCGTCCCGGACCGCACATGCCGCCCGCCATGCTCAGCATCGGCATGGACGGCCACAAGGCGTTCAGCGAGTTCGCCAGGGTGGCCGCGACCGGCGACCGCGACCAGGCCCTGGCCCTGCTGCCCAACCTGACTGCAGCCTGCGTCGCCTGCCATTATTCGTACCGGACGCGGTGACGCTTTGCTATTCTTGGGCTTTGCCGGCGTTGTTATCGATTCTTTTCATAGGCCTCGGAGAACATGGATCGTGGATAGCATTGCGATGACCGAACAACAAACTCAATTCGTGAAAGTGGACGTCAATGATCTTGTCGTTGGCACGGCCTTGCGCTTTCCCTTGTATGACAGCAGTGGCCGATTGTTGCTCAAGCGCGGTCATGTCGTCGAAAGCGTCGACGAGTGCGAACAACTCATCGGGCGCGGCCTGTATCGGAGCCTGACTGAGCGCTCATCGCCGAGCACTCCGCCCCCGGTCGCCGCTGAGGCGCCACCCTCGCGCGAGACGCTAGTGGCGCTTCATGCGACAAAGATCCGGATCGGGGACACCTTGCAGATGCAGGGTTCGGCCGATGCGCCGCGCCTGACCGTCAAACTGATCGGCTACCTCAGGAGTCGCGGGCTGATGGTCACGGAGCCGGAAGCAGCCGGCGACTTCGTCATGCTCAAGGAGGGACAGCCGTTCGTCATTCGCTTCTTCTCCGGGAAAAGCGCCTACGCTTTTGCGAGCACCGTCACCAAGAGCACAAGCGTGCCTTTTCCGCATGTTTGCCTGTCTTACCCACGCGAAGTTCGCGGCCTGGTGATTCGCAATGACTCGCGTGTCGATGTCGACCTGATCGCGGCTGTCGGTGTGGATGGCGAGGGAGAAGCCCAGGCCGGTTCTGGCAAGATCGTCAATCTGAGCACCGGTGGCGCCGCCTTGCGGTCGAAGGCACGGCTGGGGCACAAAGGCGATGTGATCAACGTCAAATTCAAACTGCTGATTGGCGATCTGCAGACCTATGTCGCGTTCGATAGCGTGATTCGCATGGTCGACAAGGATCAACTTGACCCCACCATGCCCTACCTGCACGGGATCCAGTTCGTCGAGCCTGAGCAAAGCATGAAGCTGGCGGTGGCGGCGTACGTGTATCAGAAGCTGGGTGGCCAATCAACTTGATCCGCACTTGATCACCATCCGCTTCGCTGGTGTCTTGAGGCCAATCCGATGAAATACCATGACCTGCGCGACTTCATGTCGCAACTGGAAAGAACCGGCGAGTTGAAGCGCGTCGGCGTCGAGGTCGATACGCGCCTCGAAATGACTGAAATCTGCGACCGCGTGCTGCGCGCCGCCGGGCCCGCCATCCTTTTCGAAAATCCGAAGGGGCACGCGATGCCCGTGCTCGCCAACCTGTTCGGCACGCCGAAGCGCGTCGCGCTGGGCATGGGTGAAGAATCGGTGCAGGCGCTGCGCGAAGTCGGCAAGCTGCTCGCCTACCTCAAGGAGCCGGAGCCGCCGAAGGGTCTGAAGGACGCCTGGGACAAGCTGCCGATCTTGAAGCAGGTGTTGAATATGGCGCCGAAAACGGTGTCGACCGCGCCCTGCCAGGAAATCGTCCGGGAAGGCAAGGATGTCGACCTCGCCCGGCTGCCGATCCAGCACTGCTGGCCGGGCGACATTGCGCCGCTGATCACCTGGGGGCTGGTCGTTACCAAGGGGCCGCACAAGGCCCGACAGAACCTCGGCATCTACCGCCAGCAGGTGCTCGGGCCGAACAAGGTGATCATGCGCTGGCTGGCCCATCGTGGCGGGGCGCTGGATTTTCGCGATCATCAGCTGGCCAATCCCGGCCAGCCCTTCCCGGTCGCCGTCGTGCTCGGCTGTGATCCGGCCACCATCCTCGGCGCCGTGACGCCGGTGCCCGATTCGCTGTCGGAATACCAGTTTGCCGGCCTGCTGCGCGGCGGCAAGACCGAGTTGGTCAAGTGCGTGGGTTCAGCCCTGCAGGTGCCGGCTTCGGCCGAGATCGTTCTCGAAGGCGTCATCCACCCCGGCGAGACGGCCTTGGAAGGCCCGTATGGCGACCACACCGGCTACTACAACGAGCAGGCCGAATTCCCGGTGTTCACGATCGAGCGCATGACGATGCGCCGCGATCCGATCTATCACAGCACCTACACCGGCAAGCCGCCCGACGAACCGGCGGTGCTCGGCGTTGCGCTCAACGAAGTCTTCGTGCCGCTGCTCCAGAAGCAGTATCCGGAAATCGTCGATTTCTATCTGCCGCCGGAAGGCTGCTCGTACCGCATGGCCATCGTGTCGATCAGGAAGCAGTACCCCGGCCACGCCAAGCGCATCATGTTCGGCATCTGGAGCTTCCTGCGCCAGTTCATGTACACCAAGACCATCATCGTCGTCGACGACGACATCGACATCCGCGACTGGAAGGAAGTGATCTGGGCGATGACGACGCGCACGGACGCCAGCCGCGACACGACACTGGTCGACAACACGCCGATCGACTACCTCGACTTCGCGTCGCCGGTGGCCGGCCTCGGTTCCAAGATGGGGCTCGATGCGACCAACAAGTGGCCGGGCGAAACGACCCGCGAATGGGGACGGCCGATTGTCATGGATGCCGACGTGAAGAAGCGCGTCGATGCGATGTGGGGAGACCTCGGTCTATGACCATAAGGGGTATCGCGGTCGACCGCGAGAAACCACCAATTTCCGCTGTCTCGCGGGCGCGGTTGCCGTCAAATTGTCTAGCGGAGAAATGTCCATGAATGAACCTGTCCCTGCTGTCGATCAGCAAGGCGTCCGCCCCTCGCTGGTGCAACTGACCCACATCATCTACGGCCTGCATGCCGTTGCCGTTGTCGTCGGCGTCACGTCGGCGGCGACGGTCGCCGGTGGCTTCGTCTTCGGCCTGCCGTCGCTGATTGCCGTCTTTCTCAACTACCTGAAGCGTGGCGACGTCAACGGCACCTGGCTGGAAAGCCATTTCCGCTGGCAGATCCGCACTTTCTGGTTCACCCTCCTGTGGCTGGTCATCTACGGCCTGCTGATCATCACCCTCATCGGCATCCCCATCGCCTGGATCCTCATCGCGCTCCTCGGCATCTGGGTCGCCTACCGCGTCATCCGCGGCTGGGTGGCGCTGGCCGGGGTGCGCCCGGTCGGCCAGGTTCCCGGATAGCGGTCAGTCATCGGCCGATGACGCGCAAGGAAGCGGCGCAGCTGTGCCGCATCTGCGCCGCGTCGTAGCGATGCTCCTGGCCGACCGGGCAGGCGCTGCGGGCAAGGCAGGTGAAGGCGCAACTTGAGTCCGTCTGGCGGCGCCACGCCAGGCAGCGTTGCAGCATGAAAGCACCATCGACCAGCGCTCCGGCGGGGCAGGCGGCGATGCACGGGCGCTCGCGGCAGGCGGCGCACGGGTTGTCACGACCAGAAAGACAACTGCTGGCCCCAGGGTCGACCGGGGAAATCGCCGCAAAATCGGTATCCGCCAGAACGACGGCGCGATAAGCCCACCACGTGCCCCATTCGTCGTCGATGCCGACCATGAACGGCGTCGGGTGGTGCCAGCCGGCCAGCGTCCCGAGCCGTTGCAGGGGCACCGGCGCGCTGCCGGGATAGACGATGCGGTAGCGGCGGCCGGGCAGTTCGGCGGCGAACCAGTCCGCCACGACGCGCGCGCAGTAGTCGTCGATCGGATCGCCGCCAGCGCCGCCCGCGGCCTGGACGCATTCCCACAGGCGCTTGCCGCCGTGACCGAGCAGGATCAACTGGCGAAAACCTGCGGTCGCGCCGAGCGTGGCGGTGATTTCCGCCGGCAGCGCGGCGAGGTCGAAGACGTGCTGCCGGTTCAGCCCGGCGGCGGCGAGCGGCCCGGCTGGAAGCGGCGAGCGTTCACTCATTCTCCAGGGCAGGCGCCTTCTCGCCGGTTCGCCGCTGCGCCACCCAGTTGATGAGTGCATCGATCGCCGGGCCACCGGCCGCGGCCCGGGGATCGTTGATGAAGAAGGTGACGGCCATGCGCCGGCCATGCGCGTCGAGGGCATAACCGGCCGCCGTCTTGACGCCGTCAAGCGTGCCGGTCTTGATGTGGGCGCGGCCGCTGGCGCCGGACTCCTTGAGGCGCCGCCTCATCGTGCCGTCGATGCCGACGATTGGCATGCTCGAAACGAATTCCGGCATCGCCGGGTGGCGCCAGGCATCGAGCAGCAGGCGGTTGAGGCTGTCGGCGCTGATCCGCTCGCTGCGCGACAGCCCGGAACCGTTGTCGATCACGAGTTCGGGGAAGCCCAGGCCGCGACCGTTCAGCCAGTCGGTGATGCGCTGGCGGGCACGCTCGGCAGTGGCCGGCCCGTTGGCGTTGCCCAGCGTCAGGAAGACCTGGCGCGCCATCACGTTGTTGCTCCACTTGTTGATGTCGCGCAGGGCATCGGCCAGTGCCGGCGACTCATGTTCGGCCAGCGGTCGCGCGCCGGCGGGCGTCGTGCCGCCGCGCACCTGGCCGGTCAGCGTGCCGCCGAGTTCCTGCCACAGCGCGCGGATCAGGCCGCCCGCCTGTGCGTCGGCCGGCAGCGGCGCCAGGTTGAGCGCCTTTTCACCGCACTGGGCGCTGTAGGTGCCGGAAAACTCCAGGCGATTGCCATTGTTTTCGGGGATCAGGCGGAGGACGATGAAGTCCTTCCAGTTGCTCCCGCAGCCACCGTCGCCGGCGCGCAACTGGTTGTCCAGGCGCAGGCCTTCGCTCGGCGTTTCCATCAGCACCTGCGGGCGGCCGGCGCCGGGCAGCAGCGTGAAACGCAGCGACTGGAAGTTGATCAGCAGTCCGTTGGGACCGACGTTGTAAGGGCGCATCGGCTTGTCGTCGAAGGCGCCGGGGTCGAGCGAAGGCAGGTCGAACACGGTGCGGTCGAGGACGATGTCGCCGTTGATCGTCCGGATGCCGCGCACGCGCAACTGGCGCAGCAGCGACGACAGGTGCTCGATGGCGAAGCGCGGGTCGCCGCTGCCCCGGAGGTACAAATTGCCCCTCAAAACGCCGTCGACCCTGGGGCCAGCAGTTGTTTCTATGGTCGCAACGGCATCGGCCAGCGCCGTCGTCTTCCACGTCCATGCCGGGCCGAGCAGGTCGAGCGCCGCGTAGGTGGTGACCAGCTTCATCACCGACGCCGGGTTCATCGTCTTCTGGCCATTGTGCGCGACCAGTGGCGCCCGCGCATCGACCGGCTGGACGACGACGGCGACGCTGCTTGCCGGAATCTGCGCCGCCTTGAGCGCCGCCAGCACCGACGGCGGCAGGCCGTCGGCCAGCGCCGGCAGCGCCACAACGGCCAACGTCAGCAGCGCGCGCAGACGTCTCATGCGGCCAGCGCCGGATAGTCGAGATAGCCCTTCTCACCGCCCTGGTAGAAGGTCGGCATGTCGGGTTCGTTGAGCGGCGCCTGGCGGGCGAAACGCGCGACGAGGTCCGGGTTGGCGATCCACGACCGGCCATAGGCCACCGCGTCGCACAGGCCGGCCGCCAGCCGCGCTTCGCCGGAAATCCGGTCGAAGCCGCCATTGGCAATGATCGGCATCGTCGCCAATGGCCGGAAGTGCGCGCCGACGTCGGCCAGGCCGTGCGGCGCATCGTCGAGTTGGTGCGGCAGGAAGGGCTCGGTCAGGTGCAGGAAGGCGAGGCCATGGTCGTTGGCGCGCCGGACGATGTACTCCCACATCGGCACCGTGTCCTCATCGACGCTGACGCCGTGGAAGCGGTTCATCATCGGGTTCAGGCGGAAGCCGACGCGGTCGAAGGGCATGGCCTCGCCGACGGCGTCGAGCACTTCAAAGAAGAAGCGCGCCCGGTTTTCATGACTGCCGCCGTATTCGTCATCGCGCTGATTCGCCTGGCGCGAGAAGAACTGGTGAAACAGGTAGCCGTTGGACGAATGGATCTCGATCCCGTCGAAACCGGCGGCCATGGCGTTGGCGGCGGCATTGCGGAAATCGCCGACGATGGCCTTGATCTCGTCGCGGGTCAGCGCGTGCGGTGTCACCGTTTCCGGATTGCCGGTCGTCGAAAACATCTTCCACAGCGGGTTGACCGCGGAAGGTGCCACCGGTGGCTGACCGTCGTGGAACTCGGGCAGCGACAGGCGGCCGCAGTGCCAGAGCTGGCAGACGATCAGCCCGCCGGCAGCGTGCACGGCGTCGGTGACCAGTCGCCAGCCGGCGACCTGCTCGGCCGACCAGATGCCCGGCGTGAAGGGATAGCCGCGCGCCTGCGGCGAAACGATGGTGCCCTCGGAAACGATCAGCCCGGCACCGGCGCGCTGCGCGTAATAGCGCGCCATCATCTCCGTCGGCACGTAGCCGCGGTTGTCGGTACGGCAGCGCGTCAGCGGCGCCATGACGACGCGATTCCTCAGTTCAAGCGCGCCGAGGCGGACGGGGGTGAGCAGTTGCTGGGACATGGCGAGAAATGGGGAGCGTGAAAGCTTCCATTTTACTTGCCGGGCGGGGTTCGCGGTAACGGGCACCGCTTTTGCCGGGGACGCAGGCGGCTTTTGCGGAAACACTGATCCGTACTTCACCCCGGCGCCGGCCGGGGTCCCGCTTGTTGATCTTCCGAGATTCCGGCATGCGCCGGAGCGACGTGGCCCCGGGCCGGGACGAACCCCGGATGAACCGGTGCTTCCTTGGCAGTTCGTGCGGGCACATTGCCGGGTCGGGCTACCGTCGGGTTCGCACGACTCTTTGGTTCCCGAGTGGGGTTTGTCGGACAATGTCGGATTGTCCCCGGATCATCATTCCCATGCACTGGATCGCACCCTCCGAAAAGGATTCCGCCACCACCTCGCTCGAAAAGCGCCTGTGGGATGCCGCCGACCAGTTCCGTGCCAATTCCGGCCTCAAGGCGCAGGAATACTCCGGCCCCATCCTCGGCCTGATCTTCCTGCGCTTTGCCGAAGTCCGCTTTGCCATCCAGCGCACCAGGCTCGAAGCCGGAGCAACAACATCCCGGCGCGGCAGCCGCGTCGATGAACCTGCCGCCTACCACGCCGAAGGCATCCTCTACCTCGCCCCCGAGGCGCGCTTCGACTACCTGCTGACGCTGCCCGAAGTGGCCGACATCGGCGCCAGGGTCAACGCGGCGATGCGCGAGATCGAGAAGCACAACCCGCAGTTGGCCGGCGTGCTGCCCAAGACCTACAACCTGTTCACCAGCACCCTGCTCAAGGAACTGCTGAAAAAGGTCTCCGAGATTCCGGCCACCGTGGACTTCGACGCCTTCGGCCGTATCTACGAATACTTTCTCGGCGCCTTCGCCATGACCGAGGGCCAGGGTGGCGGCGAGTTCTACACGCCTTCCAGCATCGTCAAGCTGCTGGCCGAGATCATCGAACCCTTCCACGGCCGCATTCTTGACCCTGCCTGCGGTTCCGGCGGCATGTTCGTGCAGTCGGCGCGCTTCGTCGCCGAGCACCAGAAGAACCCCGCCGCCGAACTCGCCATTTGCGGCGTCGAAAAGACCGACGAAACCGGCCGCCTGTGCCGCCTCAACCTCGCCGTGCATGGGCTGGAAGGAGACATCAAGCACGGCGGCAACGTCAACAGCTATTACGACGACCCGCACACCGCCACCGGATCTTTCGACTTCGTCCTCGCCAATCCGCCCTTCAACGTCAATGCCGTGGACAAGGAACGGCTCAAGGACATGGTCGGCCCAGGCCGCCGCTTCCCCTTCGGCCTGCCGCGTACCGACAACGCCAACTACCTGTGGATTCAGCTCTTCTACTCGGCGCTCAATGCCA
>JBEOKN010000076.1:0-11674 GCA_040275885.1 Azonexus sp. | reverse complement strand
CAGTGGCGCCAAAGCCGATGCCGGCCAGCAGAGCCACAAGAAGAGATTTCTTGGCAATGTTCTTGATCATTGTTTTCCCTCGTTGAAGAAAATTAGCAAACCTTTTTTACCCAAGTAGCGACCTGTTTTCAGGATTCACTACGGACCTCCAGCCTATTCTGCCATAGGGTGATTGCCGATTCCAAGTCATTTTGGCCGCGCCAGGTGAGGGTTTTGTGGTCTACGCAACACTTTCCGGCGACCCATACATGTGTCACACATTCACGACCGGCGACATGGACCAGATGGGATACCGGATCGTAACAGGGTCTGGTGTTCAGGCCCTTCAGGCTGACCGCGACCAGATCTGCCGCCTTGCCCGGGGTGATCGAGCCGGTTTCCTGCCCGAGCCCGAGCGCGGTCGCTCCGTTGAGCGTCGCCATGCGCAGGACCTCGCGAGCGGGCAGCACGCTGGCATCGCCGCTGCTTCCTTTGGCCAGCAATGCGGCAAGGCGCATCTCGCCGAACATGTCGAGGCGATTGTTGCTGGCGGCGCCATCGGTTCCGAGTCCGACGTTGATGCCAAGCTGTCGCATTCGCACCACGGGAGCGATGCCGCTGGCCAGTTTCAGATTCGATGTCGGGCAATGCGCGACGCTGCATCCGGTCGCCGCGAGCAACTCGAGGTCGCCATCTTCAATGTGAATGGCGTGAACGCCGATGAACCCTGGCCCGAGCAAACCAAGGCGCCGCAGGCGCAAGAGCGGCGTGACGCCGTGGAGACGACGACTTTCCTCGATCTCGTGTGCGGTCTCGTGGATATGGCAGTGAATCGGCACGTTGAGTTGTGCGGAGAGGGTGGCAATGCGCTCGAAGCTCGCGTCAGCCACGGTATAGGGGGCATGGGGAGCGAGGCAGAAGCCGATCAGCGGGTGGTTCAGCCATTCTTCGCGGGCGGCCAGGCCCTTGTCGAGATAATCGTCCGCATCGCTGGCATAAGGTGTCGGAAATTCCAGTGCGGTGATCCCGAGCATGGCGCGCATGCCCAGTTCGCTGGCGGCGCGGGCGGCGGCTTCGGGGAAGAAGTACATGTCGTTGAAGCAGGTGATGCCACCCTGCAGCATCTCGGCGCAGGCCAGGCGCGTACCGTCAAGGACAAACTGGTGCGACGCGTTGGCGGATTCGGCGGGCCAGATGTGATCCTGCAGCCAGTCCAGAAGCGGCAAATCGTCGGCCAGGCCGCGCATCAGGGACATTGCGGCATGGGTGTGCAGGTTGACCAGGCCGGGAATCAGGATGTGGTCTTCCAGCACGACCCGTTGTCGCGGATTGAAGCGGTCGCGCGCTTCGCCAGTCGCCAGCAGGGCGACGATCCGTCCATCGTGCACGGCGACCGCGTGGTTCTTGAGGAGCACATCGGGGTCGACCGCAGCAATCCAGCGTGGCTCGATGAGAAGGTCGATGGCTTCGGGAGTGGTTTTCATGGAAAGCGGCGCCTGGGTCGGTGTCGGTGGCGTGTTAAAATAACAAATTAAGCTCGATTCAACCAAAGAATGCGCCAGCCCCGGCGGCGCGGACGTGAGACATGGACCAATTCGCCAAAGAAACACTGCCGATCAGCCTCGAAGACGAGATGCGGCGTTCATATCTGGATTACGCCATGAGCGTGATCGTTGGCCGGGCGTTGCCCGATGCGCGTGACGGTCTGAAGCCGGTGCACCGTCGCGTGCTGTTTGCGATGCACGAGCTGAACAACGACTGGAATAAAGCCTACAAGAAATCGGCCCGCATCGTCGGCGATGTGATCGGCAAGTATCACCCGCACGGCGATACCGCGGTGTACGACACCATCGTGCGCATGGCGCAGAATTTTTCGCTGCGCTACATGCTGGTCGATGGCCAGGGCAACTTCGGTTCGGTCGATGGCGACAACGCCGCGGCGATGCGCTATACAGAAGTGCGCATGGCGAGGATCGGCCACCAGTTGCTTGAGGATCTGGACAAGGAAACGGTCGATTTCGGGCCGAACTATGATGGTTCCGAGCATGAGCCGCTGGTCATGCCGGCCCGTATTCCCAATCTGCTGATCAACGGTTCATCCGGAATCGCGGTCGGCATGGCGACCAACATCCCGCCGCACAACCTGAACGAGGTGATCGCCGGCTGTCTGGCCCTGCTGGCAAACCCGGCGCTGAGCATCGATGAGCTGATCGAATACATTCCCGCCCCCGACTTCCCGACTGCCGCGCTGATCTACGGCATCATGGGTGTGCGCGAAGGCTACAAGACCGGCCGCGGCCGCGTCATCATGCGCGGCCGCACGCATTTCGAGGACATGGAGAAGGGCAATCGTCAGGCCATCATCATCGACGAGATTCCCTACCAGGTTAACAAGAAGACCTTGATCGAGAAGGTCGCCGAGCTGGTCAACGAGAAGAAGATCGAGGGCATCTCCGATATTCGTGACGAGTCGGACAAGTCCGGCATGCGCGTCGTCATCGAGCTCAAGCGCGGCGAAGTTGCCGAGGTCATCCTCAACAACCTGTACAAGCAGACGCAGTTGCAGGATACCTTCGGCATGAACATGGTGGCGCTGGTCGACGGCCAGCCCCGCCTGCTGAATCTCAAGCAGATGCTCGAATGCTTCCTCGCCCACCGGCGCGAGGTGGTGACGCGGCGCACCGTGTTCGAACTGCGCAAGGCACGCGAGCGCGGCCACATCCTCGAGGGTCTGGCCGTCGCGCTCTCCAACGTCGATGAAATCATCGCCCTGATCAAGGCGGCGGCGACCCCGGCCGATGCCAAGCGCGGTCTGATGGAGCGTACCTGGCGTAGCCCGCTGGTTGAGGAGATGCTGTTGCGTGCGGCTGCCGACGCCTCGCGTCCGGAAGGTCTGGCGCCGGAATTCGGGTTTTCGGAACAGGGCTACCGGCTGTCCGACGCCCAGGCGCAGGCGATCCTCGAACTCCGCCTGCAGCGCCTGACCGGCCTCGAGCAGGACAAGATCGTCGGCGAGTACAAGGAAGTCATGCTGAAGATCGCCGACCTGCTCGATATCCTGGCCCGTCCGGAGCGCATCACCGAAATCATCGTCGGCGAACTGACCGCCATCCGCGACCAGTTCGGCGACGAGCGCCGCTCCGAAATCGTCCTGCACACGCAGGAACTCGGCATCGAGGATTTCATCACGCCGCAGGACATGGTGGTGATGCTCTCGCATGGCGGCTACCTCAAGGCCCAGCCGCTGGCGGATTACCGCGCCCAGCGCCGCGGCGGTCGCGGCAAGCAGGCGGCGGCGATCAAGGACGAGGATTTTGTCGATCAGTTGTTCGTCGCCAACACCCACGATTACATCCTGTGCTTTTCCAACCGAGGCCGCTGCTATTGGCTGAAGGTATATGAAGCCCCACAAGGCAGCCGCGTCAGTCGTGGCAAGCCGATCGTCAACCTCTTCCCGCTGGAAGAGGGCGAACGGATCAACGCCGTGCTGCCGGTCAACGAATTCTCCGACGACCAGTACGTCTTCATGGCGACCCTGATGGGCACCGTCAAGAAGACGCCGCTGTCCGACTTCTCGAATCCGCGCAAGGCCGGCATCATCGCCGTCGCGCTCGATGACGACGATTACCTGATCGGTGTCGAGCTGACCTCGGGAGAGAGCGACATCGTACTTGTCTCGAATGCCGGCAAGGCAGTCTGGTTCGACGAGGAGGATGTCCGGCCGATGGGTCGCGGTGCCCGCGGCGTCCGCGGCATGCGCTTGCAGTCGGGGCAGTCGGTGATTTCCCTGCTGGTCGCCGAGAGCGATCAGCAGGCGGTGCTGGTCGCCACCGAGAACGGCTTCGGCAAGCGCACCGTGCTCGCCGATTTTCGCCATTCCGGGCGCGGCACCCAGGGCGTGCGCGCGATCGCCGACAGCGAGCGCAACGGAATCGTCGTCGGCGCCAAGCTGGTAGGCGACGAAGACGAGATCATGTTCATCACCACCGGCGGCGTGCTGATCCGGACGCGCGTTGCCGAGATCCGCGGCATGGGCCGCGCGACGCAGGGCGTGACACTGATTTCGCTGGACGAAGGTGAGAAGCTCGCCGGGCTGGAAAAAATCGTCGAAACCGTCGGCGACATCGACATCGACATCGAGACCGAAGCCAGCGGCAACGTGGCCGGCGAAGCGGCGGGCGAGGCTGCCGGGGAGGAATGATGAGCCGGGTCTGGAATTTCAGCGCCGGGCCGGCCGCCCTTCCGGAAGAAGTCCTGCGCCAGGCGCAGGAAGAAATGCTCGACTGGCATGGTGCCGGCTGCAGCGTCATGGAAATGAGTCACCGCGGCAAGGAATTTACCGACATCATCGAGCAGGCCGAAGCCGACCTGCGCGATCTGATGGCCATTCCCGCCGGCTACAAGGTTCTCTTCCTGCAGGGCGGGGCGACGCAGCAGTTCGCGCAGATTCCGATGAACCTGCTGGCCGGGCGTTCGGCCGACTACGTTGTCACCGGTTCCTGGTCGCAAAAAGCATTCACCGAGGGGCAACGCATTGGCACTGTCCGCTGCGCGGCGACCACCGAGAACAGTGCGTTCACCCGCCTGCCGATTGCCGATGAAATAAAGCTCGACCCCTTTGCCGCCTACCTGCACCTGTGCACCAACGAGACCATCCACGGCGTCGAGATCAGTGCCGAGCGCATCGCCGACACGGGCGTGCCGCTGGTTGCCGACATGTCGTCGCACATCCTGTCGCGACCGGTTTCTGTCGAGAAGTTTGGCCTGATCTATGCCGGCGCGCAGAAGAACATCGGCCCCTCGGGACTGACACTGGTCATCATCCGCCAGGAACTGCTCGGCATGGCGCCGCTGACCATCCCGAGCGTCATGGACTATGCGGTGATGGCCGAAAACGGCTCGCTGCTGAATACGCCGCCGACCTACGGCATCTATATCGCCGGTCTCGTCTTCAAGTGGCTCAAGCACCAGGGCGGGCTGGAGGGCATCGCTGCGGTCAACGCCGAGAAGGGGCGCATTCTGTACGGGTGCATCGACGCATCCGCCGGCTTCTATTCGAATCCGGTCGATCGCGACTGCCGCTCGCTGATGAACGTTCCGTTCACCCTGGCTGATCCCCGACTCGACGCCGTGTTCCTTGTCGAATCGAGGGCGGCCGGGCTGGTGTCGCTGAAGGGCCACAAGTCGGTCGGTGGCATGCGCGCGTCGATCTATAATGCCGTGTCGCTGCAAGGCGTGCAGGTCCTGGTGGATTTCATGAACGACTTCGCCAAACGCTACGGGTAAAGGCCGATGGGTGACGAACTGCAGAAGGAACTAGCCGGTGTCCGGGCCGAAATCGACGGCATCGATGGCGAACTGCTGCGGCTGTTCAACCAGCGCGCCCGTTGCGCGCAGAAGGTCGGCGAGATCAAGACCGCACATGGCGCGGCGGGGCACATCTACCGTCCCGAACGTGAGGCGCAGGTGTTGCGCCGCCTGCAGGAAGCCAACCCTGGCCCGTTGCCGGGCGAAAACATCACCTTCTTCTTCCGCGAAATCATGTCGGCCTGCCTGGCGCTGGAAGAGCCCCTGGGAATTGCCTTTCTCGGCCCGCTCGGCACCTTTTCGGAATCGGCGGCGACCAAGCACTTCGGTCACGCGGCCCGCCTGTTGCCGCAGGTCTCGATCGACGATGTCTTCCGCGAGGTCGAGTCCGGGCACGCGCAATACGCAGTGGTTCCCGTCGAAAACTCGACCGAGGGTGCGGTCGGCCGCACGATGGACCTGCTGCTGGCGACACCGTTGCGGATCTGCGGCGAACTCGTGCTGCGCATTCACCAGCACCTGTTGTCCAGCGAATCCGGCCTGGGGCGGATCGCCAGGGTCTATTCGCATGCCCAGTCGCTGGCGCAGTGCCACGAATGGCTGAACCGGATGCTGCCCAACGCGCAGCGGATTCCGGTCGGCAGTAACGCGCAGGCGGCGCAGAGCGCTGCGGTCGAGGCAGGCGCGGCGGCGATCGCCGGCGAAGCCGCGGCCGCCCGCTACAACCTGCCACGACTCGCGGAAAACATCGAAGACGAGCCAAACAACACGACACGCTTCCTGGTGCTCGGCAAGCACGACGCCGGTCCATCCGGGCGTGACAAGACCTCGCTGATCATGTCGGCACCCAATCGCACCGGAGCCCTGCATGAACTGCTGCTGCCGTTTGCCAATGCCGGCGTTTCGATGTCGCGCCTGGAGTCGCGTCCGGCCCGGCATGCGCTCTGGGAATACGTCTTTTACGTCGATGTCGATGGCCATCGCGACGACCCGGCGGTAAAAACCGCACTCGACGAACTCGCCAGTCGCGCCGCCTATCTGAAAATTCTCGGGTCCTACCCGGTTGCCGTCTATTGAGGAACTGCTCATGAGCCTCGTTGAACAAGCGCTGTCCTACGTCCGCTCCATTTCGCCGTACCAGCCGGGCAAGCCGATCAGCGAACTGGCGCGCGAGATGGGCATTGCGGTCGACAAGATCGTCAAGCTGGCGTCCAACGAGAATCCGCTCGGCATGAGTCCCAAGGCAAGGAAGGCAGTCGAGGCAGCGGTCAGCGGCAGCGAGCGCTATCCGGACCAGTTCGAATTGATCCAGGCTCTGGCCGACCACTGCTGCGTGACGCCGAGCCAGGTCGTCGTCGGCAATGGTTCCAACGACGTGCTCGACCTGATCGCCCGCGTTTTCCTGGCGCCGGGTCGCTCGGCGGTGTTCTCCCAGCATGCCTTCGCGGTTTACCCCCTTGCCACGCTGTCGACCGGAGCCGAACTGATTGCGACCCCGGCCAGGCACTACGGGCACGACCTGGACGCCATGCGTGCCGCCATCCGTCCCGACACGCGCATCGTCTGGATCGCCAATCCGAACAACCCGACCGGCAACTTTCTGCCCTATCCGGAAGTGCGGTCCTTCCTCGAGGCGGTGGCGCAAGACGTGGTCGTCGTCCTCGACGAGGCCTACAACGAATACCTGCCGCCGGCCGAGCGCGTCGATACCGCTGCCTGGATCAAGGATTTCCCCAATCTGGTCGTCACCCGCACCTTTTCGAAGATTTTCGGGCTGGCCGGACTGCGTGTCGGCTATGCGCTGGCATCGGCCGAGATTGCCGACCTGATGAACCGTGTGCGCCAGCCGTTCAACGTCAACAACCTGGCAATTGCGGCGGCCATCGCCGCGCTCGACGACCACCTGTTTGTCGCCGAAAGCTACGAACTCAACCGGCGCGGCATGGAACAACTCGTTGCCGGACTCAAGCGCCTCGGACTGGAACACATTCCCTCGCACGGAAACTTTGTCACCTTCAGGGTGGGCGAAGGGGCGCGTGTGAATCAGAAGCTGCTGCAGCAGGGCGTCATCGTCAGGCCGATCGGCGGCTATGGCTTGCCGGAATGGTTGCGCGTCACCATCGGCAGCGAACCGGAAAACGCCCGCTTTCTCGAAGCGCTGGAGAAGGCGCTGTAGATGCCAGAATTCGGCAAAGTCGTCGTTTTCGGCACCGGACTGATCGGCGGTTCCTTCGCGCTGGCGCTGAAGGAGGCGGATGCCGTCGAGGAGGTGGTCGGCTTCGGCCGCACGCCATCGACATTGAGGATCGCGCAGGAACTTGGTGTCATCGACCGCGCCGGCATCAACCCGACCCACGAAATCGAGGATGCCGACATCGTTCTGGTCGCCACGCCGGTGGCGCAGATGCTGGAGATCTTCGAGCGCATCGCCCCGTACCTCGGCCCGAACACCATCGTCACCGACGGCGGATCGACCAAGGGCGATGTCGTTGCCGCGGCGCGTGAAGCATTCGGCGAACGGATCCGCCAGTTCGTGCCGGCGCACCCGATTGCCGGCGCCGAAAACAGCGGCCCGTCGGCGGCGCGCTGGGATCTCTACCAGGGCAAGAAAGTCGTCGTCACGCCCCTGCCGGAAAATGCCGACGATGCGCTCGACCACATCAAGCGCGCCTGGTCGCTGTGCGGGGCGGATATCTACGAACTGACGCCGGAAGCGCACGACCGCGTATTTGCCGCCGTCAGTCATCTGCCCCACCTGCTGTCGTTCGCGCTGGTTCATGATCTGGCGGTGCGCGAGGATGCCGACCTGTTTTTCACCTTCGCCGCCTCAGGGTTCCGTGACTTCACCCGCATCGCCGCCAGCCACCCCGAAATGTGGCGCGACATCTGCATCGCCAACCGCGACGCGCTGCTTGTCGAACTGGACAGGTATCGCGCCCAGCTCGACGACCTCCGCCTGGCACTGGCACGCAACGATGGCGAGCGCCTCGAGGAGACTTTCGGCCTTGCCCGGCAGGCACGGCGCGAGTGGGCGGACAAGGGCTGAAATGATCCGTCTGTTACGCAGCCTGTTGCTGGCATTCGCGCTGGTGCTCCCGGCCACGCCGGTTCGCGCCGATGCCCCGGCCATTCTCCTCGCCGAGGTCTATCGCAATCAGGTCGACGTCGGGCAGTACCTTGTCAGTGAAAAGCTCGATGGTGTGCGCGGCATCTGGGATGGCCAGACCCTGCGCTTCCGCAGCGGCAAGACGATCAACGCCCCCACCTGGTTTCTCGATGGCCTCCCGAAGCGCCCTCTGGACGGCGAACTGTGGATGGGCCGCGGCACCTTCGAACGCCTCTCCGGCATCGTCCGGCGCGAGGTTTCCGACGATGCCGAATGGCGGCAGGTGCGCTACATGATCTTCGAGCTGCCCGGTGCGCCCGGCACCTTTGCCCAGCGCGCCGAGCAGATTCGCGAAACGGTCAAACAGGCGAACGTGCCGTGGCTGCGTGAAATCGAGCAGTTCCGGGTGGTCGACCCCGACAGCCTGAAAAAACGCATGAAAGAGGTCGTCAAGGCGGGTGGCGAGGGGCTGATGCTGCACCGCGCCGACGCGCCCTACGAGACGGGCCGCAGCGATACCCTGCTCAAGATGAAACCCTGGGAAGACGCCGAAGCGGTCGTCATCGGCCACCTGCCCGGCAAGGGCAAGCATGCCGGCCAGATGGGCGCCTTGCGTGTCCGCGCCGAAGACGGGCGGGAATTTTCGCTGGGTAGCGGCTTCACCGACCGGGTACGCCGCGATCCGCCAGCAGTCGGCACCACGGTGACCTATCGCTACCACGACCTGACTCGGACGGGGTTGCCGCGCTTCGCCAGCTTTCTGCGGGTGCGGGTGGATTGATGCGCAACAGCAAAATGCATTTCTGGATATTGGAAACGAACAGATGATTCTTGTCACCGGCGGTGCCGGCTTCATCGGCAGCAATTTTGTCCTCGACTGGCTGGCTCAATGCGACGAGCCGGTCGTCAATCTCGATGCCCTGACATATGCGGGCAACCTCGAAAACCTTGGCTCGCTGCAAGGCGATCCGCGCCACATTTTCGTCAAGGGCAATATCGGCGACTTCGACCTCGTCGCCAAACTGCTCGCCGAGTACAAGATTCGTGCCGTCGTCAATTTTGCCGCCGAAAGCCACGTCGACCGCAGCATCCACGGTCCGGAAGACTTCATCCAGACCAATATCGTCGGCACCTTCCATCTGCTCGAAGCCTCGCGTGCCTGGTGGGGCAGTCTTGAAGGCGAAGCCAAGTCCGCTTTCCGTTTTCTCCACGTTTCCACCGACGAAGTTTACGGATCGCTCGAGAAAGACGATCCCGCCTTCGCCGAAACCCACCGCTATGAACCCAACAGCCCGTACTCCGCCAGCAAGGCCGCCAGCGACCACCTCGTCCGTGCCTACCACCACACCTACGGCCTGCCGGTCCTGACCACCAACTGCTCCAACAACTACGGCCCCTATCACTTCCCGGAAAAGCTGATCCCGCTCGTCATGCTCAATGCGCTAGCCGGCAAGCCACTCCCCATCTACGGTGACGGCCAGCAGATCCGCGACTGGCTCTACGTCAAGGACCATTGCTCGGCGATTCGCCGCGTCCTCGAAGCGGGCAGGGTCGGCGAGGTCTACAACGTCGGCGGCTGGAACGAAAAGCCCAACCTCGAAGTGGTCCATACGCTCTGCGCCATTTTGGACGACCTTAGACCACGTGCCGATGGCAAGCCGTACAAGGAGCAGATCACCTACGTCAAGGACCGCCCCGGCCACGACCGTCGCTATGCTATCGATGCCACCAAGATCGAACGCGAGCTCGGCTGGAAGCCGGCGGACACGTTTGCGACTGGTATCCGCAAGACGGTGCAGTGGTATCTGGCCAACCAGGCCTGGGTGCAGAATGTGGCCAGCGGCGCCTACCTGAACTGGGTCGGGAAGAACTATGGAGAGCGGCAATGAACCGTAAAGGAATTATCCTCGCCGGTGGTTCCGGCACCCGTCTTTACCCGGTGACCCTGGCGGTTTCCAAGCAGTTGCTCCCAATCCACGACAAGCCGATGATCTACTACCCGCTCAGCACGCTGATGCTGGCCGGTATCCGGGAAATCCTCGTCATTTCCACCCCGCAGGATACGCCGCGCTTCGAACAGTTGCTGGGCGATGGCAGGCAGTGGGGACTCGCTATCAGCTATGCCGTCCAGCACAGCCCGGATGGTCTGGCGCAGGCTTTCATCATCGGGCGCCAGTTCATCGGCAACGACCACAGCGCCCTGGTGCTGGGCGACAACATCTTCTACGGGCACGAGTTCGCCGGCGACCTCAAGGCCTCCAGTGCGCAAGCGGACGGCGCCACCGTCTTCGCCTACCACGTTCATGATCCCGAGCGCTACGGCGTCGTCGAATTCGACAAGGACGGCAAAGCGGTCAGCCTCGAAGAAAAGCCGGCAGCCCCCAAGTCCAACTACGCGGTCACGGGCCTCTACTTCTACGACAACGCCGTCCTCGACATTGCCGGCGAGCTGCGGCCGTCGCCGCGCGGCGAGCTGGAAATAACGGATGTCAATCGCGTTTACCTCGAAAGGAAGGCGCTCAGCGTCAAGGTCATGGGCCGTGGCCATGCCTGGCTGGATACCGGCACCCATGAGAGCCTGCTCGATGCCAGCCAGTTCATCGCTACCATAGAAAAACGCCAGGGTCTGAAGATCGCCTGTCCAGAGGAAATCGCGTACCGCCAAGGCTACATCGACGCCCCGTCCCTCGAAAGACTGGCGCAACCCATGCTGAAGAATCCCTATGGACAGTATCTGATCAGTCTGCTCAAGGAACGGGTTTTCTGATGAGGGTTATCCGGACGGCCATTGCCGATATCCTGATTCTCGAGCCAAGAGTTTTTGGCGATGACCGCGGTTTTTTCCTCGAGAGCTACAACCGCAGCGTCTTTCGCGAAGTGACGGGTTGCGAGTCCGATTTCGTTCAGGACAACCACTCGAAGAGTGCGAGAAATGTGCTGCGGGGCATGCACTATCAGGTGGCGCCCAGAGCACAAGGAAAGCTGGTTCGTGTGGTTCAGGGGGCTGTCTTCGATGTGGCGGTGGATATCCGCAAGGATTCTCCGACCTTCGGGCACTGGGTTGGGGAAATCTTGAGCGCTGAAAATAGGAAGCAGATGTGGATTCCGCCAGGGTTCGCCCACGGATTCCTGACCCTCTCCGACACGGCGGAATTCCTCTACAAGACAACCGACTATTACGCACCTGACCATGAGCGCTGTATTGCCTGGAATGACCCGGATATCGGCATCGTCTGGCCGCTATCTTTTGGCGAGCCGATTCTGTCGGGCAAGGACCGTCAC
>JBEOKN010000075.1:0-69123 GCA_040275885.1 Azonexus sp. | reverse complement strand
ACCTGGCCATCGCGTAATCGACACGGACGTTGCGGGAATACTCTACACCTCCGGCAGCACCGGCAAGCCCAAAGGGGTGGTCCTCTCGCACCGCAATATGGTTGCTGGAGCCAAGAGTGTTGCCAGTTATCTGGACAACAATTCGGACGACACCCTCCTTGCAGCTCTTCCTCTCTCGTTCGACGCCGGCTTCAGTCAGCTGACTACCGCTTTCCACGTCGGGGCCCGTGTGGTGCTGTTGAACTACCTGCTGCCACGCGACCTGATCAAGGCGATCGAACGCGAAAAAGTCACCGGGCTGACCGCCGTTCCCCCGCTGTATATCCAGTTGGCGCAACTGAACTGGCCTGAGTCGATTACCGACCATCTGCGCTACTTTGCCAACACCGGCGGCCGCATGCCGCGGGAAACGCTGGCCGCCCTGTGCCGACAACTGCCGAAAACCAGACCCTTCCTGATGTACGGCCTCACCGAAGCCTTTCGCTCGACCTATCTGCCGCCCGCCGAAGTCGACCGGCGTCCCGACTCGATCGGCAAGGCGATCCCCAATGCCGAGATCCTGGTATTGCGTGAAGATGGCTCGCCCTGCGCGCCCCATGAGCCGGGCGAACTGGTGCACCGTGGCGCCCTGGTCGGCATGGGCTACTGGAATGACCCGGAAAAGACCGCCGAACGCTACAAGCCGCTGCCGGTCAACGCACCGGGACGCGAAGCGGGGCTGGTACTGCCGGAAATCGCCGTATTTTCAGGCGACACCGTTCGCATGGACGAGGACGGGTTCCTTTACTTCATTGGCCGGCGCGACGAGATGATGAAGACTTCCGGTTACCGCGTGAGCCCGACCGAAGTTGAGGAAATCCTTTACGCAACCAGGATGGTCGGCGAATGTGTTGCCTTTGGTGTCGACCACGATACGCTGGGTCAGGCCATCCAGGTTATTGTGACGGCGCCCGCCGGGAAGGCAATCGACACTGCCGCCTTGCTCGCCGAATGCCGCATGCGGATGCCGGCCTACATGGTCCCGGCCGGTATCGAAATCCGCGAGGGTCCGCTGCCACGCAACCCCAACGGCAAAATCGATCGAAAAACACTGTCGACCGCGTGGGTCGAGAATAACGGCGCTTGATACCAGCCGTTTCCGGAGAAATGCAATCAATGTCCGTTTCTGAACGCCCGCTTCCCGTCCATGCGCCGATGAATCAATTCGCGACGGCCGATGGTCAGCTTCTGGTTGGCGGCATCACTCTGCAACGCCTTGCTGCCCGCGTCGGCCAGACGCCCTTTTATGCCTATGACCGGCAGTTGTTGAGGTCTCGCGTTGCCGAGTTGCGCGCAGCGCTGCCGAAAGCGATCAAGCTGCACTATGCGATGAAGGCCAACCCGATGCCGGCATTGGTCGGGGTCATGGCCGGTCTCGTCGATGGCATCGACGTCGCATCTGGGGGCGAGTTGAAGGTTGCGCTCGACGCCGGTGCCGATCCCGCCGAAATCAGCTTCGCCGGTCCCGGTAAGCGTTGCGGCGAACTGGCCCAGGCCGTCGCGGCCGGGGTGCTGATCAACATCGAGTCGTTCCGCGAAGTGCGCGAGTTGGCCTTGATTTCGGACAAGCTTGAACTGCCGGCGCGAGTTGCCGTTCGCGTCAACCCCGATTTCGAGCTCAAGGGATCCGGCATGAAGATGGGCGGCGGACCCAAGCAGTTCGGCGTCGATGCGGAACAAGTCCCTGAACTGCTGGCCGAGGTAGGGCGTGCGGGCCTGGCATTCGAGGGGTTTCATCTGTTTGCCGGCTCGCAGAACCTGCGTGCCGAATCGATCTGCGAGGCTCAGCAGAAATCCTATGAGCTGGCACTGCGCCTTGCGGCCGAAGCCCCGTCGCCGGTGCGCTTCCTCAACCTTGGCGGTGGATTCGGAATTCCCTACTTCCCTGGCGAACAGCGACTTGACCTGGCTCCAATCGGCGAAAATCTCGACCGTCTGGCCCAGCGTGCGGGACGGGACATGCCTGAGGCAAGTCTGGTCATCGAACTCGGTCGCTTTCTAGTGGGTGAAGCCGGGATTTACGTCGCCAGCGTGGTCGACCGCAAGATATCAAGGGGGCAGATCTACCTCGTCATCGATGGCGGGCTGAACCACCATCTATCGGCATCCGGAAACTTTGGGCAGGTCATCCGCAAGAATTACCCGGTCGCCATCGGCAACCGGATGGCCGAGGGTCAGCGCGAGACAGCTTCCGTGGTCGGCCCATTGTGCACACCACTTGACCTGCTTGCCGACCGGATGGAGCTTGCAGTAGCTCAATCCGCGGATCTGGTTGTGATTTACCAGTCCGGAGCCTACGGCGCCAGCGCCAGCCCGCATGGCTTTCTCGGTCATCCCGCACCCGTCGAAGTGCTGGTCTGATCAGCAAGCGATTCGCCGGCAGCGGCAGCACCACCTGACAGACGCTCTGTGCTGCTCTCACCCGCGCTTGCCCTTGCGGGCGAATCAGACAGCTCTAGAAACCAGCGACCATCCGGCGCAGGTTGGCGAGCAGGACGGCCTGATGTAGACTGCACCTGTCTTGTTTTTCCACGTGTGGAGTCCTCGCCATAAATACCTTGGACAGGATCATCGCCGAAGTCGGCCGCGGTGAGGTTGTTTTTCCGACCCACGCCGACGTTGCGATTCGAGTTCGCCTTGCACTAGAGAACCCAGATCTGAATTTGGGGGATGCGGCGCAACTTGTCCAGGCAGAGCCATTCCTCGCTGCGCGCGTGGTTGCCTTGGCCAATTCTGTGGTTTTCAACCGTGGCGGGCATGTTTCGGATGTTCGCAATGCGATTGGTCGCCTCGGAATCAGGTTTGTTAAGGCGCTCGCCACTGCCGTGGTAATGCGCCAGATGGCTGGCAACTCACAGTCGCCAGAATGTCAGCTGCTATCGGAGCGACTCTGGGAGCACTCGGCACATGTGGCCGCGCTTGCCAACGTGTTGGCCCTCAGATTCATGCGCCCGTTGGCCGACAGAGCGCTCTTTGCCGGCATGGTCCATGAGGTTGGTAACTTCTACTTGATCTCGCGAGTCGACGCCTACCCTGATCTCTTTGCGGACCCAGGCATGCTTTCGCTGCAGACCGAGATGACGCTCGGCCGCGCCGTGTTGAAGGCGCTGGCCGTGCCAGACGAGGTCGTGGATGCGGTTGAAGCTCTCTGGCAGCCGAGACCCATCAACTTCCCACCTTCCGGCCTGCCCGATTTTCTCGCCTTGGCAAATCGCCTGACCCCGATTCTTTCGCCGCTGCAACGGGGTGAGACCACCTCGCAGTCAGACGTTTCTGATACTACATCTCTTCCGGGTGAGATTCTGGAAGAATCTGCAGAGGACATGGAGGCTCTTACAAAGGCCTTGCTTTATTGAGAGTTTCGCGTTAGATTCAACGTGTAATATCTAGCTGAAAAAAGGCAAACCCGTCGAAAGACGGGGACGCAAAGTCACCGGTCTAAAGGAAATGGGCAAGATGCCGTTTCCAAGGATAGCGGGGCCGCCAGGCTAACTGAGGTCATATCGGGTACACGAAGCTCCATTGTGAGTTCGTAGTGCATGATCAGCCCGTCGAGTTTCCCAAGCGGTTTTTCCTGCTCAGTGAGTGGTTTGCGCCAGCCCGATAGATTTGCGGTTTGATGGGGTGTTTTGGTGCTACGAGCAAGGAGAATCGGCGATGGCTGTTCCAGTCGACAACGTGATCATGTTTCCGGACGGAGTCCGTGATTCGACTCCGGATTTCGGCCGCTCTCAGACTCTAGTGAAGGCACGGGATCTCATGGCCCAAGAGCTCCGTGAGGCCTTCCGTTCCCTGCTGCCGACGCTCGTGGAGGAGCTTCTTGCGCGTGGCGATGTCGCACTGGGACGTTCCGATCGTGAGCTTTTTTACGGCACAAGAGACTTGATCCGTGGCAAGGCGCTCCGCCTTGAGGGTGTCCTTGTTGCCAAATGGTTAGAACTGTGCAGGCAAGAACTCCACCCAGCCGACAAGAGCAAGTCACCCCGGCCCATCGGTGACGCGGAAGAACTGCAGTTGCTTGATTTCGGCGCAATAGATCAGGAACTGGCTGTCAAGGCAATCGCGGCCCGCCTTCGTGGGGATTGCGACGAAAACCTGTTCGGTGCTGGACGTCGGCTAGCTTCTCTTTCCGGACAGGCCGAAGGGAATTGGCCATTAGAGGATTTCATAGCCCGGTCGCTGGATATGGCTTTCCTGGATGCCGGGGTTGTCGGCATGGCGCGAGTGGAACTTCTCCGTGCCATCGAGCGCCATGCGGTCGAAGCGTTTGGTACGCCGATTCGTCGTCTAAATGATTTCTTGATTGGCCGCGGCGTGCTACCGAAGCTCCGGCGCAGTTACACCCCGCCGGCAACCGACAAGAAGCAGTCTGACCATGCAGAAAGCGTTGCCGAAACTGCCGACATCTTTGCTCTCTTGCAAGGACTCGTGACGGCGCAGCCAGTAAATGGGACGGCAAACGGCGCAGGGAATGCAGTCGGTTCGCCGATGAGTCGTGGCATCGGCGAGCTCGCAACCGGTATGTCTCGACTGGAAGTCAGCCCTGGACAGATGCCCGTGGCCATGGAACAGGTCATGTCCTCCCTGCATTCCCTGCAAAGAGTGGCGCCCATTCAGGCAGCTGGCCAATCACTGGTCAATGTGTTACGGGAGTTTCGTGCCAGCGACACTGGCCAAAGCCTGGAGCATCTCCATGCGGTGACGGTGGATATTGTCGCAACCTTGTTTGACTTCATCTTTGGCGATGATTCCATCTCGGATCCGCTCAAGGTCTTGGTTGCGCGCTTACAGATTCCCGTGCTGAAAGTCGCGATGCTGGACAGGACATTCTTTTCCAGCAGAGCTCATCCGGCCCGGCGTCTTCTCGAAGGAATTTCCCGTGCAGCCGTGCGCTGCGGCCCGGAGGCGGGTCACGGCGATCCACTTTACGCTTGTATCGCGGAAATCATCGACCGGCTGCAAAAGGAATTTACCCAAGATACCAGTCTGTTCGATCTGCTCTGTGTTGAACTGAACACTTTCCTCGACGGGCAAGAGGCCGCAGCTGATGCGCGGGCAGTGCAGGCGGCCCCACTTGTAACTCAGCAGGAACGTCGGGAACTGGCATCGCTGGCCGCCGACGAAGCCATCGCTCCGTGGCTGACCATGTCGCTGCCGCCTGTTGTGACCGATCTACTTAACCAGGAATGGCGCATGTTGCTCATTCGGGAACATCTGAGCGGGGACGAAGCGGCTTGGGGGGTTGCCATGAGCACCATGAGTGACTTGGTAGCGAGCGTTCAACCACAATCGGATGTGCATAGCCGCAGGTGTCTCGCTGCCCGGCTGCCGACTTTGGTTCGCAGGATTCACGTGTGCCTGGAAGATCTGAAGGTGGCAGATGAGCGTCGCCTCGCCCTCATTGACAAGTTGTTCACTCTGCATGCGGGGGTACTGCGCGGTGCGGTGCCGCTGGTAACGGATTCGAGGCTTCACCTGCCGGAAGCGGACCCTGTCCCTGTTCGGATCACCAGCGAACGTGTTGAGTGCGGCGAAACCCATTTGGAACGGATCTTTCTCTCGCCGGGTGCTCCGCCGCCACCTTCGGTGCACAGCAATCACGCTCAGTCCTCGGTGGCAAGACTTCAGCGGGGCGATTGGCTTGAATTCTCCAATGCCGAGAAGGGTCCATTGCGTTTTCGACTGTCCTGGGTCAGTCCGCAGCGTGGAATCCTGCTTCTGACTAGCCCTCAATCACCACAAGCAATGTCGGTGTCGCCTGAAGCGCTGGCGCTACAGATTGAGCGTGGCGAGGCTTCCATCCTGGCCGTAGAACCGATATTCGACCGCGCTGTTAGAAACGCCCTGGAAACGCTGAAGGCGGCTTGACAAGCGATCGAAATCGCCGCTTAAGGTTTTTCTGGGTATTGAACTGCACGGAATCTTGACCGAGCTTCCCCAAGCCTCCCGTCGTCCTGGGCAAACGCTTCCAGCAACGTCGTTGTTGCCTCTCGACAAGACTAAAGAGCGGACGCTAATTCAGCGCAGTTTAAGGCCCCTGTAATACCTCATTGAATGTAAGAGGATTCCCCCTGCGGTTTGCGATGTTTGCGCAAGCTGTTGCCATACAGAGTTCAAGCACCCTCGACGTGCTCTTGGGCCAAGGGGTGCGATACGCGCACGGCCTGCAGCAGACTGGCAGCGAAGAGCAATAAACCGCTCGCCAGCATGAAACTCGCGGCGGCATCCAGGCCTGCGAGGAATGCGCCGCCCGAAGCGAGCCACAAACCACTCCGCCAGCGACCATTGGCGGCGAGCTTCTGGCGCATCTGGAGGCGCGCCGGAGTTACCGGCCCCGGCCAGCGCCAGACCGGTAGCAACTGGCTCAGCGCCCCGCTGACCAGTGGCAACAGAAAGGCGACACTCCAAACAAGCAGGTCAGGCCGGGCCGCGGACAAACCAGTTCCGTGAGCGACACCGGCCACGAGCGTCAAGCACAAGCCAAGCAGCGCGGCCAGGAGTGATGCCGAAACCCCGTCGCCGAGCAATTGACCGATTCCGAAGCGCCTGATCCATTGGCTGAGCAGACCGAGCCCGGCGACCATCATCAGAGCCGCGCCCGCCACGGCAAATTCCCAGGCGACTGCGGCACCGGTGGCAACCACCAGCGCCCCTCCGGCAACCAGCCAGAGCTGGCGGCGCAGCCAACTGCCAGATTCTGGATCGCGCATCTGGAGCGCCGTCGGCAAGAGGACCGGCAAGGTTCCGAGTGCTGCCAGTCCGACCAGGCCGAGTACGTTGAGATGCAAGTGAAAAATGCGCAATGCGGTCCGGTACGCGGGACAGATTTCCATCAGCAGAACCGCCAGCAAGGCCATCATCAGGCAGCCCAGCGCTGCGCCATACCAGCGCCAGCCCGGATGGGGCGAATCCAGTGCGGCGCGCGCCCGGCTTGCGGCCCAGTCGAGCAAAAGACCGGCCAAAACGATGTCGACCGCAGCGGCCAGCGGCAGGAGCCAGCGCGGAACTGTCCCCTGCATCGCCAGAACCGCGGCCAGTCCGGCAACTTGGGCGGCGAATGGCAAACGGGAGATCGCCGGCGCGGGATCGCCGGTTCGCGTCAGCACCGGGACAAAATGGCTAATCGCCGCAAGAATCAACGGCAAGATCGCGACCGCAAACGCCAGATGCGCCACGGCCGGCGGCGAGCCCATTCCGCTCAAAGCAAGCGCAGCGCTGCAGAAAAGCGCAACGAGGGTGAGGCTCGCGGTTGTCAGCAATCAGGTCACAATGGCAAAGTCGATCACGATGGCACCCGGTTCGCGTTGCCTGTACTCGATGTTCAGGCGCTCGCCGTAACGGGCCTGCAACTGGGCCAGCAGCGGCAGCGGGTCGTGATCGTTGCAAAAGCGCATGGTTTCGCCCGGAATCAGCGCATCCAGTGCGCCAAAGATGGCAGCATGACGAAAACGCTTGGCAATGCCGCGCGCATCGAACGGATAAAGCGCTTCCGGGGTTGTGTGGTTACAGGCATGAACGGGTTGCATGGTGGCTCCTCAGAGATATCGAACGGGAAGGCTGATTCTGGTGCGCGCGCTTTCGGCTTTCCTTGATGCATCTCGGCAATCCCCCACAAAAACGGGGGCCAAGGCCCCCGTTTGCAGACCGAGGCGCAGAACCGCCTACTGCAGTTCTTCAAGACGAATGCGCTTGACCTTGCCTTTCTGGGCGGGCAGTGCCTCAATCCTTGCGATCGCCGTATCGGCACAGCTCTCCTTGCAAACGTGGGTCAGGATAATGATGTCGGCTTCACCCTCGCCTTCCGCCGGCTCACGCTGCAGCATGGCGTCGATCGAGATGCCCTGGTCGGCCAGAATCCGGGTCACGTCGGCCAGCACACCTGGCTTGTCCTCGACCCGCAGGCGCAGGTAGTTGCCGGTCTCGACTTCACTCATGGGCAGAATCGGCAACGTGGACATGGCATCTGGCTGGAAGGCAAGGTGCGGGACGCGGTGCGCGGCGTCGGCCGTGGCCAGACGGGTGACGTCGACCAGATCGGCAATCACGGATGACGCGGTCGGCTCGGCCCCGGCCCCCTTGCCATAGTAGAGCGTAGTGCCGACGGCGTCGCCCTTGACCATGACGGCATTCATCGCTCCCTCGACGTTAGCCAGCAAGCGCTTGGCCGGGATCAAGGTCGGATGGACACGCAGTTCCACGCCATTGCTGCGGCGCTTGGCGATGCCGAGCAGCTTGATGCGATAGCCGAGTTGCTCGGCGTACTTGATGTCCGACGCTTCAAGCTTAGTGATGCCCTCGATGTAGGCCTTGTCGAACTGCACCGGAATGCCAAAAGCAATAGCGGAAATCAGCGTCGCTTTATGCGCAGCATCCACGCCCTCGATGTCAAAAGTCGGATCGGCTTCAGCATAACCGAGGCGCTGGGCTTCCTTGAGCACGTCGTCGAAGGACAGGCCCTTGTCGCGCATTTCTGACAGAATGAAGTTGGTCGTGCCGTTGATGATGCCGGCCGCCCATTCGATGCGGTTGGCGGTCAGGCCTTCGCGCAACGCCTTGATGATCGGGATACCTCCGGCAACAGCCGCTTCGAAGGCGACCATGACGCCCTTCTCCTGGGCTGCGGTAAAGATTTCTGTGCCATGCAAGGCAAGCAGCGCCTTGTTGGCCGTCACCACATGCTTGCCTTTGGCGATGGACTGCATCACCACGTCCTTGGCAACAGTGTAGCCACCGATCAGTTCAACGATGATGTCGATTTCCGGGTCGTTGACCAGCGCGAAGGGATCGTCGGTCACGCGAGCGGCGCCTGCGGTAATCTGCTTGGTGAGTTCGACATTCCGGTCGGCGACGGCCGTGATGCGAATCGGGCGCCCGGCGCGCCGGGTAATCTCCTCGGCATTGCGCTTGAGAACGGTCCAGGTGCCACCACCGACGGTGCCGATGCCGATGAGGCCAACATTGATAGGTTTCATTTTCGGAATTTGCTCAGGTTGAATGACGTTGACGATAGTGTTGAAGGAAGCGGGCGATGCGGCCGATTGCCTCCCGCAGGTCATCCTCGTGCGGCAGGAAGACCAGACGAAAATGATCCGGATGTGGCCAGTTGAAGCCGCTACCTTGAACCAGCAGGACCTTTTCCTCCTGCAGCAGCTCGGATATGAACTGCTGGTCGTCCTTGATCGGATAGACCTTGGGATCGAGGCGGGGAAACAAGTACAGGGTGGCCTTGGGCTTGACGCAGGTGACCCCGGGGATGGCGCTGAGCAGTTCGTAAGCCACATCGCGCTGACGCCGCATGCGTCCGCCCTCGGCAACCAGATCGTCGATGCTCTGGTAGCCGCCAAGCGCCGTCTGGATGCCATGCTGCCCCGGCGCGTTGGCGCACAGGCGCATCGACGCCAGCATGTCGAGGCCTTCGATGTAGTCCTGGGCATGCCGTTTGTCGCCGGAAACCACCAGCCAGCCAGCACGATAACCGCAGGAGCGGTAATTTTTCGACAAGCCGTTGAAGGTGATGGTCAGCACATCCTCGGAAAGCGACGCGATCGCCGTGTGCTTGGCACCGTCGTAAAGGACCTTGTCGTAGATCTCGTCTGAATAGATGATGAGCTGGTGCTTGCGGGCAATTTCAATCATTTCCCGCAGCAACTCGTCCGGGTAGAGCGCACCGGTCGGATTGTTGGGATTGATGACTACAATGGCTCGTGTTCGCCGATTGATCTTGCTGCGAATGTCGGTGAGGTCGGGCAGCCAGCCATTGTTCTCGTCGCACAGGTAGTGCTTCGGTGTCCCGCCGGAGAGGCTGATCGCTGCCGTCCACAGCGGATAATCCGGCGCCGGAACGAGCACTTCGTCACCATCGTTGAGCAGCGCATTCATCGCCATGGCGATGAGTTCCGAGACCCCGTTGCCGACATAGATGTCTTCCAGCGTCACACCCTTGATGCGCTTCTGCTGGCAGTAGTGCATGATCGCCTTGCGCGCGGAAAAGATCCCTTTCGAATCGGTATAGCCGGCCGCACTGGGCAGGTTTCGGATGATGTCCTGCTGGATTTCCTCGGGTGAATCGAAGCCGAAGGCGGCCAGATTGCCGATGTTCAGCTTGATGATCTTGTGGCCCTCCTCCTCCATCTGCCTGGCCTTCTGCAGCACTGGGCCGCGGATGTCGTAGCAGACATTGGCAAGTTTGGCCGACTTCCTGACTGGCTTCATCAAAGCAATCCATCCTTCCGGAACATGTCCTTGATGCCGCGAATCGCCTGCCGCGTCCGCGCTTCATTCTCGATCAGCGCAAAGCGCACGTGGTCGTCGCCATATTCGCCGAAACCCACCCCCGGCGAGACGGCCACCCTGGCCTCCGCCAGCAGCTTCTTGGCGAATTCCAGCGACCCCATGGCGGCGTAGGCCTCCGGAATCTTCGCCCAGATGTACATCGACGCCTTCGGGACCTCGACCCTCCATCCAGCCTCATGCAGGCCCCTGGCCAGCACGTCGCGGCGGTTTTGGTACATGACCCGGACTTCCTCGACGCAAGCCTGGTCGCCATCGAGCGCAATAATCGAAGCCACCTGGATCGGCGTGAAGGTGCCGTAGTCGTGGTAGCTCTTGATCCGCGCCAGCGCGGCGACCAGTTCCTGGTTGCCCACCATGTAACCGACACGCCAGCCGGCCATATTGTAGCTCTTCGACATCGTGAAGAACTCGACGGCGACGTCGCGCGCGCCCGGCACCTGCATGATCGAAGGCGCCTTCCAGCCGTCGAAGACGATATCTGCATAGGCGAGGTCATGGACGACAAGAATGTCATGCTGTTTGGCCAGCGCAATGACGCGCTCGAAGAACTCGAGTTCGACACAACGCGCTGTCGGGTTGCTCGGGAAGCCGAGGATCATCATCTTCGGCTTGGGTGTGCATTCCTTGATACCGCGCTGCAACTCGTCGAAGAAGTCCACATCGGGCGTCATGCGCACCGAGCGGATGTCCGCTCCGGCAATGATCGCTCCGTAGATGTGGATCGGGTAGCTCGGATTGGGCACCAGGACCGTATCGCCGCGATCCAGCGTTGCCAGCATCAGGTGGGCGAGACCTTCCTTGGAACCGATCGTGACGATCGCTTCGGATTCCGGGTCGAACTCGACGTCGTAGCGGCGCTTGTACCAGTCGCAGATCGCCTTGCGCAGCCGCGGGATGCCCTTGGAGATGGAATAGCCGTGGGTGTTTTCGCGCAAAGCCGCTTCGACCAGCTTGTCGGTAATGTGCTGTGGCGTCGGTTGGTCCGGATTGCCCATGCTCATGTCGATGATGTCCTCCCCGGCCCGACGCCCGGCCATCTTCAACTCACCGGTGATGTTGAAGACGTAGGGCGGCAGGCGCTCGATGCGGGGAAAATCTCTCATGGCGGGCAAATCCAGTGTGCGCGGGCGAAAAGGTATAATCCTACTTCATCGCATGGTGCACCGCAATTTAGGCGAGTTCTTCGGTCAGAAACCACAGTGAAACTTCATCTCTCCAATACCGCCGGGCTTAACCTGTTTACCGCCTATGGTGACGACTATGTTGCGGTCAACAATGAAAAACATGCAAAAAACCTGATCGTGCTGCCGGAATCGATCATTCCGGAGTGGTCGACCGCGACAGCCGCGACCGTCGCTGAAGCTGACATGCAGAGACTGCTCGAACTGGGCACCGAAATTGTCCTGCTCGGTACCGGAAGCCGCCTGCGTTTTCCCTCCGGCCTCCTGATGCGCCCTTTCGCGCCAGCCGGTATCGGACTGGAAGTCATGGATCTGCGGGCTGCCTGCCGGACCTATAACATCCTCGCCGCCGAAGGGCGCAAGGTGGCTGCCGCGCTGCTCTTCGACTGATCAGCTGCGACCGTATGTGTCCTCGAAGCGGACGATATCGTCCTCGCCGAGGTAGCTGCCGGACTGCACCTCGATCATCTCCAGCATGACGATTCCCGGATTCTGCAGCCGGTGCCTGACGCCAAGTGGAATATAGGTCGACTGGTTTTCCGAGACCAGGAAGACCTCGTCGCCACGCGTTACCTTGGCCGTCCCGCTGACGACAATCCAGTGTTCCGCCCGATGATGGTGCATCTGCAACGAGAGCGATGCGCCCGGTTTGACACCGATTCGCTTGACCTGGAAGCGCTCACCGGAATCCACACCGTCGTACCAACCCCAAGGCCGATGGACCTTGCGGTGCCACTGGGCAACACTACGCTGCGTCGCTTTCAGCCGATCGACGACTTTCTTGACGTCCTGGGTCGAATCCTGATGCACGACCAGCACCGCGTCGTCCGTCTCCACCACCACCATGTTGCTGAGACCAATGCAGGCAACCAGCCGGCCTTCCGAAAAAACCAGCGTGTCGCGACAATCTTCAAGCAATACATCCCCCCGCGTCGCGTTTCCCGCTTCATCTTTCGGCAATGCCTTCCACAGGGCATCCCAGGCGCCGACATCCGACCAGCCGGCTGCGAGGGCGATCACTGCGCCCTTCGGCAAACCCGCCTGCCCGGCCGTCAGCCGCTCCATCACGGCATAGTCGATCGAGTCCGCCGGGCACGCGCCAAAGGAAGCCCGGTCCACCCGTACAAAATCACCGTCCGCCGTCGCTCCGGCCAGAGCCGCCTGGCAGGCCCCGAAAATATCCGGCCGGCAGACCGCCAGCGCAGAGAGCCAAGTTGAGGCACGGATGACGAAGATTCCGCTGTTCCAGAGAAAATCGCCAGAGTCCAAATACTCCTGCGCCTTTTCGCGATCTGGCTTTTCAACAAAACGGGCAAGCTGACAAGCGCCTGACGCATCAATCAGCGACCCTCCTCGCTGAATGTATCCGTAACCGGTCGCCGGACAATCCGGCGTGATCCCGAACGTTACCGCCATTCCCTGAGCGGCGAGCGAAGCCGCCATGCTCACGGCTTCACGAAAGATGCCGGCTTCAGCAATGACATGATCGGCCGGCATCACCACCAGTATTGGATCCTCGCTATCCCGCGTTGCCCACAAGGCGGCCAGGGTCAGCGCCGGCGCCGTATTCCGGCCAAATGGCTCAAGCATGATGCGGGCTTCCTTGCCCAGCAGGCGCACCTGTTCGGCGACCACGAAGCGATGCTCCTCATTGCAGACGATCAAAGGCTCGAGGAGTCCATGAATCCCGTCAAGGCGCGCCACAGTCGCCTGCAACATCGAAAGCTCATCTACAAGCGGCAGCAGCTGCTTGGGATATCTTTCACGCGACAGAGGCCACAGGCGACTTCCGGAGCCACCCGAAAGAACAACAGGAAGTAGTTTCATTGAGGTCTCTTCAAGAAAATACGGATTTGGGCCCCGCGCGACCATATCCGGCGGTGGCCCACTCACGCCCATTGTAGGGCATGGGCGGCCGTTCCCGATGCTGCTTTGCCGGCAGGGCATCTTTTCATCTGCCAGAACTTCCGAGACCGCTTTCTTCGGGAGAGGGAATCACGATTGCACGGTCAACTGGATTTTTCCGGTCATCTAGAAGTTCAGACGTGATCTGACTGAGGTAAGATCGCGGCCACACTGCACAGCCGGTCGAGTCCGGCCCTTCGCCCGCGAAAATCCCTGCCATGACCAATCAACTGAACCTCTTCGAGGCCGGCGCCAGGTCGAAGGCCAGCGAGCCGGCTATGCCCGAATTGCCACCGATCCTGCCGCCCGCGGCCAGCTCCGCGGCAGACGACATTCCCTCACCAGCCGACTACGCCGCGCGCCGTTATCTCGAATACGCGATGAGCGTCGTCACCGGGCGCGCCCTCCCCTCGGCGGCCGACGGCCAGAAGCCGGTGCAGCGGCGCATTCTCTATGCGATGCATCGCATGGGCCTCTACCGCAGTCCGCGCCACGTGAAGTCGGCGCGCGTCGTCGGCGACGTGATTGGCAAGTACCACCCGCACGGCGACTCGTCGGTCTACGACGCAATGGTGCGCATGGCCCAGAACTGGAGCCTGCGTTATCCGATCGTCGACGGTCAGGGCAACTTCGGCTCGCGCGATGGCGACAACGCGGCGGCGATGCGCTACACCGAAGCCCGCCTGACGCCGATTGCCGAACTGCTGCTCGCCGAACTCGACGAAGGCACTGTCGACTGGAAGCCCAACTACGACGGCGCCAACGACGAACCGGCCCTGCTCCCAGCGCGCCTGCCCTTCGCGCTGCTCAACGGCGCTTCGGGAATCGCAGTCGGCATGGCGACCGAGATTCCGGCCCACAACCTGCGCGAAATCGCCACTGCCGCGGTCAACCTCGTCAAGAACCCGAATTTCAGCGAGGACAAGCTGCTGGCGCTGATTCCCGGCCCCGATTACCCCGGTGGTGCCCAGATCATTTCGACGCCCGAGGAAATCGCCGCCACTTATCGCAGCGGGCGCGGCAGCCTGCGCGTCCGCGCCCGCTGGAAAATCGAGAATCTGGCGCGCGGCCAGTGGAAGCTGGTGATCACCGAGCTGCCGCCGGGCGTTTCGACCGCGACGGTGATGTCGGAGATCGAGGCCTGCTCCAATCCCGTGGCCCGGGAAAAGGCCGGCAAAAAGGTGTTCTCGCCGGAACAGCTCAACCTGAAAGCTGCCTTCCTTTCGGCGATTTCGGAAAGCGGCGTACGCGACGAATCGGGCAAGGAACACGCCATCCGTCTGGTTATCGAACCGGCGTCATCACGCCAGGGTCAGGACGACCTGGTTCGCCTGCTGCTCGCCCACACCAGCCTCGAAACCAATGCCGCGATCAACCTCACCGTGCTCGGCGTCAACGGCACGCCGCGCCAGGCCTCGCTCCACAGCATGATCGCCGAGTGGTGCCGGTTCCGGCTGGCCACCGTCGAGCGCCGAACGCGCCACCGGCTGACTGCCGCCGAGAAACGCATCCATATCCTCGAAGGGCGGCAGGCGATCCTGCTCGACATCGACCGCGTCATCAAGGTCATCCGAGAATCGGACGACCCCAGGGCCGATCTGATGGCGCACTTCAACCTGTCGGTTATTCAGGCCGAGGACATCCTCGAAATCCGCCTGCGCCAGTTGGCGCGGCTGGAAGGTATCAAGATCGGCGAGGAACTGTCCAAGCTGCGCGACGAAGCCACGGGATTGAACCATCTGCTGAGTTCGGAAGAAGCGCTGCGCGCCTGCGTGGCCAGCGAAATCCGGGCTGATGCCAGGAAATATGGCGACGACCGGCGGACGCTGATCGAAGCGTCGGAGAAGGTCACGATGGCGGATGCCAAGACAGTCTCCATCGTCGACGAGCCGACCACGCTGGTCGTCTCGAAGCACGGCTGGCTGCGTTCGCGCACCGGTCACAACATCGACCCCACCCAGCTCACCTTCCGCTCCGGCGACAGCCTGCTCGCCTGCCTGCCCTGCCGCACGGTCGACCACCTGATTCTGCTCGACACCAAGGGCCGCGCCTACTCGATCCCCGCTTCCGACATTCCCGGCGGCAAGGGCGATGGCGTTCCCGCCACCTCGCTCGCCGACTTCGTCGTCGGCGGCAAGTCCTGCCTGGCACTGGCCGTGCAGCCTGAGAGGCTCTATCTGGTGGCTGCCAGCGGCGGCTACGGGTTCCGTTGCAAAGGGGAAGACTTGCTGTCGCGCGGCAAGGCGGGCAAGGCCTTCATGACGCTGGCAGAAGGCGAGGCCCCGGTCGTATTCGCACCCGCACCCGAAGGCGATGTCGCCTGCATCACCCGGGATGGCCGCGCACTTGTCTACAGCGTCGAGGAAATCCGCCTGCTGGCCAAGGGCCGCGGCCTCAAGCTGATCGACGCCAGCCCCGGCAAGGCGGCGCTCGAGGAAGTCGTGCCAGTCATCAACGGCGTTGCCGGCAGACTGAAGGGCGAACGCCTCGAACTTTGTCGAGGCAATCGTGGCGGCCGCGGCAAGCCGCTGCGGGCCAGCCGGAAATAGAACCGGCAGCGTAGACGCGGAAAAGCCGGAGACTAGCTCCGGCTTTCTGGCTTCGGGAGACCGCTATGTCCTCAGGCAGCCTTCTTGCCAGCAGCCTTTGTCGCGACGGCCTTCGGGGCAACCACGTTGGCAGCGTTCAAGGCGGCTTCGGTGGCAGCGACGACACTGGCTTCGGTAACATCGGCAGCTTGCCTGGCAGCCTTGTTCAGCCCTTCAAAGGCTTCGTTGGCGGTCTTCATCGCGCTCTTGACCGCTTCGACGGCGACATCGGAACCGGCCGGTGCGGCGGCCAGAGCCTGGTCGACGAGATCGGCAACATTGGCATTGGCTGCAACGACGCGGCTTTCAACTTCCTTGGCAATCTTGTCCTTGGTCTCGGTGGCGATAGCGAAGAGGTTGCGCGAGTATTCCATGCCTTTGTCGATGGCCGGTGTCGCAAGCTTCTGTTGCAGATCGACGAATGACTTGACGTCCGTGGTGCCGAGCAGTGCGTTGACGTTGGCGAAGCAAGCTTCGAAATAGGAACGTCCGGCACTCAGATTCAGCGCTGCGAGGCGCTCGAAACCGTCGAAGGTGACGTTGGCGAGCAGGGAAACGGAACCGATACCGGCATTGGCCAGTTCTTGAGGCTTGAAGTTCATGGTGGTTTCTCCAAAAGAGTGATGCTTGCTTGAAAGGGTCCATTGCCCGCTTGCATCAAATTGCTGCGCTGCAACATGACACCATTTTAGTTGTTTTTGTCCCGGTGTCAACAGTTTTGTTGCAGCGCACCAATTCTTGGTGAGATCCACAGACTTGCCACGCCTGCTGCCCACGCGGCGCTGAATGGAGACGATTCTGGGTCCCGACGGCGACAGCCAAGGCACCGGATTGCGCCACGTCAACCGCGGGTTGCGCTCCCGCGCGTAGAATTGGCCGCATCATCGCTCCGGGCGTGGCACCCGGACTTGTCGGGGAGGCTGTCATGAGGGCCATCATCGCCGGCGCTCTCGTCGGTTTGTTGCTGGGTAGCGCCATCGGCGGCGAATTTTCAGTGTTGGGGGCTATTTCCGGCGCGCTGGTCGGCGGCTATTTCTTCCGCAGCCGGCAGCCCGCCAGGATGACCCCAGGTGAGTTGGAGCGGCGCCTGCTCGAGCTCGAGAAGAGCCTGGCCGAGCAGCGCAGCGAACTTGAGCTGCTGCACCGGCTGGTCGTCGCACCAGGCGAGTCGGTGGCGGCAGCGCCCGTCGCCCCAACCGCCGAACCGACGCCCCCATCGTCCACCAGCGCGGCAAGAGACACCACTGTCAGCCCGCCGGTTGCTGGAGATGAACCCGGGGGGCGCTGGGTAGACGTCGATGCGCTGCTCGAGCCACGCAAGCCGTCGTCCGGCTTCAGAGCGGCGGCGCCACGGTCCGAACCGGAAACGGCCGACGCCCGTCCCGACCCGATGGCGGCCTACCTGAAAACCACACTCGGGATCGCCGGCGACCACCTAGCGATTCCGGGCTGGCTCAAGTGGTTCTGGGAAACCAACCCGCTGGCCAAGATCGGCATCGTCCTCCTCTTCTTCGGCGTCGCCTCCGGGCTGCGCCTGGCGATCGACCATGGATTGCTGCCCGTGCCGGTGCGCCTGATCGCCACGGCCGTCGCCGGCATCGCGCTGATCGCCTTCGGCATGACCAAGGTGCGCGTCGCCCGGCACCGCGTCTTTGGGCTCGCGCTGCAGGGCGGTGGCTTCGCGCTGCTCTACCTCGTCGGCTACTTCATGCTCACCCGCTACGCGTTGATTGGCCAGGGGCTCGCGTTCGCCGCCTTCGCCACGCTCGGCGTCGGCTGTGTCGCCCTCGCTGCACGCCAGGACGGTCCGGCACTGGCGGTGCTCGGTCTTTCCGGCGCCTTCCTGGCCCCGGTGCTCGCCAGCGGCAGCGCGCAGATGCCGCTGCCGCTCTTCCTCTATTTCGCGCTGCTCAACGCATTCATTCTCGGTATCGACTGGTTCCGGGCGTGGCGCGTCCTCAACATCGCCGGCTTCGTGTTTACGCTGGCAGTCGGCATGGCCTGGGCGATCGCCAACTACCATCCGCCGCACTACCTTGTGACCCAGGCCTTCGTCGTTCTCTTCCTTGCCGCCTACTCGGCGATGCCGGTCGCCACCGCGCTCTTCCGCGCACCCGGAAGTGCCGGATGGCAGGACGGCATGCTGCTTTTCGGCACGCCGCTCGTCGGCTGTTTCCTGCAGGCGCAACTCGTCGGTGACACGGCCTACGGCCTGGCGTGGAGCGCGCTGGCCGGCTCACTCTGGTACCTCATGCTCTGGTGGCTGATCGTGCGCCGCGCCGGCAGTGCCTCTCCGACCATCGCCTACGCCCATTTCGGGATCGCCGCCTTCCTCGCCACCGTCGCCGTGCCGCTCGCCTTCGATGCCCAGGTGACCTCCGCCTTCTGGGCCGCCGAAGGTGCCGCCGTGCTCTGGTACGGCGTGCGCATGCGCCGGATGCTTGCCCAGGTCACCGGCCTGCTGATGCAACTCGCAGCCGGCGTCGCCCTGCTCCTCGGCTGGCAGGCGCTGCATCGCGGGCTGCCGGTGGCCAACGACGCGGTGCTTGGCGCTGCTCTGGTGGTCGCCGCCGCCCTCTTCTCGACGCGCCTCCTGCACCGGATCGCGGGGGCGACACCGGTGCCGCCCGAGCTGCCGCTGGGCTGGGCGGCGCTGTGGTGGTTCGCTACCGGCTTCGCCGAGATCTCCCGCTGCGCGCCCTGGGCGCTGCAGCCGTCGTACCACCTGCTGTTCGTCGCCGCGTCGGTGGTTGCGGTTGACGCCCTCAGCATGCTCTGGCGCTGGCCGCGGTTACGGGCGGCCTGCCTGCTTCTGACGGCTGCGGCAGTGCTGGCGGCGGTCATCACCCTCACCCGCACCGGGCACCCGTTCGCCGGCTTCATGGCCTTCGCGCTGCCGCTCGCGCTCGTCCTTCACCATATTCTGCTCGCCGCTGATGAGAAGCGCGGCGCGCCGTTCTTTCAGACCGTTCGTCATATCGGTGGCTGGTGGCTGCTGCTCGCCTCGCTGGTGCTGGAAGCGTCGTGGCAGGCTGAGCGCCATGCCCAGCCGCCCCACTTCTGGGCTTTCGTTGGCGTCGTTGGCGTGCTCGCAGCGAGCATCGCGCTGGTCGCCCGGGGCGCGAGGCGTGGGCTGTGGCCGTTCGCCGTCGCCGAGGCGCGCTACGTGCCGCTGGGCGTCTTGCCGGCGTTGGTCGGGCTGGTCGTCCTGCTGCCGTTGGGCAACGCGACCCTCTCCGGCGCCGACGGGCTCGGCTGGCCCTATTTGCCGCTGCTCAACGTCTTCGACGCGACACAACTCGCCGCCGCCGCGTCACCTCTGCTGCTGGCGGGCCTGCTGAAGGCGGCAGAAACCCGCCGCCTGCGCGGATTGGTTTTCGCCCTCGCCTTCATCTGGCTGTCGGCGCTCGCCGCGCGCATCGCCCACCACTGGGGCGACGTGCCGTTCGCGGCCGGGCCGCTGCTGCAGTCGACGCTATTCCACGCGCTGCTCACGCTGCTCTGGACAGTCACCGCCCTCGCCGCGCTGATCCTGGCCTCGCGCCGTAGCCTGCGTACAGCGTGGTTCGGCGGCATAACGCTGCTCGGCATCGTCGGCGCCAAACTGCTGCTCTTCGACGGCACTGGGCGCGGCACCCTAACCTGGGCGGCAACGCTGATCGGCGTCGCGCTGCTCGTCCTCGCCGCAGGGTATTTCGCGCCGCTACCACCGGAAGATCGCGGGTCGCCACACGCGGAAGACGAATAGCGGTATCGTTACGCTCCCATTCCCGTCACCCACTGACCGACGATGACCCCCGATCCAGACCGCCTGGCGGCGACGATGCCGGCCGATACCCAGCGTCAGGCCGCCCACATCGCGCAGGACGCCTTCGCCACCGTCTTCCGGCTGACCGTCGATGCCGGCATGCCGGGTCGCGACGCCGCGCTGGCCGAGGTCGAGCAGCGTTGCCGCAACTGGTGCGCCGCCGGCGATGACGATGAGGTGCGCACCTTGCGCCGCGTCCTGCTCGCCGCCGGCCTCGACCAGTGGGGACTGGCCTACACGCAGGCCTTCGACCTGACCGCGATCCCGGCTCTGAGTGCGCTCCTCGATTCACTGCGAACATCGCTGGACGCCACCGAAGACGCGCGTTTCCAGAGCCTTTTCGCGCGGGTCGATGCGGTCGAGAGCGACGCGGTCGATTTCAAGATCGAATTGCGCCGCAACATTCATCTGGCACTCTGGCACGCCATGATCGCCTGCGACGACGGGGCGGAGGCACAGCGCATAGTGCGCGCACTGGGCAGCCTGATGCTGGCGCTGACCCGGCGCATGCCGCTGCTCGGCTGGCGGCTGCTGGCGGATGCATTGACCAGCATCCAGATCCACCTGCTGAGCGATGAAAAGCCGGTCGGCGGGATGGCTGAAGAAGCGACGCAGCAGTTGTTCGCCACGCTAAGCCAGAGCCTCCCACCCGAGCGATATCAGGCGATACACGCCGTTTCCGGGCAGGCGGTGCTGGCCTGGCAGCGAGCACGACGCCCGGCAAGCTGAAAGGGGGCTGCGACCCCCTTTTGCCAGCTCCAGACGGGCCGCACGCCACCTGCTGCGGTCAACCGGCCGTGGCGACCTATTTCCGGACGATGACCCCGCACGCCTGGCGGGCGCCCGAATTGCCGGTTGGCTGGGTCTTGAAGTCATCCGGTGCGGCATGAACGATGACGCTGCGTCCGACGACGGCGGTCGCGCCGTCGCTGATGGTCAGTCCGTCGAGATAGGCGGTCATGGTGGCAACGCCAGCGGCATTGGCAATCAACTGCGGCATGTCGCCGGCGTGGTGGTCGCCATGCTCGGGATTGCCGTGCGCCTTGCCGCCCGGGTTGAAATGGCCACCGGCGCTGGTTCCGTCGGGCGCGCTGCAATCACCCTTCTCGTGGATATGAAAGCCATGGGCGCCCGCCGTCAGCCCGCTCACCTCGGCGACCACCCTGACCTTGTCTCCCGTCTGCGTGAAGCTGACGACGCCGACGACCCGATTGTCCTGAGTCGGCGCCAGTCGCGCCTCGGCGCGCTCGGCGCTGCTGGAACCCATGCCGCCCATACACCCGGCCAGCATTCCACTGCACGCCAGCGCGCCAAACGCTATGAACTTTTGCATTCTTGATGTCTCCACTTGTTTGAAAGTACCTGGATACCCATAATCGGCGGCTTGAATCATCTGCCACCTTCATTCTGAGGCCGGTCACCGCGCGTAGCAAGCCATGCACAACGAAACATTGATGCCGGAAACCACCCCGAACGGACTGACCGGCTTCAGCCCGCTCATCGACACCGCGAAGCTTGCCCACCCGCCCGGCACGCTGGTCGACCGGTACGGCCGCCGCATCACCTACGTCCGCCTTTCGATTACCGACCGCTGCGATTTCCGTTGCACGTACTGCATGGCCGAGGAAATGACCTTCCTGCCGCGCCACAAGGTCTTGAGTCTCGAAGAATGCCTGCAGGTTGCTGCGGTGTTTGTCAGTCTCGGCGTCAATAAGTTGCGAATTACCGGCGGCGAGCCGCTGGTGCGCAAGAACGCCATGTGGCTGATCGAACGCCTGGGTGCCCTGCCCGGCCTCGACAACCTGGTCATGACCAGCAACGGCTCGCAGCTCGACCGCTTCGCGCCGGCACTGAAGGCGGCCGGGGTCAGACGCCTCAACATCAGTCTCGACACGCTCAAGGCCGACCGCTTCAAGGCGATCACCCGGATCGGCGACCTCGGCAAGGTATTCAAAGGGATCGCGGCGGCACAGGCCGCAGGTTTCCGGCGCACCAAGCTGAATGTGGTCATGATGCGCGGCATCAACGACGACGAATTCGGCGACCTCGTCCAGTTCGCCCTCGACAACGAGCTGGACCTTTCTTTCATCGAGGAAATGCCGCTCGGCGAAATCTACGGGCGCCAGAATACCTACATTTCGTCGGAGGAAGCCCGCGAACATCTGGCCCGGCGCTTCGAGCTGATCCCGTCGACCGAATCCTCCGGCGGACCCGCGCGCTACTGGCGAATTCCGGAAACAGAAACCCGGATCGGCTTCATCTCGCCGCACAGCCACAACTTCTGCGACACCTGCAACCGCGTGCGCGTCACCGCCAAGGGCGAGCTCTACCCCTGCCTCGGCCAGAACGATGCGCTGCATCTGCTGCCGGTCCTGCGCGACCATCCGGGCCAAGATGTGCCGCTGCGCGAGGCGATCGTCGCCAGCATGGGCATCAAGCCCTTCGGCCACGACTTCACGCAGCAGATGGAATCGCCGCAAGTGGTGCGTTTCATGTCGATGACCGGCGGCTGATTTTTGCCCGATTCTTGCGGTCGACCGCAACAGACAGCAAAAAGCGACCCGCAGGTCGCTTTTTTCGTAGCGCGGCAGTCCGCGATTACTACAGGCCGCGCTGCGCCCGCTTGCGCTCGATTTCGGTCAGCAGCCGCTTGCGCATGCGGATCGATTTCGGCGTCAGCTCAACGAGTTCGTCATCGGCAATGAACTCGATCGCCGACTCCAGGGTAACCTGAACCGCTGGCACCAAACGTACGGCTTCGTCCGTACTGGAAGTACGAATGTTGGTCAGCTGCTTGCCCTTGATCGGGTTCACCACGAGGTCATTTTCACGGCTGTGAATGCCGATGATCATGCCTTCATAAAGCTTGTCGCCCGGAACAACAAACATGCGGCCACGATCCTGCAGCTTCCACAGCGCGTAAGCGACGGCGTCGCCATTGTCCTGCGAGACCAGCACGCCGTTGCGCCGCTCGCCAACGCTACCTTCGCGACACGGGGCGTATTCATCAAAAACGTGGCTCATCAGGCCGGTGCCGCGCGTCAGGTTCATGAATTCCCCCTGGAAGCCGATCAGGCCACGCGCCGAGATGCGGTATTCGATGCGCACACGGCCACGGCCATCCGGCATCATGTCCTGCAGGTCGCCCTTGCGCTGACCGAGACTATCCATGACGCCGCCCTGATGCTGCTCCTCGACATCGACTGTCAGCATTTCGTACGGTTCGCATTCCACGCCGTTGATGGTTCTCTTGACGACGCGCGGCCGGCCAACCGCCAGTTCAAAACCTTCGCGGCGCATGTTCTCCAGCAAAATTCCGAGATGCAATTCGCCACGGCCGGAAACGTCGAAAATATCGCCGTTGGCGTTGTCATGCACGCGCAGCGCCATGTTGGTCAGCAGTTCCTTGTGCAGACGGTCGCGAATCTGGCGGCTGGTGACGAACTTGCCTTCGGTGCCGGCCAGCGGACTGGTGTTGACCATGAACTGCATTTCCAGCGTCGGCTCGTCGATCTTCAGCAACGGCAGCGTTTCCGGATTCTCCGGGTCGGTCACGGTACAGCCAAGCACCAGATCCTCGATGCCGGTGATCTGGACAATGTCGCCGGCGTGGCCTTCGTCGAGTTCGATCTTGTTCAAACCCCGGTAGCCGAAGACCTGGCCGATCTTGGCCTTGATCGGGGTGCGCTCGTGTTCGGCCGCCTCCTCCTCGGTGCCGAACATGATCAGGACCTGCTGCCCTGTCTTGACGCGGCCGCGCTTGATACGCCCAATGCCGATGCGACCGACGTAGGAGGAGTAATCGAGGGCCGAGATCTGGAATTGCAGCGGCGCGTCGACATCGGTATCCGGGGCCGGCACGTGGTTCAGCACGGTCTCGAACAGCGGCGTCATGTCCACGCGCGGCGCGTCGAGTTCGAGTGCGGCCCAGCCGTTGAGGGCGGAAGCGTAAACGATAGGGAAGTCGAGCTGCTCGTCACTGGCGCCCAGTTTGTCGAAGAGGTCGAAAGTCAGGTTGACGGCGTTGTCGGAATTCGCCCCGTCGCGGTCAACCTTGTTCACAACGACAATTGGCCGCAGACCAAGGGCCAGGGCCTTCTTGGTCACGAAACGCGTCTGCGGCATCGGTCCTTCGACGGCATCGACCAGCAGCAGGACGCCATCGACCATGCCCAGAACGCGCTCGACCTCGCCGCCGAAGTCGGCGTGACCCGGCGTATCGACGATATTGATGTGGATGCCCTGATACTCGACCGAGGTATTCTTGGAGAGAATGGTGATGCCACGCTCCTTCTCCAGGTCATTGGAGTCCATGACGCGCTCGTCCAGATGCTGGTGAGCGGCAAAGGTGCCGGACTGGCGGAGCAGCTTGTCGACCAGCGTGGTCTTGCCGTGGTCAACGTGAGCAATGATGGCGATGTTGCGGATCGGACGATCGGACATGGGGAAGGCCTGAACAATCAAAGGCGTGATTCTAGCACCTCATGCTGCGCCGCACCATCGCGATTGCGCGAACCACGGGATCGTTCGCCTTCGCCTTCCCCTTCCCCGTCAGACGCCTGCCAGCTCAGCGGCGACCCGCTCAGCGATTGCCAGCGACGAGGTCAGCCCCGGGGACTCGATCCCGAACAGGTTGACCAGCCCGCCGATACCGTGCGTCCGCGGCCCATGGATGATGAAATCACCGGCCGGCTCGTCGGGGCTGGCCACCTTCGGCCGCACGCCGGTGTAGGCGGGGTGCAGCGCGCCGTCGGCGAGTTCTGGGTAGTAGCGGCGAATGGCGCCGTAAAACTTCGCCTCCAGCCCTTCCTCGAAAGCGTAGTCCGGCACCGCCGGCCAGCCGCTGACATCGGGACCGAACTTGCACTGGCCGCCGAGATCGAGGGTGACGTGGATGCCGAGCCCGGCATGGTCCGGCATCGGGTAGACGAGGTGTTTGAAGGGGCTGCGCCCGCCGAGTGTGAAGTAATGGCCCTTGGCGTATACCGCCGGCGGCACGCAGGTGGCGGGGAAGCCCTCCAGACTGCGGGCGAGGCGCTGCGCCTGCAGGCCGGCCGCGTTGACCAGCGTGCGGCAGTGCAGTGCAAACGGCTCGTCCCCGCCTGTGCGCACGACGATTCTTCCATCGCTGACGCTGCCGCCCGTCACCGGCGTTCGGGTGACGAGCGTTGCCCCGGCCTGCGTCGCATCAGCGAGCAGCGCCAGCATCAGGCCGTGACTGTCGATGATCCCCGTGGATTCGGAAAACAGCCCGGCGACCGCCCTTACCGCCGGCTCGAGGCGGCCGACATCGGCCGCCGTCAACGGTGCCAGCGGCACGCCGTTCGCCGCCGCCCGTTCGGCATAACCGGCGAGTGCCGGCAGTTCAGACTCGTCGGAAGCGATCAGTATCTTGCCGATGCGCCGGTGGCCGATGCCACGCTCGGCGCAGTAGCGGTAGAGCAGTTCCTTGCCGCGCACGCACAGCGCGCCCTTCAGCGAGCCGGTCGGATAGTAGATGCCGGCGTGGATGACCTCGGAATTGCGCGCCGAGGTCTGTGTCCCGAACGCCGCCTCCGCCTCAAGTATCAGCACTTCGCGCCCTGCCAGCGCAAGCTCCCGCGCCACCGCCAGCCCGACGACGCCGGCGCCGACAACAACGACGTCAACAACTTCCATTCAGTTTCCCCGATCCTGCAGGAACGGACCGTGCCATTGAATTCCAAACCCGCCATGCACTGCTCGAGCCCTCATTGCTCAACGCCGATGCCAATGAACTTGTGTCTTGAAGTGCCGGCACGTTTGGTGTTCATGGTTGAGGCTGTCTGACTGGACACACCGATGCTTTCCGCTGAATGGATCCGTGAGCATTAGCGATCAGTATTTCGCATGAAATCCGCCGTATTGAAGAAGTTCTGCAGCAGCTTTTCGCGAATCGCCTCTTCGATGCCGACATTCTCCATCGCCAGGACCATGCAGGCGACCCACTGGTCGCGTTCCCTGGTGCCGATCGCGAACGGCGAGTGCCGGGCGCGCAGGCGGGGATGGCCAAACTTCTCGACGAACAGGTCGGGGCCGCCGAGCCAGCCGGAGAGGAACATGTAGAGCTTGTCGCGTGAGCCTTGCAGATCGGCAGGATGCATGTCACGCAATTCCCGAAACTGGGGAATGCTGTCCATCAGTTCGTAGAAGCGGTCGCAGAGCCGGGCGACGCCAGCATCGCCGCCGATCTTGTCGTAGGTCGTGGAATTCTCCATGAGCGTCATCGGGAGATCGGATTTCAGCCCTTGCGCGCCACGACGCGACCGCGGGGCGCGCCTGACTTGACAGGCTGACGCACCGGGCGCTGGGCAGCAAGCGGCTTGTGGATTTGCCCTGTTCCGGGCGGTTGACCGCGACTGCCTGCCGGTTGCCAGGCGGGAATCAGTTGTCGCTTGCCGTTGCCGATCAGGTCGGCGCGCCCCATTTCCTTCAAGGTCTCACGCAGCAGCGGCCAGTTGGCCGGATCGTGGTAGCGCAGGAACGCCTTGTGCAGCCTGCGCTGGCGGCCGCCGCGCACGCTGCCGACGTGTTCGCCGTCGCGCGCAAGCTTGCGCAGCGGGTTGCGTTCCGTGTGGTACATCGTCGTCGCCAGCGCCATCGGCGTCGGCAGGAAGGTCTGTACCTGATCGAGGCGGAAGTTGTTCTTCTTCAGCCACAACGCCAGGTTGAGCATGTCCGCGTCGGTCGTTCCCGGGTGGGCGGCGATGAAGTACGGGATCAGGTACTGCTCCTTGCCGGCCTCGCGCGAGAAGCGGTCGAACAACTGCTTGAAGCGGTCGTAGGCGCCCATGCCCGGCTTCATCATCTTCGACAGCGGGCCTTCCTCGGTGTGTTCGGGGGCGATCTTCAGGTAGCCGCCGACGTGGTGCGTGACCAGTTCCCTGATGTACTCGGGCGAGCGCACGGCAAGGTCGTAGCGCAGGCCGGAGCCGATCAGGACCTTCTTGACGCCCTTCAGCGTGCGCGCCTTTCGGTAGAGCGAGATCAGCGGCGCGTGGTCGGTGCCGAGGTTTTCGCAGATGTCGGGATAAACGCAGGACAGGCGACGGCAGGCCGACTCGATCTTCTCGTCCTTGCATTTCAGGTGGTACATGTTGGCGGTCGGCCCGCCGAGGTCGGAGACGATGCCGGTGAAGCCCGGCGTCTTGTCGCGCATTTCCTCGATCTCGCGCAGCACAGAGTCTTCCGAACGGCTCTGGATGATGCGCCCCTCGTGCTCGGTGATCGAGCAAAAGGTGCAGCCGCCGAAGCAGCCGCGCATGATATTGACCGAGAAACGGATCATCTCCCAGGCGGGAATCCTGGCCTCGCCATAGGCAGGATGCGGGCGCCGGGCATAGGGCAGCTCGTAGACCTGGTCGAGTTCGTCGGTGGTCAGCGGAATCGGCGGCGGATTGAGCCAGACGTCGCGTTCTCCGTGCGCCTGAACGAGCGCCCGAGCGTTGCCGGGATTGGATTCGAGGTGGAAGGTGCGCGAGGCGTGGGCGTAGAGCACCGGATCGTTGCTGACCTGCTCGTAGGAAGGCAGGCGGACGACAGTGTGGGCACGTCGGTCCTTGAGCACGGCCAGCCGTTCGGCACGTGAGACGATGCGCACGGCGTGTTCGCCGGATGATTTCGTTTCGGTTGCGGTCGACGGCGAATTTTGCCCATTTTCCATGGCGTAAGGGTCGGCATGCCTGACCAGCGGCCCCGGCGTGTCGACCGAGGTCGAATCGATCGCTTCCCAATCGCCGGAAGGCAGCCAGCCCGCGGGCACCATGAACGCCGTGCCGCGCAGGTCGTGGATTTCGGCGATCCTCTCGCCCCTGGCCAGCCGGTGCGCCAGTTCGACGATCGCCCGCTCGGCATTGCCGAAAACCAGCAGGTCAGCCTTGGAATCGGGCAGCACCGAGCGCCGCACCTTGTCCGACCAGTAATCGTAATGAGCGATGCGGCGCAGGCTGGCCTCGATCGAGCCGATCAGCACATTGCCGCCGGGAAAAGCCTCGCGGCAGCGCTGGGCATAGACCGTCACGGCGCGATCGGGCCGCTTGTCGGCCTCGGCATTCGGGGTATAGGCGTCGTCGGAACGGCTCTTGCGGTCGGCAGTGTAGCGATTGACCATCGAATCCATGTTGCCGGCGGTCACGCCGAAAAACAGGTTCGGTTTTCCCAGTTTTCTGAAGTCGACCGCGGAATTCCAGTCGGGCTGGCTGATGATGCCGACCCGGAAACCCTGCGCTTCGAGCAGGCGGCCGATCAGCGCCATCCCGAAACTCGGATGATCGATATAGGCGTCGCCGGTGACGAGAACGATGTCGCAGGAATCCCAGCCCAGCGCGTCCATTTCGGCACGCGACATCGGCAGGAAGGGCGCCGGACCGAAACGCGCGGCCCAGAACTTGCGATGGCCGAAGAGCGGCCGGGCAACTTGCGGAATCGAATTCATGGCGTATTCTACCCGAGCCCGTAGCCGCTGCCCGGCGGGAAATTGCTGTCGGAGATCGGGCGGAGCGCTGGATCCCGGGGCGAATCAGGCACCGGCGCGCAGCGCCAGGAGCGGCGGCGTGCCGAGCAACTGACGCACCGCCAGCCAGCCAATGCCGACCGAAAGCACCATTCCGGAAAGTGTCGCCAGCGGAAACAGCCAAAGACTCAGCGGCATGTCGAGCAGGAAGACGTTCTCCGCCAGCACCTGCCCGACCACCGCCGCGCCGGCGCCGGCAATCAGTCCGGCGATCGCACCGACCACGGCCAGCTCGGCCAGGAGCGATTGCCGCAGCTGGTCGCGCCCGGCACCGAGCGCCCGCATCACCGACAGTTCGTAGCGCCGTTCGTCGAACGCCGTGAGCAGGGCCGAACCGAGAACGATCGCCCCGGCCAGCAGCGAGAACAGAAAGATCAGCTGCACCGCCCGCACCACCTGTCCCATCACCGTCTGGATCTGCGCCAGGATGGCGCTGACGTCGATCAGCGTCAGGTTTGGAAAGCGCGCCACCAGCGTCCGCACCAGCGCCGCTTGCGTCTCGGGAAGATGGAAGCTGGTGATGTAGCTCGCCGGTGCGGATTCGAGCACGCCGGGCGGCGTCAGGACGAAGAAATTGACCCGCATCGAATCCCAGTCGAGCTTGCGCAGACTGCTGACGCGCACCCGCGTCTCCTGGCCACCGATCAAGAAGCGCAATTCATCGCCGACCTTGACTCCAAGTGTCCTGGCCAGACCTTCCTCGACCGAGGCAAGGCCCTTGCCGGAATCTTCGGGCCCGAACCAGTTGCCCCGGATGACGCGGTTGCCCGACGGCAGATCGGCGCGCCAGGACAGGTTGAATTCGCGCTCGATCAGGCGCTGGGCGCGTTCGTCGTCGGGGTAACTGGTGGCACTCACCGCCCGGTCGCCGATCCGCATCAGTCGTCCGCGGACCATCGGCGCAAGCTCGACGGCGATGCCGCTGGCGGCAAGCGCGTCGGCAACGGCCTGCCGTTGATCCGGCTGGATATTGACGATGAAGCGGTTCGGCGCATCGGCCGGCGTCGCCTTCAGCCAGACGTCGACCAGTTCGCCGCGGGTGACGGTGAGCAACAGCATGGCCATCAGTCCGAGGGCCAGCGCGACGATCTGCAGGGTGCTTGCCGCCGCATGTCGTTCCAGATTGGCAAGCCCCTGCCGCCAGCCAAAGCCGCCGCCCCCGCGCAGTCGCGAAACCGCGCGTACACCGAGGCGGGCAAACAGCCAGAACAGAACCAGTGCCCCGGCAAATCCGCCGATCGCATAGGCGCCCAGCCGCAAGTCGCCCGAGACCAGCAACAGCAGGCCGGCAAGCGCCAGGACGCCAAGCGCATAGCCGCCGAGCAGGAACGGCCGCGGCGGCCCCAGTTCGCGGCGAAGGACGCGCAGGGTCGGCACCTTGCTCAGTTGCAGGAGGGGAGGAAAGGCAAAACCGAACAGCAGGACCGCAGCAACCGCGGCACCCAGGAAGGGCGGCAGCCAGCCCGGCAAGGGAAGACGCAAGTCCAGCAGTTCCGCGAGCCACGAGACGAGGATGAAATGCACCGCGAAACCGGCAAGGCAACCAACCGCCGAAGCCAGCAGCGCCAGCCAGACAAAAAGCGCCGAATGCAGACGAATCAGGCCGGACTGCGTGATGCCGAGGCACCGCATCACGGCGCAGGCGTCGAGATGACGCTGCATGTAGCGCCGGGCTGCCAGCGCCACGGCAACCGCAGCGAGGATCACGGTCAACAGGGTCGCCAGACCAAGGAAGCGCTGCGCCCGGTCAAGCACGCTGCGGATTTCCGGCCGCGCATTCCGCGTGTCCTCGAGCCGCTCGCCGCGTCCGAGGCGCGCCTCGACCCAGGTGCGGAAACCCGAAACGGCGCCCGTATCCCCGGCAACCATGAAGCGGTAGCTCACCCGCGAACCGCTCTGTATCAGCCCGGTTCCCGGCAGGTCGTCGAGATGCAACATCAGGCGCGGAGCCAGTCCGAGGAAGTTGATTCCGCGATCGGGTTCGAAAGTCAGGATGGCCCCTACCCGGAAGGTGCGCTGCCCGAGTTGCAGAGTCTGCCCCGGCCCGCTCTCCAGTGTGCTGGCCAGGCGCTCATCGAGCCATACCGTGCCTGGCGCGGGACCACCCTGCGTCGCCTCGCCCGCCTCACCGGCACGATCCGCCCGGCGCAGCATCCCGCGCAACGGATAGGTGCCGCTCACCGCCTTGATGTCCGCCAGTTGCGCCTGCCCGCCGGCCAGCACCATGCTCGGGAAACCGACCGTTTCGGCCGTCATCAGACCGCGCCGGGCAGCCTCGTCGCGAATCGGCGCTGGCCACAGATGATCGGAAATCAGCAGCAGGTCGCCGCCGATGAGTTGCCGGGCTTCCTGTTCGAGCGCCAGACGAACCCGGTCGGTGAAAAATCCGACCGCAGTGACCGCCGCCACGGCGACCACCAGCGCGGCCAGCAGCAGACGCAGTTCTCCGGATCTCAGCTCGCGGCCCAGCAGGCGCCAAGCGAGGCCGCTCATCGCAGTGCCGCCCAGCGCATCCGGAAATCGGCGGGCGCCAGAGCGCGCCCGTGCAGGAAACCCTGCAACTGATGGCAACCCAGATCGCTGAGAAACGCGGCCTGCTCGGCGGTCTCGACTCCCTCGGCGACCACCTCGAAATTTAGGCTCCGGGCCAGGGCCATGACCGACTGGATGATCGCTTCATCCTCGGAACTGACACCGATCCCGAAGACAAAGCTGCGGTCGATCTTGAGCTGCTGAACCGGCAACATCTTCAGATAGCTCAGCGACGAATAGCCGGTCCCGAAGTCGTCGAGCGCCAGGCTGACGCCAATCTTGCGCAAACGATCCAGCAATCCGTAAGCATCCTTGACTGCCATGACGACCGATTCGGTAATCTCCAGCTTGAGGTGTGAGGGTTCGAGTCCGGTTTCGCCCAGAATCCTTTGCAGGGTATCGATAAACTCGGGGCGTTCCAGCTGCTTTACCGAAAGGTTCACCGAAACCTGCGGCAATTCGAAGCCGCTGGCCTTCCAGCGCATCACCTGCAGGCAGGTTTCGCGCAACACCCAGGTACCGAGCCCGACGATGATGCCGGAATCCTCGGCCAGCGGAATGAAGCGCCCCGGCGCCACACTGCCAAGTTCCGGGCTGTCCCAGCGGATCAGCGCCTCGGCGCCAACCAGGCGGCCGCTCTTTGTCTCGACCTGCGGCTGCAGATGAACCGAAAGCTCGCCATTGCCCACCGCACGGCGCAGCAGCGTCTCGATCTGGATACGCTCCTGCGCGTCGCGCGTCATCTCCGGCGTGTAGAAATGGTAATGGCCGCGCCCCATGGCTTTGGCGCGATACATTGCGCTGTCGGCATTACGCAGGAGATCGCTGACCGAGTTGCCGTCGTTGGGGAAGATGCTGATTCCCACCGAGGCCGACAGGAAGAGTTCGTGCTCACCGAGACGGAAAGGCGCATCGAAGGTCGCAATGACTTCGCGTGCCAGGATCGCCGCCTCTTCGTCGGTGCGCACAGGTTCCATGACGCAGATGAACTCGTCACCACCAAGCCGGGCCAGCATGTCGATCAGTCCAACGTGTTCGCAGAGGCCGGCAGCCACCGAAACCAGCAATTCGTCGCCAACGCCATGACCGAGCGAGTCATTGACCTGCTTGAACTGGTCGAGGTCGATGAACAGCACCGCCAGACGATTGTTGTTCCGGGCAGCATCGACCAGACTGGCTTCCAGACGCTCGATGAAATAGCGGCGATTGGCCAGCCCGGTCAACGGGTCGTGGTAGGCCAGATAATTCAGCTGGCTCTCGGCCTGCCGGCGCTCGCTGATCTCCAGCCTGAGCTGCCGGTTGGAACTGCGAAGCTCCTCGGTCCGGGCATCAACCTGTATTTCCAGTGAACTGCGTGCAGCCTCGATCCGTTTTGCCTGCTCGGAAAGGATCCTCTGTGCCCGCCTGACCACCATCAACTGCATCAGATAAAGCAGGGCAAAGACGCCGGTCACCACGGTCGTAACGATCCACAGGGTCCGCCGGTACGAGGTCATGAAGGGCGTTACGTCCTGAAACAGCTCGAACACGCCTTCAACCGCCCGACCCTCGCTGGATATCGGTACATGGCTGGCGAGCAGATCGATATTCGGGCGGACGCCATCGAAGGTCGCCATGCTGTCACGATGGCTCAGATCGCTGCGCACCTCACCGGCCAAAGCAGACTTGAAGCCGGGATTGCCAAGCTGGCTTTCACCGAACTGCGATGGGTCAGTCGAGAAGATCGTCGCGCCCAGGCGATTGTAGATCTTCACCTTGACCACAGCTGTTTCGTGCATCAAGGCCGCAACGCTGGCCTGCATCGCCTGCGATTCGTCCGCGTCCATCAGCATCGAGGCATCCTTGCCGACCGATGCCGCCATCAGCTCGGCCAGCGATTCACCCAGCACGTTCTCGAAAACCTGGGCCATGGCCACGTTGCGATCTTCGGCGAGCATCGTCAACTGACGCACCGATACCTCACGATACAGGGTGCCGAGCAGCACGGCGGCCAATCCGATCAGGATCAGGCTGAGGGCCGAAAAATAGCGCGAAAGGTTGAACATGGGAGAATCTCGGGGCTTGCGCAAAGCTTATTCGATGTCGCGCAACCTGGCGACTGCGTCTTCGACCCGGCGCACCGAGATGACCTCCATGCCGGCGATCGATTGCCGCGGGCGATTCGCCTCGGGAATCAGCGCCCGCGTGAAGCCGAGCTTGGCCGCCTCCTTCAGGCGCTCCTGTCCGCGCGGCGCCGGGCGGATCTCGCCGGCGAGACCGACCTCACCAAACACCACAAGTTTCGACGGTAACGGCTTGTTTTTCATGGATGATGTGATCGACAACAGAACCGCCAGATCGGCAGCAGGCTCGTTGATCCTGACCCCGCCTACCGCGTTTACGAACACATCCTGATCGAAGCAAACGATCCCGGCATGGCGATGCAGGACGGCCAGCAACATGGCAAGACGCTGCGCGTCGAGGCCGACGGTCAGGCGGCGCGGGTTGCCGTGCGCCGTATCTACAAGCGCCTGAATCTCGACCAGCAACGGACGCGTCCCCTCCTGCGTCACCATCACGCAAGACCCGGCGACATCCTGACCGTGTTGTGACAGGAACAGGGCCGACGGGTTGTTCACTCCCTTCAACCCTTTGTCGGTCATTGCGAAGACACCGAGTTCGTTGACCGCGCCAAAGCGGTTCTTGACCGCGCGCACCAAGCGGAAGCTGGAATGGGTGTCGCCCTCGAAGTAAAGCACCGTGTCGACGATATGTTCCAGCACCCGGGGACCGGCCAGCGCTCCATCCTTGGTCACGTGCCCGACCAGGATGATGGTGATGCCGGAGTTCTTGGCGAGGCGCGTCAATTGGGCGGCGCATTCCCGCACCTGCGCCACCGAGCCGGGCGCACTCGAAAGCTGATCCGACCACAACGTCTGGATCGAATCGATAACCGCGACTTGGGGTCGCTCGGCCTGCAGCGTCGCCAGGATGCGTTCGAGACTGATCTCCGCCATCAGTTGCAGCGACCGGGCGTCAAGCCCGAGGCGGCGGGCGCGCAGCGCGACCTGCTCGCCGGATTCCTCGCCGGTGACATAGAGCACCTTACAGCCGGACGACAGCAGCGAAAGCGCCTGCAACAGCAGCGTGCTCTTGCCGATGCCCGGATCGCCGCCAATCAGCACGACGCCGCCGACGACGAGGCCACCGCCGAGCGCCCGATCGAACTCGGTAATGCCGGTCGCAATGCGCTCGCTTTCGCGCGCCTCGATTTCGCCGAGATTGCGCAGCCGGGCGACCGCGGGCGGCGACTCGAAGCGATGACCGCTGGTCTTCTCCGCAACGCTCTCGACCAGCGTGTTCCATTCGCCGCAGCCGGGGCATTGCCCCTGCCATTTGGGACTCGTGGCGCCGCACTCCGTACAGCTGTAGATCGATTTGCCTTTTGCCATTCTAATCGACGAACCTTACCGGAACCCGTGGGGCCAGCGCGCAGAACAGCTCGTAGGCAATCGTGCCGGCTGCTTTGGCTACCGCATCCGCCGGAACATACCCGGCCAGCCCGTTGCCCCACAGGGTAACCGGCGCCCCGGGCCCGGCTTCGGGAATATTGGTCAGATCGCAGGCCAGCATGTCCATCGACACCCGCCCGACGGTCTCGGTCATGCATCCTTGCACCGCAACCGGCGTGCCGCTCGGGGCATGGCGCGGATAGCCATCGGCGTAGCCGCAGGCAACGATGCCGATGCGCATCGGCCGCGCGGCCACGAAGGTCCCGCCGTAGCTGACCCTATCCCCCTCAACAAGCTGCTGCACGGCGATGATTTCGCTGTCGAGCGCCATCACTGCCTGCAGGCCGAGGTCGGCAGCGCTGCATTCGGCGAACGGACTCGAACCGTAAAGCATGATCCCCGGCCGAACCCAGTCGGCATGCGTCTGCGGGTAGCGCAGCAAGGCGGCCGAATTGGCCAGGCTGACCGGCCCCGTCCAGTCCCCGGTCATCGCGGAAAAGCGTTCCAGCTGCTCATTCACCCCGCGTCCGCCATCGGCTTCGGCAAAATGGGTCATCATCGTCAGGGTGAGATTGTCGACCCCGGCAAGCATTTTGCGTGCCCTGGCGAGGTCGACCGCATTCAATCCCAGCCGGTTCATGCCGGTATTGATCTTGAGATAGATCGCCAGGGGCGAACCGCCGGGAACCGAGGCGAGCAGCAATTCCAGCTGTTCCAGACAATGAACGACCGTGGTCAAGCGATGTTCGGCGACAGTCAGCGCATCGCGCGCGCTGAAGATGCCTTCGAGGAGCAGGATCGGCTGTTGCACTCCAGCCGCGCGCAGGGCGATGGCATTCTCGCATTCAAGAACGGCAAAACCGTCCGCTTCGTCACGCAGGGTCTCGACAGCCCGCCACTGCCCGTGGCCATACGCATCCGCCTTGATCACCGCCCACGCCCTGGTCCGGGGCGCCAGGCCCTTGGCCAGCCTGTAGTTATGCAGAAGGGCGGAACGGGAAATACGCGCGCGGATTGGTCGGGAAGTCATCATGAACCGGCGTCCTTCAGTCGCTGGCGGACGAATCGAAAAAGGTCATGGCCGCGTCCTCCGGCCGGTCTCCGCAAATGCCATGTTGTGCTTACGCATGAAGAAACTGCAAACGCCGGCCAGCGAACGTCAAGGTCACCGCCGGAGCCCGCCGAACCGCGCCCGAGGCGTCAGACGAAAAGTGCTTTGCCATTGGCCAAGAGGCAGACCCGGTCGCGACCGGCATTCTTGGCAGCGTAGAGGGCTTTGTCAGCGGCGCGCAGCATCTCGTCCTCATCACTCATGCCGCTCTCGCGGTTGGCCACACCGATGCTCACCGAGGTCCGGATGTCCACACCGGCGATGTCGATCTTCAATGACTTGACCATCCTGCGCAGACGCTCGGCAGCCAGCAGGGCGGCGCGCGCGTCCGCATCGTGGCAGAGCAGCATGAACTCCTCGCCGCCTATCCGGCTGACGCTGTCGTCCTTGCGTGCTGCAGCCTCGATGGCCTTGGCCACCGCCTGCAACACCTGATCGCCGACCGCGTGACCATGCCGATCGTTGATGGACTTGAAGAAATCGATATCGATCATCAGCACCGCCATGGCTTGCCCCGTCCGTTGAGCGGAACTCCAGAATCTCGTGAGCGCACCCATGCCCGCCCGACGGTTGGGCAGTGCCGTGAGGAGGTCGGTCATCGCAGCGTGTTCGAAGCGCTGGTTGCTGATGGCCAGTTCCGCGGTGAATTGCTTGAGCTGGGCCCGATCTCGCTCCCATGCCTTGAGCAAATTCACATAGTGCAGTGCCGCCCGCATACGGGCACTCAGGGCACGGGCATTTACCGGCTTGGTCACGTAATCGTCGACCCCCGCCTCAAAGGCCTCGACGATCGCCTCGTCTGCCCCCTCTCCGGTCAGCATGATGATATACATCGACTGCCCCCAGTCGGTGGCGCGCAGGGCGCGGCACAACTCGAAGCCGTCCATGACCGGCATCAGCCAGTCGGCAATCACGATCTGGGGCATGACCTCGAGGGCCAGGGCCAGCGCTTCCTTGCCATTCTCGGCGGTGTAGACCGTACAGCCAAGCAGGTGGCGCAGATAGCCCTCGGTCATGATGCGGCTGGTGGGTTCGTCCTCGACCAGCAAGACCACGCTGCTGCACGGCAACTGCGCCTCATGGTCCTGGTGGGGAACCGGGGCGTTGACGATGGCATCGAACGACGGGAGGCGAATGTCCGGCAACTTCAGCAACGCGGCCCACTCGTGCCATTGGTGAACCACGCGGTCAAAAACCTCACCCAGTGCGATCGCGTCGAGACCGTTCTTGCCACCCAGAAGCATCAATTCAGAAACGCCGTGGTGGCGTTCCGCCGCGGGTGACAGACCAAGATCCGCCATCCGGCGCGCCTGAAACAACAGATGGACCAATTGGTATGGCCGGGACCCCTCGACAAAACCCGACGCCTCCGGTTCCTCGTGCCAGCAGACAGGCTCGGCAAGCGCCTTGGGAATCCTGCAATCCGCCAAGATCGCGGCCGTGAATTCCGTGTGATCAATCATCAGCCGCTTGCGTTCCAGTTCCAGCAGCGCCACACCGGTCATTTTCTCGCCAAGTACGTCCGCGTATTCCGCAGGGTAGACGGTCGCCAGCGCCAGGCAGCCGATCTGCGCCAGCAGGCCACAAGCAAACAGTTCTTCGGGCGAAACGGTCCGCACCATACGGCCCAGCTCCTGACTGGCCACCGCCATGAACAGGGAATGGGACCAGAAGCCCGGATAGTCGAAGGCCGCGCATGGCCCCTCAAGAAATTGGTCGACCAGCGAGAATCCCATGGCCAACTGGTGGACGGTCTTCATCCCAAGACGCATCACCGCCTCGCGGATCGAAACCAACGGCCGGCCGCCGGCCGCCGCGTTATTGGCGAGGCGCAACAGGCGGCTGGAGAGCGCGGGATCGCTTTGCACCACCCTGGCCACTTCGTCCGCGGTCGCGTCCTCACGTCGACTGATCTCCATGATCGCCAATGCCACCCCTTTCGGGCTGGGAAGTTGGCCGCTGATCCGCAGTTGTTCGAGACTTACCATGATTGTTGTTGGCTACCCGCCGTTCACTTTCGCCGAGGGCGCATTCTAGCAGCCTCGGCCCGTCAGGTGTCTGGCGCCGGGCGCGACTTCAACCGCGTTTTCCAGGAATAGTCTCGCGCAAGCCTGTGCCTCAGTTCGCGGAGGCAATCGCTGGCAGGGCAATGCTGCCGCGCCGCAGATGCGGTTCGATCTCGTCTGGCGGCAGCGGACGACTGAACAGATAACCCTGCACTTTCGGACATTGCGCCGCCCTCAGGAATTCAAGCTGCGCCCGGGTCTCGACGCCCTCGGCGATGACATCCAGGTCAAGACTGCGCGCCATGGCGATGATCGCCGTCGCGATTCCCGCATCATTGACCCCGTCCGTGAGGCCGCGGACGAAACTCTGGTCGATCTTGAGCATGCCGATCGGAAAATGCTTGAGGTAAGACAGCGACGAATAGCCGGTACCGAAATCGTCGATCGAGAAATGCACCCCCAGCGCACGCAGGCGATACAGTCCCTGGACTTGCCTGGACTCCGGGTCCATCAGGATGCTCTCGGTGAGTTCCAGTTCGAGTTGCCCGGCGCTGATGCCGCTCTCGGCGATGATCTCGGCAACGCTATCGAGGAAATGCGGCGCGCGGAACTGGCGCGCCGAGACGTTGATCGCCACGCGCGGCGTAAACACGCCGCGTTGCTGCCAGTCCCGTACCTGGGTGCAAACGGCGTTGAGTACCCAGTCTCCCAGCGGAACGATCAGGCCGCTTTCCTCCGCCACCGGGATGAACTGGGCTGGCGAGATCATCCCGCGCTCCGGATGCTGCCAACGAATCAGCGCCTCGATGCCAACGATCGTGCCGTCGGCGACGCTCACCTGCGGCTGATACACCAGCCGGAAGTCGCCACGGTCGAGACCCTTGCGCAAATCAGCCTCAACTGCCAGGCGCTCTGCCGTCTGGACGGTCATCGCGCCGCTGTAGAGCTGCCAGTTGTTGCGTCCCTGATCCTTGGCGTGGTACATCGCCGTATCGGCGTGCTTGAGCAAGGTGGCGGCGTCTTCGCCGTCTTCAGGGAAGATGGCGATGCCGATGCTCGAGGTCACGGTGATCTCCCGATCGCCGACCAGGAAAGGCATGGCGAGCAACGCCTGCAATCGCGCGGCGATCTGGCCGACCATCTGGGTATCTTCGATACCGGTCAGGACGACGGTGAACTCGTCACCTCCCAGACGGGCGAAGTGTATTGCGGCGGCGTCCGACGCCGGCCGGGCGACGAAGTCGCCGGCACGCAACTTTTCCTTCATGCGCATGGCGACCTCCTGCAGCAGGGTGTCGCCGGCGCCATGGCCGAACGTATCGTTGATGCGCTTGAAGCCGTCGAGATCGAGAAACAGCAGCGCCACCCGAATATTGTCCCGGCGCGCGCGCTGCAACTCAAGATCGAGGTGTTCGAGAAAGCTCTGGCGGTTCGGCATGTCGGTCAGCGTGTCGAAGTAGGCCAGGCGGAGGATCTTCTCTTCACCGAGTTTCTCGGCCGTCATGTCGCGCACCACGATCACCACCTTGTCCACGCCGTCGGGGACAACACGCGCTTCGTGGTAATGGATTTCGCCCTCCAGCGGCAGCGAGTAGATCACCGATTGCAGCTTGCCGCTCAGCAAGGCAGCATCGATTGCCTGCTGGACCAAACCTGAGGCATCGGGCGGCAGCAGCGCCGAAATGTTCTTGCCAAGAAATCTCTGCTCGAATCGCACGGAGGTCCTGACCGAACCCGGCTTGTAGTCCAGGTAGGTGCCTTGCCAGTCGATGACGAAGATCATGTCGGGAATGGCCCGCATGACCGCCCCCTGCTTTTCCCTGAGTTCACACAGCTGGCGAACCGCTTGCGCCGATCGCAGAACCTGGCGCGCCCGACGACCCAGGATCGGCCAGTTGATGGGCTTCGCGACAAAGTCGTTGGCGCCTGCCTCGTAGGCCTCGTCGATCGATGCCGGATCGTCGAGGCCGGTGACCATGATCACCGGCACCCCGGTCATATCCCAGCGCTGGCGTAGGCGGCGGCAGACTTCAAAGCCGTCGATGCCGGGCATGTCGACATCAAGCAGCACCAGATCGGGTTGCCGCTTGGCAAGAATTTCGAGCGCCTGCTCTCCACTCTCCGCCTCCAGAACGTCGAATCCGAACTGGACCAGGGTCTCCCGTTCCAGCATCCGCATCACGTGATCGTCGTCAACGATCAGCGCGGTCGCCAACGCAAGCTCTTCATTCGAGCGCATTTTCACCTCGCTCTTCAATTTGTTCCGCCAGCGCCGTGAGAACACGCGGCAGTTCTTCTCCGGCTTTCGCCAGCAGCGGAATGGCACCCTCGACTGTAGCACCGCGTCCGATCATCTCCAACGCCTTGCACACTGTCGCCAGACCTTCGGCGCCGACATTGGCGCTGCTCGACTTCATCGAATGCGCCGCCTTGCGCAAGGCATCGGCATCGCCTGCTTCGCTCGCCGCCCGCATCTCCGCCAGGCGCGCCGGCGCATCGGCGCGGTAGGCCTGGATCACGCGTTCGACCAGCAGCGCACCGTTGGCGCCCGGCAGCTGGCGGATAGCATCGAGGGCGCGCGGGTTGACGGCCTGCTCGCCTGCGGTGACAACTGGCGCGGCGGATTCCGCCGGTGGCGGATCCGCTGCCGTACCGGTCTGCGGCAGCCAGCGCCGCAGGAGCGCCGACAAGCCCGTGCTGGTGAACGGCTTGCTCAGGTAATCGTCCATGCCAGCGGCCAGGCAGCGCGCGCGGTCGCCCTCGACGGCGTTGGCGGTCAGCGCCACGATCGGCAGCGGGTGGTGGAGCAGGCCCTGGCGCTGGCGCGAGCGAATCTGCACGGTGGCCTCGAAGCCGTCCATTTCGGGCATCTGGCAATCCATCAGAACGAGGTCGAAGTGCTCACTGGATAAACGCTCGATCGCCAATCGACCGTTTTCCGCCAACTCGCAGGCCACGCCGAGCGATTCGAGCATGGCCCGGGCGACCATCTGGTTGACCGGGTTGTCCTCGACGACCAGTACCCGCCCGCCAAGTGCGGCGGCACCCGCGACGACAACCGGCGCTGGCGCGCCATCCAGTTGCGGCGCGACCGTCTTGAGCGCCAGCACGGTGCTGATCGCGCCGTAGAGTTCGGACTGGCGGACCGGCTTGGAGAGATAGCAATCGATTGCCGTCGCCTGGCGATCCGGATGGTCGGCGCCGGCGCTGGCCGACGAGAGCATGACCAGCGGCAGCCTCGCATAGCGCCGATCCGCGCGAATCGCGCGCGCGATGGCAAAGCCGTCCATGCCCGGCAGGTGCAGATCGAGGATCGCCAGATCGAAGCCCCGGCTGCGCATCCGGTCGAGCGCCCGCAAGGCGTCATGCCCGCTCGCGACGTCCGTGCAGCGCATCGACCAGCCTCGCAACTGGTGCGCCAGGATTTCGCGGTTGCTGGCATTGTCATCGACGACGAGGACCGAGAGCCCGCTGAGGCGCTCGGCGAGCGGGAGAACCGTGCGGGCATCGGCATCCTGTTTGGCGAACGCCAGCTCGAACCAGAACAGTGAGCCGTGGCCGAACTGGCTGACCATCCCGATCTGGCCGCCCATGATTTCGACCAGGCGTTTGGCGATCGTCAGACCGAGGCCGGTGCCGCCAAAGCGCCGGGTGGTCGACGCGTCGGCCTGGACGAAAGGTTTGAACAAGTGACTTTGCACTTCTTCTTTGATGCCGGTGCCGCTATCCTCGACTTCGACGCGGAAACCTGCCTGCTGCGGGTCCTCGCACAGCAGCTTGATGCGCACGACGATCATTCCCTGGCTCGTGAACTTGACGGCATTGCCGACCAGATTGGTCATGATCTGGCGCAGGCGCACGGGATCGCCCTTGAGCGCCACCGGCAGATCGTGCGGCAGACTACAGAGCAATTCAACGCCTTTTGCCTGGGCGGCCTGGGCGAACAACTCGCTGACGTTTTCGACGAGCTGGCGCAGACTGAAATCGATCGTCTCGAGATTGAGCTTGCCTGCTTCGATCTTCGAGAAATCAAGGAGGTCGTTGATGATGCTCAGCAGGTGCTCGCCGGACTGGTACACGACATCGTTGAAACGCCGCTGCTGCGGGGTTAGCACGGTGCCGCGCAGCAATTCGGTCATGCCGAGTATGCCGTTCATCGGTGTCCGGATCTCGTGGCTCATCGTCGCCAGGAATTGGCTCTTGGCGCGACTGCCGGCTTCGGCCGCATCCTTGGCCGTGCGCAGCTCGGCGGTACGCCTGGCCACCTCAACCTCCAGGTGGTCACGATGCGCCGCCAGTTCGGCGGTTGCTGCGTTCAACGCCTTCAAGGGCAGCGTTTTCAGGACCACGTAGATGGCAATGCCCAACAGCAGGCCCAGGGTTGCGCCGATCAAGGTGCCTTGAACCAATGGTCGCATCGACGCCGAAATACGTACCTGGCCGACTTCTTGACCGGCGTCGTGGAGCGCATGGGCTCTGCGCAGAACCGGCACGCCCGGGAGGTTTCCAACCTGTGTCAGGAGCGTCTCGCCGTTGTCGACGACCTCTACCAACTCGTCGCTCAAGACGACCGGCTCGCGCGAGATCAGCCCTTTGAGGCGATTTTCGGCATACACCCAGACGTCCGGATTGCTGGTGATCAAACCGCTCAGTGCCGACGCCTTGACCTGGGCCTTTAGGTCGAGCGACTCGGCAAGATGCCGATACCCGACCGTCCAGTAACCCAGCGGCAGACTCGCCGCTACGAGCAGCGCCACGCTCAGCGCGAAGCGCCTGACGTTGCGTTCAAACTGCTCGGCGCTCTGCGGCGTCACAGCAGTCACGGGATGAAGTGTCCGTTCTGTTCCAGTATCCTGATTCCCTGCGGCGATCTGACGAACTTGACGAACTCCTGGGCCTCCGGCGCGGGGTTTTTCGGCAGCACGAGATAGAACTGCTTGACGAGCGGGTAGCGCCCGGAGCGGGCATTTTCCACCGTCGGCGCGACGCCATCAAGGGTTAGCGCCCGCAGGGCACGCTTCTCGGAGCGGATCAGAGCGAGCGTCGAGGTGCCGAAGCTGCCGGGAATCGTCTCCATCTTGTCGGCGGCGTCCTGATCGGTCACGGCGAAGGGCAATCCCGGGCGCTGTTCGGCGACGGCAAGCGCTTCTTCGATCTCGGGCGACAGCATTCTGACCTGCCGGTAATTGTCGTCTCCCGGCTGGCGCATCACCGGGCGAATCGTCGTGCCGTCGGGCCAGCCTGACCACTTGCCGCCATAGATTTCGGCAACCTGCCCCTGGCTGATGGCGGTGACCTTGTTCTTTTCCTGCACTGCGAAAACGGTCGGCGAGCGCGCGTATTCGGTGGCGGTCAAGCCGTTCCGGGCATCTTCGTCGGATAGCGGGTGGGCCGCCAGGCCAATCGCGACACTCCCCTTGGCGACGGCCTTGACCACACCGGCGGTGCCGATACTGGGCAGGACGACAATCGTCGTTTCCGGGTGCGATTTGGCAAACGCCTCGGCGAGCAGTTGCATCGTCCCCAGTGCGTTGCCGGTCCCGCCGATGCGAATCTCGCCGGCCGTTGCCAGAAAGGGCAGGCACAGCAGCAGCCAGGCGACAAGGACCAGGCCGCGCAGACCGCCGTTTCTTGAGTGATCCAGGCTCATGCACTTGCTCCTTGGCTAAAGTGACGAAACGGATATATTTATAGCGGCCCGCCAGCCGCCGACTTGAGGCTGCCTGCCTTGCCCAGGGCCGCGTTGCAGCAGCGGCGGCGCCACCCCGTCAGGCCAGCCGCCCGCAATGAATCCGCAGCAGCCGCGCGCAGCGGGCGGCAATCGCCTCGTCGTGGGTAACCAGCACCAGCGTCGTTCCCTGGCTGGCATTGAGGTCGAACATCATGTCGATGATCTGCTGGCCGGTGGCGGCGTCGAGGTTGCCGGTCGGCTCGTCGGCGAGCACCAGACGCGGGCTGCGGGCGAAGGCGCGGGCCAGTGCGACGCGCTGCTGCTCGCCGCCTGACAGGTGCTTCGGGTAATGCTTCAGCCGGTGTTCGAGGCCGACGCGCACCAGCCAGTCGCGGGCAGTTGCGGTCGACCCTCTGGAACCGGCCAATTCCAGCGGCAGCATGACGTTTTCCAGCGCATTCAACGACGGCAGCAACTGGAAGGACTGGAAGACGAAGCCGAGCAGCTTGCCGCGCTGGCGGGCGCGGTCGTCTTCGTCGAGGGCCGCCAGCGAAACGCCGTCGAGACGGATTTCGCCGGATGTGGGAACATCGAGGCCGGCCAGCAGCCCAAGCAGGGTCGATTTCCCCGAACCCGAGGCGCCAACGATGGCCACCGTCTCCCCGGACATGACCGAAAACGAAATATCCTGCAAAATCGTCAGCGGCTCGCCGCCGTTATCGACGGTCTTGCCCAACCCTGACACTTCAACCACCGGTTTCTCGATCATGCGGACTGCCCTGCTCCTGTTGGCCCTGCTCTTTTCCGCCACGCCGGCGCTGGCCGCGCGAACCATCCTGATCTTCGGCGACTCGCTCTCCGCCGGCTACGGCATCCGCCCCGAACAGGCCTGGCCGTCGTTGTTGGAAAAGCGTCTGAGCGAAAAGCGCCTCGATTATAACGTCGTCAATGTCTCGATTTCCGGCGAGACCACTGCCGGCGGCCGCGCCCGTCTGCCGGCAGCCCTGCAGCGCCACAAGCCGGCCATCGTCGTCATCGCCCTCGGCGCCAACGACGGTCTGCGCGGCCTGCCGCTGGCCCAGATGCGCGACAACCTCGCCGCCATGCTCGATGCCGCCCAGACGACCGGGGCGCGCACGCTGCTCGTCGGCATGCACCTGCCGCCCAACTACGGCCCCTATGCCGCCGAGTTCGCGAAGAGTTTCGCGGACACCGCCAAACGCAAGAAGAGCGCCGTGCTGGATTTCCTGTTGGCCCCGATTGCCGCCAACCCGGCCTATTTCCTGTCCGACGGCATTCATCCGACACCCGAGGCGCAGCCGCTGATCCTCGATCACGTCTGGCCCGGCCTGCAGCCGCTGCTGAAATAGGCCATGGTCGCCGACCGCTCCCCCCTTGCCAATCTTGGCGGCTTCGACGAGATCATCGACGTCCGCTCCCCCGCCGAATTTGCCGAAGACCACATTCCCGGCGCGATCAACTGCCCGGTCCTCGACGACGCGCAGCGCGCCGAAGTCGGCACGCTCTACAAGCAGGTCTCGCCGTTCGAGGCCAGGAAGATCGGCGCCGCGCTGGTTTCCGAGAACATCGGCCGCCATCTGCGCGAGCGCTTTCTCGGCAAGGCGCGTGACTGGAAGCCGCTGATCTACTGCTGGCGCGGCGGCAACCGCAGCGGCTCGATGACCACCGTCTTCCGCGCCATCGGCTGGAACGCCAGCCAGCTCGAAGGCGGTTACAAGACCTGGCGCAGCCACGTCGTCGCGCAGCTTGAACACCTGCCGCAGTCCATCGCCTTTCAGGTCATCTGCGGCGCCACCGGCAGCGGCAAGACGCGCATCCTGCAGGCGCTCGCCGCCCGCGGCGAACAGGTGCTCGACCTGGAAACCCTGGCCAGCCACAAGGGTTCGGTTCTGGGGGTGCTGCCCGGGCAGCCGCAACCGGGCCAGAAATGGTTCGAAACGCTGCTCCTGCTCGAACTGGAGCGCTTCGACCCGGCGCGCCCTGTCTTCGTCGAGGCGGAAAGCCGCAAGATCGGTCGCCTGCATGTGCCGGATGCCCTCATCGAACGCATTCGCGCCGGCGAATGCCTCAGCATCGACGCGACGCTGGCGGCCCGCGTCGCCTTCCTGCTGACCGACTACGACTATTTCCTGCGCATGCCGGAGCTCCTGAGCGAACGACTCATGGTGCTCAAGAACCTGATCAGCCGGAAGACCATGGAGCGCTGGCACGAAATGATCGCGGTTGGCGAGTGGCCGTCCCTGGTTCGCGCCTTGCTGGAAGAACACTACGACCCGCTCTACTACCGTTCACAAAACCACAACTTTGCCGGCCACGGCAGCGCCGGCATCTTTCCCACCGCTGATCTGTCGACGGCGGGCATCGCCGACATCGCCGCCCGCATCGTTCACTCGCGGACGGCGCAGATCGCCTGACGCAGCGCCGGCCTCGGGGTGTCGACATAGCCCTCGGCGAAGGCCAACTCGCGTAGGCCTGCCGCCTCGGCGACGGCACGCAGCTCCCCGGGACGCAGCAGGAAATCGGGGCGGGAAGGCTTGCCATAAGCCTCGTTGCCGACCATGAAGGTCTCGTAGATCAGGACCCCGCCATTCCCGAGCAAGGCGCAGACATCGGGCAAACGCGGCCGCCACAGGTAATTGGTGACGACGACGCCGGCAAAGCGCTCGCCGGCCAGCGACCAGTCGCCGGTTTCGAGATCGAATTGCAGCGCGGTGATCCCCGGCACTCCCTGCAAACCGGAAATTGCCGCGAAATCGCGGTCGACCGCGACCACCGCGTAACCCGCCGTCGCGAACAGACGGGCGTGGCGGCCGTCGCCGCAGGCGAGGTCGAGCACGCGCCCAACGCCGGCCACGCGCGGCAGATGACCCACGACCCAGGGCGACGGGGCTATCATGGCGGCATGTTGATTCGGGGAGTCGGTCATGGCGGGCGTCATTGTTCAGGAGAACGGTGAGGGAAGATACCAGCAGGAAGTCATCGTTGGCGAGCACCGATTGCGGGCCGACGAGCCGGTCAGCGTCGGCGGCGCGGATGCCGGCCCGGCGCCGCTCGATTTCGTGATGGCCGGCCTCGGCGCCTGCACTTCGATGACCCTGCGCATGTATGCCGAGCGCAAGGGTATTCCGCTGACGCGGATCAGCGTCAGTCTCGGACATGACATGGTAGTCATCGACGGCGTCAAGCGCGACCGTATCCTGCGCAAGATTACGCTGGATGGCGATCTCAGCGGCGAGCAGCGGGCGCGTCTGCTCGAAATCGCCAACAAATGCCCGGTGCACCGCGCGCTCGCGCAACCGCTGGTGATCGAGTCCGGGCTTGCGGATTAGGTGGTGCCACCCACTCCAGCGCTGGAGGGGGACCGGCCGATATGCTAGTATTGTGCATTGCAACATAGTTGTGCAGCAAGGAAATCCATCATGCTGGAACATCACTACCTGACCTCGCTATTCGAACCCGACGCGGTGGCCGTGATCGGTGCCTCCGACCGTGAAAACGCAGTTGGCAACATCATCTTCAAGAACATTCTGAATTCCGGCTTCAAGGGGCAGCTGTTCGCCATCAATCCCAAACACGAAAGCGTTCAGGGCGTGCAAACCTACGCGACGATCGAGGAAATCGGCGCTCGCGTCGATATGGCGGTGATCGCCACCCGGCCCCAGACGATTCCGAAGATCATCGAGCAATGTGGCCGCTGCGGGGTGCGCAACGTCATTATCGTCACCTCGGGCTTTTCCGAATCGGGCCACTCCGGCGCCGCCCTCGAGCGCAAAGTCCTTGAGCTGGCGCGCTCCTACAACGTCCGCATCCTGGGTCCCAACTGCCTCGGCATCATCCGGCCGGACATTGGCCTCAATGCGACTTTTGCCAGCATAACCGCCGATCGTGGCAACCTCGCCCTCGTTTCGCAATCCGGCGCCATGTGTTCGGCGGTGCTCGACTGGGCCAAGAGCAACCAGATCGGCTTTTCTTCGGTCATTTCGCTCGGCATGACGGCCGACGTCGAGTTCGGCGAGATTCTCGACTACCTCATCTACGACAGTCGCACGCATTACATCCTGATGTACGTCGAGGGCATTCGCAACGCTCGCCGCTTCATGAGCGCGCTGCGCTCGGCGGCCCGCATCAAGCCGATCATCCTGCTCAAGGCCGGGCGCCACGCAGCCGGTTCATTGGCGGCGTCCACGCACTCAGGAATGGCGGCGGTTTCCGATACAGTATTCGATGCCGCCGTGCGCCGCGCCGGCGTCGTCCGCGTGCGCAACATCGGTCAGCTCTTCTATTCCGCCAAGGCGCTCGACTCAAAGTTCCGGCCTTCCGGCAACCGCCTTGCGATCATCACCAACGGCGGCGGACCGGGCGCCATGGCGGCCGACCGCGCCGGCGACCTTGAGATCCCGCTGGCCCAGCTGGCGCCCGAGACGATGGCGGCGCTGAACAAGATGCTTCCCCCCAACTGGTCACACAGCAATCCGGTCGATATCGGTGGGGATGCGACGCCAGCGCGCTATCGGGAGGCCATCATGACCGTCAGCGGCGATCCGGGTGTCGACAGCACCCTGATCATGCTCTCGCCGCAGGCGATGACCCAGCCCCTGGAAGTTGCCAAGGCCATCGTCGAGATTTCCGACGAAACCAGCCGTTCGGTCATCTGTTGCTGGATGGGCGAGGAGCAGGTCGCCAGCGCGCGCAGACTGCTCGAGGATGCCGACATTCCGGTTTTCCGCACGCCGGAAACCGCCATCGAACTTTTCTACCACCTCTCGAAGTATTACCGGAACCAGAAGCTGCTCCTGCAGACGCCGGAGCCGACCCGCCAGAGTGACCGCCCGGAGACCGAAGGCGCCAAGATGCTGATCGAGGCGCTACTCGCCGAGCGCCGCAAGGTCCTCTCCGAAATGGAATCGAAAGCCATCTTGCGAGCCTTCCGCGTGCCCGTTGTCCAGACCATGGTTGCCCATACCGCCACCGAGGCGCTGTTGCTGGCCGAGCAGATCGGCTTCCCGGTCGCCATGAAGGTCGACTCGCCCGATCTCGCGCACAAAACCGAAGCCGGCGGGGTACGCGTCAACATCAAGAGTGCACCGGCAGTCCGCAATGCCTACAACGACATCATCGAAACAGTCCAGAAGCGGTATCCCGAGGCCAGAATCAGGGGTGTTTCGGTTGAGACCTTCATCGTGCGGCCACACGGCCGCGAGTTGATGATCGGCGTTTTCCGTGATCCCATCTTCGGACCGGTGATCACTTTCGGCGCCGGGGGATTCGATTTCGAGATCTTCAGCGATCGCTCGGTTGCGTTGCCGCCACTCAACAAGTTCCTGGCCAGGGACCTCATCGAATCCACTCGCGCCTCGGTCATTCTCGGTAACTTCCACAACATGCCGCCGGTCGATCAGAAGGCGCTGCGCGAGGTGTTGCTCTGCGTTTCGGAAATGGTCTGCGAACTGCCGTGGATCATGGAACTCGACATCAACCCGCTGATCGTCGATGAGAAAGGCGCCATCGTCGCCGATGCGCGCATCGTCATCGACCACCTCTCCGAACCCAGCGGCGATCGCTACGCACACATGGCGATCTACCCCTACCCCATCCATCTGATCCAGGAATGGCAGATGAACGATGGCAATGTCGTCACCATCCGCCCGATCCGGCCGGAAGATGCCGAAATGGAGCAGGCGTTCGTCAAGGGCATGTCCGACGAGTCGCGCTACTACCGCTTCATGGACACACTGCGCGAACTGACACCGACCATGCTGGTTCGTTTCACGCAGATCGATTACGACCGCGAAATGGCCCTGGTCGCCACACTGCCCGGCGCGGAAGGCAAGGAAACCCAGATCGGCGTCGCCCGTTACGTGGTCAATCCGGACGGCGAGACGGTGGAGTTCGCCCTGGCGGTCGGCGATGACTGGCAGAAATGCGGCGTCGGCCGCAAGCTGATGACCGCGCTGATCGACTGCGCTCGCCAGAAGGGCTATCGGGCAGTGGTTGGCGACGTGCTGTCAACCAACGGCAAGATGTTCAATCTGATGAGCAGCCTCGGCTTCACCACCCACCCGCACCCGGAAGACCACGCGGTCAAGCGTGTGATCAAGCCACTGACCGGCTGACCGGGCCACCGTCCGCGCGCTGCACAGGCCGGGCCAACCGGCCTGCGCCGATTGGGCACGTGCCGTTAGCCAGCGCCCGGCTCTTGAGGGCTGCCGCTTACAGGATTTCCAGCAGGCTTTCGTCCCAGGCCGCGTGTTTTTCCAGTCCCGCCAGGTTGGCTACGGTCGCGGCGATATTGGACAGCCCGGCCAGCGCCGCCTGCTTCAGGCCCAGCCTGCCGCCGCTGACATTGTCGTAGAGGATCAATGGCACCGGATTGAGCGTGTGCGCGGTCTTGGCCTTGTACGAGCCGTCCTTGTTCCGGGCCGGCGCGTTGGTTTTCCTGTCGATCTCGTACATCTCGTCGGCATTGCCGTGGTCGGCCGTGATCAGCGCCACGCCGCCCATCACGTCGATCACCGGCAGCAAGCGCGCAAGTTGCAGGTCGACGGCCTCGACCGCCATCGTCGCCGCGCGGAAATGGCCGGTGTGGCCGACCATGTCGCCATTGGCGTAGTTGCAGCGCAGCGTCCTGTACTCGCCACTCTGTAGCGCGGCGATCATTGCATCGGTGATTTCGGCAGCCTTCATCCACGGGCGCTGCTCGAAGGGAACCACGTCGCTCGGGACTTCCAGCCAGGTTTCGCCGGCGAACTTGCCCGAGCGGTTGCCGTTCCAGAAGTAGGTGACGTGGCCGAATTTCTGGGTCTCCGAACAGGCGAACTGCCTGAGACCGGCCTTGCTGAACCACTCGCCCATGGTGTCCCGGATCGCCGGCGGCGCCACAAGGAAGCGGGCCGGCAACTTGAGGTCGCCATCGTACTGCAGCATGCCGGCGTAGGTCACTTTCGGCACCCGTACCCTGTCGAACCGGTCGAAGCCGGCTTCATCGAAGGCGCGACTGATCTCGATGGCACGGTCGCCACGGAAATTGAAGAAGACGACCGCGTCGCCATCCTCGACGATCCCGATCGGCTGGCCGTCTTCGCCGATGACGAAAGGCGGCAGATCCTGGTCGATGGTGCCGGGATTCTGCTCGCGCAGGCCATTGACCGCAGCAGTGGCGCTGGCGAACTGCTGCCCCTCGCCCAGCACATGGGTGCGCCAGCCTTTCTCGACCATCGGCCAGTTGGCGTCGTAGCGGTCCATCGTGATGTTCTGGCGACCGCCACCCGAGGCGATGCGGGCATCGAAGTCCGTGTCGCTGATCCCGGCCAGGAAAGCTTCGAAGGGAACGACATAGTCAAGGGCGCTGGTTTCCGGCACGTCGCGACCGTCGAGCAGCGCATGAATGCGCACGACCTTGATGCCTTCCGCCTTGGCCTGGACAACCATCGCCTTGAGGTGATCGATGTGGCTATGCACGTTGCCGTCGGAGAAGAGGCCGATGAAATGGATCGCCCCGCGCCCCTCTTTGGCGCCGGCGACGATCTGCTGCCACGCCACGCCCTGCCAGATGGCGCCCGAAGCGATGGCATCGGCGACCAGCGACGCGCCCTGGCTATAGACTTGTCCGGCGCCGATGGCGTTGTGGCCGACCTCGGAGTTGCCCATGTCGTCGTCCGAGGGCATGCCGACCGCCGTGCCATGGGCGCGCAGACGGATGTTCGGATAACCGGCGACGAGGCGGTCGAGCGTCGGCTTGCGTGCGGCGGCGATGGCGCTGCCAAGGTCGGATTTCGGAAGACCGTAGCCGTCGATGACAATGATGACGACCGGCCCCTGAATTCCGGCGAATGAGGAGAGTTTCTGAAGCATGTGAGCGAATCCGGCGGGAAAGTAAGGAGGCGCGCCTCGCGGCACCTCGCCAAGTATCCCCGCCCGGGGGCGCCGCAGTCAATCCACCGGCACCGCGCCCGGCTATAATCTGCCCATTGCAACCCACCGGAAACCGCCTCATGGAAGCCGAACAACTCAACAGCATCTCCAACAAGCTCGACGACCTGGCGCAGCGCGCCGCCGAGCTGCGGAGGTATCTTTGACTACGATCACAAGCGCGAACGCCTGACCCTGCTCGACAAGGAACTGGAGGATCCCGGAATCTGGGATGATCCGCAGCACGCTCAGGACCTGGGCCGCGAGAAGAAAGCGCTGGAAGACATCGTCCTCGTCCTGGAGGCCGTCCAGGGCAGCCTCGACGATGGCCGCGAGCTGTTCGAAATGGGCCGTGAAGAAGGCGACGACGACACGCTGCACGCGGTCGAAGCCGACGCGGCAGCCGTCGAGAAAAAGATCGCGACCCTCGAGTTCCGCCGCATGTTCAACAACCCGCAGGATCCGAACCCCTGCTTCCTGGAAATCCAGGCCGGCGCCGGCGGCACCGAAGCACAGGACTGGGCGGCGATGCTGCTGCGCATGTACATCAAGTACGGCGAGCGCAAGGGCTTCACGGTGGACGTCATGGAAGAGTCCGAAGGCGACGTCGCCGGCATCAAAGGCGCCACGGTCAAATTCACCGGCGACTACGCCTACGGCACGCTACGCACAGAAACCGGCATCCACCGCCTGGTTCGCAAGTCGCCATTCGACTCCAACGCCCGTCGCCATACTTCCTTTACCAGTGTCGTCGTTTATCCGGAAGTCGACGATTCGATCGAAATCGACATCAATCCGGCCGACGTGCGCACCGACACCTACCGCGCCTCGGGCGCCGGCGGCCAGCACATCAACAAGACCGATTCCGCCGTGCGCCTGACCCACACCCCGAGCGGCATCGTCGTCCAGTGCCAGAACGACCGCTCGCAGCACCGCAACCGCGACGAAGCCTGGTCGATGCTGCGCGCCCGCCTGTACGAGCTCGAACTGCGCAAGCAGATGGCCGAACAGCAGAAGCTGGAGGACGCCAAATCCGACATCGGCTGGGGCCACCAGATCCGTTCCTACGTTCTTGACCAGTCGCGGATCAAGGATCTGCGCACCAACCACGAAACCGGCAATACGCAGGGCGTGCTCGACGGCGATCTCGACGCCTTCATCGAGGCCAGCCTCAAACAGGGCGTGTAAACAGGAAAGGATAAATCATGCGTCTAGCATCGGTCCGTATCCGTCATTACAAGAGTTTGTCGGATATTGAATTTCAAGACATGCAACCGCTCACCGTCTTGGTGGGCTGCAATGGTGTTGGCAAGAGCAACATCATCGACGCCTTGAGATTTTTGCGCGACGCTGTGACAGACGGACTTGACCATGCTGTTAGCAAGCGGGGGGGTATCGCCTTGATCCGTCAGTACTCTCCAACAAGACCCTATCGCATATCTTTCGATTTCACGTTTGAGCAAGGTGAGGGCATATCGTCTTTTATTTCACGATACAGCCTGTCACTTACCAGCTTGCGGGAAGGTAATTTCAGAATCGAGCACGAGACTTGCGAATGGTTTCAGGAGATACACCTCGACAACCCGGAAGATGACGAAGCGGATTCGGAATTCAGACGTTTGAATTTCCAGCGTGACGCGAATGGAAAGTTACACATAGACGGTGCTGATGAGCATCGCTCGTTAACGCCGGATACTCTCGCGCTGGGTGGACGGGTAGTCATCTCCGGCTTTATCTATCGATTGGCCGCTCCACTTGTCACCTTCATCTCCGGATTCCGTTTTTCCTCCATTTACCCCAACACGCTCCGCACCCCGGCCCATCCCGATACCGATGCCACCCTCAAGGAAAGTGGTGAGAATTGGGGTTCCATCATTCGAGCTATGAAAAAGACCAGCCGTGGCAAGCAGGCGCTGGAACAAATCAAGGAGATGATGGGGATCGTCATGCCCCAATTGGAGGACATCACGACACGCGCCATTGGCAGCTTCGTATTGCCTCACTTCAAAGTTCGCGAAAAGAATGGTGACGCCCATTTTTTTGACCCGTCGCAAATTTCAGACGGTACCTTGCGCATCCTCGGCATCCTGCTCGCCCTCTATCACACCCCACACCCGTCGCTAATGGTCGTTGAGGAACCCGAGCAAACGGTCAATCCGGCACTACTGGCACTTCTCTCCGACGCATTCAATGAAGCATCGGAGAGAACTCAATTACTGATTACCAGCCACAGCCCTCACCTGGTCGATCTCTTCGATCCTGAAAAAATCCGGGTTGTCACCATGCAGAATGGCGAAACGCGGGTTTCCCCCATTCGCCGCAGCCAACGCGAGGCGGTCAAGGAACATCTTCTAAGCCTGGAACAGATCATGTCATCGGAAGGCTTGCTACCGGAGGATGCATGAAGCGATTGCTGCCAATTGTTGAGGGTCAGGGCGATGTGAAGGCTGTTTCTCTCCTTATACGACGCATTCTTGAAGCGCATGAAATTTACGAGGTGGACATTCTTTCGCCTCACCGACGCGGTGAATATCCAACTGTAGCCAAGAACTTCGATAATTTCTTCCAGGCAGCCATCAAGGACAATGCCCCAATTCTTTGGGTCATGGATTTTGACTCGAAGCTTTACGAGTGTCCGGTCCGAGAAGCGCAAAATCTGCTTAGCAGAGCAGCCAAACTACGTCCCGGTTGGCCCCTAAAAATTACCTTTCTCGTCAAGGAATACGAAACGTTTTTTCTGATCGACGAAGCCGCCAGCCGAGCAGTATTCCAAGACATTGCACCGAACGTCACTTTTCCGGAAGTTCCCGAAGAGATCCGCGATGCCAAGGGATGGATAAGCCAGCACAGGCCATCCGGCATGGCATACAAGGAAACTGTCCATCAAGAAAAAATTACGGCGCGCCTCAATCTTGAGTTGTTACGGGCGCGATCACCGGAATTTGCTCACCTCGAACGTGCCATCGTCGAACTGGCCCAAGCGGATATTCTGGCATGAGCCAAGGCAAATCCGCCGACCTTGACCTCGCCGACTTTTTCGCGCGTGGTGTCGAACCGGCCGACATCGCACCGCTTTACCCGCTGCTCGGCGCCCGTGGCCTGATTGCCGCCTGCCTCGCCGTCTTTCGCGGCGGCGAGGCGGAAGTCATGGTTCGCCTGCTGGTGCTCCGGGAAATTGGCGCCCGCGCCGAAAACCCGAGCTGGTCGCCACGCGAACTGGAGATGCACTTCGGTTTCATCGACCAAGTCAAACTCGAAACCGTATTGAAGCGCTTGCGTGAGCACGACTTGCTGGTCTGGGACACGGATAGACGCACTTACCAGATTTCCCCCACGGGTCGCATGGTGCTGGCTGCATTGTCCACGCTGCTGCAATTTGCTGCAGAAGACGATGCCGAACTCGGCTACCTGACGGCACAGATCGCTGCCGGTGGCGCCACCGGGCGCATTTCGCCGGAGAATCTGCAACACCTGTTGGCGCGCCTCGCCGAACTGGAGGACGAATTTTCCAGCGCCGTGGCATCGGGATCCGAATTCCGCTTGCAGGCCGCGCAAACAAAGCTCGCTTCCGTCTGGCAGTGGATGGAAAAGGGCACCGAAATCATGCGCGAACTCACCGCCGATGGCCTGCCCGACGATGCCACCTGGCGCCTGGCACAGGAAATCGGCGCCCGCCAAAGCCGCATCATGCGCATGACCGGCGTCTTCCAGCGCGAACTCGCGGCCATCGCCCGCCAGCGCATACACCTCTCGCAAGGCGGGCTGACCTCGTCCGAACTCGCCGCCTGGCTGAAAACACGCGACATCGACCAACTCGCCGATTTTGCCGTCGGCACCACGCACCTGGTACCGGAAATCGCTTTGGTACTGGCCGACGTGATGGCCGATGTCGCCGAATTCGAACTCGTTGAACGGCAGCGCCCGGAGCGCCAGCGCTCGACGCTCCCGGCTGCGGTCGACGCCGAAAACACCCGCGAAATCCCGCGCGAGCTACCGCCGGAACTGGCCGCGCTGACCCGTCTGCTGGCCGACCTCGCCTTGCGCGAAGACGGCCTGGCGGTGGCCGATGCCATTGTCGGCGACAGTTTCCGCGCTGCCGCTTACCGCTTCTCGCTGCTCCCCTTCCTCGGCGACCCCTCGGGTGACCCGGAGCTGACCGCCTTCGGCGCCCTGCCGCTGACCCTGCGCTGGGGCGACGACGATAGGCTCGACACCCCGCAACGCAACGAAGTCGCCGCCATCAGTCGCGGCCGGATTCTGCCCCGGAACGCACCATGAACGCCAATACGCCCGCCGAGTTCATCGCCCGCCTGCTCGCCCAGCGCTGGCTGCCCAAGAGCGATGCCGAGGTACGTCGCCTGCTGATCGACGAAAGCTTTCGCCAGGACATCGAACACCGCCTCACCGCCGCCGGCCTGCGCCTGCTCGACAACCCCTTCGCCGGCCACATCGCCGTCGGCCTGGCCGCGGGCGCCGAGAACGCCGTCTTCGGGCGCGGCGACGCCTGGCTGTCCAACAATGCCGGCCTGAACCGCGACGGCGTCGCGCTGCTCATCCTCCTCTGGGCGCTGATCATCCTGCCCAAGCGCGAGCGCCAGCTTTCCCGCGAGGCGACCACCGACGCCGGGCAGACCGACATGTTCGGCAACCCCCGGCCAGCACCGCTGCGCGACGACGCCGCGCGCGGCGTGCCGGAAAACGTGCTGCTCGAAGACTACGGCAAGTCGCTCGGCGGCAAGGCACGCCTGCAGTTCCTGCTGCCCGTGCTGTCGCGGCTGGGCTTCATCGAGCGGCGCAACAAGGTGCTGCACGAGGGACCGCTGCTCGACCTCGCCTTCGATTACGCCGAACTCGCCCCGCGCATCCTCGACGGCGCCCTCGCCGATGTGCTGGCTGCGGTCAACGGCAAAAATGTGGCAAGAATGGCGTCGACCGCAACCGGAGACGCCTGATGTTCCGTCTGGAAAAGCTCGAGGTCGTCCATTGGGATTTCTGGCAGCGCCTGGTTCTGCCGCTTGCCGCCGCCATCGTCACCATCGTCGGCCCCAACGGTTCCGGCAAGACCACGCTGCTCGATGCCCTGCGCACGCTGCTGGCCCTCGACTGCTCGAAGAAGCGCGATTACAAGCGCTATGTGCGGCGCAATGGCGAGGATTTCTGCTGGCTGCGCGGGGTCGTCGACAACCGCCGCCAGCCCTCGGGCAAGCGACCGTTCTGGCCGCCGTTCTCAAGCGACACGGTGACGCTGGCCTGTCGCATCGAGAAAAAGGGCGGCGACTGGACGCGGCATTACCTGATCGCCGAGGGCGACACGCCCATCGAAGCCCTGCACGCCAGCGCCACGCCACTCGGCGTGCGCGAATACCAGCAGGTACTGCACGGCGCCGGCCTGACGCCGGCCATCGGCCAGGTACTGTCACTGGAACAGGGGCAGACCGACAAACTCTGCGAACTCTCGCCCAAGGCATTGCTCGACCTGGTGTTTCAGGTCTTCGGCGACCGCGAGGTACTCGACCGCTACCAGGAGGCGCGCCAACATCAGGAAGCGACGCGCCGTGAACTGGTCGAACTGGAAGCCCAGCTCGACCGCCTGCAACTCAAGATCAAGAACACCGAACTCGACGTCGCCAACTACCAGACCTGGTGCCGGCTGAACGACGACCGCAACCGCCTGTTCGGCGAAATCCGCCCGCGGCTGGAATATCACCTGCTCGGCGATTCCATCCTCAAGGGCAGTTCGCAAATCATCGGCATGCAACGCGAATGGCGCAGTCTGCTGGCCGAAAAGACGGCTTTGCAAGCCCGTCGACCGCAAGCCGAGGCGGATCTTGCAGCCGCCGAAACCCGCCGTTCCGCCGCGCTTGCCGAAGAGCAGCGCGCCATCGAGGCGCAGGCGCCGATCAACCGCGAAGCCGGCAAACTCGAAGGGCTGCTCGGCGAGCGCGACCGACTGCTGCGCCTGGCCAGGGAAGCGGGTGGCAACCCGGAAGTCATTGTCCGACAACAGGGCGAAGCGGAAACCGGGCGCGACGCCCTGCGCCTTGAACTCGCCGGCTGGCAAAGCGAGCAGCGCGAACTGGAGGCCGTCATCGCCGCCCTCGCCAGCGGCCAACGCGCCGAACCCGGCGACATCCGAAATTTCCGCGCGGCGCTGGACGCCGCCGCCATCGCCCACGACCTGCTGGTCGACCTGGTCGAAATTACCGACACCGGCTGGCAGAAAGCCGTCGAAGCCCTGCTCGCCCCCTACGCCCATCTGGTCGTGCTGCACCGCGAACGCGACGCCGAAGCAGCCTTTGCGCTGGGCGAAAAGCATAGGTACCGCCATTTCATCGTCCCCGAACGCAGCGAGCCGACACTGCCGGCACCGGGCTGTGTGGCCGAGGTCGTTCATTTCCGGCGACCGGTTCCCGGCTGGATCGACAGGCTGCTCGACCGCACCCAGCGTGTCGAGGATGCCCATGCCGGTGCACGGCTGCCGCGTGCCCAGGACTGGGTGACGAGAAGCGGCTACCTGCGCGAACGGCGCGGCGGCCGTCACGCCGCCCCGGAATTCGCCCGTTTCGGCGCCGCCCGTCTGGCAGCGGTGCAAACACAACTGGCCGAGCTCGCCCCGCGCATCGCCGGACACGAAGCCGGCATTGCCGAATTCGAGCAAACGATCGCTACCTGCCGCGCGCGCCTGGCCGGCGAAACCGCCACGCAAAACCTCGCCGCTCGCGCCGCCGAATTTGCCGCCGCTGAAATCCAGATGACCAGCCTGGATAGTCGCCGCCAGCAGGTTCGGGAGAATCTGAACCATACCCGCCAGCAGCGCGATGCCGCCGACGACGCCTGGCGCAAGGCGGAGCGCGCTGTCGAAGAGATCTCCTCGCAATTGCAGGATGTGCTTAAACGTCTGTCCGAAAAAGCCAACAAGCCGGCCCGCCTGCAACAGGCAGAACGCCTGAAATCCCTGCGCCGCAGCCGCCGTACCCTGCCCGCCAACTGGCTTGATGAAACGGCCAATGTCGAAATCGCTCGTGAATGGGAAAGCCTCGCCGCCATCGACCGCGAAATCCATAAAATCGAACGCGATCTGGCCGAAAAAGCCTGGATCACTGACGCCGGGATCCTCGTTACCCGCGACAAGCTGAGAGCGGATGCCGCCCGGCAGGGCAAGGAACTGGCCGAGCGCCAGCGCGACAACCGGATGGCCGAAGCGCAGACCACGGCGGCGCGCGAGCAATACGTCCATGTCCTGCGCGCCACCGTTCGCCGCTACGCCCGCAATCTGCGCACCCTCGGTGAAATGGCCAGCATCAAGGTCGAAGCCGAGCTGCCGCTGCTGGCCGACGACGACCTGGCGCTGGCGCAGGCCGCGCTGTCGGTCAAGTTCGATTTCGACGAGAAAGGCTTCATGGGGCTGAACGACGGCGATGCGTCCGGCGGCCAGCAGGTGATGAAATCGCTGATCCTGCTGATCGCGCTGATGATGGAAGAATCCCATCCTGGCGGCTTCGTCTTCATCGACGAACCCTTCGCCCACCTCGACATCGTCAACATCGACCGCGTCGCCGGCTTCCTCAAGGCCACGCAGGCGCAATACCTGCTGACCACGCCGGTCACCCACAATGTCAATGTGCACGACCCGTCGCTGCTGACGCTGGTCACCTTCAAGAAGCAGCCGGGTGAACCCTGGGCGCCGCGCGTCGGGGTATTGGTGCGCGATACGGAATAGCCATGGCGACGACAATGCAGCTTGATCTCTTCGAGGACTCGCGCGACGTTATGCTCAACAACGCTGCCGTAAAGGCATTGTCCACCCACGATCTGGGTGCAGCGGCACTGGCTATCCGGGCCCTGCGCGACGAATTTCCCCGGCACCATAACCTGGCCACCCATGAGCAGCTTTTTGAGCAGTTGAACGATTTTCGGCGCGACCTCGAGCCGGCAAACCTGAAGTCCCGTCACCACCAGCTCATCCATGGCATTCTGCCCTTCGCCGAACGACTCCTTGGCTCCGCTCTTGTCATCGTTTGGGCGCGTCCGCTGTGGGCCGAGCTGGCGAGAGCCGCAACACCACTTGTCTACGACAGCGATCGTCGGGACATCCATTCGGCGCCCTTCTGGCTGGCTGCCGGCAACCCCGACCAGGCGCGTTCGGCCGTCGAGAAAATCCCTTCCTGGCGCCGCATCCCGGTACCCCTGGCCTGGATGACTGAAATCGAGATCAAGCATGGTCCATCGGAAATCTGGTGGCCCCTGCTGGCCGAACTGGCCTGGCTGGCACCGGAGAAGCTCTCGTGCCTCCTGCTGCGTGCGCCGGCTGGGGTTGAGCATCTCGGGAAGCAATTCCTGGCTGCGTTTGAAAACAATGGCGAGTACCACGACCTCGCCTGGTTCCCGGCCTGGCTCTTGATCCATCGAAGCGAACTGCGCGAACTGCTGCGCCGGGCACAACCCGCGCAAAACGATCCGGCACGCGCCTTTGCCCTGCTGCTCGATCTGCTGCATCTTGAAAAAACCGGCCAGCAGGCGGACTTGATTCCGCAACGCGCAAAACTGCGCGCCCTCGCCCCCGATGTTTTTGCCGACTACATGCGCAGCCGCTGACCCAGACATGTCATCGATCGAAAGCGAATTGCTCACTGGCGCCTCGCTGGCCAGCCCGCTGGCCAGCCGGCGGCGCTTTGCGCGGGAAGCTACCGGGGTGCCGCTGGAATTGCCGGGTGCTCAAATCGACCTGCTGCTCCGCTGGCTCAAGCCAAACCAGGCACGCCGCAAATGGTCGACCCTGCTCGCCGACGCCGGCAGCAAGAATCTGGAAACCGCCATGAAGCTTGCCGACTGGCTGGTACGCCATGGCTGGTCGGTGCAGTACGAAAAGCGGTCAGGCAGTCGTTGGAACATTACCTGGCTGGAATTTCCCCGCCTCGACGCACTGCGTGAACTGTTCCAACTACCCGACCCCAAACAAATGGCTATCGATTGGGCGAGTGCCAGCGCGTATCGCTTCGACGCAGCGGATATCGCCACCGCTCACACCGCACTGGCCAGCCTGCCGCTCGCCCGCCGGCTGCAACGCTTCCGCCTGCTCAAGAGCCTCGACCTCTGGCGTGATGAAGAAAGACAAGGCACCCGCCGCGATTTTTCCCTGCTCGCGCGCGGCGACAGCAAAGGCGTCTCCGCCGCCGAATGGAACTGGCTGGCGGCTGCGGTCGACCTCGAAAAAAGCGGCATTTTCGAGCACACGCCGCACCTGCTTGTCGCCGGGCCGATCCGCCTCCATACCGCCACAGGCATCATCGATCTGAATGCCAGCGCCGACTGGAGCGCGCTGACCCCGGAAACCATCGCCACCGCACAATACTTCGAAGGTCAGCCGCGTGTCTGGCGGCTGGTCGAAAACCTGACCAGCTTCGAGCGAAGCGCGCGCCAGCGCTCCCCGGACATGGCTGTCGTCTGGCTCCCCGGTTTCCCGCCCAACTGGTGGCAGGAAAGCATGCGCCACCTCCTCGTCGGCGCCCCGGCTACCGCCGAAATCGCCTGTGACCCGGATCCGGCCGGCATCGCCATCGTGCTGCAGGTCGCGAAGCTCTGGGAGGCGGCAAGTCTGCCGTGGATGCCGTTCGCCATGCGGCGCGACGATTTGTTGGCCGCGCGCCAGCGCAAGCCGCTGACCGAGCACGACTGGCAGCAACTCGCTCAACTGCTCAGCGGAGCACTCCCGCCTCTTCTTCACGAACTCGCCGCCACCCTGCTCGAACTGGGCGAAAAAGCGGAGCAGGAAGCCTATCTTTGAATCTGCCACATCGCTATAATGTATATACGCGTATGAATATACAGAAGGAGAAAAGCATGCTGACTACCGCAAGAATATTTCATTCCGGGCACAGTCAGGCCGTCCGCCTGCCCAAGGCTTTCCGGCTGGCAGGCGATGAAGTGTGGATCAGCAAGAACGAAGCCACCGGAGAGATCACCCTGACCCCCAAAAAGGCACTCAGCGAAATCGACGCCATGTTTCAACTGATCGAATCCGCCGAAGTCCCGGAAACCTTCCTTGCCGAGCGCGACAACGACAGCGGAGAGTTTCGGGAGATTTTCTGATGCTGCGTTACCTGCTGGATACCGACATCTGCAGCTATGCCATCAAGCGCAAGGAGGCGCGGCTGCTCGGCCGGATTCGTGAGGGTCTGATCGCCGAGGAAATCGCCATCTCGGTGATTACCCGTGGCGAACTGCTCTATGGGCTCGCCCTGCTGCCGGAAGCCGCCTCTCTTTCCCGCGCAGTACACGCCTTTCTCGATGCGGTGCCCTGCCTCGACTGGAACAAGGAAGCCGCCAATCGCTACGCGCCGTTGCGCGCGCGCCAGAAAATTAGTGGCAATCCCATCGGCTACATGGATACGCAAATCGCTGCACATGCGCTCGCCGAAAACCTCACCCTGGTGACCAATAACGAACGCCACTATGGCCGGATCGACGGCTTGCAACTGGTTAACTGGGTTGCCCAGCCTTGAGCATGCAAAAGAGCGAACGATGAACCTGCCCCAACCGCAAACATCCTCCGGTTGCTCGCCTGCATGATCGCACTGATGCTGACCGCCTGCGGCGACAAACCTTCTTCCGCCGATGCCCCGCCAACCAAGGCGGCCCTGACCGGCACCACGCCGCTATTGCGCGACTGGCCGCAGACCCTCTCGGCCAGCGGCAACGTCGCTGCCTGGCAGGAGGCGATCATCGACCCGGAAATCAGCAACTACCGGATTACCGAGGTGCGCGCCGACATCGGCTGGGGCCACCAGATCCGTTCCTACGTGCTTGACCAGTCGCGGATCAAGGATCTACGCACCAACCACGAAACCGGCAATACGCAGGGCGTGCTCGACGGCGACCTCGATCCGTTCATCGAAGCCAGCCTGAAACAGGGCGTCTGACGTCTTTGCAAAGGGACCCGGAACCGATGCATGATTCAGGTTTTTTCAATGCGGAATTTACCGTAAAGAGATCACACATGGAAAACAACCCTCGCGCACTTTGCGTTGCCCTGGCGCTAGTCGCCCTGACCGGTTGCAGCGACAAGGCTCCACCGGCCACCCAGGGTGCTGCAAAGCCGGCGCTCACGGTCGCTGCGGTGACACCGCAGGTACTGTCCTGGCCGCAGACACTCGCCGCCAGCGGTAACGTGACCGCCTGGCAGGAAGCCATCATCAGCCCGGAAATCAGCAACTACCGGATTACCGAGGTTCTCGCCAATGTCGGCGAAACGGTCGCCAAGGGCGACGTGCTCGCACGCATCGCCAGCGACGCGGTCGACAGCGAACTCGCCGAGAGCCGGGCTACGGTCGCCGAAGCCGCAGCCACCCTGGCTGAGGCACAGGCCAACAATGAACGCGCCCGGCAACTTCGGGAGAAGGGCTTCTACAGCGCGCAGCAGGGCATCCAGACACAAACTGCCACCGACACCGCACAAGCCCGCCTGAACGCCGCCAAGGCGCGACGGGCATCGGCCGAGCTTCGTCGCTCGAAGGCAAATGTCGTGGCGCCCGACGACGGCATCATTTCGGCGCGCAGTGCAACCGTCGGTTCGCTGACCCAGTCCGGGCAGGAGCTGTTCCGCCTGATCCGTCACGGTCGGCTCGAATGGCGTGCCGAGGTGACTGCCGCCGAGCTGAGCCGCCTTGAGCCTGGGCAGCCGGCTTACCTGCAAGGCCCCAATGGGGTGGTCGTGAAAGGCGGTGTGCGCACCGTCGCGCCAACGGTCGATCCGCAGACGCGCAACGGCGTGGTCTATGTCGACTTGCAGCCAGATGCCGGCACCTTCCTGAGTGCCGGCATGTTTACGCGCGGCGAGTTCAATCTGGGATACCACCCGGCGCTGACGTTGCCGCAGTCGGCAGTGCTGCTGCGCGAGGGTTTCGCCTACGTCTTCCGCATTGAACCGGGCGCCAATGACCTGGCCCAGGTAACCCTGACCAAGGTCGGCACGGGTCGCCGTCTCGAACAGCGGATCGAAGTCAGCGGACTCGATCCTACTGCCAAGGTCGTCGCCAGCGGTGTCGGCTTCCTCGCCGATGGCGATACGGTTCGTATCGTGGCCGCCGAAAAGCAGCCATGAACGTCTCCGCATGGTCGATCCGCAACCCGACTCCCGCCATTTTGCTGTTCGTGATGCTGACGCTGCTTGGCGTCATGGCGTTCCGCGCCATGAAGGTTCAGCAGTTCATGGACATCGATCTGCCGATGGTCACGGTGACCGCCTCATTGCCCGGCGCCGCGCCAGCGCAGATGGAAACCGAGGTGGCGCGCAAGATCGAGAATTCAGTCGCCACGTTGCAGGGCATCAAGCACATCTACACCAGGGTACAGGATGGGACCGTCACCATCGACGTCGAGTTCCGCCTCGAAAAGCAGACGCAGGAGGCGGTCGACGATGTGCGCGATGCCATTTCCCGTATTCGCGCCGATCTCCCTGGCGACCTGAAGGATCCGGTCATCAGCCGGGTCAACCTCGCGGGCATGCCAATCCTGACCTATACCGTGTCCTCCAGCCGGATGGACGACGAGGCACTGTCATGGTTCGTCGACAACACGGTGAGCAAGACCATGCTCAGCGTGCGCGGCGTTGGGGCGGTCTCGCGTGTTGGCGGCGTGACCCGGGAGATCCGCATCGAACTGGACCCGGCTCGTCTGCTGGCGTTACGCGCCACGGCAGCCGAGATTTCCCGTCAATTGCGCCAGATTCAGCAGGACGCCTCGGGCGGCCGCGCCGACATTGGCGGCACCGAACAATCGGTGCGCACCATCGCCACCGTCAAGTCCGCTGCGGAACTGGGGGCGATGGAAATCGCGCTCGGCGACGGCCGCCGGGTTCGCCTCGACCAGTTGGCCACGGTCACCGACACCGTCGCCGAGCAACGCTCCGCCGCCCTGCTCAACGGCAAGCCGGTGGTCGGTTTCGAGATCGTGCGCAGCCGCGGCGCCGGCGAAGTGGATGTTGCGGACGGCGTGCGGGCGCGACTTGAAAAGATCAAGGGCGAGCATCCCGACATCACGATTACGGAAGCTTTCAATTTCGTCGACCCGGTGCTCGAGAACTTCGAGGGCTCGATGTGGCTGCTGATCGAGGGCGCGATTCTCGCCGTCATCGTCGTCTGGCTCTTCCTCCGCGACTGGCGCGCCACCCTGGTTTCGGCGACGGCGCTGCCACTTTCGATCATCCCGGCCTTTGCCGTGACCTATCTGATGGGCTTCACGCTCAACGTCGTCACCCTCCTCTCGCTGTCGCTGGTCGTCGGCATTCTGGTGGACGACGCCATCGTCGAAATCGAAAACATCATGCGCCACCTGCGCATGGGCAAGACGCCCTACCAAGCGGCGATGGAGGCGGCCGACGAGATCGGGCTGGCGGTGATTGCCACCACCTTCACGCTGATCGCCGTCTTCCTGCCGACCGCCTTCATGGGCGGCGTGCCGGGCAAATTCTTCGTTCAGTTCGGGTGGACCGCGGCCATCGCCGTCTTTTTCTCTCTGGTCGTTGCCCGCATGCTGACACCGATGATGGCTGCCTACATCCTGAAGCCCCCCCAAGGCGAGCACCAGGAAGCTCCCTGGATGACCGCCTACCTGCGCTGGGCCGCCTGGTGTCTGGATCACCGGTTGGCGACAACGACTGCTGCGGCGATCTTCTTCTTCGGATCCTTCGCCTTGGTGCCGCTGCTTGCCAAGGGCTTCCTGCCGCCCGATGACCTTTCACAAACCCAGGTTTATCTCTCGCTGCCGCCCGGCAGCACCTTGCAGGAGACGCGTTCCGTTGCCGAGGAGGCACGCCGAATCGTCGAGAAGAACAGCCATGTAAGGATGGTCTACACCGCAGTTGGCGGCGGCGCTGCCGGCAGTGATCCATTCGCCACGACCGGCGCGGCGGAAGTCCGCAAAGCGACACTGACCATCAACATGACGCCGCGCGGCGAACGCGGCGGCGTCAGGAAGCAGGCCGTCGAGCGCCAGTTGCGCGAGGCGCTGGCCGTACTGCCTGGCGTCCAGGTCAAGGTCGGCTTCGGCGGCTCGGCGGAAAAATACATCCTGGTACTCGCCAGCGAGAATGGCGACCTGCTCTCCGAGCATGCGCGTGTCGTCGAGCGCGAATTGCGAACGATTCCGGGAATCGGAGCAGTGACCACCACGGCCAGTCTGGTCCGTCCGGAACTCGTCGTCCTTCCCGATTTTCCACGGATGGCCGACCTCGGCGTGACGTCGGCGAGCATCGCCGACACGCTGCGTATCGCCACTGCCGGCGATTACGACCAGAACATCGCCAAGCTCAACCTGAGTCAGCGCCAGATCCCCATCGTCGTCAAGTTGCCCCCGGCCGCACGTCAGGATTTGTCGCTGCTGGAGCGCCTGACCGTCCCCGGCAAGTACGGTCCGGTGATGATCGGCAACGTGGCAACCCTGGCCCTCGCCGGTGGTCCCGCCGAAATAAATCGCTACGACCGCCTGCGCAACATCAATTTCGAGATCGAACTGAACCAGCAGCCACTCGGTGAAGTGGAGGAGCGCGTCTTGGCCCTGCCCAGCCTGGCCAAGCTGCCGCCCGGCATCCTGCAAACGACGGTCGGCGACGCCGAGGCGATGGCCGATCTTTTCAACAGCTTCGGCATCGCCATCCTGACCGGCGTGTTGTGCATTTACGTCGTGCTGGTGCTGCTGTTCCGTGACTTCATACAGCCGGTGACCATTCTCGCCGCCCTCGTGCTCTCGGTCCCCGGGGCCTTCCTGGCGCTGTTCGTGACCGGAACGGCGGTCTCGATGCCGTCGATGATCGGCCTCATCATGCTGATGGGCATCGCCACAAAGAATTCGATCCTGCTCATCGACTACGTCATCCTCGCCCGCCGCGACCACGGCCTCGATCGCTGGCATGCACTGCTCGACGCCTGTCGCAAGCGTGCCCGGCCGATCATCATGACCACCGTTGCAATGGGCGCCGGCATGCTGCCGATCGCGGTCGGCCTCGGCGCCGACCCGAGTTTCCGCGCACCGATGGCGATCGTCGTCATCGGCGGCTTGATCACGTCGACCTTCCTCAGCCTGCTGGTAATTCCTGTCGCCTTCACCTTTGTCGATGACGCGATAGGCTGGCTAAAGAGACGTACGTTCACGGCACACGGGTGAGCGAGAGCATTTTTGCCGGTCTGGCGCGGTCGACCGCGCCAGACGAGCAGTTTGCCGAATTGCTCAGCCGGCCGGGCCTGCGCATCGAGCGCATCGTCTCGACCGGTCAGTGCAGTCCGCCCGATTTCTGGTATGACCAGCCCGCCGCCGAGTGGGTACTACTGATCCAGGGCGCCGCCCGGTTGCGTTTCGCTGACGAGCCCACGCCACGCGAATTGAGCGCTGGGGATTTCGTCGACATTGCCCCGCATCGCCGTCACCGGGTCGAGTGGACAATGCCCGACCCGCCAACCATCTGGCTGGCCATTCACTACGCAGAGCCAGTCGCCGCAGCGCCGGTTTCCGACAACCAGGCCCGGTAGAGCCGCAAGGCGACGTGGGCATCATTTGCCGCATAGAGCAGTTGGCGTTCGCTCAGATGCGGGTTGGCCCAGTTGCTGGTGCCGGTCTTTTTCGACTTCTGCAGCCTCGCGCCGAAGAAATGGGCGACTGCCACCTTCGCCCCCACCGTGCCGCGATGCCCGGGTCCGCGCAGAACCTCCCCAAGGTCGAGCAGCTGCCGCGCCTCGATGCCCAGCACCGATTTCAGCGCGCTCCGGTCATTGCCGAGTCCCAGGCCCACCTTCAGAACGGCGGCTGACTCAAGGATGCTTTTCAACGCCCCGGCACCGCGGAACCGTGAAATCGGGAACAGGTAGGCATGGTCGTCGGTGGCAAGCTGTACCAGATGGGGGCCGGTCGACACCTCGCCTTTGAGGAAGGTTGGCTTCGACTCGCTATCGAAGCCGATGGCATCGGCTGCCATCAGCACGGCCAGCGCCTGACCGGCAAGTTCATCGGAAACGACAAGGCTGATCCGGGACAGCGGGATGCCCTCGTAAATGGGCAGTTCGGCGCTGCCAGGCTCCGCTCGCCGCACGACGACATCGTTCACTGCAGGCGACTCTTGAGCCACTCTGCAAGCAGGCGGATTTCCTCGAGGCAGACTGCGTGCGGCATTGGGTATTCATGCCAGTCGACCCGGTAGCCGTGGCCAACCAGGAAATCCCGGGCGCGCCGCCCAAGTACCGGGGAAACGACATCATCTTCGCGGCCGTGGGCGGCAAAGATCACGATGTCGCGGTTTGCTGCGGTGCGCTCGCGGGTCACCAGTTCGCCGCAGGGAATGTAGGTTGACAGCGCGATGATGCCGGCCAGCGGCTCGTCATGGGTCAGCGCCGTCGTGTAGGCGACCGCCCCGCCCTGCGAGAAGCCGGCCACGAAAATTCTTGCACAGGGAATTCCGCGCTGGTTTTCGCGGGCAATCAGGCGCCGGATCGCGTCCCGCGAATTCACGATTCCCGCCTCGTCGATCTGGCGACTGGTGCTGTCGAGGGAGACGATGTCGTACCAGGCGCGCATGACGTAGCCGCCGTTGCAGGTGACCGGAATCTCCGGCGCATGAGGAAAGATGAAGCGAACGCCCGGCGTCTCCGCCAGCCCGAGTTCCGGCACCACCGGCACGAAATCGGAACCGTCGGCGCCGAGGCCGTGCATCCAGATCACCGCATACTGCGGACTGTCGCGCGTCTCGACCTCGATGGCCGGCAAATGCTGTTCCACTGGAATCTCCTGCGTCATGTCAGTTCTGGAAAAAGCACATCGGTGAACCCGAAGCGGGAGAAGTCCCGCATCCGCGTCGGATAGAGTCTGCCGATCAGGTGGTCGCATTCATGCTGCACGACGCGCGCATGGAAACCATCGACCGTGCGGTCGATCGGCCGCCCCTGCGGATCGCGGCCCTCGTAGCGGATCCGGGTAATTCGCGGCACCTCGCCGCGCAGGCCGGGGACGGACAGGCACCCCTCCCAGTCGAGTTCCTCCTCGCCGGTCAGCGGCGTGATCCGCGGATTGAGCAGCATTGTCTGGGGAACCGACTCGGCATCGGGATAGCGCTCGCTCTTCCCGAAGCCGAAAATCACGACCTGCAGCCCGACGCCGATCTGCGGTGCCGCCAAGCCGACGCCGCCGGCCGCCGCCATCGTGTCGAACATGTCGGCGATGAGTTCATGCAGTGCCGGCGTCGCGAATTCGGTCACCGGGCGCGCGGTTTGAAGCAGCCGCGGATCGCCCATGCGCAGAATGGTTCTGACAGCCATCGATGTATCTTGGTGATTGTCAACGCCTGCAAGTCCAGGCGATCCAGCGAACGAAGGTGAATTCCCGACCGACCGCAGCTTTCAAGCTGCGACCAGGCGGAACCGTGTCGCCCGCCGCATGGTCAGACCTTCTTCTTGTCCTTGCCCTTTGCCTTGCGGCGCTTGGCGTCGATTTCGGGTGGGCGATAGACGAGAACCGGGACGCTGGAATGCGTAAGAACCCGGTAAGTCTCACTGCCCAGCAACAGCGAGGAAAGTCCGCCACGGCCATGTTTGGACATGAAGATGAGATCGCAGTCGTAGTCGTCGGCCGCATTGATGATCGCCTCCCACGGCGTGTCGCTGACGACGGAAACGGCCGTGCAGTCGACGCCGGCGTCCTTGCACAATTTCTTGATGTACCCGAGGTACTCCTTGCTCTTCCCCTCGGGACCGATCGCCAGGCGCTCCAAGGCAGCGGGTTCGATCAGATCGCCGTAGTTCTCGGCATGCCCGACCGACTTGGCGTAGAGAGCGGTGATCTTCGCGTTGGACGCCTTGGCAAAGGCAACCGCGCGCCCGGCGGTATCCCGGGACAGTTGGCTGCCATCGGTCGGCAACAATATATGATGGAACATTCTTGGTCTCCCACAAGTTGGCACCACTCGCGCCTTAAGGCGCTGCAAATAATAGCCCAATTCCATTCAACAACTTGATTAGCAATGAACGTCAGCTACGCGAATCGTGCGCAGTGGACGAGGAT
>JBEOKN010000074.1:0-5052 GCA_040275885.1 Azonexus sp. | reverse complement strand
GTTATGCCCCATGCTCACGTCGCACGGAACCTCGTTGCCCCATGTGTGCCAGTCGCCGCGCTTGCGCCGTGCGAAAAGCTCCAATCGAGGGCCGGGGCTTACCGCCTCGATCAGTTCGTAACTAGCGTCAGGCTTCTCGCTGTGCCGCTTTGGGTCGCCAGTCTGAAACACGTTTGGTCGGTAGCGCGCCAGCGGGAACCGGCATTTCTGACGGTAGCCGAAAAGCATCGTCTGCGACCGATGCACAAACCAATTCCCCATGCCGGTAGGCTTCACCCAATGCACCGGGGCTAGGTACTTGAACCCCCATGCCCGCATCACCTTGAACCCGTCTTCCAGGTGCTGGTTCGTCGTCCAAAGCCAAAGGTGGCAGTCTTCCGCCGCAAAGTCGGCTACTGGCATAGCGCAAATCTCATCAATCGTCATGGTCGGGTACGGCAAGGCTTCCGGCTTTGCCCCTTCCTTTGCGCGCTTCCGTTGCCCAGCCATAGCCAGCGCCCAGGGCGGGTCAGCCAAGATGCACCTGTATTGGCCGTGTGGCATAACACGGCGGTCAAGCAGAGTGCCAACGGCGGCCACGCCGTCGCACTCCGGGTCAGTCTGTAGCGCCGTTGTCACCTGCTTACCTCTGCGTTAGCCGGCCTGTGGCGCTCCACCATCCAGGCCGGCAGCGTTCACGCCTTGTGGGTGCCTTCCACGCCTCGGCGCATGCGCTCCAAGGTGCGGCGGTTCAGCCAGTTCTGCGCGTCCTCGATGTGCGTCAGCGCCAGGGCGTTGTACCGGCTGGCATACGGCCCCTTCTGGAAGTCGCGCAGCCGGTCGGCAACGATGGCCAGCAGCACCTCGTGCGTGAGGCCGTTCACGCCGGCCTCGTTGATCGGGCCGTTCTGAAACACGATGTCGGTCGGCACATGGAAAGATGGGTGCTCACTCGTCACGCGGTAGTGATGGTGTGCACCACCGCTGCCGGGTTCGTCCATTGCTGCCACGGTCAGCACGTCATTCGCGGGGTTCACTTTGTGGTCGGTCAGTTCACGCATTTGCGCTCCAAGGTTGTGCCGGTTTTCGTGGGGGCCGGCTAACCCCTCGCTCAAGCTGACCCGCCTACGGCGGGCAGCTTATCTCGAACGTTCTTCGCGTCTCAGATCTCAGTCACTCGGACTTTCATGACCCGAGCGCCGCGTTTCTTTGCCTGTTCAATCTCGGCTGCATCAGGCCATCCCAGTCCGACTTGCCATGCTCTCTCCGGCGTATCAAAATCAGAGTCCGCCAAGATCATCCCGTTGGGGGCGAGGTAGGCGTAGCATGTCCATTCACTCACAGTTCAATCTCCAGCACATCTTCAACGATCAACGCCGAATAGATTGAACTGATTTCGACGACATGTCGGTTTCGCTCTGCGTCGGATACGCCGGGGAAGGTAATCACGAGCGTCTGATCCTCGGTTTTTCCGCCATGAAAAACGATCGTTGGGGTGCCGCTGAGGGCGGTTGTCGCGGGCGTGGTGCCTTCTGGCGCGGCGGTTTCGGTGTCCGGGTGACTGGTGCCGGTTCCGGATACCGCGCAGAGGGCGATGGCGAAATCGGTGGTGGCGGCGCCGGTGTCCGGGGATAGACGGTGCCCTACCCTGACGCATTTGCCGCGCGCGTGCAGGCCGGTGACCAACAGGTCAATGGTTTTGTCGAGGTCGATCGCGGGATTGAGGGACACGGCGGCCGAGACGAAATTGCGGCGGTGCGAACCCCAGATTTTCGTTTTGGCGATCTGGATCAGCGCTTCCATGGCCGTGTTCGCGGCCGTGCGGTCGGTGTCTTCGGTCAGCGTGACATCGACGCTCGTGGTGGCGCCGGTCGTCGGGGCGGCCTGATCGAGGGGGGGGATGCCGCTGAGGGCGTTGCCGTGCATGATGATGGAGTGCTCGGCGGTCTGGACCGGGGGATAGATGCCCTCGAGGGCGCCCGACAGCCGGTCGCGCAGCGTGCCGACAGCGGCGATGCTGTTGGGGGCGGATACGACGATGCTGAATTGCTCCTCGATCGTCTGCCCGTAGTTGAAGCTGACATCGGCGTCGAATCCCAGGCAGAGCAGCATGTCGTATTTTCCGGGCGCCCAAAGGGCAACCTCGGCGACGTGCAGGATCTCGTCGGGCATGGGAATATAGGTGATCTCGTCGATGGTGGCGCCGGCGGCGTGAATCGCGGCTTCCACGGCCTGGCGCTGCAGGAAGAGGCTTTCGCTCTCGACGTAAGCGGCGAAGGTGGAGACGTCGACGTACTCAAAGGAGAGGTGGTAACCTTCGGCCTTGACGCGCGGAAAGCGGAATCCGAAATCGATATCGACCCGGTTGATGAGCTGGTGACGGCTTGACAGCGACAGGCCGAGGCTGCCATCCAGCAGGTGGTCCTCGGTGAAAGACAGGTCCGGGGTAGCTTTCGGCTCCCAGTCGGTCAGGCGCAAAGTGCCGGCAGGGTCGAGGTCGAGCGATGCCGGGATCGTCGAGAGCAGGTCCTGCGCGTGCGCCCAGCCGCGTGCGGCTGGGTCGAATACGACCGGGCTGGAGTATCCGCCCGGTATCGCGGCGTCGATCGCGGCCACGGTCATGGCGTCGACGGAGTTCTGCAGGTCGTCGGTGCAGCGTAGGGCGAGGATGCCGGTCTTGAGGTCGAGCGTCGGGGTGTCGATCACGCCGGTGAACAGGCGGGTGATCGAGGTGGGGCTGCCGCTCGACAGGTCGGCGATGTCGATCGACAAGTCGGTACCGACCCAGTCGGCCAGGACAAACGCGCTGCCGGCCAGCGGCCGGACAGAAAGATCAGCGACGCGGGCGCCGCCCTCCTCCGCGTCGATCTGGATGTCTCCGACGACGCGAGCGGACCAGTCGGTTCCGCCAATCTGGACGATGGCGGACCAGATGCCAGCTTGGTCGGCAATGCCCGAGGTACCTGGGTAGGTTTCGTTCACTTGGCGATCGACCAGAAAGCGAGGACCAAAACCGATGCCCAGATGCAGACGATACCTGCGGCCATGGCGGCCATAATCCGCTGGCGCGTTAGACTTCTTCGCATATCAGCTCCCAGGAATAGGTCGCGTCGCCGCGGACGCCGGATTCTGTTGGGCGGTTGACCCAGCAGGTGACGAGGGGGAAATACATCACCTGGTAGAGAACGGCGCCGGGAACGGCGTCGGCGGTGGCAAGGTTTCCGACTAGGGTCATGCCGGTGTTGACGGCGCCGCCGTTCTGGAGGATGGCGACGGCCCAGGGCTCGGCGTTGGTGTCGCTGCGCCGTGCCTCGGGCAAGGTGGCCTGGCGGCTGGCGTCGGCGGTGACGGCGCGCGGGATAATACAGGCGACGTCGTGCTGCAGGGTGGTGTCGATGCCCTGGAGTCCTGGCGCGGACCAGCCGCTGCCCTGGATCGAAATCCGGAGCTTTGTCCAGGTCATTTGCTTGATGCCGGCTCCGCTCACGGTTCGCAGGATGGTTTCGCCGCCGATCTGTTCGTAGCGCATGTCGAGGTCCATCGAGGCGCGGCTGGGAATCTCGAGGTCGCCGATTTTCAAAGGAATCATTTTCGTCCTCCGCTTTGCAGGGCTGCGCGAGCGAAGCGGTCTTGCAGCCGGTCGAAATCGTTTGGGGCCATCGTGACCGGGTAGCGGCCGATCTCCGGGAAGTTGAAGATGGCCGGCGCTCGCTGCGGGGCGGCGGCTGGAATCGATCCGATCGACAGGCGGCCGACCAGTCCGCCGTCGGCGTATCCGGGAAGGGCTTTCATGCCGAGGGCGTTGAAGCGCTGGAGGAACGCGAGCGCGCCGGGCTGCAGGACGACTTCGGAGCGCGTGACGAATTCATTGCGGTGGACGATGCCGGCCGGGTCGAATTTGCCGCCTGGGCCGGTGAATCCGCCACTCCAGAAGCCGGTCAGGGTGTCCGGCGGGGCGCTTGAATTCTCTCCAGGTGCCGGCTGGGTGACTTGCTGGATGACGACCTTTTTCACGGTCTCGTCCGGGATCGCGGCCAGCTCTTGCTGGATCTGCTGGATGGCGGCAGAGGCTTCGGAGATTTCGAGCGAGAGCTTTAGATTGGCCGCGCGATTCTGCAGGTCGGTAATCTGCTGTTCGATTGTCTTGATGGTTTCGGCTTGCCCTTTCGCTCGCTCCTCGAGCTGCTGGCTTTCATCCTGCTTGATTTTGGCGCGGGCTTCGTCTGCGGTGGCTTTGGCTTCGGCCAGGCGCTCGGTCGCGCGGGCTTTTTCTTCCGGGTCTGAGAGCTTTTCGACCAGCTTGGCCGCGCGCTCGGCATCCTTGACGGCTTGATCGGCGAACTTCCTGGCGTTGTCGATTCGCCCGTTTTGTGCCGCCATTTTGGCCAGGAGGGCGTTTTGCGTGGCTTCGTCGCCGGCCTGGGTGGCTTCGCGAGAATTCAGGAAGAGCTGGTCGGCCGCCGAGAACTGCGCGCGCCGGATTTCGGCGGCCGAGTCCTTCCCCGCTTGCCGGGTGTCGCCAGCCTGTTCGAGCAGCTTTTTGGATTCTTCGGCCGATTTCCTGGCGCCGTCGATCGATTCCTGCCAGGCGCTTCTGAGCGCGTCGCGCAGCTTTTCGGCGTTGGCGATGCGGGCCTTGGTCGCTTTGTCGTCGTCCTTGACGATTTCGTCGGAGACTTCCCCAGCGGCCTTGGCGCGCAGACGTTCGAGATTTCCGAGCGCGGTTTGCAGGTCGGCCTGTAGCCGCTTGCGCTTGGCGGCGACCTCTTCCTCGGCCGCCATCGGCTTGCCGAAGTCGGCTTTCATTTTTTCGTAAATCTGCTCGTTCTTCTGGGCCTGTTCGTCGCGGGCCTGGCCGATGGCCTTGAAGGCGGTCAGGTTGCCGGACAGCAGCGCGGCGGCCTGCGCGGCCATCGCGCCCAGGGCGTCGCCCATGTCTGTGAGCGCGAGGATCGACGCGCGCACGGCGAACGAAACGGCTTCGATCGCGAGCGAGAAATTCCGGCCTTGCTCGATTCCAAGCGTGCTCATGAAGCTGCCCATTTTGACCATCGTGGGCAGAAGCTTTTCGCC
>JBEOKN010000073.1:0-84092 GCA_040275885.1 Azonexus sp. | reverse complement strand
CTTGTCCGATGGTGCCCCCGGTCGGAATCGAACCAACACCTGATGATTACAAATCTGCATCACTGGCCCCACCGGGCGGGCATCTCCAGCCACCGCCCACGCTAACCCCTTGATTTAAAGTCAAGCCTTGACAGGTAATGCCAAGACCTGCCAAGCTATAACAAGCGCAACGTGTTCCCAGCTTGTTCCCAGACCCTCGATCAAGGACTTCACCATGGCCATCCACCTGCTATCCCCACTCACCCTAGACCGCCTGAAGCCCGAGCCGGGGAAGACCGAGGCCATGTTCAGCGACGGGGGCGGTCTCTGGCTGCGGGTTCGGCCGAGCACGAGGACGTGGCTCTTCATCTACAGCAGGCCCACCGGCGGGCGTGGCAAGGAAACGCTGGGCAACTATCCCGACATCACCCTCGCAGATGCCCGCGGCAAAGCTCAAGAGCGCCGCCGGATGTTGGCCGACGATGTTGATCCGGGGCTGCAGAGAAGGGCCGCCAACGAGGTGCAGCGGGTTCTGGTGACCAAGACCCTTGGCAACCTGCTCGACGGCTACGTGGCCCACCTGCGGCGCCTTGGGCGGGCATCTGCGAATCAGGTCGAGCGTGCCCTGCGCCCGGTTGGCGATGACCTGCGGCAACTGCCCGCGAGTAATGTGACCAAGGATGACCTGATGGTGCCGATCCGCCGACTCAGCAACGCCGCCAAGAAGCGCGCCGCCGGCTCCCTGCGCAGCAACCTGCACGCTGCATTCAGTCTCGCCTTGGTCGCCGCGGACGAAGCCGAGGCCAGCGAAGACATGCTGGGGTTCGGCATCACCCGCAACCCGGTCACCGACATCCGGCCCATCCGTGGCGGGCAGGGCTACAACTCCCCGGGCGACAGGGTGATACCGGCCGCCGTGCTGCTGGCGTATCGCGAGAAGCTGGACGCCATGCCCCCGGGCGATATGAAGGATGCCCTGCGCCTTCACCTGCTGACCGGCAACCGGGTCGAGCAGCTTCTCGCCAGCACCGTCGAGGGTGACAACCTTGTGCTCATGGACACCAAAGGGCGACGGGAGCAGGCACGCAAGCACCTTGTTCCCTTGGTCGGGCGTGTCGCGGAGATCGTCGATGCACGTCAGGGGCGGGCCTTCCACATCACATCCGGCGCCGTCGGCAAGCGCCTGAAGAAGATGAGCGGTGGCTACAGCATCCCGGATGTCCGGCGAACAATGGAGACCAACTTGGTACGGCTCGGCTTCTCGCTGGACGTGACCGGCGAGTTGCTGTCGCACGGCACCACAACCGGGGTGCAGAAGCGCCACTACGTCCGCCACGACTACCGCGCCGAGAAGATCGCCGCGCTCCGGGCTTGGGAGGCGTGGTTAAGCGCCCCGCTTTGACAAGTAGTGCCTGTTTCTGCTAAGCTTTGAGGTTAGCGTATCCGAAATCCTGCCGGGGTCGGACCGGAGCGCAGCAGCACCAGACCCAAGGCACGAGCATGTGGCGTCGTCTAAATTCGCTGGACGATAGGCGGCTCAAGTGCTGGAGGTACAACCTGCCCAGCGGCGGCAGCACAGCGAATGGTTCCTTCACGGGAGACATTCGCATGACCAACGCCCCGGGCGACCTCGCCTACCTTCCCCCCGAATATCGCGGCCTCGTCGAGCTGCGTGTCCGCGACCTGTGCGCGATCTTCCGCACGTCCCGCGAAACGATCCGCGTCCGCTGCAAGCAGGGCAAGCTGCCCGCGCCTGTCCCGGATAGCGAGCCCCGCCGCCCCCGCTGGTCGGCCGCTGCGATCAGCGCCCACTTGGCCAAGCAGGTAGGCGCGCAATGAACCCTCCTCCCTACAGGCCAACCGCCTCTGTTGCGGCCGTCCTCGATGCCGCCCTCACCTTAGCCAAGGTGCCCGAGCCGCTGCGCCGCGTCGCAGGAGGCGCCCAATGAGCGCCGTGACCACCAACCCTACCCTAAGCTGGGAAGCGATCGACATGGAGCTCTGCAAGGCCGAGCAGATGGGCCAGCAGACTGTGCTGCAGTTCGCCAAGGTGGGGCAGTTGCTGATTGAGCAAATGGGCGATCAGCCCATCCGGGAGTTTGTCCAGCGCGCTGGACAAGCTATTCCGCGGCTGACCCGCAGCAGTTGCCACAACTACATGACCCTCGCCCGCAACCTGCCGTTGCTGGAACAGAAGCAGCCCGACAGCCAGCGTGCGGCGCTGGCGCTGATTGCCGAAGCCAAGCGGCCTGCACCGTTGGCAGCGGCGGCCCCTGCGAACGATGCCGAGGCACGCGCCCGTGCAGCCGAGAAGCGGCTCAATACCATTCCGGATGAGTTCAATCTCTCGGCACCAATGCGCGAGCGCTACGAAAAGGCGGTGGCCAAGGCCGTGGCCGAAGTCTTCGCCGAGCGTGACGCGCAAGTGCATGAAAAGGTCGAAGCCGAGCTTGCCATCCGGTTCGCCACCGAACGGGCGCGGCTGGAAGAAGCAGCGGCGGAATACCGTTTGCAGGTCGATGCTTTGTCGATTGAGCGTGAGCGTGTTGAGCGGCAGATCACGGCTGAAGAGTTCAAGCTGATCCGGGGCTGCCTGCATTCGGATCGCGTGCCGGATAATTTGAAAGAACGCTTCAACAAGGCGTTCGTCATCCTCAACAAGCTGGCCCCGATCTATGAGGCGATGGCCGCCGTCGAGAAGCGCAAGCAGGAACAGTCTGCTCGCTCAAAGGCAATGTGGGCTGCCCGTAAGGCCGCCAATGCGAAGGCTGAGGTCGCCCAATGACCCGCCGCAAGCTGATCCGCGAAATCGAACACCGGGCTGGCATTCAGATCATCGAATGCCGGATTGCCGGAAACGGCCACCTCCGGCTTCGGCTGGCATCTGGTGCAGTGGTATTTGCCAGCGCCACGCCGTCCTGCCCAGACGCAATTCAACACATTGTCGGCGACTGCCGGCTTGCAAATCATCAAAGGGAGTACCAATGACCACCGTAGCAGAAACCAAGTCGGCGCACGCTAAGGGAGCGTGTCTGCTGACCCCCACGGAACAGCAACTGCAGGATGTCGCGCACTCTGCCGCCCGCCGCCATGGCCCCAATCATGTCCGGGAAACCATCAAGCGCTTCGTGCCAACCGGTGCCGATCCGACGATCGCCAACGTCGCGCCGGAAAAGCTCCAAGCGTTGTTCTTCGAGCTCGATATGCTCGCAAATCCACCCACGATCTATGTGCCTCCCGGCCCCGCAACGGTCCCAGTGGCACCTGCACCTAGCCCGGCCCCGGAAAACCCCGTAGCGGCGCTTCCTGCAAGCCCTGCCGGGCCTACACCCGCACCGACCTTCGACCAGTCCGAAGCAGCGCGGCTTCACGCAGCGGGCATCAAGCTGTGTGCCCTCCACAACCTGCGCAAGCGCCCCATCGGCAACGGTTGGAACAAGCCCGACCAGTGCGTCACGCAGGTTGATCTGAAGGCATCCGGCTATGGCATCCCGCTGGTCATCAACGGGCTGTGCAGCATCGACCCGGACCAACTCGACATGGCCAGCGTTGCCTTCACCGCCATCGGCTTCAACCTGAACGAGATCATGGGTCAAGGTGTGCGCACGACCAGCACTCGCCCCGGCTCGGGTGGTCGCGCCGCATTTCGCTCCCGCGCCAAGTTACAGTGGATCAGCTTTGCTGTACGCAAGCCCGGCCACAAGGAAAGCACCGTCGTGTTCGAGCTTCGCGCCGGATCGCCCAACCTGCAGGACTGCTGCCCCGGCGTTGCTTATCAGACGGTCAAGCTGATCGACGGCGAAGAGGTGGTGACCCACGATGGCGCCATCTTCACGCAGGGATACGCCCTCGGCAGCCCCCGCTTCGACGCAGCGCCGGAGCTTCCCGCCGCCTTCGCCGAGTTCTGGGAGAAGATGAGCGAAAGCCCCGCCTTCCGCCGGGAGGCCGAGGCCAAGATGACCGCGGCTCTCGTGGCTGCCGGTCACGCGGTCGAGGTCGTGCCCAACCTGCGCTTCAAGGGCAGCAAGCTGGCGATCGAGATCGACAAGCCGCTGCGTGCCCGCTACAACGACGCTACCCCTGTCGAGGACATCCTGCGCAGGCATGGCTACCTCGAACCGAGGCGCAACGGAAAGCGCTGGATGGCGCCGGGCTCAAGCGGTTCCCCGGGTATCCGGCTGATCCCGGGTCACGACTCGCTCTGGCAGAGCGATCACCAGTCAGACCCGCTCAACGGCACCTTCGACGCGGCGCAGGCCAGCGTCGTGCTGGACCACAACTACGATGTCAGCGCTTTCGAGGACTGGGTGCGCGAGCACCTGCCGAAGCAAAGCGCGGCCGAGGCGTTCGCCGGGTTTGCTGGGGTGCCACCCAAGTCATCGGGTGAAGCCACCTTCATGCCGCTGCATGTGCCTGACGACAACCCCAACCCGATCGGCAACTTCTTCCGGACGGCACCCAAGCCGTTCCCCATGGACTGCGTGCCGAAGGTGCTTCGTGACTGGGCAGAGAATCAAGCTGCAGCAAGCGGGTTCGACCCGGGCGCCTACGCCTATGTCGCCTTGATGGCGTTCTCCGGCTGGCTGGATCAGCGCTCTGTGCTGCGGGTAACCCAGAGCTACACCGTTCCTCCCTACCTGTGGGGCGGATTGGTGGATGATTCCGGTGGAGGCAAGAGCCCGGTGCTCAACGCATCGAATCAGTTCATCGAAAAGCTGAACTCTGAGCTGGTCAAGGCTTACCTTGCTGCAGCGGGTTTCCGGCAGATGGACAACGAGGTCGCAGACGCCGCCGAGCAGTTGATGCAGGAAGCGGCAGAAGCTGGAAGGGACGCTCCCCGCTTCGTACAACGCATCATCGTGGATGCGACCGTGGAAGCGATCGCCGAAATCGCAGCATCTAACCCTGAAGGCTTGATGTATCTGGCAGATGATGTGAGCGCGTGGTTGGGAAAGATGGATGCCTACGGTGGAACTGGAAAGGACCGCGGGTTCTACCTCGGCTTGAATGACAGCAAGCGCGATCACTCGATCAACCGGAAGGGCAAGCCGCCGATCTTCGTTGAAAACTTGAGCTCGGGCATGATGGTCGGCATGCAGCCGGGTGTGGTCGTGGCTCAGATGAGGGGTGGCGCCACCGATGATGGCCTGTTCCAGCGTTTCCTCCTGTACATGATGGCTCCGGCAGGTGAAGCCAACTTCGACGCAGAGATTGATGCCGACCTGAACAATCGCATCCTCGACCTGTTCCGTCGCGGTTTCGCTGCCGGCCAGATCGACGTGGCATTCAACCCTGCAACGCGGAAGCTGGCTGAAGAGTACCTGAACGCAGCCCGCCTCGAACGCCACGCCAACAGGCTCAGCCAGAGCCACGCCAACAAGTTGGTCGGCTACACCTTCCGGCTGGCACTCGCGCTGCACGTGATGACCTGCCTCGCTGAAGGGCGTGCGATTTCGCCAACCGTCGGCGTCGATACCTTGGTCGCCGCGGCCGACATCATCGCCTGCCTGCGCAGCCACGCCTTTGCCATCTACGAGATGGTTGCGGGGGGTGATGTGCTCAGGTTGGCCCAATACGCGCTGGAGCACATTCTTGCCAACCGGCTAACCGAATTCACCCAAAGTGAGCTCAGCAAGAACAACCGGGACTGGGCCACCACCGGCAGGTTCAACACGACCCCGGAAGAAGCCCTTGAGTTGTTGTTCGACCGGGGTGTCATTACGAACGGGGGATTTTCCCAAGGCGGCCGGCGGGCAACCGTTTGGCTGGTGAATCCCGAACTGCATGCCAAGTTGGCCAATGCAACCCCGGAGCTAATCGAGCGTCGCAAGGCTAACCATCAATACTTGACGGATAAGTTTGAAGCGATCCGTGAGATGCGTAACGGAGGTGTCAGTTGGTGACATTTGGGGGAGAAGTCGAGCATTTTGCGGTAGTTCTCCCTGCTTTTGCGCTCGCGCGGGCGAACAATGCGTACCAAATATCTCTCTCTTAATAAATTTAACTTAAAACCCTTATTTCCAGAGCGTTTTTCCATTCGCGCGCGCGAGGGGAAAAGCCGGGAGAAGGGTAGCAGCCCAAATCACCATCAACACCTGACACTTGACCCCGGCATAGTGCATCATTTGCCTGTCACTACTAACGCGAACAATGCCCGATGCCGCTCAGTTGGAATGAAATCCGCAGCCGCGCCCTCGCCTTCTCGAAGGAGTGGGCCGACGAGACCAGCGAAGATGCCGAGGCCAAGGCTTTCTGGGATGCCTTCTTCGCCGTCTTCGGCATCACCCGGCGCCGGGTTGCCTCGTTCGAAGAACCGGTCAAGAAGAGCGACGGCGCCGGCGGCTACATCGACCTGCTGTGGCGCGGCATGATGATCGTCGAACACAAGAGCCGCGGCAAAGACCTCGACCGGGCGACCAAGCAAGCGTTCGACTACTTCCCCGGGCTGAAGGAACGCGACCTGCCCCGCTATGTCGTGGTCAGCGACTTCGCCCGCTTCCGCCTGCACGATCTCGACGCCGGAACCGAACACGACTTCGACCTCGCCGACCTGCACAAGAATGTGAAGCTCTTCGGCTTCATGGCCGGTTACCAGTCGCGCACCTTCGGCAAAGAGGCTGCCGTCAATATCTGGGCCGCCGAGAAACTGGGCAAGCTGCACGATCTGTTGAAGGCATCCGGTTACGAGGGGCACCAGCTAGAGGTGCTGCTGGTCCGCTTGCTGTTCCTGCTGTTCGCCGAAGACACGGGCATCTTTGAGCGCCGCCAATTCGCCGACTGGATCGAGCAGCGCACCAGCGACGACGGTGCCGATTTCGGATCACTGCTCAACACCCTGTTTGAAGTGCTCGACACACCCCCGGAGAAGCGCCAGAAGAGCCTTGACGAGCAGTTGGCCGGGTTCCCCTACGTCAATGGTCGCCTGTTCTCGGAGAACCTGCGCTCAGCCAGCTTTAACCGGGCGATGCGTGAAACCTTGCTGGACTGCGCCGCCCTCGACTGGAGCCAAATTTCGCCGGCAATCTTCGGCAGCCTCTTCCAATCCATCATGGATGCCAAGGCCCGGCGCGATCTGGGCGCGCACTACACCAGCGAGCACAACATCCGGAAGGCGCTGGGGCCGCTCTTCCTTGACGACCTGTGGGCTGAACTGGACAGGTTGAAGGCCAGCGGCAAGAGCAACGCCAAGCGCCTGCTCGAATTCCATACCAAGCTGGCCAGCATCAATGTTCTCGACCCCGCCTGCGGCTGCGGCAACTTCCTCGTGGTCGCCTATCAGGAACTGCGCCTGATCGAGCTTGAGTTGCTGCGCGAGATGCACAAGCACAAGGAAACCGGGTTCCTTGATGTGGCCTCCATCATGTTCGTCGATGTGGATCAGTTCCACGGTATCGAGTACGAGGAATTCCCGGCGCAGATTGCGCAGGTCGCCCTCTGGCTGACCGACCACGCCATGAACATGCGCGTGTCGGAAGAGTTCGGCCAATACTTCGTGCGCCTACCGCTGAAGAAGGCAGCGAACATCGTGCATGGCAACGCGCTGACGGTCGATTGGGTCAGTGTGGTGAAGCCGGCGGACCTGAGCTACATCGTCGGCAATCCGCCGTTTGTGGGTAAGAAAGAACAATCGGTGGTCCAGAAGAGTGAAGTGATGACTACGTTCGCAGGTTTGAGGGGCGCGGGTGTCCTCGACTACGTAACCTGCTGGTATCGCAAGGCAGCGGACTACATGACCCAGAATCCTGCCATCCGCACCGCCTTTGTCTCGACCAACTCGATCACCCAAGGCGAGCAGGTTGGCATCCTCTGGGGCGACCTCTTCGGCCGCGGGGTCAAAATTTATTTCGCCCACCGCACATTCCAGTGGTCATCTGAAGCCCGGGGCAAGGCAGCCGTGCATTGCGTCATCATTGGCTTCGGCCTGCGGGATTGGGCCGGCAAGATCATTTTCGACTACGACACGCCACAGAGCGAACCGCACGCCATCAAAGCGGGCAACATCAACGGATACCTCGTTGATGCGCCCGGTGTTGTTATCTCCAAGCGGGGCAAACCGCTGAGCAGCCACACCCCCGGCATGACCTATGGCAGTATGCCAATCGACAACGGCCACCTGATTCTGTCGGCGGACGAAGCCCGGCAACTGCTCGCAGAATGTAGCGAAGCTACCCCCTACATCCGCCGCTACCAAGGAGGTGAGGAGTTCATCAACGGGCAGGTGCGCTACTGCCTCTGGCTAGTGGGTTGCCCACCGGAGAGGCTAAGGACTTGGCCGCGCATTCGGGAGTGCGTAGAAACGACACGCGCCTACCGACTGAGCAGCGACCGTGCTCGCACCAAGGAACTCGCCGAAACCCCAACCCTTTTCGGCGAGATCAGGCAGCCGAAGGGGCGCTACCTTTTCGTGCCCAAGGTCTCATCGGAGAACCGTACCTATCTCCCAATTGGCTACTGCGAGCCGGAGGTCATAGCCAGCGGCTCCGGCCTCGTTGTGAGCGACGCTACCCTGTTCCACTTCGGCATCCTGACCTCGACCATGCACATGACTTGGATGCGGGCAGTGTGCGGCCGACTCGAAAGCCGTTACCAATACTCCGCAGGCATCGTCTATAACAACTTCCCGTGGCCGACGCCGACGGACACCCAGCGCGCGGCCATAGAGCAGGCAGCGCAAGCCGTTCTGGATGCCCGGGCGATGTTCCCGACCGCCACCCTTGCCGACCTCTACGATCCGCTCACCATGCCCCCGGAATTGACCACGGCGCATCGCAAGCTGGATCGCGCTGTCGATGTCGCCTACGGCAAGCCGGGCGGATTCCCGACTGAAGCCGAGCGCGTGGCCTTCCTGTTCAGGCTGTACGAGGGGGCGGTCGCATGACGACACCAAACATTCCACCAACGGCTGTTGCTTGCTCATTTTCAGAGCTTACAGACACGCTTGAACGAATCAACGAATTCTGGAAAACCCGCTGGAACGTCGAGAACCCGGGCTTCTGTTTCAGGGGGGCAGACAAGGCGAGCTACGACCTCAACCCCAGCCTACTCCGCTGGCCATACCCCGAAGATGTCAAGTCACTCGCCCACCGAGAAAACTCAATTTACTTGGAGTTCCGCCTGCGTTCAAAACCGCTGATTGGCCACCATGTGACTAGCACGTGGGAGGCCATGCTAACCATGCAGCAGTATGGTTTCCCTACCCGATTGCTAGATTGGTCGAAAAGCCTCGCAGTTGCTGCACATTTTTCTGTTCGTGATATCGACTGCGACGTAGAAGGCGCGATCTGGGTTATGGCATCACGGCGACTTATGGAGCTGCGAGGATATTCAGATTGTTGGCGTAGCGTCATCGGCGATCCCTCGATTGAGTCGCTCGCGATGAAAGACAAACCCGAAGAAATCGAAGACCCGAAAGCACAAATCCCTGCGCCAATCGCCCCCGATCAGTTCTCGCCTCGCATGATCGTGCAGCAAGGAATCTACACGGTCCATAGCTATCAGAGGTTCGTGCTGGAAAGGCTTGCCGCCGCTGATCGCCAAGATTTTGGCGACGCCACGTTCTTGCACAAGATCGTTATCCCGGGCTGCTCCAAGGAAGGACTGCGGTCAGAGCTTTCATTGTTTGCCGGAATCAGCGAAGAAACCCTTTTCCCCGACCTCGACGGATTCGCCCGCGCGCTTGTAGCAGAGAGCAAGAGGAACCGTCGTCTTGACGAATTGAAGCCCCAAGCAGGACCAATTGCCTCTTTCTTCTCGGGACAATAGAGAACTAAGCCATGTGCGGACGCTACGCCCTCAAGGCCACCGCCAGCGAACTGATCGAGCATTTCAAGCTGCTCGCCTGCCCGGAGTGGAGTGCGCGCTACAACATCGCGCCGCAGAGCATGATCCCGGTCATCCGGCAGAATCCGGGCGCCAGCCGGGTCGGGCAGTTGGTGCGCTGGGGCTTGATTCCCTCATGGGCCAAAGACCCGAGCATCGGCAACAAGCTCAACAATGCCCGGGGCGAAACCGTCGCCGAGAAGCCGGCGTTCCGTTCCAGCTTCGCCAAGCACCGCTGCCTGATACCGGCCAGCGGCTTCTACGAGTGGCAGCCGGTCACCGAGGCCGGCAAGGTCCGGAAGCAGCCCTACTACATTCACCCAACCGCCCCCGATGGCTTCTTCGCCTTCGCCGGCCTGCTCGCGGCATGGACACCGCCGGAAGGCGAACCGGTCGTCAGCACTTGCATCATCACCACCGGCCCGAACGAGATCATGGCGCCGATCCATGACCGGATGCCGGTCATCCTTCGGCCCGAACAGTTCGACGCATGGCTCGACCACGGCAACAACGACACGGCCGCACTGGCGGCGATGCTAGGGCCATGCCGGGCCGATCTGATAGCCTCCCACCCGGTGAGTCCGGCAATCAACAGCGGCCGGGTCGAAGGGCCGGCGTGCGTCGAGCCACTTGGTGCAAATTAATCAATTGCAACTCACGCTTTCCATGTCCTTGCTCACCACAATAACCACGAATTTTGGAGAAAATCTATTTGGCATCTTGGCGTTACCGGGCTTGCGCTTTCTTCCACTTCTTAAACTGTGACAGACGGCGAGAAATATATTCTGCATCCTCTGAATCAATCAGTGCTTTGCCATCAGAAATAACGTTGTCTCGCCAAAACTGAAAATCTGATGATTTGGCTATCTCAAGCCAATCTGGGTGTGCAACCGTTAATGTTTTGATCTCAATTTCTTCCCTGCTGATACTGCTTGTTTTGGTTCGCACCAGCTCTGGTCGAAGTTGAAGCGGGCGGCACAGCACTGGAATTATTCGACCCGGAATCAAGGTTGGAAAGATTCTCAGTCACCGATGATTTGCTCTTTTCATCGTTGGAAGCTGTTGCTTTGGGCGGTGTTTTAGCATCGCCCATATACTCGAAGGCTATCCCGTCATCCGAGAATAGTGGGCGTATCGGAACCCCCTCCATACCCTGTTTTATTTTCACTCGATTGAACTTCAAGGCAGCCTCATCCAATTCACGAACTTTCAGGCGCCCATTGATTGCATCTTCCATCACCCGGGCCTCAACTGAGTCGGTATCAGCCTGAATGAATTCCTTGCCGCTCGGTGGGGTCATATATTTGGCGTAAAAGCCGTAGCGCATCACCTTTATAGCTTTGCATGGGGTAGCGCACTCAAGTGCGTATTCAATGCCCCCGTCCTTATTCCCCACATACACCTGATGTTTGCCATTGTGGATGCCTGCATAACGGAACAATTTCACGGATTGGTTGGCTGCACCCTTTTTCGTTTCTTTGTATCCGTACTCACCACCGTCCTCGACGATGTAGTTGGGTCCGCCCCCAACACTGCGGTAAGTCACCAAGACCACAACAAACACAACAAACACAACAAACACAACAAACAATATCGCGCCCCAATACCCCCTCCGACCAGAAGCCTGCGTTTTGCTGATGCTTGGTTCTGGCGCTTCAGGTGACCGGAGCTCGGTTGCCACCGAATCAATTTGCGGCTCAGCTCTCACTTCAGGCGGCGTCTCTCTCGTTGTTGTCTCCAGTGGAGTTTTGTTACGCTGATGCCGCCACTCTTGGTAGTAGAGGGCACCACAGGAGAACACCGAAAGAACTAAAGGGGCGAGAAGCTTCATGCCGTCACCGTATTTTTCCGCACGCAATTCCCATCCCAACAAAGCTAGAACCAATGCGGGCGCCACCACGTAGGCAAGCGCAAGCCATGGTCTTATTTTGATGGTGAAGCGCTTACGCAACAGTAAGTGGGTGATGCCGAAAAAGAATGCAACCGCCGGGATTTGCCCAGCGAACATATTTGCCAGTAAGGATGGATTCTCAAGAATGTAAATCGTCGCGTTCATCGTCATATCCAAAGGGGATTCGCATATTTTGAAGGATCGGCCAAAAAAATCCCTATGTATAGCCCCTAGACGCCATTCGCATGACATTTCGCGCCAACTTGAAATCCGCCACCGGGCAACTACAATGCCGGTCCAACAGGAGAACCCATGCTAACTCCCGAGAACATCGTGCAAATGCTCGACCGCTACGTCGAGCTCAAAGCTCAGGCTGACCGCTTGGATGCGCTCACGCATGCCGGCGTGCCGCACGACACCTCTGCGTACCTTGGCGCGGTCTATGAGCTGCCAAAGCTAGAGGATGAGTTGATCGAGGCGGGTATCTTTCGCCACACCGCCGGGCAAGTGGTTGCCTTGGTCAGCCGAAAGGGGGAAGGCGATGAATGAGCTGAAGCAATGCCTGAGCAACCTGCAATCAGCGAGGGGTGAAGAAGGCGATCCGGGGTTCGACGAAATGCTGGACAGCCGGATGTTCGCCATCATGGACATCCTGATCGAGCGGCATCAGGAATGCCGGGCAGAAGCTTTGGCCTGCATCGCCAAGGCCATGCGCTGAGCTCAGACTATCCCCGGTAACCCGGGAGCCTTTCAGGCCAAAGTCAGGATTTCAGCCAAGAGGTTTTCAGCCGCAAGCAAATGCCCCTGAGCCGCTGTCAGTAGCTCGTGGTGCCTCGACCATTGAGGGTCAGGGGTTACCCCCGCCTCCCGGCAGCGATAGCGCAGGACGCTTTGCAGGTGGCGTTCCCAATCGAGCGGGAACTCGACACCATCCCGCAAATCCCTGACCTGCGGCACGAGGCGGGCAACCTGCTGCATGGTTGTTGGCAGCGGTTCGAATGGCCGGCCCTCAAGCGCACAGACCTCGCGTTCCCGCTTAAGGGCTTGGGCCATGACCTGCCTGTAAATGCTGGCACTGCCTTTGGCGCGTCCTAGCGCCAAGGTTGCATCGGCGATCGCGACTGCCTTGGCCTTGCGTTTGCTGGCTGCCTTGGTCTTAGTGACGGTCGCGGTTGTCATAGTGCGAAATCCTTGTGGTCGATCAAAAAATCAACCCAGTCCTGCGGTTCTTGGAAAGTGTGAATGACCGGCGGCATGATTCCCCAAGAGATCGCTTCCAGCAACTTGCGATTCCAACGCCGATGTTCCCGTTGCCATACCTCGCGCAAAATTGGGTTAGCCGGCGCTGAGATTGCCTTGTTGCAGGGTGGCGGTAACTTGCCAGTCTCGATCCGGCGGCGCAGGGTTTCCATGGTGAAGCCAAATAACCTGCAAACCTCGGCAGCGGTCATCAGGGGGTGGATCGGCGGCCTCCGGGCTGCAATCCTCTTGTCAGCCGCGCGCAGGATGCGCCTAACCTCGCGTTCGGCGGCCGCTGCGTGCTTTGCCTCTGTTCGCTTTGCCGCTGCGCATAGTGCTTCTGCTGTTCTGATCATCTGAATCGCCTCCATACGGTAGCGTATGTTTCGTAGGGCCATCATACCCCAGTAAATTACTCGGGTATAGAGGCGCTCTGAAAAATCAGTTCGCTGTATTTTTTCAGGGCCAAATGTGGAGGCGTGCCGCCGAACCCGTGCGCCTCAAATCCGGATTTTCTATTTGAGAGGGGGCCGGGTATCGGTGATTTCAAAAAAGTGGCATCGGGGTGTCTGGGGTTCCCGTATAAGTACAAGCCGATCCGCGCGCGGGGTGGGTATGGGTCCGTGATTGGTACGGAGGGCAAGGGGTGGGGGTGGGCGGGTGAATCATGCGCACGATCACGTCCATACACGAGGTAGCAACTTATCAACAGGGTCGCTGGCGTGAGCAAGCGAGCATGTATGCAGGGGGTTTCTGGCACAGCCAGATACCCAACACGTAGCCAACCAGCAGAGCTGGATGGCCGCGCACCTACCGCCGCACGCCGCCGTCACCGCGCCCGCGCGGCAAAGCCACGCGCGCCCTTAAAAGGGTCAGCCAGCTACTCGACATCCTCGGCGTCCAGCTCCGCAAGCAACTTGTTCAGGTACTCCAGCGTTTGCCGCGCGCCTTCCCGCATCGCGCCGCCGGCCCGGATGTAGCGTTCGAGCTCGGCGTACAGCCGCACGGGTTCGGCCTCCTTCTTCACGGCACCGCGCTTCACGGCTGTATAGACGCTAGCCTGCACGGCGCCAGTGGCCTTGCACGCCGCATAGACGGTGTGGCCTTGGGCGACAAGTGCCAGCGCCTCTTGAACCTTGGGATTGGGCTTTCCGGCCATGGCGGTTCTCCTAGTCTGGGATGCCCTGATTGTAGCTCACCTTGACATACTATGCCATACTATGTTACAATTGATCTTGTCGGCCGACTGGCTGCAACGAACTGGAGAACCACCATGAAGATCGAAACCACTGTCACCATCACCGCCGACAACGGCACCCTGTACGTCCATGCCGACGGCTGCGACGGCCACATCGCCATTCCCGCCACCATGGAGCGCAACGAGCAGAACCTGCGGGCATTGGCCATCCTTGCCTTGACCCCGTATGCCCGGAAGATTGGCGCCCATCAGCCATGGTTTGCCTCGGCTGTCGCTGATCCGGGGGTTCGCGAGTTCGTGGATTGGGCGAGCGATGGGACCATGGTGCTCCGCAACATCGACCTGCTCGACTACCTGCTCACCATCCGCGACGCCGCCCGGACCGCTGGCTCGCTGGGTGAGCTGCGGGACGCAATCGCCGACACCGTGCTGCGTGCCACGGATCGCGAGGCATGGGTGGAGAAGCACCATGGCTAAGCCGAACGCCCAGCACAAGGCGCTGCGTCAGTGCCCGCTGTTCCGCCCCAAGGTGGAACGTGACCGACGGCGCCCAGCACGCCACCCCAAGCACCGCAACCGAGCCTCCCACGAGGCGGCTTCTTTTTGCCCCCAGCGCGGGTTGATTGTTCCCCGATTGTTCCCAGCTAGGCGGGATGTCAGTGCCAGCTAACCTGCCGAGCCTCATGGTTACTTGGTGCCCCCGGTCGGAATCGAACCAACACCTGATGATTACAAATCAACTGCACGACCTTCATGCTACGGGGGCAACGTGAGAATGGCGCGAATTATAGCCCGACCATGGCACTTGGAGAACCGAAGCATGCGCTTTGAATCGCATGTCCTGGAATGCCGATTGACCATGCTCCTGTTCAGGCTCTCCTCAAGATACCTGAAAGTGGCGGAAGGCCACCATGACTCTCACCGCGGATCATGGGTGTCCGGTGAGCGCAGTGCTAGACTTGCCGCACCATCCTGATCCTGAACGCGCCCATTCCATGATCAGGTTTTGCACTCATTGCGGCTCCGGCGTCTCGTTCGAGATTCCCGCCGGCGATGTCCTACCCAGGCACATCTGCAACCGCTGTGGCCACATCCATTATGAAAACCCGCGGCTCGTCGTCGGCTGCGTCGCAACGTGGGAGGATCGCATCCTGCTTTGCCGCCGGGCCATTGAACCCCGACGCGGATTCTGGACGGTGCCGGCCGGCTTCATGGAAAATGGTGAAACGGCTGCCGAAGCGGCTTGTCGCGAAACCCATGAGGAAGCTGGTGCACGAATCATTGTTGACGCGCCGTTCGCGATGGTCAGCATCGCGCACATCAATCAGGTTCATCTGTTCTACCGCGGGCGCCTCGCCACCGCGGATTTCGGGGCCGGTGACGAAAGCCTCGAGGTTGCAATGTTGCGGGGAGACGAAATTCCGTGGGATGATATCGCCTTCCTCAGCGTCACACACTGTCTCGAGCACTATCTGGAAGACGCGGCACAAGGACGGTTCGGATTTCACGAGACTGCGCTTGGCCCTTGAGCAAGACAACCTGATCACTCATCAAGGCGGTAGTGGATTGGCAGCGTCAGCGCAAACTGGCGGCCACGCAGGTTCTCGGGCAGCGCCGCTGTGCCCACTGCCTGCCCGACCAGATCCAGCGCAGCCTGGTCGAGCGCGTCAAAGCCACTGGACTGGCTAAGACTGACAACCGGAACAGCAACCCCGGCAACCGTATTGACGACCACTACTGCGACCCCTTCCCAGCCCAGCACCCTCGCCATTCCTGGATAGTCCTTGAAACGTCGCGCCTCGCGGGCGAGGTTCATCCGATACTGACGCACACCATCCAGACCGACATTGTCCACCTGGACCGCAGCGGGGCTTGCCGTCCGCGATATGGCGCCAGAGGGGACTGCCGCCCGCTGTGTCACCGTAACATCATCTGTTGCGGTCGACCGCGAAAAGGAGTGCGAAACAGGAGTTGTCTTCTTGCTGCCGGATTTCGCCTGCGACTCGGCAGCTTGACGCTCCGGATTCCCATCAGGTGGCGCAAGGCTCTCGTATGGAAGGGTTCGCAGTTGTTCTGGCGGCGCAGAAACCAGCAACGCCGTGATCTCACGGACGGCAGCACGGCCGGCCGGCTCCGGCAGCAGGATCGTATTCCGGAACGGCAACAGCCAGGCGAGATGCACCAGGATGGAGATAAGGAGCGCCCGCCTCAACTTCGGCGTCATCTGCGCACACCCTTCGCCATCCCAAAAGCAAACCCCCGACGGCTGTGCCGAACGGGGGAATCGACCCACCCAGCGGGGCGGCATTCAAGAAGCGCCTTACTTGCCGAACCTGCGCGACTCTTCGTCAATCTTGTTCGCGTACATCTTGCCCATGACGACGCCAATCACCAGCACGCCGACAATGACGCCAAGGCTCATCAAGCCGATATCGCTACCAAACAACAGTTCCCAGGCCATAAGTCACCTCCAAGTCACAGAACAGAAAATTCTACTTCTCCGGCAGCGATGTGAGGCGTAGCGGCGCCTCGCCATCAGCCTGCCATTCTCCCTGCAGGCGCCACTTCCCGGCCGGATCCTCAATCGACACATACCAGCGACCGGAAACATCGGCGCTCAACTTGCCACCATAAAAACCCTGTCCTTCTCCCGCCATTTTGACCATCTGGTCCTGCCCGGCACGAGTCGGATGTGCCAGCTTGAGCGTCAACACGTCCGGTAGCTCCGCATCGCCTTCGGCGGCAACCAGCAGACGAACCTGCTGCCCGGAGCGCATGAAATCGGCGCGCAAACCAAGCTCACCCGCATAGTGATCGCGCTGCAACCGCTGGTTGAGCGCCATGCCCTGTTTGTAGTAGTCATCGGTGACGAGACCGTCGTTGCTGACGATCGCCAGCCAGGCGGTCACAAATCCGGCGATGATCACAATCGCCGGCCCGGCCATCAGTATCCACGGCCAAGGCTCTTTGTACCAAGGATTGCTGTCGCGGCGAATTGTCATTGCGTCACTCATGTCAGGGCATCAGGAAGGTGGCCTTCTCGTGAACCGCGATCTTGTCGTGATTCTGGGCCTTGATATCGAAATAAATGGTATTCGCGCCCGTCTTGGCCGATTCGGGCGGGACGCGTACGATCACTGTCACCTCCTGGTTTTTCGCGCTCTCGACCTCGACAATGCGTTCGCCGGCGATCTCGATACCGTCCAGACCATCAACGGACAACGCATAACGTTTCGGTTCCTCGGTCGTGTTCATTATTTTTAGAGTGTAGACGTTTTCAATACGTCCGTCGTCAGCCTCTCGGGCCAGCAGGGAACGGTCACGAATCACATCGACCTTGAGCGGAATCCGCGTCGCCAGGGACCAGGCGGCCGCCACAGTGATCGCCACCAGGATGGTCGTGTAGATGACTATGCGCGGACGGACGATATGCCCGACGACCTCCTTGGCCGACCAGTGCTTGGCCAGGGCGTTCTCAGTGGTGTAGCGAATCAGGCCACGCGGTAGGCCGACCTTGTCCATGACCGGATCGCAGGCGTCGATACAGGCACCGCACCCGATGCATTCGTATTGAATCCCATCGCGGATGTCGATGCCGGTCGGACAAACGACGACGCAGAGACCACAATCAACACAATCCCCCAATCCGGCACTCTTGGAATCCACCCTTTTCTTGCGGGCGCCGCGCGGCTCGCCTCGCTCTTGATCGTAGGTGATGACCAGCGTATCCGGATCGAACATCACGCCTTGGAAGCGCGCATAGGGACACATGTACTTGCAAACCTGTTCACGCAGGAACCCTGCCTGCATGTAGAAGAAACCTGCATAGAAGAAGGTCCAGAAGAGCTCCCAACCGGAAAAATCGAACGGAAGTGCCGCCAGCAACTCCTGAACCGGGGTGAAATAGGCGACGAGCGTAAAGCCTGACCAGACGGAGATGAAGATCCAGATCGCATGCTTCGTGGCCTTCAGAGCGAACTTGCGGCCAGTCATCGGCCCCTTGTCCAGTTTCATCCGCCTTGACCGATCGCCTTCAAGCCGGTTCTCGATCCACATGAAGATTTCGGTGTAGACCGTCTGCGGGCAGGCATAGCCGCAGAACAGTCGCCCTGCCACTGCCGTGAACAGGAACAGGGCGTACGCCGAAATGATCAGCAACAGCGCCAGATAGAAGACATCCTGCGGCCAGAGGACAAGGCCGAACAGATAGAACTTGCGCTCGACAATATGGAAGAGAACCGCCTGCCGACCATTCCACTCAAGCCACGGCAAGCCGTAGTAAAGAATCTGGGTAAACCAGACGAAGGCCCAGCGCCAAGTATTCCACCAGCCCTTGACCTCGCGGATGTAGACCTTCTTGTGCTTTTCGTAGAATGAAATTGCCACCGGCGCGGCGGCTGGCTTCTGCTTCGTGTTCCCGGTGGATTCCATGATCCCTGTGTCCGTATCAGAATTGCACTAAAGGATCGATTTTGCGGGGAATTCAAGAACGCAGCGTTGATCCTGATCAGCTTTTACTTATATTTCTGCCAAAGCTAAACGGGGCGGTTGCCCGCCCCGTTCTTTTGTCTTACTTGGTGCCTTGGCTCAGGCTGAAGACATAGGCAGTCAGAACCTGAACCTTGCCGTCGCCCAGGAATTCCTTCCATGCCGGCATCTTGTTCTGGCGCCCGTTGGTGATCGTCTCAACGATGGTAGCCTCGCTCGAACCATACAGCCAGACCTTGTCGGTCAGGTTTGGAGCCCCAATCGCCTGCATGCCCTTGCCGTCCATGCCGTGACAACCCACACAACCAGCGGACGTGAAAGCTTCCTTGCCCTTGGCGGCACGAACAGAATCGTTCGGCAGACCGGAGAGCGACCGGACGTAACTCGCCAGATCCTTGATCGTATCGGCGCCAAGCTGCGCATGCGGTGGCATGATGCCCATGCGGCCATTGTTCAGCGTTTCCTTGATCTGTTCCGGCTCACCACCATACAGCCAGTCGGAGTCGGTCAGGTTCGGAAAGCCCTTGGCGCCACGCGCGTCGGCACCGTGACACTGCATGCAATAGGTCAGGTACAGCCGCTTGCCAGTTTCCATGGCCTGCTTGTCACCAGCCAGGACCTTGACATCCATACCCATGTATTTGTCGTACATGGGCTTGACCGTCGCGTCCGCCTTGGCTTCTTCACCCTTCAACTGGCCCACCGATGTCCAGCCCAGCATCCCCTTGAAGTTGCCGAGGCCCGGATAGAGAGCCAGGTAGACGAAGGCGAAGACCACAGTGATGACGAACAGCCAACTCCACCACTTGGGCATCGGGTTGTTGTATTCCTCGAGATTCTCATCCCAGACGTGACCCACGGTCTTGCCCGGAGTGAAAGTCGCCTTTCCCTGGACGATCAGGAGCACCGCGCAGGCAAGGATGCTGCCCACGACGATCACAATGACGTACAGGTTCCAAAAATCGCTAACGAAATCGCTCATTTGCTTTCCTTTTATCAGCGCGGATGCGGCGTACGGGGCGCCGCACCCAGATCATCGTGCTCCGCGAACGGCAAGTTGGCAGCCTCGTCGAACCCCTTCTTGCTGCGCTTGCTGTAGGCCCAAGCCACGATTGCCAGGAAGCAGAGCAACCCGGTGACCGTGACAATGGACCGAAGATCGTTGATGTCCATGGCCTATTGCTTCATCGCGCTCAGCGCCGTACCCATGCCCTGCAGGTAGGCAATCAGCACGTCCAGTTCGGTCTTGTCACCGATCGCAGCCTTGGCACCATTGATCTCGGCATCGGAATAGGTCGGGATGCCGCGCACGTTCGCAAAACCACGCATCACTTCCATCTTCTTCTCGATGTCGGCGCCAACACTGTCCTTGGCCTTTGTGTTCTGCAGGAAGGCGAACGCAGGCATGTTGGATTCCGGCACGACGTCGCGCGGATTGATCAGGTGGGCACGCTGCCACTCGTCGGAGTAACGGCCACCAACGCGCTGCAGATCCGGCCCGGTACGCTTGGAGCCCCACTGGAATGGGTGGTCATAGACAAACTCGCCGGCCACCGAATAATGGCCATAGCGCTCGGTCTCGGCACGGAACGGACGGATCATCTGCGAGTGGCAGAGGAAGCACCCTTCGCGGACATAGATGTCGCGACCAGCGAGGCGCACCGCGTCGTAGGGCTTGACCCCCTCGATCGGCGTCGTCGTCGACTTCTGGAAGAAGAGCGGAACGATTTCCAGCAAGCCACCCCAGATCACGGTCAGCAGCGTCAGAACGATCAGTAGCCCGACGCTCTTTTCAATTTGCTCATGCTTAAGCATTGTTTTCTCTCCCTAATCAGGCGTGATGACCAGCCGGAGCCAGCACCGGGGCATCTTGCGTCTTGCCGCCAGCCATGGTCTTGAACATGTTATAGGCCATGATCAGCATGCCGGAAAGGAACAGGACACCACCCAGCCAGCGGATCGCCCAGAACGGGTAGGAACCCTTGACCGATTCGACGAAGCTGTAGGCCAGCGTACCGTCGGCATTGACCGCGCGCCACATCAGGCCCTGCATGACGCCGGCGATCCACATGGAGGCAATGTAGAGCACGGTGCCGATGGTGGCGACCCAGAAGTGGACCGTGACCAGCTTGGTGCTGTACATCTCCGATTTGCCAAAGAGGCGGGGCAACAGGTAGTAAATGGAACCGATCGATACCATGGCGACCCAGCCCAGCGCGCCAGAGTGCACGTGGCCGACCGTCCAGTCCGTGTAGTGCGACAGGGCATTGACGGTCTTGATCGACATCATCGGGCCCTCGAAGGTCGACATGCCGTAGAAGGACAGCGAGGTGATCAGGAACTTCAGGACCGGATCGTCGCGCAGCTTGTGCCAGGCACCCGACAGGGTCATGATGCCATTGATCATGCCACCCCAGGACGGCGCCAGAAGAATCAGCGAGAAGACCATGCCGACCGACTGGGTCCAGTCAGGCAGCGCGGTGTAGTGCAGGTGGTGCGGACCCGCCCACATGTAGGTAAAGATCAGCGCCCAGAAGTGCACCACCGACAGGCGGTAGGAATAGACCGGACGCCCGGCGGCCTTCGGCACGAAGTAGTACATCATGCCCAGAAAGCCGGCGGTCAGGAAAAAGCCCACGGCGTTGTGACCGTACCACCACTGGATCATCGCATCCTGAACACCGGCAAAGGCGGAGTAGGACTTGGTCAGTGAAACCGGCACGGCAGCACTGTTGACAATGTGCAGCAGGGCAACGGCGAGGATGAAAGAGCCGAAGAACCAGTTGGCCACATAGATGTGCGAAACCTTGCGGACGGCGATGGTGCCGAAGAACACCAGGGCGTAGGAAACCCAGACCAGCGTGATCAGGATATCGATCGGCCATTCCAGTTCGGCGTACTCCTTGCCCTGGGTGATACCCAGCGGCAACGTGATCGCCGCCAGCACGATGACGAGTTGCCAACCCCAGAAGGTGAAGGGAATCAGCGGGCCGCCCCAAAGTCGCACGTGGCTGGTGCGCTGCACGCACCAGTAGGACGTCGCGAACAAGGCGCAGCCACCGAACGCGAAAATGACCGCGTTGGTATGCAGCGGACGCAGTCGACCAAAGTGCAGGAAGCCGATATTCAGCTCCGGCCAAACCAACTGGGCGGCAATGATGACACCGACCAGCATGCCGACGATGCCCCAGATGACGGTCATGACAGCGAATTGCCGTACGACCTTGTCGTTGTATGTGGTTTGCGTTCCAGACATGAACCCACCTCTCGTTGAAGAAAAAGACTAACTGACCGCCCCACCGAACCCAAGGCGGCGCATGAGAACGGATGATATTTTACAACTGCGGCGTGAATTTGACCTAGATCAACCAACCAATTATCTAGCTCGAACTGGAGTACGCCGGCCTTCGCCTCGCCAGAAAATGACATTGCAATGGCGGCACTATTGCCGGGCAAGGCCGGTGACGCTGCTCGCACAGCGACCAACCTCTGGGGGTTTGGGAAGCGGTGCTGTGGATCGCTCGGACGGGAAGTCCATAGCGTGATCTGCCCCCCGTTTCGGGCCATGCAACATCGTCTATCAACGCTTGGGCGATGGCTTCGGCGAATCGTCTGGCAACAGTTGCGCCCAATAGCCTCGGGCGATCTCGTGGCGGTTTAAACGGACAGATCCACCCCATGGCAGATAGCTTGTTCGCCACACCAACCAATTTCGCCGTATCGCTGCCCACTACGACAAACCCGTCGAACGTTTTGTATTCTTCGTGGCGGCCGCCGTTAGATGGTTCGCTTAATCGTCAATTCGTCTTGGAGGACACTGGCGAGCCTGGCCTTCGGGCCGGGCGGATGCTTGATGAAGTATTGCTTCACGCCACGGACAATGGCATCCGCCAGTTTGTCCTGGTATACATCGTCGTTGAGGCGACGCTCTTCGTCGGGATTGGAGATGAAAGCCGTCTCGATCAGGGCCGAAGGAATATCCGGAGCCTTGAGGACCGCGAAGCCTGCTTGTTCGACACTGGTCTTGTGCAGCGTATTGACCGAACCCAGTTCCCCAAGCAGGTACTTGCCGAGCTTGAGGCTGTCGTTGATTGTCGCCGTTTGCGACAGATCGAGCAGGGTGCGGGCGAGGAACAGGTCCTTGGCGCCGAGATTGACGCCACCGACCAAGTCGGCTTCGTTCTCACGCTGGGCCAGCAGGCGGGCCTGCATGCTCGACGCCCCGCGTTCGGACAGCACGAACACCGACGAACCGCGCGCATCCGGCTTCACCCAGGCGTCGGCGTGAATCGACAGGAAGAGGTCGGACTGCACCCGGCGCGCCTTCTGGACGCGCATTTGCAGAGGCACGAAGAAGTCCGAGTCGCGCGTCAGCACGGCGCGCATGTTCGGTTCGGCATCGAATCGTGCCTTGAGGCGCTTGGCGACGGCCAGTGTGACGGCCTTCTCGTAGGTTCCACCGTGCCCGATCGCCCCCGGATCTTCACCGCCGTGCCCGGGATCGAGCGTGATGGTGACCAGCCGGTCAACGATCGGCTTGCCCGACTTGCGGGTCGTGCGGACTTCTGGGGCTTCGGGTGCCGGCGCCGTCTCAGCCTTCCTGGTCGGGGCTTCCTGGGTCTTGGGCTCGGTATCGAGCTGCAACGGCTCGACGGCATCCTTGCGCCCCTCGACCAGCGACATCAGCGGATCGACAGGTGTCACCGGATAAACATCGAGCACCAGGCGATGGCCGTACTCACCAACCGGCTTGAGTTCGAAAACCTGCGGCGCAACCTTGGACTTGAGTTCCATGACCAGGCGCACGACACCGGGCTTGTAACGCCCGGCACGCAGCAGCTTGATGTAGGGGTCGTTGGTCGTCACCTTGCGCGCAATGCTGTCGAGAACGCTGTTGAACTCGACGCCCGCGATATCGACGACCAGCCGGTCGGGATTCTCGACCGTGAAGTGGGTGAACTTGAGGGGGCCGTCGTGTTCGAGGGTGACGCGCGTGTAGTCGGTGGCCGGCCAGATGCGGACCGAAAGGACAGATGGGTGCCTCGCCGCCGCGCCAGCCAGCGGCGAAACGGAAAGAATCAACGAGGCGCCGGCATAGCGCAGAAGCTGCCGTCGCCCGCGGCTGGGTTGATGGCCCTTATGCATTGCGCCCCTTCCGGTGACTGGGCGATAGCTTCGAGGAGCCGCCCGGAACCCGCATGCTCAAGATGCAGCCGCAGGTCGGGTGCGGGCACGCGGCCTTGGGCGCGCTCCGGCCATTCGACCAGGCAGACCGTGTTGCGGTTGAAGTATTCATCAAGGCCCGCATCGAGAAACTCCTCGGGTGACTCGAAACGATAAAAATCAAAGTGATATAAGTATAAGCTCGAAACAACGTAAACTTCAACAAGAGAATAGGTCGGGCTTTTCACCGGTCCCTGAAAACCGAGCGCCCGGATCAGGGATCGAACCAGCGTCGTCTTTCCGGTGCCGAGGTCGCCTTCGAGAAATATCACCAGTCCCGGATGCAATGCCGGCGCCAGCAATTGGCCCAGCCGCAGGGTGGCCGCCTCGTCGGGCAAGTGAAAAATGGCGGTAACATCGGGGCTATGCACGATCCGAACTCCACGCTGGATGCAGCAGCGCTGAAGGAAGCCATCCGTCAGGCCGGCAGGGAACTGGGTTTCGCCGCAATCGGCTTTGCCAGGGCCGACGCCACAGGTGCGGCGGCGCATCTGCGCGACTGGCTGGCCGCCGGCTACCACGGCGAGATGGATTATATGGCTCGTCATGACAAATTGCGCGCCGATCCCCAATTGCTCCATGCCGGGACGGTGACCGTGATCTCGGCTGCGGTCGACTACCTTCCGCACGGCAAAATCGCCGGCGATCCCGAGCAGGCGGCGATTTCACGCTACGCGCAGGGCCGTGACTACCACAAGGTCGTGCGCCACCGGTTGCAGCGCCTGGCCGAGGCGATCGGCTCGCTGGCCGGCCCATTCGGCTACCGCGTTTTCTCGGATTCGGCGCCGGTCATGGAAGTACATTTCGCGCAGCAGGCTGGCGTCGGCTGGCGCGGCAAGCACACGCTGCTGCTTTCGCAGCAAGGTTCCTGGCGTTTTCTCGGTGAGATCTATTGCGACTTGCCGTTACCCCCCGATGCGCCAGTCGAGGAACATTGCGGCACGTGCACGGCGTGCCTCGACACCTGCCCGACGCAGGCAATCACCGCGCCCTACCAAGTCGACGCGCGGCGCTGCATTTCCTACCTGACCATCGAACTGGCCGGCAGCATTCCCGAAGAATTTCGGCGGTTGCTCGGCAACCGCATCTACGGCTGCGACGACTGCCAGCTCTGTTGCCCGTGGAACCGCTTCGCGCAGCCCGGCGACCTGGAATTCGCACCGCGCCACGGGCTGGATGAAACCCCCCTGGTCGAGCTTTTTGCCTGGACGGAGACGGAATTCAACGAACGGTTGGCGGGCAACCCGATCCGCCGCATCGGCCATGCCCGCTGGTTGCGCAATCTCGCCGTGGCGCTGGGCAATGCCGGCAATTCAGCCGAAACCCGTTCGGCACTGGCCAAGCGCGCCGACCACCCTTCGCCAATCGTTCGCGAACACGTCGCCTGGGCACTGATGCAACTGGAGACCAAAGACTCCGCCCCGGAGCGCCCGTAATGAACTGAGTGGACGGCGGGCGGCAAGCTCCTCGACACCGTCAGGCGACGCTGGCGTGATGCTCCAGATAGTGCTTCAGTACGCTCTTGAGGACCGCGGCATGCTCGGCGTTGCCGGTCTCCTGCGCATGCTTGATATCGTCGCCGATCATCCTCTTGATCCGCCTTTCGCCACTCTCGGTATGAATCAGGTAGTTGCCGAGTTCGAGCGCGACCATTTCCGGGATGTGCTCGTGCTCCGCAATTGCGAGAATTTCTTCTTCAGTCAGTTCGGACAGTTCGATGCAGTCTTGCAGTGTCAACATGTTTTGCTTTCTCCCACTTGAGTTACTGATAAGACATTTAGTCCCAAGGACCAGCCCGATGCGTTGACCTGAGACAATCTTTATCAATAAAACCCAAGTACCGATCGATTACGCTATCGGCCGGCCAGGATCAACGCACCATTCGCTCCACGAACCGGCGTATAGACGCGACCCGGGTAGACCCGCGATTTCCATGGCCAGCATGTTGTGGCATGCCGAGATCCCGGAACCGCACTGATGAATGACCTGCTCTGGAAGTGCACCGGCGAGCACGGCGAGCCATTCGGCGCGCAACTCGGCGGCAGGCTTGTAGCGCCCGTCAGCCAGCAGGTTGTCACGGAAGAAGCGGTTGACCGCGCCGGGGATGTGACCGCCGACCGGGTCGATGGTTTCGTTCTCGCCACGGTAACGGTCCGGGCTGCGCGCATCGACCAGACGCATGCCGGGCGTCTCCAGTCGCTCCAGCACGTCATCGGTGGTGATTGGGCCGACTTCGTCGCTCGCATCGAAGGCAACCGCGCGCACCTTTGGTGGCAGCGAAGTCATCGTCCCTCCTGCCGCCCGCCACGCCTGCAGCCCGCCATCGAGCAACGCCACCCGTTCATGACCCAGCCACCGGAGCAAGGCCCACAGGCGCCCGGCGATCATGCCTTGGGCATCGTCGTAGACGACGACCTGAATCTGCGACCCGATGCCGATCTCTCCCAAGCGCTCCACCAAACGGTCGCGCTCGGGCCAGGGATGGCGACCATTGGCGCCAGTCACCGGCCCCGAGAGGTCACGATCGCAATGCAGAAAGACCGCCCCAGGGATATGGCTCTCGGAATACGCACGCTCACCGTAGCCAACGTCGGACAACTGATGACGCACGTCGATGACGCCCCACTCCCGGTCGCCCAGATGGGCGGCCAGCGTCGCGACATCAACCAGCGTTGTGAAGCTCACTACGTGGCATCCAGCCAAGCGTTCGCCTGGTCGGCGTTATCGAAGACCTCGACGTCGGCATTGACGAAGGTCTGCGACAACCAGGCGCTCCAAGTGACCCATTGGCTTTCGGTCACCACCGCGATGCGCTTGAAATCATCGGGGTGGGCGCGCGAGAACTTGATTTCCTCCCAGGCGACATCTATGGTCAGATCGGCCATCTGGCTGAGGTCGAAACACAGGTCGACCGGCCCTTCGAACTTGACCTTGTAATTGACGACCTGCTCAAACTCCTTGTAGTCGGCCAACGTGAATTCGCCAAAGACGGAAACGCTGATGCGTTGAGGTTCGTGGTCAATGACAATCATTGCAGATCTCCGGTGTCGTTTGCTGCCAGTTTAATCCTGTTCGCCCGGGCTGGCGCGGGAAAAATGTGTCGCCGCGATGCCCGACACAACGATCAGGCCAATACCAAACCAGGCCGATGTGGCAAGCGCCTCGCCCCAGAACAACGCGCCGAACAGGCTCGAAAAGATCACGGTGCTGTAGGCCAACGCCGCCGACGGCAGCGTCTTGCCGCGCGTATAGGCGCGGGTCATGGCCAGTTGAGCCAGTGTCGCGAAGAAAGCGACGCCGAGCAGAAGCAGGCCTCTGCGCAGGTCGAGCCCATGCAGGTCGCTGAACAAGAGCCAGAGCCCCGCACAGCATGAGGAAACCAGGGAAAAATAGAAAACCGTGCGCACTTCGGGTTCGCCGCGGCTACCGAGCTCGCGCACGCTGAAATAAGCCATTCCGGCCAGGGCACCTGAGCCGAGACCGATCAGGCCGGCGGTGAGCTGATCGGCATGCAGCGTCGGCATGAGCAGCAGGGCGACCCCGCCAAGACCGACGACCAGCGCCCCAAGAACGTCAACACGCAGGCGCATGCCGGCCAGCGCCAGATAAATCGCGAGGAAAATTGCCGACGTGTAGTTGAGCGTCACCGCCGTCGCCAGCGGCAACTGGGTAATTGCATGGAAATAGGCGAACAGCGCCGCGAAACCGACGACGCCACGGCTGATCTGCCAGCGCCAGTGCGGCGTCGCCAGCCGCACCCCGCGCAGGCGAACCAGTCCGAACATCAAGAGCAGCGAGATGAAGCTGCGGTAGAAGGTAATTTCGACCGCCGAATGCGTCTCCGCAGCCAGCTTGACGCAAACCCCCATGCTGGCAAAGAGCACGCTGGCGAGCAGCATCCAGAGGGATTGCATTCGTTGGGGGCTCGAAGATGGAAAAGGCGACCGATTTTAACCCGCCGATTCGTGCAAGCAGCAACGGACTCAATCCCGCCCTGTTGGCACTCGCAGGTTGCGCCATGGCGTGGTCCATCAGCATCTGGCTAGGCTTGGCCAAGTTCGTCATCGTCTCCGTCAGCGCATCGCCGCTATGATTCAAGCCCTCGGCCATACCCGTGCAGCCTTGCGCAATTTGACCTTGGCCCCTCTGATGGAGTATTTTCGCGTGTTTCCTCGAAACCGGTTGCCATGGATCACCCCCCCATCACAGACATGAAATTCGAGACGGCCCTCGCCGAGCTCGAAGCCATTGTCCACAGCATGGAAGACGGCAAGCTCGAGCTTGAGGCGTCGATTGCGGCCTATCGCCGTGGAATGGAACTGATGAAGTACTGCCAAGGCCAGCTGGCCGATGCCGAGCAGCAAGTTCGCGTCCTTGAAAATGGTCAGTTCAAGGACGTCGACCCCGACAGTCTGGACGATCGGTGAGTGCCCCAGCCATCACGGAATGGATGGCGGCCACCCAGGCGCGCATCGAAGCCGCGCTGAGCCTGTTCCTGCCCGCTGCCGACAGTATTCCCGCCCGCCTTCACGACGCCATGCGCTACACGACGCTCGGCGGCGGCAAGCGAGTCCGCCCGCTGCTTGCCTTTGCGGCTGGCGAACTCACCGGGGCCACCGCGGACACGCTCGACCGCATCGCCTGCGCGGTCGAGATGATCCACGCTTATTCCCTCGTGCATGACGACCTGCCGTGCATGGACAATGACGTGCTGCGGCGCGGCCGCCCGACCTGCCATGTCGAGTTCGACGAGCCAACCGCCTTGCTGGTCGGCGACAGCCTGCAAACACTCGCCTTTGAGGTGCTGGCCAGTGGGCCGGTCGCGGATCCGTCGCGCCAGATCGAAATGATCGCTCTGCTCGCCCGCGCCAGCGGCTCGCGCGGGATGGCCGGAGGCCAGGCCATCGACCTCGAATCTGTCGGGCAGGAACGCGACCAACCGCAGCTGGAACTGATGCATGCGCTCAAGACCGGCGCCCTGATCCGTGCTGCAGTGATGCTTGGCGCCTTGGCCGGGAAGCACCTCTCGACCGACGAGCGCAGCAGTCTCGACCGCTTTGCCAAACGCGCCGGCCTGCTCTTTCAGGTGGTCGATGACATTCTCGACTGCACGGCAAACACGGCAACCTTGGGCAAAACAGCCGGCAAGGACGAGGCCGCCGAGAAGCCGACCTATGTCCGGCTACTCGGTCTCGATGCCGCCCGCAGCTATGCCGAAGAACTGCGCCGCGATGCCCTGGACGCGCTATCGATCTTCGGCGAGCGTGCCAACCGCCTGACGCAACTCGCCGACTTCATCTGTCACCGGCAATTCTGAGCCCCCCTATGAGCATCTCCACCCTGCTTGAAAAAATCAGAAGCCCGTTCGACCTGCGTCGTCTCGAGCACAAGCAGCTCCCCCAACTGGCGACCGAACTGCGCGCCTTCCTGATTGACTCGGTATCACAGACCGGCGGCCACCTGTCATCCAATCTCGGCACGGTCGAGCTGACCATCGCCCTCCATGCCGTTTTCAATACGCCGGAAGACCGTCTGGTCTGGGATGTGGGTCACCAATGCTATGCGCACAAGATTCTCACCGGGCGGCGGGCCGGAATGAGTCGACTGCGCATGCAAGGAGGCGTTTCCGGCTTTCCGAAACGCAGCGAGAGCCCGTATGACACTTTTGGGGTCGGTCACTCGTCAACCTCGATCTCCGCTGCACTCGGCATGGCCCTGGCAGCCAAGCAAAAGGGCGAGGCGCGCAAGGTGGTCGCCATCATCGGCGATGGGGCCATGTCGGCCGGCATGGCCTTCGAAGCGCTGAACAATGCGGGCGTCGCCGACGCCGACATGCTGGTCATCCTCAACGACAACGAAATGTCGATCTCGCCGCCGGTCGGGGCGCTGAACAACATCCTGACGCGCCTGATGTCGGGCCGGACCTTCAATGCGGCGCGTAACGGTGCCCGCCACATGCTCGAATTCGCGCCGCCGCTGCTCGAGCTGGCGCGGCGCGCCGAAGAGCACGTCAAGGGAATGATCGCACCGGGCACGCTGTTCGAGGAATTCGGGTTTCATTACTATGGCCCGATCGACGGTCACGATCTCGACGCACTGATCCCGACACTGGATAACCTGCGCAAGCTCAAGGGCCCCAAGTTCCTCCACGTGATTACCAAGAAAGGCCAAGGCTACAAGCTGGCCGAAGCCGACCCCATCCTGTACCACGGCGTCTCCAAATTCGCCCCGGGCGAAGGAATCAAGGCCAGCAAGGGTGCTGGCAAACTGACCTATACGCAGGTCTTCGGCGACTGGCTGTGCGACATGGCCGAGGCCGATTCGCGTCTGGTCGGCATCACCCCGGCGATGCGCGAAGGCTCGGGGCTGTTGCGCTTTTCCGCCAAATACCCGGACCGCTACTTCGATGTTGGCATCGCCGAGCAGCATGCGGTAACTTTCGCCGCTGGCCTCGCTTGCGAGGGACTGAAGCCGGTCGTCGCCATCTACTCGACCTTCCTGCAGCGCGCCTACGACCAGCTGATCCACGATGTCGCGCTGCAGAATCTACCAGTCGTCTTCGCCGTCGACCGCGGCGGTCTGGTCGGCGCCGACGGGCCGACGCACCATGGCACTTTCGACCTTTCCTTCGTCACCTGTATCCCGAACATGGTGGTCATGACCCCGGCCGACGAGGCCGAGTGCCGCCGGATGCTGTCCACGGCTTACGCGCTGGACTGCCCGAGCATGGTCCGCTACCCGCGCGGCGGGGGCACCGGTACGGTCCCGGAACCCAACCTCGCCACGCTTCCGCTCGGCAAAGGCGAGATCATCCGTCAGGGCAAGGGCATCGCCCTGCTCGCCTTCGGCAGTCTGGTACCCGCCAGCCTTGCAGCCGGCGAGGAACTCGATGCCACCGTCGTCAACATGCGCTTCGTCAAGCCGATCGATACAGAAATGATTGTCGAACTGGCCGGGAACCATTCGCTACTGGTCAGCGTCGAAGAAAATGTCGTGATCGGTGGTGCAGGTTCGGAGATTGCGCGTGTCCTGACGAAACACGGCCTGAACGTACCGCTGCTCAGCCTCGGGTTGCCCGACCGCTTCATCGACCATGGCGAGCAAGGACAACTTCTCGCCGACCTCGGCCTGGACAAGGATGGCATCGTACGCACAGTTAGGGCGCAGGCTAGAACACGGTAGATCAGAACAACACAGTTGATGAACAGCCAAGATACCCCGATCGCCGACGTCCAGAGCTCGGCCGACACGCGCCAGATTGCGATCAACAAGGTCGGCATCAAGGCCATCCGCCACCCGGTTAGGGTGCAGGACAAGTCAGCCGGCAGTCAGCACACCATCGCTGTCTTCAACATGTACGTCGGGCTGCCGCACAATTTCAAGGGCACCCACATGTCGCGCTTCGTGGAGATACTGAACAGTCACGAACGCGAGATTTCGGTCGAGAGCTTCCCGGCCATGCTCCGCGACATGGTCGCGAAGCTGGAAGCGGAAACCGGGCACATCGAAATGAATTTTCCCTATTTCATCAACAAGACCGCCCCGGTTTCGGGCGTGCAGAGCCTGATGGACTACGACGTTACCTTCATCGGCGACATCGTCAATGGCGAAATCGTGACCTCAACCAAGGTCGTCGTGCCGGTGACCAGCCTCTGTCCGTGCTCCAAGAAGATCTCCGAGCGCGGCGCCCACAACCAGCGCTCGCACGTCACGATCACAGCCCGCACCAACGACTTTGTGTGGATCGAGGAAATCGTGCAACTGGTCGAGGCCGAAGCCTCGTGCGAACTGTTCGGCCTGCTCAAGCGACCGGATGAGAAATTCGTCACCGAACGCGCCTATGACAACCCCAAATTTGTCGAGGACATGGTCCGCGATGTCGCCGCCCGACTCAACGGCGAAGGACGTATTGACGCCTACGTCGTCGAGTCGGAGAATTTCGAGTCGATCCACAACCATTCGGCGTATGCCCTGATCGAGAAGGACAAGACGCGCGGCTGAAATAAGCTGCCGCGGTCGACACCCGATTGAAGGCAAAAACCAAGAAACAGAAAAGGGGCGCCGTAGCGCCCCTTTTGCTTTTGTCGGCGAAAACCGATCAAGCCGCCGGCTTGGGAGCCTTGCGGACGAGCTTTTCCTTGATCCGTGCCGATTTCCCTGAACGCTCGCGCAGGTAGTACAGCTTGGCGCGACGAACATCGCCGCGGCGCTTGACTTCGATTGCGGCGACCAGTGGCGAATAAGTCTGGAAGGTGCGCTCGACGCCTTCGCCGGACGAAATCTTGCGCACGATGAAGGAAGAGTTCAGGCCCCGGTTGCGCTTTGCGATGACGACACCTTCGTAGGCCTGCAAACGCTCGCGGGTTCCTTCCTTGACCTTAACCTGAACGACGACAGTGTCGCCCGGCGCGAATTCGGGGAGGGTCTTGCCCAGGCGGGCAATTTCTTCTTGTTCCAGCTGTTGAATCAGGTTCATGTGAGATCCTTAAAATTATGAATACCTACTCACCGCATTGCTCCGCTCCGACTATTTCCGTGAGGAGTTGCGCTTCTTCCGCGGTCCACCCGCGGTGCGCCAGCAAATCCGGCCGGCGCTTCCGGGTTCGCGCCAGCGACTGTTTCAGCCGCCAGCGTCGAATGCTTTTGTGGTCGCCGGACACCAGCACTTCCGGCACCGCCTCGCCCTCATAAACCTCCGGGCGGGTGTAGTGCGGACAATCCAGCAAACCACCGACAAACGAATCTTCTACCGCCGAAGCGGAATCTCCGAGCACTCCCGGCAACTGGCGGACAACGGCATCAATCAACACCATCGCCGGCAACTCGCCACCGGACAGCACAAAATCCCCGATCGAAATTTCCTCATCGACGCAGCGCTCGATCAGACGCTCGTCAACCCCTTCATAACGCCCGCAAAGAAGGATCAAGCCTTCATCGCCGGCCGCCAGCTGCATCGCCCGCTCATGTGTGAGCGGCGCGCCTTGCGGCGAAAGGTAGATGACCAAGGTCCCCGCCAGTCCCGCCTCGCGCTGCTGCAGCTTCGCAGCCACGATTGCCTTCTCCAGCGGCCCCGGTTGCATCACCATTCCCGGCCCACCCCCGAAGGGGCGATCATCAACCCGGCCCGAAGAATTCTCGGCGAAATCCCTCGGATTCCAGACTTGCAACTCCCAGCGCCGCTCTTCCAGCGCCCGGCGGGTAATGCCGCTTTGCGTCACCGCAACGAACATCTGCGGGAAGATGGTAATGCAGTCGAACCGGATCACCAGTCGCTGCCCCACTCGACACGGATCAGTCCCGCGTCCTGCTCTACCGCCAGCACCACCGCCGACACGAATGGCAGCAGGCGTTCGGTACCTTCATCACCAACCACGCGCAATACCGCGTTGGCCCCCGTTTCGATCAAGCCGACCACCTTGCCCAGTCGTTCGCCAACGGTATTGATGACTTCCAGGCCGACCAGATCGGCCCAGTAAAACTCATCCTCTGCGGTCTTCGGCAACGCTGCGCGCGGCGCCCCGACCAGAAACCCCTTCATCGCTTCGGCAGCAGTCCGGTCCGCGACGCCATCCAGCATCACCACCAGACCTTCAGCATGTGCTTTTAGGCCATTCAGCCGGCACGCACGCCACGGCCCACCTTCCTTGCCAACCCACCAGGCCGGCATCTTGCCCCAGGCCAGTGGATCGTCACCAAAAGGGTACAACCTGAGCCAGCCCTGCATCCCGTAGGGGTCCGCGAGCCGCCCCAGTACGACGATGTCGTCGCCGGCCAAAGTGCTGACCGCTTAAGCGGCCTGCTGGGCGGCGTGCTGCTTGACCAGACGGGCAACCGTCGGCGACAGCTGGGCGCCATTCTTCTGCCAGTAGGCCAGACGATCGGTAGCAACCCGCAGACCCTCTGCATTGCCGGCGGCAACCGGATTGTAGAAACCGATGCGCTCGACAAAACGTCCATCTCGACGGTCACGGGAATCTGCTACAACCATATTGTAGAAAGGACGCTTCTTGGCGCCGCTACGGGCGAGGCGAATGACAACCATGGAATTCTTTCAGTGCTGGAAAAAAGACCGGAGATTATATCGCCTAATCAAGGAAATACAATATCCTTGACGGGAATGCCAGTAACGCCTTACCAGACAGCGGGGCGCGCCCGCCATTGGTCGCTCGGACATGGCAAATGTCGCCACGATCGGCTATTCTGGAGCCGTATATGTTACAGGATGCCACGATTTCTTCTCAAAATTCCGCCGACGGAAAAGTCAAGTCCGTTGAGGAGTGGCTTGTCCATGCAAATGGCAGAACGCACCCAGATGATGCCGAGCAATTGCTCAGGCAGGTGCTTCTGTTACGAGAAGCCGCCCCGACAGAACAGCGCATCCTGTTGCTCGACCGACTTTTCGAGCATGCCGAAAGGATAGTCAGGGAAGAGTTGCCGTTGCTGCAAGAGGTCACGCTCCCGGTTTCGCGAAGGGTTCGGCGACGCACCCGCCTCATTCAGGAACTTCTGGCTGCGCTGATCCAGGAGTATTTCAACACGCTCCCCGAATTCCTCGCCCCCCGCCCCATACCGCCCGGGCGCGCCCCGCAGGACGTGCTACGGCACATCATGAAGGGCATTGCCTGGCACCTTCGCATCAGCCACCACACTGCTTCGCCCAGCGGGCTCGGAGTCTGGCAGCAACTGCATGCCGCGTACCGCACCTCCCGCCGGCTCGGCATCGCCGACAGACCAGGATCCGACAGCGAACCGTCAATCGAACAGTCCTATCTCCGCACACTGCTGGCCGGAATTGCCCAGCCCGCATCATTCTGTTACAGCGAACTTGAATTCGTCGCCGACTACATAGCGTCATGCGTCAAGCCAGTCGACATCCTCGAGCGCCCACCTCTTGACCACAAAGGAGTGTTCTGGGTGGCTCTGGACAAGGACTTTCCAGCCCAAGCCTTGGCGCGGCGGTCGCCGCCCAGCGACTTGTTGGTCCTGTATTTTGCATGCGATCTCATCGCCAGGGATGCCCGGGAGCAACTCGCCGCGCTCACCAAAGGGACGCACGCTTCACGCCTCGGCATCCCGGATTTCGCGGATACACCCGCCGGGCGCGGCGTGTTGCGCCGTCTCAATCTGCTCTGGGGCCAGCCGGCGGCACGCAGGTTCCCACGCCGCCGTCAGTCGTACCGGGTAAATCTGTGCGCCGGATTTGAGCAACTCTGGCAATTGATCAGGCATCCGGGCCAGGAAGGGCAGATCAGCGAGTGGATGGTGACCAACGAAAGCCCCGATGGCTACTCGTTGATGCACATTTCGGGCGAGACAGCGAATCTGTTGATTGGTGATATTGTTGCCATTCAACGGACGGACGACCGCGGCGAACCTGATCCGAACTGGAGCGTAGGTATCATCCGCTGGGCCCTATCCGATAGTTCAGAGCACATCGAACTTGGCATGCAGTTACTCGCCGCGCAGGCCATTGCAGCGGAAATCGTTCGACCGGCAGAAATCGAAGCTGACAGGCTCTCGGCGTTGATCCTTCCGGAAACGCCACCGTTACGCATGCTGCCGGCCTTGGTGACCGCAGCCGGCAAGTTGAGCGGGCGCGAACACAGGCTGATCGTGCTGGTCGGGGATAAGGATAGCGGGGTTCGCGGTGTCCGCCCCACTGCGCTGACCGAGCAAACCCCGCGGATCGAGGTCTTCAGCGTCGAGCCGGACGAGCTGTTGTAGCGACAATCAGTCCCCCGAAGAGGACGACTGCCCAGCTCAGGTGCAGCCAGACCAGGAAAACCGGGAATGCGGCAAACGCACCGTAAACGCTCTTCAGAATTGCGGAACTCGCCAAGAACCACTCAAAGAGCTTCTGCATGATGGCGAAGGCCAGCGAGGCGAACAGACCGCCAAGCAACGCGCCGCGCCACGACACCGGCGCATTCGGCACCGCGTGGTACAAGAACGAAAAGAACATGCCGAGGACGGTCACCGAAATCGCTTTGAGAGACGCACGGCGCACCCACGCCACCTCCTCGATGAAGCCGACAGACGTGGTGACGGCGAACGAGACGGCGGCGGCCACCGCAGCCAGAACGAATGGCCACACGACTATCGCGAACAGATAGAGCTTGAGACGGGCGAGGAAGGGCCGCGGCTTGACCTGCCAGACGTGATTGAACGCGCGTTCGATCGTGTGCATCAGGATGAAGGCGGTGATGCTCAGGAAAGCGATTCCGGCCAGGGTCAACTGCTGGGCACGGTGCGAAAAACGGGAAATGCTGCCGGAAATGGTACCAGCCGCCCCGCTCGGCAGCAATGAACCCTGAATCAGCACTTCGAGTCGGGTCAGCAGCAGATTCAGATACGGAACGGCATCGGCCACCGACAATATGAGCGTCACCAGCGGCACCAGCGCCATCAGCGTCGTGAATGCCAAGGCAGAACTGGTCTGCATCATGTTCTCGGTGCGGAAGCGGCGGAAGATCGTTCGGGGTGCGCTCGCCTTGGGCGGCGACCGTCGATATCGGGAGTGAGTCTGCATGGGGCCGTATAATAGCCGACCATGCATGACATCCTCGTTCTCTACTATAGTCATCGTGGCTCGGTGCGCGCCCTCGCCGAGCGGATAGCGCGCGGGATCGAATCGGTCCCCGGCGTCCAGGCACGGCTGCGCACCGTGCCCCGCGTGTCGACCGTCTGCGAGGTGACAGAAGGCGGAGTTCCCGAATCCGGCGCACCGTACGTCGACGCAGCAGATCTCGACGAATGCATTGGCCTGGCGCTTGGCAGCCCGGTTCGCTTCGGCAACATGGCGGCTCCGATGAAGTATTTCTGGGACGGCACCTTGGCCGCCTGGCAGAACGGCACATTGGTCGGCAAGCCGGCTTGCGTGTTCACGTCAAGCAGCAGCCAGCACGGCGGCAACGAGGCAACCCTGCTGTCGATGACCCTGCCGCTGATCCACCACGGGATGCTGGTCATGGGCCTGCCGTTCACTGAGCCGGACGTCAGCCATACACAGCAGGGCGGGACACCCTATGGCGCCAGCCATGTTGCCGGCGCTGGCGGCAACCCGTTGCTGTCCGACGCCGAAAGCCGGCTCGCCTTCATCCAGGGCAGGCGGCTGGCAAATATCGCCCTGAAACTGGGTCGACCGTGACCGCCGGACGTTATCAGTTAGTCGCCAGCGCCAGCCTGATCGCCCTGATTTTTCTTTGCCTTGGCTGGGAACTCTGGTGGGCGCCACTCAAGCCGGGCGGCTCGTGGTTGGCCCTCAAGGCCGTGTTCCTGCTGGCGCCGCTGTTCGGCATCCTGCGTGGCAAGCGCTACACGTACAAATGGATGTCTCTGTTCATCCAATTCTACCTGCTCGAAGGTCTGACTCGTGCCACCAGCGACAGCGGTCTTTCTCAAAAACTCGCGATCGCCGAAACCTTGCTGGCGGCGTCGGTGTTCGTCGCGACCATTCTCAACATCCGTGCCACGCGCCCGGTGCAAGAGGAAAAGGCGACCCGCCCAGGCTAAACGACCGAGTCGGGCCGGGGTCGATCAGACGTCGCCCTGCGCGCGCACCCGGTCGAGACTGGAGTGCAACTTGTTCAGCGCATTCAGATAGGAACGCGCCGAGGCGATGACGATGTCGGTATCCGCGCCATTGCCATTGACGATCCGGCCAGCCTTGGCCAAGCGGGTCGTCACTTCACCCTGGGCATCCGTGCCGGTGGTAATGGCATTGACCGAATAGAGAAGAAGCTCGGCGCCGCTCCCAGCGATGCTCTCGATCGCCTTGAACGTGGCGTCGACCGGACCCCCGCCACCGGCCTCACCCTTGCGTTCGACGCCGCCGACACTCAGGATCACCCTGGCATGTGGCATCTCGCCGGTCTCGGAACACACGTGTGAATAGATCAGCTTGTAATGCTCGTGTTCCGGCGTCACCAGTTCGTCCGAGACCAGTGCATGGAGGTCTTCGTCGAAAATCTCGTGTTTTCGATCGGCCAATTCCTTGAAGCGCGAAAAGGCGGCATTCAGCGCCTCGTCGCTTTCCAGTTCGATGCCAAGTTCCTGCAGGCGGGCCTTGAAGGCATTGCGCCCCGAATGCTTGCCAAGAACGAGCTTGTTCTGCGCCCAGCCGACGTCTTCGGCACGCATGATTTCGTAGGTTTCCCGATGCTTGAGGACGCCATCCTGATGAATGCCGGCTTCGTGAGCGAAGGCATTGGCGCCCACGACCGCCTTGTTGGGCTGCACGGGATAACCGGTGATCTGCGATACCAGCTTCGAGGCTGGAACGATCTGCGTCGTGTCGATCCGCGTCTCCACCGGGAAGACGTCACTCCGCGTACGTACCGCCATCACAACCTCTTCCAGCGAGGCATTGCCTGCCCGTTCGCCGAGGCCGTTGATCGTGCACTCGACCTGGCGCGCACCGGCCAAGACCGCTGCCAGCGAATTGGACACCGCCAGCCCGAGATCATTATGGCAATGCACCGACCAGATCACCCGGTCCGAATTGGGTACGCGCTCGATCAGCTGGCGCATGGTTTCGGCGTACTGGAACGGAATGTTGTATCCCACGGTGTCCGGAACATTGATCGTGGTCGCGCCCGCCTTGATCACTTCCTCGAATATCCGGCACAAGAAGTCGAGTTCCGAGCGACCGGCGTCCTCCGCGGAGAACTCGACGTCATCCGTATACTCGCGGGCCCAGCCAATGGCCCTGATCGCCTGCTCGACAACCTGATCCGGGCTCATGCGCAGCTTCTTGTCCATGTGGATGGTCGAAGTGGCAATGAACGTATGGACGCGCCCCGATCTTGCCGGCCTGATCGCCTCGCCCGCCCGGCGGATGTCGTTTTCGTTGGCGCGCGCCAGCGAACAGACGGTCGACTCCTTGATCGTGTGGGCAATCGCGTGGATGGCATCGAAATCGCCGGGAGAAGCCGCTGCAAAGCCGGCCTCGATCACGTCCACCCGCATCTTCTCGAGCTGGCGGGCCACGCGAAGCTTTTCCTCCCGGGTCATCGAGGCGCCGGGACTCTGCTCGCCGTCGCGCAGAGTGGTGTCGAAGATTACAAGATGCTCTTTCATTTTTCTGCTCCGAAGCGTCAGAGGCTCCTGCGCTTGAACATGCCGACTGCAGCCAGCACGTAGCCAGACAAACCGTAAAGGACAAAAAATCCGAACAGGGCGATTTCAGGGCTGTAGGCAACCAGGGCGAAACCCAGTGCAATGGCCGCCACAACAAAAAACGGCACGCTCTTGCGAAGGTTGATGTCCTTGAAACTGTGGTAGCGGACATTGGAGATCATCGTCACGCCGGCAAAAATCGTCAGCCCGCAAGCAAGCCAGCGCACGTCGCTGCCGGAGATCCCTGTGTCAATCATGACCCAGACCAGACCAGCCACCAGCGCTGCGGCCGCCGGCGAAGGCAGACCCTGGAAATACCGTTTGTCCATAACTTCGAGCGTCGTGTTGAAGCGTGCCAGACGCAGGGCCGCACCAGCACAATAAATGAAGGCCGCTATCCAGCCCAGCCGCCCCAGATCGCGCAAGGCCCATTCGTAAACGACCAGAGCCGGCGCCGCGCCGAAGCTGACCATGTCGGACAGCGAATCGTACTCGGCACCGAACGCTGACTGCGTATGCGTCAGACGCGCCACGCGCCCGTCGAGGCCGTCAAGCACCATGGCGATGAAAATGGCCATCGCGGCCCGCTCGAAGTCGCCCTGCATCGCCTGAACGATGGCGAAGAAGCCCGCAAACAGCGCCGCCGTTGTGAACAGGTTGGGCAGCAGAAAAATGCCGCGTCGCTTGAGTTCCGGGTTAAACAGGGCTTTACGGGGCTTGAGTTCTGTCATGGTTAACTACTGAATTGACGACACGGAAGAGAATACACCGCTTGCCTTCCGAATCTGCATACAACAAGGGCGGTACAGACTCTCTGCACCGCCCGGAGCCAGGACTGGGCCAAGCACAAACGCAGCAATCACATCCTGTCCAGCCTTCGATCCAGCAATCAGTTCTTGGACTGGTCGACCAGCTTGTTCTTCTTGATCCAGGGCATCATGTCACGCAGATTCTCGCCCACCGTCTCGATTGGATGCACCGCATTCAGGCGGCGACGGGCAGTCATCGCAGGGTAGTTGGTGCGGCCTTCGAGGATGAACATCTTCGCGTAATCACCGTTCTGGATGCGCCTCAATGCGTTGCGCATGGCGGCACGGGATTGCTCGTTTATGACTTCGGGACCAGTAACGTATTCGCCATACTCCGCATTGTTGGAGATCGAATAGTTCATGTTGGCGATACCGCCCTCGTACATCAGGTCGACGATCAGCTTCAGTTCATGCAGACATTCGAAATAGGCCATTTCTGGCGCATAACCGGCTTCGGTCAGGGTTTCGAAACCCATCTTGACCAGTTCCACTGCGCCGCCGCAGAGCACTGCCTGTTCACCGAACAGGTCGGTTTCGGTTTCTTCGCGGAAGTTGGTCTCAATGACTCCACCCTTGGTTCCCCCATTGGCTGCAGCGTAAGAAAGAGCGATGTCCTTCGCCTTGCCCGTCCTGTCCCGATAGACAGCGATCAGGGACGGCACGCCGCCGCCCTTCAGGTACTCGGACCGCACGGTGTGGCCAGGGCCCTTCGGCGCAACCATGATTACATCGACGTCGTCGCGCGGCACAACCTGGTTGTAATGGATGTTGAAGCCGTGAGCGAATGCCAGCGCGGCGCCCTTCTTGAGATTCGGCCCGACTTCCTCGTTGTATACCTGCGGAATGTTCTCGTCAGGCAGAAGCATCATGACCACGTCGGCCGCTTTGACAGCCTTGGCGATTTCTTCGACCTTCAGACCAGCAGCTTCTGCCTTCTTCCAGGAGACGCCGCCCTTGCGCAGACCAACAGTGACCTTGACACCGGAATCATTCAGGTTTTGGGCATGGGCATGACCCTGGGAACCGTAACCGACGATGGCAACCTTCTTGCCCTTGATCAGCGAGAGGTCGGCGTCCTTGTCGTAATAAACTTTCATGAGATCCTCTTTATGTTCAGGTGGTCAGACTTTAAGGATACGATCGCCGCGACCGATGCCACAGACGCCGGTGCGAACGGTTTCGAGAATCAGGCCGCCATCGAGTGCGGCAATGAAGGAATCAAGCTTGGAACTGGATCCGGTCAGTTCGACAACATAGGTCGTTTCGGTGACGTCGATGATGCGCCCTCGAAAGATGTCGGCCATCCGCTTCATCTCTTCGCGATCCTTGCCAGTGGCGCGCACCTTGATCAGCATCATTTCGCGCTCGACGTGAGCTGCTTCGGAAAGATCAACCACCTTGACCACATCAATCAGCTTGTTGAGGTGTTTCGTGATCTGCTCGATCACGTCGTCCGAACCTCGGGTCAGAATGGTCATTCGCGACAGCGAGGGATCCTCCGTCGGCGCCACCGTCAGCGATTCGATGTTGTAGCCGCGAGCCGAGAACAGCCCCGCCACGCGTGAAAGTGCTCCCGATTCGTTTTCGATCAGGACGGAAATGATGTGTCGCATAGTCTCTTCCTTCCCCGCTTACAGTTCTTCGGCGAGGATCATTTCGGTCAGCCCCTTGCCAGCCGCAATCATCGGGAAAACATTGGCCACCGGGTCGATGATGAAATCCATGAACACCAGGTCATCCCTATGCTCGGTGAAGGCCTTGCGCAACGCCGGCTCGACATCTTCGGGCTTGTCGATCTTCATGCCGACATGTCCATACGCTTCGGCCAGCTTGACGAAATCGGGCAGCGAAGTAACGTAGGATTGCGAATAGCGCTTCGAGTAGAACATCTCCTGCCACTGACGGACCATGCCCAGCATGCCGTTATTCAGGTTGATGATCTTGATCGGGAAACCATACTGCTTGCATGTTGACAATTCCTGGATGCACATCTGGATCGAACCCTCACCCGTAACACAGGCAACCTGCGCACCCGGATGGGCCATCAACACACCCATGCCATACGGCAGGCCCACCCCCATCGTTCCCAGACCGCCAGAGTTTATCCAGCGTCGCGGCTGGTCGAAATGATAGTACTGGGCGGCAAACATCTGGTGCTGGCCGACGTCCGAAGTGATGAAGGCATCGCCGCCGGTCACCTCGTAGAGCTTTTCCATCACATACTGAGGCATGATCATCTGATCCTGCGTGTAGCGCAGACTCTCGCGTCCACGCCATTCATCGATCTGCTTCCACCAGTTGGCAAGTTCCGGATTTGCCTTGAAGCCGGCTGCGGCCAACCTGATCATTTCCTCAAGCACATCGGCCACATTGCCGACAATCGGGACGTCAACCTTGACCCGCTTGGAGATCGACGAAGGGTCGATATCGATGTGGATCACACGGCGCTTTTCCTCACCGAAATGGTCCGGGTTGCCGATCACACGGTCGTCGAAGCGGGCGCCGACCGCGAGAATGACATCCGCGTAGTGCATGGCATTGTTGGCTTCATAGGTTCCATGCATGCCGAGCATGCCCACGAACTGCCGATCAGTGGCCGGATAGCCACCAAGCCCCATCAGCGTATTGGTAACCGGGAAATTCAGCCGGCGTGCGAGCTCGGTCAACTGGCGCGCCGCATCCGACAAGATGACACCGCCACCGGAATAGATGATCGGACGCTTCGCTTCCTGAAGGATCTGCACGGCCTTCTTGATCTGCCCAAGATGTCCCTTGACCACCGGGTTGTATGAGCGCATGTGGATGGACTTGGGGTACTCGAACTCGCACACCTGAGCGGTGACATCCTTCGGGATATCAACCACGACCGGACCGGGACGACCGGTTGCAGCGATGTGGAACGCTTTCTTGAGTACGAGCGCCAAGTCCTTGACGTCCTTGACCAGAAAATTGTGTTTGACGCAGGGCCGGGTAATGCCGACCGTGTCACACTCCTGAAATGCATCCTGGCCAATGTAGGCCGTCGGCACCTGACCGGTAATGACAACCACGGGAATGGAGTCCATGTAGGCGGTGGCAATGCCCGTGACCGTATTGGTGACCCCGGGACCCGAAGTCACCAATGCGACACCAACCTTCTGCGACGAGCGCGAGTAGGCGTCGGCTGCATGGATTGCTGCCTGCTCGTGGCGGACCAGGATGTGCTTTACCTGATCCTGCTTGAAGAGGGCATCATAAATGTGCAGAACGGAACCCCCCGGGTAACCGAAAACACACTCGACCTTTTCTTCCTGCAGGCACCTGACTACAATTTCCGCACCGCTGATCATCATACTTGAGCCCAATATCGCTGTTACCTGAAAACGTGTAACCTTAAAGCAGCGACCCTGTTCGGTCAAGGCGTTACAGCATATCCTTAGGCTTTTCAAGGCCTTCCACCGGAAGAGACAACCCTGGCCTCACCCAACGAACTGGCTTTTTTTCTTGAGTCCGTTGAACGACGCGCGTTCAAGCAGGCCATGTTTGCCGTGCGCGAACAGGAGAACGCGCTCGATATCGTTCAGGACAGCATGCTCAAGCTTGCCGAAAAGTATGGTAACCGTCCAGTCGAAGAGTTCCCCATGCTCTTTCAGCGCATCCTGCAGAACACGATTCGCGACTTCTATCGGCGCAGCAAGGTTCGCTCGATGTGGACCACCGTCCTGTCCGCCTTTTCGCCTGACGATGATAGCGACCACGACCCGCTGGAAACCCTGGCCGTGGATGATGGCCCAAATGGTCCGCACACGCCGGAAAGCCAGCTTCTTCAGTCCCAGACCCTCGCGGCAATCGACGAGGAAATAAAAAAACTGCCGACACGTCAACGGGAAGCCTTCCTCATGCGTTACTGGGAGGACATGGACGTCGCTGAGACCGCAGCGGTGATGGGCTGCTCAGAAGGCAGCGTCAAGACCCATTGCTCGCGCGCCACCCACGCGCTGGCAGCCGCCCTGTCGGCGAAAGGCATCAGACTATGAACGAAGAACGTTATGCATCGCGAGTTCGGCAAGCGCTGAACCATGGACTGAAAGACATCCCTGCAGCCTCCGCACGGCGGCTGGAGGCTGCCCGCCATCTGGCGTTGTCGCGCCAGAAACAGGAAGTGCCTCGTTTGGCGCTGGCCGGCCAGCATGGTCATGGCCATTTCCATTTCTCGTCCGACAACCGCCACCTGCGGCAAATACTGGCCGTCCTCGCACTGTTGCTGGGGATGTGGATTTCCTTCTACATCGATAGCGTGACGTACGTTTCGGCCATTGAGGAAGTGGACAGCGCCCTGCTTTCCGACGACCTGCCTCCCGAAGCCTTTCTGGATAGCGATTTCTTCGAATGGTTAAAAGACGATACATCGGCGGAATAATTCTCTGCCTGGCGCTGACGGCACCGGTAGCCGCCCAGCCGCCAACCACCGTAGTTATTGGCACCCCGCCACAGCCCGGCTGGAGCCTGCTCAGCACGCAGCAACAGTCGATCCTCGCACCCCTCGCGGCGGAATGGGACAAACTCGACAATATCCGCCGCAAGAAGTGGCTGGGGATTGCCGAGCGCTATCCCCGTATGAATCCGGAAGAACAGCGGCGCATGCAGGATCGGATGCGCGAATGGGCTAGTCTGACCCCCGAACAACGCGCCAAAGCCAGGGATAGTTACAAGGAATTCAATCAACTCCCATTGGAACAGAAGCAGGCGGTCAAGCAGAAATGGGAAGCGTATTCCAGCCTGCCGCCTGAAGAACAGCAGCGCATTCGCCAAGAGGGAAAATCATCGCAGCTCCTGGCGCCGTCAGCGACCGAGCCGTTGCCGGCAACGCAGGAGACAGAGGCCACCACTGCGGAAAATGCAGTTGCCGCCCCGCCACCGGCTGAGCCCGGCAAGAATTGATGATTGAAGCATTGCCTGGCATTGGGCGACGCCTTGCCAGCATGCTGTACGAGGGCCTCGTCGTATTCGCGGTCCTGCTGATCGGGTTTCTCCTGCCCCAAATCGTCCTCAACGCTTTCGGACTGGCTATCCCCGGCAGGCTGCTGTGGTTGCATGTTCTGGTGCTGCTGATGGTCTATTTCGTTTGGTTCTGGCTCAACGGTGGCCAGACCTTGCCAATGAAGACGTGGAAGCTGCGCCTGGCCGGCAGCGATGGTGCAAGCTTGCGCCCCCCGCAGGCAATACTGCGTTACCTGGCCGCTTGGCCAAGCATCCTGTTGTGCGGCTTTGGTCTATTCTGGGCGGTCTTCGACAGGGACCGGCAATTCCTGCACGACCGGATCGCCGGGACCTGCATCGTCTCTTCCGAAGGGTAATGATCTCCGGGTCGCCTCAGCGCCGCTCGACCCACCACAGCATTCCGATTGCCGCCAGCAGAAAGATGCCTGAAGGCGCCGTAGCACTGGCGAATGGCGGCCATGAATTGATGACGCCAAGATTCGAGAAAAGTCCGTTGAGCATGTAGAAAAGAATGCCGAACATGACACCCGCAAAAATCTTCAGGCTGACGCCGCCCATCCGATTGTGCGAGTAGCCGAAAGGCAGGGCCAGCGCCACCATGACCAGCGCCGCCAGTGGGTAGACAAGCTTCTTCCAGATGGCAATCTCGTAGCGTTCGGTCTTCTGGCGATTGTCTGACAGGTGCTGGGTGTAGCTTGCCAGGCTTATCAGCGACATGCGTTCCGGCGAGACCATCAGGACGGCCAGCAAGTCCGGCGTCACCGCTGATGCCCATTCGGCCGTCTCGGCACGCTCGATCCGCGAGGTGTCGCCATCAATCGACGTACGCACAACTTCATGCAGCAACCAGTGATCCGGTGGTTGAAAGCTGGCTTCCTCGGCATCGGTCACTGATTGAAGCGCGTTCGCTGCGTCAAACTTGTAGATGCGCAAGCCTTGCAGGCGCGCATCGGGAGTCGCCCGGCGAATGTTGATGAAACTGCGTCCATCCTTCACCCACAGGCCTGTCTCGAAGCCCTGCTGGGCAATCACCTTGCTGAGCGCCCGCGTTTTCAGCTCCTGGGCCAGACGCTCGGAAACCGGCACCAACAACTCGCCTACCATCATGGTCAACAATGCCAGCAAGCCGGCGACCCGAAAAAGCGTCAGCAGCAAGTCGCGGGTCGCCAGCCCGGAAGCACGGAGGACGGTAATCTCCGAATGTCTGGCCAGCGTGGAAAGCGCGTACAGGGCACCGATCAGCGCCGCGATGGGAATCAGTTCATAGATCAGTCCTGGGAGGCTCAAGGCCACGAAAACCAACGCGTGACCAAGTTGATAGCCTCCCTTGCCGACGCTGCGCAATTCGTTGATCAGATCAAAAAAACTGAACAGCGCAAGGAACGCCGCAAGTACCAGAAAAATGGCCGCGAATGTCTCGCGCATCAGGTAGCGCTGATAGAGCCGAAGGCGAAACATCAGGCGCGCCTCCGCTGCCATGGCATTTCCACCACGCTGCGCCTGTAAAACAGCAACAGCAACGGCAGCGCCATCAGCGCATGGACGGCCCAGACCCCCACCCAGAACGACAGCTTGCCCTGCGCCACCCAGGCCTGACTCAGCGAAATGAAGTTGCTGTAGATTGCATAGATCAAAATGGCGATCAACATGTTGGCGGAACGCCCGGCGCGTGGATTCACATAAGACAGGGGAATTGCCATCAGCGCCAGGACGATTGCCGACACCGGCAACCCGATCCGCCACAATAGCTCGCCGCGTGCCTGATTGCTCTGATCAAGGACCAACTCCGTGATCGGTAGCCGGCTGGGCGAGCGTTCCGTCGGCTTGGCTTCACCATCCTCTGTCCGCACCTTGTAGCGCTCGAACTCCATGACCTTGAACTCTGGTGTTCCGGGCTCGACCTCGTACCGCCGTCCTCTCTCGAGAACCACGAAGCGGTCGCCGTTGGCCGCAGTTTCGTGATACCCGGTATCGGACATGACGACGCCCAGTTTGCCCTCCTGCAGCGAGGCGACGAAAACGTTGCCAACCCGGCTCGCATCGTCGGCCAGAGACTCGACAAAATACACGCGCTGGCCGCGCTTGGCCTCGCGGAATGCGCCAGGCGAAACCTGCGATACATCGCTGCGCGCCGAAAGTCGCTGTTTGTATTCGGCGGTGTTGTAGTTGGCCCAGGGAGACAGGAAGCCGGCGAGAATTGCAATGGCCAGCAGGATCGGCCAGGAGAACTTCAGCACCGGACGAATCCAGGCCGTCAGGGGCTGACCGCAGGAGAACCAGACCACCATTTCAGAATCACGGTAGGCACGGGAAAGAGTCAGCAGAATCGCCACGAACAGTGTCAGCGAAAGCAGTATCGGCATGAAATTCAGAGCCGCAAAACCAAGCAGCGAGGCTACAGCTTCGGGCGCGATGCGCCCCCCGGCCGCATCCTTCAGAAGGCGGATCAACTGCGTGGAGGTCAGGATGGCCAGCAGGGCGACACCAATGCCGGAGGCTGCCTGAGCTAACTCGCGCCGGGCGGCGCGCTCGAATATCATGCTTTGACGAAACCGAAAAAATGCGGGGATAATCCCGCGGGTATTGAGATATCGATGAACTGGAGCAGCGATTGGAATTTAGCATAAAAAGCGGCAGCCCGGAGAAGCTGCGGAGCGCTTGTGTCGTGGTCGGCGTTTTCGAGCCGCGAGGGCTCACCCTGCCCGCCGAGCTGCTGGACAAAGCTGCCGGCGGCTACATCTCCGACATCATCAGCCGGGGTGACATGGAAGGCAAGACCGGTCGTACGCTGCTGCTGCACAATGTGCCCGGCACTCTCTGTGGTCGCGTCCTGCTGGTTGGTCTGGGCAAGGAAAAGGAATTTCACGAAAAGGAATTTCTCGACGCCATCCGCGTCGCGGTCAAGACCCTCGACGAGACTGGCGCCATGGATGCCTCTCTGTTCCTGACCGAGCTGCCCGTAGGGAAGCGTAGTCTCGCCTGGCGCGTGCGCCAGATAGCGATGATCGCGCTGGAGGCCACTTACCGGTTCGACGCGTTCAAGAGCAAGAAGGACGTGGTACGTCGCCCGCTGCGCAAACTGACGCTCGCGGTCAACCGGCGCGATGACCACGGGCGTGCCGAACAAGGCCTGGCGCAGGGATTGGCAATTGCCGAGGGAATGGCGACAGCCAGGAATCTCGGCAATTTGCCCCCGAACATTTGCCACCCGGCGCATGTGGCGGAGCACGCCCAGACGATGGCGCGGGAATTCAACCTGGAATTCGAGGTTCTCGAGCGCGCCGATATGGAAAAGCTCGGCATGCACTCCCTCCTCGCGGTCGCCGCCGGTTCGCACCAGCCGCCCAAGCTGATCGTTCTCAGCTACCGGGGCGGGGCGACTGGCGCGAAGCCCGTCGTCCTGATCGGCAAAGGCGTCACGTTCGATACGGGCGGGATCTCGCTCAAACCGGCAGCCGAGATGGACGAGATGAAGTACGACATGTGCGGCGCCGCTGGCGTGCTCGGCACACTGCAGGCGGTCGCTCGGCTGAAATTGCCGATCAACCTGACGGTGATCGTGCCGGCGACCGAAAACATGCCCGGTGGTGGCGCCACTCGCCCGGGAGACATCGTCACCTCGATGTCCGGGCAGACCATCGAGATTCTCAACACCGATGCCGAGGGCCGGCTGATCCTCTGCGATGCGCTGACCTATGCCGAACGTTTCGAACCGGACACCGTCATCGACGTCGCGACGCTTACCGGCGCCTGTGTCGTCGCCTTGGGCGGCGTCGCCAGCGGCCTCTTCGCCAACCGCGACGCGCTGGCCCGTGAACTGCTCGCTGCCGGCGACGAGGCACACGATCGCGCCTGGCACATGCCGCTGTGGGACGATTATCAGGAGTTGCTGAAAAGCCCGTTCGCCGACATGGGCAACATCGGTGGTCGCTGGGCCGGCGCCGTCACGGCTGCCTGTTTCCTGTCACGCTTCACCAAGAAGTTCAAGTGGGCCCACCTCGACATCGCCGGCACCGCCTGGAAATCCGGAGTGGACAAGGGTGCCACGGGGCGGCCTGTTGCCCTGCTGGCCCACTACCTGCTGCAACGCGCCGGCCAACTCAATTGACCCAGGTCTTCTTCTACCATGGGGCGTCCGACAAGATTGCGGCCGCCTGCGCGCTGCTCGGCGGGGCCTATGCGAAGAACAAGCCGATGCTGGTCTATGCGCCCGAGAAGGACGTCGCCAGCAACGTCGACCGCCTGCTGTGGACGCATTCGGCGCTCGGCTTCGTGCCGCACTGCCGGAGCGACTCCCCGCTCGCGGCTGAAACGCCGATCCTCATTACCGACAACCTTGACCAACTGTCGCAGGATGACCGGCTGATGAATCTTAGCCAAGTCGTCCCGCCAGGTTTCTCGCGTTTCCAAAGCCTGATCGAGGTCGTGGGTCAGGAGGAGGCCGACCGCAACAGCGCCCGGGACCGCGTCAAGTTCTACAAGGATCGCGGTTACGAGGTCCGCTATTTCGATCTCGGCGAGCGGTAGGAGAAGGCTGATGAGCACCCCCATCCTTGCCCGTGCCGACAAACTGATGCGCCGGCAACGTTCGCGAAGCGCCGATCTCGACGACGTGCCGGTTCTGGTCGACGCCATCGACCTGGAGACAGACATCCCGCTCCTGGTCGATGCCGAGCCTGCCATCACGGTGCCCGAACCGCACACGAAAATGGAACCGGCGACGGCGCCAGAGTTCTTTCCCGTGCTTGATCAGGCAATTCTGGACATGATCGTCAACGAACTGGCGCGGCGCGTTCACGATCGCTTCGCAGCCGAACTTCCGGCCATCATCGAGGGCACCGTCCGCGACTTCCTCGCCGAACCCGACATAGTGGCGCTGGTCCAGCCACGCGACTGAGATCGCGGCGAAAGCGGGGCCGGGCTCCGGTATAATCGCCGGCTTTCCCCTATTTCGACAGATTCATGGAACTCGCCAAAGCCTTCGAGCCTGCGGAGATCGAACGCCGCTGGTACCCCGAGTGGGAATCCAGGAATTACTTCGCTGCCGGCGTCGACCGCGGCGCAGCCGACAGTTTCTGCATTCTGCTGCCGCCACCCAACGTTACCGGCACGCTGCACATGGGCCACGGCTTCAACCAGACGCTGATGGACGCGCTTACGCGGTATTACCGGATGCGCGGCCACAACACGCTGTGGCAGCCGGGTACCGACCACGCCGGCATCGCGACGCAGATCGTCGTCGAACGCCAGCTGGACGCCCAGGGCATCTCGCGCCACGACCTCGGCCGCGAGAAGTTCCTGGAAAAGGTCTGGGAATGGAAGGAATACTCCGGCAACACCATCACCCAACAGATGCGCCGCATGGGCACCAGCCCGGACTGGAAGCGCGAGCGCTTCACGATGGATGCCGGCCTCAACCGGGTGGTCACCGAAACCTTCGTCCGGCTTTACAACGAGGGCCTGATCTACCGCGGCAAGCGCCTGGTCAACTGGGACCCGGAGCTGCACACCGCCGTCTCCGACCTCGAAGTCGTGCAGGAGGAAGAAGACGGCTTCATGTGGCACATCCGCTACCCGCTTTCCGGCGCTTCCGGGACGTTGACCGTGGCGACCACCCGTCCGGAAACCATGCTTGGCGACACCGCCGTCATGGTCCACCCGGAAGACGAGCGCTACAAGCACATGCTCGGCAAGATGGTCAAGCTGCCGCTGACCGACCGCGAAATCCCGATCATCGCCGATTCCTATGTCGATCTCGAATTCGGCACCGGCTGCGTCAAGGTCACGCCAGCCCACGACTTCAACGACTACGCAGTCGGCCAGCGCCACGGGCTGCCGACGATCGCCATCCTGACGCTGGATGCGAAGATCAATGACAATGCCCCGGAAAAGTATCGCGGCCTCGATCGCTTCGACGCTCGCAAGACCGTCGTCGCCGACCTCGAAGCCCTCGGCCTACTTGAGAAGACCGACAAACACAAGCTCAAGGTGCCGCGCGGCGACCGCACCGGCGTGGTCATCGAGCCGATGCTCACGGACCAGTGGTTCGTCGCCATGTCGAAACCGGGTGCCGATGGCAAGTCGATCACCGAGAAGGCACTTGACGTCGTGCACTCCGGCGAAATCAGGTTCTACCCGGAAAACTGGGTCAATACCTACGACCAGTGGCTGAACAACATCCAGGACTGGTGCATTTCCCGCCAGCTGTGGTGGGGTCACCAGATTCCTGCGTGGTATGGCGACGACGGCGAGATTTTCGTCGCCCACGGCGAAGAAGAAGCCCGAGCAGAGGCCGCCAGGCAAGGCTATACCGGCCCCCTGAAGCGGGACGCGGACGTCCTCGACACCTGGTACTCCTCCGCATTGTGGCCGTTCTCGACACTTGACTGGACCGGCGACGAGGTGGCTGACGCGGTCAACCCGGTTTTGCAGCAGTATTTGCCGTCGACCGTACTGGTCACCGGCTTCGACATCATTTTCTTCTGGGTCGCGCGCATGGTCATGATGACCAGGCATGTCACCGGCAAGATCCCGTTCAGGCACGTCTACGTGCATGGCCTGATCCGCGACGGCGAAGGCCAGAAGATGTCGAAGTCGAAAGGCAACGTGCTCGACCCGATCGACCTGATCGACGGTATCGGCCTCGACGCGCTGATCGAAAAGCGCACGACTGGGCTGATGAATCCGAAGCAGGCGGAAAACATCGCGAAGAAGACACGCAAGGAGTTTCCGGAAGGCATCCCCGCCTTCGGTACCGACGCGCTGCGCTTCACCTTCGCCTCGCTGGCCAGCCCCGGCCGCGACATCAAGTTCGACCTCAACCGCTGCGACGGCTACCGCAACTTCTGCAACAAGCTGTGGAACGCCACCCGCTTCGTGCTGATGAACGTCGAGGGCCACGACCTTGCCCTTGACCACGAGCAGAAAGCTGGCGGCGTCTGTGTTGCACCCGACGGCGAAGCCCGGCTCAAGTTCAGTTTCGCCGACCGCTGGATCGTCAGCCAGTTGCAGCGCGTTGAAGCCGAAATCGAGCAGCATTTCGCCGACTACCGCTTCGACCTGCTCGCCCAGGCGATCTACAAATTCGTCTGGGACGAGTTCTGCGACTGGTATCTGGAAATAGCCAAGGTCGAGATCCAGACCGGTGACGACGCCCAGCGGCGCGGCGCGCGGCGGACGCTGGTCCGCGTACTGGAAACGGTGCTGCGCCTCGCTCATCCACTGATTCCCTTCGTCACCGAGGAACTGTGGCAGACGGTGGCGCCGATCGCCGGGCGCAAGACTCACGACTCGATCATGCTCGCCGCCTACCCGCGCGCCGACCTGTCGCGCATCGACCCCGCTGCAGAATCCAGGGTCGAACGCCTGAAGGCGCTGGCCTACGCCTGCCGCAACCTGCGCGGCGAAATGAACGTTTCGCCTGCGCAGCGGATGCCGTTGCTCGTTGCCGGTGGTGGCGCCGAGATCGCCGAATTCGCGCCCATCCTGCAGGCACTCGCCAAGGTGTCCGAGGTGCAGATCGTCGCCGACATGCCGGCCGATGCGATGGCGCCGGTCGCCGTCGTCGGCGAAACGCGGCTGATGCTCAAGATGGAAATCGACATTGCCGTCGAGCGTGAGCGTCTGGCCAAGGAGATCGACAAGCTGGAAAAGCAGATCGCTATCGCCCGCGGCAAGCTGGACAACGAAAGCTTCGTCGCCCGCGCCCCAGCTGCCGTGGTCGATCAGGAAAAGCAGCGCCTAGCCGATTTCACGGCCACGCTGGAACAGCTCAAACCCCAGCTTGACCGGCTGGGACACTGAAGAGAAGGGAATTTATGTCCGGCGACCACCGCAGTTTTCTTGCCAAGATATTCCTGGCCATGATGATCTTCACCGGTCTCGTCTGGGTGTGGACAGTGGCTTTCATCATCGCCTGGCCATGGGAGAAAAGTGACGTCTGGAAGCCCGAGTTCCGGGTCGTCGCCGTCTGCGCCAACAACGAGCCTTGCGGCTTCGCTTATCGCGACCTGGCCAATGCCAAGGCCAAGGGTCTTTATACCTCGCTGACCCCCGCCGAACCAGCCGGCGACCTCGAGGAGGCGCAGAACTGGCTCAAATGGAAAACAGACAAGGGAGTCATCGAGGCCAAAGCTTCATCCTGGCACTTCCAGACCACCATCCGCTACCGGGTTGAAGACGACACCCCGATCCTGATCGAATATCAGGACGTGGCGGCCAAGGCTTTCTACTTTGGCATTGCCGCCGGCCTGTTCTCGCTGATCGGCCTCTACCTGCGCAGGCTGCGCGGCTGATTGCGCTGTCCTTGAGGCTGGTCGGGGCCGAGCAACCGTACCCTGATGAGTCCGCGCAGCGCGTTCCCCAGCCAGAAATCTGACTGCAGGTCGTCGGGAACCAGGGTCGCCTCCCTCGCCCGGCCGCTCGCCAGCAGTTCGGCGCGCAGGACGCCGGGAAGGCAACCGCTGGCGAGCGGTGGCGTCAGCAGGATTCCGTCGCGGTCAACGAAGACATTGCTGCGCGCCCCCTCGGCCACCTCGCCCCGCTCATTCAGAAACACCAGGTCGAAGATGGCAGGGTCTGCCGGCAGAGTGCGCAGCGCGTCATCGTAGATGCCACGTTCGCTGGTCTTGTGCCCGCGCAGCGGATCTCCGGAGTCGATGGGAATTGCCGCCAGCCGGGCATGCCGGATTCGCCCGGGTTCGTCCGCCAGCGGGAAACACTGCACCGCGAAGTCACCGTCCTTCGCCAACGTGACCCGCAGCCTCCAGATTCCGTCGGCGGGCTGCGCGTCAAGGCAGCCGCGAAGGGCAATTTCATCGAGGGCGAAGCCAAGCCAATCCGCCGACCGGCGCAGCCGGGACAGATGCCCGGCAAGGAGCGGGTACTGCCCATTTTCGCGGCGCAGGGTTTCGATCAATCGCAGTCCGGGGTCACAATCGCACAGAAAATCCGCCTTGAGCATGCATTCCTGCCATTCGGCCGCCGGTTCGGAATCGGCGACAATGCCACTGCCAATGCCCAGCGTGCCTGTCCGGTCAGCTGCAAGTTCCAGTGTACGGATGGCGACATTGAGCCGGAAGTTTCCGTCCGGGGCGAACCAGCCGAATGCACCTGTATACAGGCCGCGCGGCCGGCCTTCGAGCTCTCCGACGATCTGCATGGCGCGGATCTTCGGCGCCCCGGTAACCGAGCCGCAAGGAAAGAGCGCGCGGAGGATTGCCGCAAGGCCGATGCCGGGAGCGTTCGCCGAGACTTCCGAAACCATCTGCCAGAGCGTCGGGTAATCCTCTATCTCGAACAGGCGCTCGACCCTGACACTGCCGCTCGTCGCCACCCGGCCGAGATCGTTGCGCAGCAGGTCCACGATCATCAGGTTCTCGGCCCGGTCCTTGGCCGAGGCGCACAGGCGTTCCGCAGGTTGCCCGCGCGCCAGCGTTCCCTTCATCGGTCGGGTGACCAGACGAGCACCTTCCCGTTCCAGGAACAGTTCCGGAGACAGCGAAACGATGCCACCTGCGGCATCGCCGAGAAAGCCGCCGTAGCTGACCGGCTGGCGCGCGCGCAGCCTGGCGTAGAGCGCCAGAGGATGGCCAAACCATTGGAATGTCAGCGGAAAGGTGAAGTTGACCTGATAGCAATCGCCAGCGGAAATGTAGTCCCGGATGCGGTCGACCGCAGCAGCATGGCAATTTTCGTCGATGCCACGCATCAAGGCACCTATCCCCGCCGGCTGCCCGACCTCCTCCGCCGCAAGCCAGGCCTCGGCGGCTTCGGCCGTCATCGCGACACAGCGCCTGAACCGCCAGAACCGCGCCAGTGGTCGCCCCGCCGATGGCGACCACCCGGGAGGCGCTGCCGCCGGTTCGAGGAGATAACCCAGCTCATAGTCGAACGCCGCGACAGACCACAGGCCGCCACGTTCAACTGCCTGCAGCACTGCCGCCAGGCCGGCATTGTCGGAAACCGTCAGGAAATCGACCGGCTCTTCGAAAGACCAAGCCGAGGGCTTCCCCGGCGGCGCCCGCCGATCTTCGAAAAACGCGCGAAACTGGGGTTCTATCTGCGTTTCAGGCAAAACTCGAAGACGCGGTTCTCTTCTCTTTGCGCGACCAGCTCATTTCCGGTCTGCTTGGCAAAGGCCGCGAAATCCTTCAGCGAGCCGGGATCGGTCGCCTGTACGCGAAGCACCTGGCCGGGTTCCATTTCGCTCAGCGCCTTCTTGGTACGGAGAATGGGAAGCGGGCAATTGAGCCCCTTGACATCAAGATCGCGATCAATTTGCATGGCTGGTCACCCAATAGGACAGGCGGCGATTTTACCCCTAATTCCGCCGCTCCTTCATTTCCTCGATCTGACGCTTCTTCATTTCCCGCAGCCGACCATCGATCATCGACATCTCATAGAAGTTGGCATCGCCTGCCTGCTGCGCCAGTTGCAGTTGCTCGATCGCACCGGCGGTCTGCCCCTTGAGAGCAGTCAATTCCGCCAGTGCGAGATGATGCTGCGAACGACGCCCCAGGCCGGCATAGGAATCAGCGCGCATCTTGAGGAAATGTAGGTCCAGAGGGTAACTCTGGAGTTGGAGGTCGGCGAACTTGAGGGCTGCGGCAAACTGCCTATCGCCAATCAAGGTGTTGCCATAGCCGTAAAGCACGGAGAGGTTGCGCGGGTAGCGCACCATCGCCTCGCGATAGAGTGTCAGCCCCGCCTCCTTCTCGCCCCGGCCGATCTTGACCTCGGCAAGTTGCCGATCCACCATCGCCGACGATGCTTTCAGCCGGCGGACCGCCGCCAGTTCCTGTTCGGCCGCCGCCCAGTCGCGATTGCGCGCGAAAGCCACCGCCAGACCATAGCGGGTGCCCGCCTCGGAGCTGTATTTCCGGTCGCGCAGGAAGGTCTCGAATTCTTGGACCGCGTCACTGGGACGCCCCTGCAAGGCCCGCACCCTGGCCCGCACCAGCTGAAACTCCTGGCTGTCGGCAACCTGGCGATAGGCAACCGGTTGCTCGCGGTTCTGCATGTCCGACATGCGCTCACCGGATAACGGGTGGGTCCGCAAGTAGGCAGTCGCGTTGTTCTCATATTGGCGCGTTGACTGTTGCAGACGGGCAAAGAACCCGGACATCCCGCGCACGTCGTAACCCGCGCGACGCAGGATATCGAAACCCAGGCGGTCGGCTTCCCGTTCAAAGTCGCGCGAATAGGCCAGTTGCGCAGCGATCGCGCCGGCCTGTGTCGTGCTGATCGCCGCCATGGCGCCCTGCGGACTGGAGCGCGCGGCAAGGAGCGAGAGGCCCATGGCGACCATCGAAGCCATCGACAGCTTTTTTGACTGAAATATCTGACGTGCGATGTGGCGTTGCGTCACATGCGAAACTTCATGGGCCAGCACGCCAGCGAGTTCCGACTCTGTCTGAACTGCCAGCAATAGCCCGACATGGACACCGATAAAGCCGCCCGGCATGGCAAACGCGTTGATGCTCAGGTCATTGATTGCGAAGAACTGAAAGCCCATGCCCGGATCGTCGCTCATGGCAACGAGACGTTCGCCAAGCTGGTTCAGATAGTTCTCGACATCCGGGTCGTCAAGATACGATGGCTCACGCCAGCGAATCTCGTCCATGATCTGTTGTCCGATCTTCCTTTCGGTCGCCAGCGACAACTCGTTGCTCGCCACGTCACCCAGTTCGGGCAGACCTTCGGCGCGCAAGAGCTGGCCGGTAAGGGCACAGGCCAGGATTCCGGCAAACAGACGATGGATGAAACGCATGATGGTATGATATATCGGCTAGGAGCATCCCCTTTGAGTGACTCGTAACCAGATGTAACTAATCGTGATCGATCAGACACTTACCCACTTCGATGCGGCCGGTCAGGCACACATGGTCGACGTCGGCAGCAAGGCAGAGAGCGCCCGCGTTGCGCGCGCCACCGGAAGCATCTTCATGCAGCCGGAAACCTTGGCGCTGATCCGTTCCGGATCAGCCAGCAAGGGCGATGTCCTGGGTATCGCGCGAATCGCTGCCATTCAGGCATCCAAGCGCACTGGCGAACTGATCCCGCTCTGCCATCCGCTGGCGCTGACTCAAGTTGTTGCTGACTTTACCGTCGACGAAACGCAAAGCGCGGTCCATTGCGAGGTTACTGCCGAATGCTTCGGCCGCACCGGCGTTGAAATGGAAGCGATGACTGCGACCGCGATTGCCTTGCTGACTGTTTACGACATGTGCAAGGCAGTCGACCGCGGCATGCGCATAGAGAATATCTGCCTGATCGAGAAGGCGGGCGGAAAGTCCGGCCACTGGAAGGCCAGCCCAACCGCGAAATCGACCACGAATGAATGAACTGCGTCGCCGACTGCTGCAGGGCAGCACTGGCGCGCTGGTCGCGCCGTGGATTGGGAGTGGTTTGTTGCTGCCACGACGAGTGCTTGCCGCCGAGTGGAACCGCGCTGCCTTCACCGCCAACAATACACCTGACGCACTTAGGGCGTATGGCGCGGGATCCGCCACGGAATCGCGCGACATCTCGATCAACGCGCCGGAAATTGCCGAGAATGGCGCCAAGGTGGAGGTCGAAATATCCGGCCAGATAGCCGGCAGCCGCAGCATCGCCGTCTTCGCCGACCGGAATCCGATGCCGTTGTGCGCCGCCATCGAATTTGCCGGCGCCGCCTTGCCCTATTGCCGGATTCAGCTGAAACTGGCGGAAACGACCCGCATCCGTGCAGTCGTCAGGACAACCGATGGGAAGAGCTACATTGCCTTCCGCGAGATCAAGGTAACCCTCGGCGGGTGCGGAGGATAAGCATGGCCGAGCCGATCAAGATGCGCGCCCAGCGTCAGGGCGAGATGACCGAAATCCGCATCCTGATGCAGCACCCGATGGAAACCGGGCAGCGCAAGGACGACAAGGGGCAGACCTTGCCCGTCAATTTCATCCAGACCTTCTCCGTCCAGCACAACGGCAAACCGCTCGTCGAGGGTCAACTGAATACCTCGGTCGCCAAGAACCCGCTGTTTGTCTTCAAGACCCGCAGCATCAAGGCCGGAGACAGGCTGGTGGTGGCCTGGAAAGACAATCTCGGTGAGCAAAGGCAGGACGAGATCACCGTCGCCTGAAACAAGAAAGCCCGCCTGAAACCAGACGGGCTTCGGACTTGCTTGCTCTCCCTGGTTCAGGCAGCCTGAATGTTGGAAGCCTGCTTGCCCTTGGGACCTTGCACGACATCGAAGGAAACTTTCTGACCTTCCTTGAGGGTCTTGAAACCGCTCATGTTGATCGCGGAAAAATGCGCGAAGAGATCTTCGCTCCCATCTTCAGGCGTGATGAAACCAAAGCCCTTCGAATCGTTGAACCACTTGACAGTACCGATTGCCATGTCTGGAACCTTCTTGCAAAAAACCAATAAATTACGGGTCTCCCCGACTCCCTGTTTGAGCTCAGCGACCCGGTGCTTATGGCAACCTTGATGCAACATGAATCCAAACACAAGGGCTTTCTACCCCCGTCATCGCCCTGCGTCAACAAATTTTATTGACGCGGCGCAGCATAAGCTGCGGAAAATACAGTGCTTTTCGGAGGATTGGCCAGCTCTTGGCCTGTTGCACAATGGAAAGGACTGTATAGAATCCGTTTCATGGCTACGAAGTCTCAGGAAGGGAGTCTGCTCGAGGCACAACGTGCGCGGGCAATGCCTCCAAAGATGTACAAGGTGCTGCTGCTGAATGACGATTACACGCCGATGGAGTTCGTGATCGTGGTGCTTCAGCGTTTTTTTGCGATGGACACTGAACAGGCGACGAGAATCATGCTCAAAGTCCACAATGAGGGGCGCGGCGTGTGCGGGCTTTTCCCGCGCGACATCGCGGCCACCAAAGTCGAGCAGGTGAGCGCGTTTGCCCGTCAGTACCAGCACCCGCTCGCCTGCATCATGGAGGAGAACTGATGATTGCCCAGGAACTCGAAGTCAGCTTGCACATGGCATTTGTCGAAGCACGGCAAAAGCGCCACGAGTTCATCACCGTCGAGCATCTCCTCCTGGCGCTGATCGACAACCCGTCGGCCGCAGAAGCCCTGCGCTCGTGCGGCGCCAAGCCCGATATGCTGCGCAAGGAACTGATCAACTTCATCAACGAACACACGCCGAAGGTGTCCGGTAGCGACGACATCGACACCCAGCCAACGCTCGGCTTCCAGCGCGTCATCCAGCGCGCCATCCTGCACGTCCAGTCATCCGGCAAGAAGGAAGTGAACGGCGCCAACGTGCTTGTCGCCATCTACGGCGAGAAGGACTCGCATGCCGTGTATTTCCTGCAGAAACAGGGCGTCACCCGCCTTGACTTGGTGAACTACATCTCGCACGGCATCAGCAAGGTGCCGCAACAGAAGAATCCGCAGGAAGGCGAGGTGGAAACCGAAGGCGAAAAGGAGCAGTCCGGCCCGCTCGAGCAATACACGATCAACCTCAATGCCCTGGCACTGCAGGGCAAGATCGACCCACTGATCGGCCGCGACCGGGAACTCGAGCGCGTCATCCAGACTCTGTGCCGGCGGCGCAAGAACAACCCGCTGCTGGTCGGCGAAGCCGGCGTCGGCAAGACGGCGATTGCCGAGGGGTTGGCCCGCAACATCGTCGAAGGCAATGTTCCCGACATCCTTGCCAAGGCCAACGTCTATTCGCTCGACATGGGTTCGCTGCTGGCCGGCACCAAGTACCGGGGCGACTTCGAGCAGCGCCTCAAGGGCGTCATCAAGCAACTCGCGGACAATCCGCACGCCATCCTGTTCATCGACGAGATCCATACCCTGATCGGCGCCGGTTCCGCGTCCGGCGGAACGCTGGATGCCTCCAACCTGCTCAAGCCGGCCCTTTCGTCGGGAGCCTTGAAGTGCATCGGCGCGACGACCTACACCGAGTTCCGCGGTATTTTCGAGAAGGACAGCGCGCTCTCACGCCGCTTCCAGAAGATCGATGTCAATGAACCGTCGGTCGCCGAGACCGTCGAGATCCTCAAGGGCCTCAAGGCACGTTTCGAAGCGCACCACGGAATCAAGTATTCGGCGACGGCGATTTCTTCCGCCGCCGAACTGGCCGCCCGCTACATCACCGACCGCCACCTGCCCGACAAGGCGATCGACGTCATCGACGAGGCGGGGGCAGCGCAGCGGATTCTGCCGAAATCGAAACAGAAAAAAGTCATCAGCAAGACCGACATCGAGGAGATTGTCGCCAAGATCGCCCGCATTCCGTCGCAGCATGTCACCCTCGACGATCGCGGCGCGCTCAAGAATCTCGACCGCGACCTCAAGGCCGTCGTCTTCGGCCAGGACAAGGCGATCGACGCGCTGGCCCGGGCGATCAAGATGGCCCGTTCCGGCCTCGGCAATCCCGGCAAGCCGATCGGCTCCTTCCTCTTCAGCGGCCCGACCGGAGTCGGCAAGACCGAGGTCGCCAAGCAACTGGCCTACTGTCTGGGCATCGAACTGCTTCGTTTCGACATGTCCGAATACATGGAGCGCCATGCCGTGTCCAGGCTGATCGGCGCCCCGCCGGGCTATGTCGGTTTCGACCAGGGCGGCCTGCTGACCGAGGCTGTCACCAAGAAGCCGTATTGCGTGCTGCTGCTCGATGAAATCGAGAAGGCGCACCCGGACATCTTCAACATCCTGCTGCAAGTCATGGACCACGGCACGCTGACCGACAACAACGGACGCAAGGCTGATTTCCGCAACGTCGTCATCATCATGACGACCAACGCCGGCGCTGCCGACCTGCACAAGTCGAGCATGGGCTTTACCAGTTCCAAGCAGACCGGCGACGAAATGGCGGAAATCAAGCGTGTGTTCACCCCTGAGTTCCGCAACCGGCTGGATGCGACAATCTCCTTCGCCGCGCTCGACCACGAGGTGATCCTGCGCGTGGTCGACAAGTTCCTCATCCAGCTCGAGGAACAACTGCACGAGAAGAAGGTGGAAGCCCACTTCACCGAAGCGGTCAAGGAAATGCTCGCCGAGAAGGGCTTCGACCCGCTGATGGGTGCCCGCCCGATGGCGCGCCTGATCCAGGACACCATTCGCTCGGCGCTCGCCGACGAACTGCTGTTCGGCAAACTGGCCAGTGGCGGGCATGTCACGGTCGACCTCGACAAGGAGGGCAAAATTAGGCTCGACTTTGCGGAGGAAAAGACCGAAGCCGTCGTGTGAACGATTGCCATCCACCCTGAAAGCCGTGCAAATTTGTACGGCTTTTCTATTTCGAGGACTCCACCATGACCTTCAAGACCCCAGACCTCTGCGACGAATTCGAAGCCGACCTCGGAACGGCCGTTCGCGTCGTTGCCCCGATGTTCCAGCGCTACGGCGGCCGCGCCAGCTTTTCCGGCGAGATCGTCACATTGAAGGTTTTCGAAGACAACTCGCTGGTTCGCGCAGCCGTGGGCGAAGCCGGTGCCGGCAAGGTGCTGGTCATCGACGGCGGCGGCTCGCTGCGCTGCGCGCTGGTCGGCGACCAACTCGCCATCCTCGCCCACAAGAACGGCTGGGCAGGCGTCGTTGTCTATGGCTGCATCCGCGACTCCGGCGACATCAACAGCATCGACATCGGCGTTCGCGCCCTCCACACCCATCCGCAGAAAAGCATCAAGAAGGGCGCCGGCGACCGCGACATCGCTGTCACCTTCGGCGGCGTCACCTTCAATCCCGGCGAGTTTGTCTACGCCGACGAGGACGGCGTGCTGGTCAGCAGCAAGCCCCTGTGCTGATTCGGGATAAGATCATTGCTGCGGTAGTCAGGGCAAATCGACGATTAACGTGATCTGGCCCCAGTCGTTCTGCTTCCACTTTGGGCTTTCACTTCACAAGGATCTTCATGAAACTTCCCATTGTCTTGCTTGCTCTTGCAGTCTCGGCCTTGGCATCTTCGGTCAGTGCAGAAGAAAAGACCTGCGCAATTGAATTGGGCAAAAACAATTCCGAAATACTTGTGAAATGGTGCATAAATGTGAGCCCAGCGACACGCCCACCATGCAACTCGGCCAATAGCTGTGAATTGATCGTCGATGAAATAAGGCGTGGTTGTGCATTCCTGAAGAATGACAAGAACTCCCCCTATTACTGCAGGCTGACATATCGACAATAGGGAAGCGTGAACGTGGTCCGACCACGTTACAACGGGGAAAATCTGTATGGCGCGGTTGATTGTGACCAGGAATTCGGCGCGCGACCTCGTGGATGCTCAGCCAGCCGGCGTCATTGCTCGGTCAGGGTCAGCAGGATGTCGGCGTACCACGCGCAATTCAGTCCCAGCGCCTCGTCCAGCTTCACGTCGCGCGTTCCGACATCGAGGCGCGCCGAATGGACGCCAAGCAGCAGCCACGGCAGGTCGCCATATACCCGACTTCCTTCCGGCACGCGCATGACGACCGGCGCGCCGCTGGTTCCACGATGGGTGCGCGCATCGGTCAGGAAGTAACCTTCGCCCTGAAAGCGCAGCCCGAACGACGAGGCGATGACAGCATGGCGAGCGACGGGCATGTGGTGCAGCGTGTCGTGGAATCCGAGCGGGAACCCTACCACCAGCAGCGAGGTGCCGACCTCGACCTGATTCAGCCGGCCAAGCAGATGCTGCGGGGTGAAGGCGCGGAAAACCGCGGTGCCGGGGAGCGCCGGACGTTCGAGTTCGATCGCCGCCACGTCGATCTCGCCCGCTGGATCAAGACCCTGGCGCCAGAGACTCTTGCCATTCCGGTAAAGTGGAATCGAAAACCCGGTGGATCTGGCCATATTGGCCGGGTCAGTGTGCAGTTCGACCTCGATGCGGTCCGGGAAATGCTTGCTCGGCTCGTCGATCATCACATGCCTGCTGGTCACCAGAAACAGGCGCCCATCGCGCTCAAAGAAGAGCCCGCTGGCATTGGTCAGTGGCCGTTGTCCGTCAAAAGTGCAGATACGCGCGGCGGCAAGCAGAATCGGTTCGATCATTCGGGTATCGGAGAAATTGCAGTCAGTACTCACATCGTCGATGGATCGATCGGCAGCGGTTTCCGTCAGCACTAGGATCGCGCACCAACTGTTGCTGCCACCGACCGAGTATAGGCCGATCGGCGAAATTCGCGCGAATCTCGTCATCGAGTGGCGAAATGCGCGGATTCCGCCAACTTCCGCTCAACGGCGATCAAGACGATTCGCTGGTCAGCGGCACGCCCTTGGGCGAATGCAGCGAAAGATCGTTTCACAAAGGCACACCCTTTCTCGCATTGTGAAACGAATAGCCCAAACTACTGGTTTTATTGATATAAATTTTGTCTTATGTCTTATATAAGACAGTTGCTGCAGCGCATGAATGTCTCTATAATTCGGCTATCGCCCAGGTTCAATTGGCCTCGGCGCAAGGTCGCATCCCTCCAAAAACCAACATCTTGAGGAATCCACATGAGCACTCGCGAACAGCAAATCGCCGCCCTCGAAAAAGACTGGGCTGAAAACCCCCGCTGGAAAGGCATCAAGCGCGGTTACTCCGCCGCTGACGTTGTCCGCCTGCGCGGCTCCTTCCAGGTCGAGCATACCCTAGCCCGCCGTGGCGCCGAGAAGCTGTGGGATCTGGTCAACAACACGCCCTACGTCAACTGCCTGGGTGCCCTGACCGGCGGGCAGGCCATGCAGCAGGTCAAGGCCGGGGTCAAGGCCATCTACCTTTCCGGCTGGCAGGTTGCCGCCGACAACAACGAATACTCCGCGATGTACCCGGACCAGTCGCTGTATCCGGTTGACTCGGTGCCCAAGGTCGTCGAGCGCATCAACAATGCCTTCAACCGTGCCGACGAAATCCAGTGGTCGAAGAACATCAACCCGGGCGATGCCGGTTACGTTGAATACCACGCGCCGATCGTCGCCGATGCCGAAGCCGGTTTCGGTGGCGTGCTGAACGCCTACGAACTGATGAAGGCGATGATCCGCGCCGGCGCCGCCGGAGTGCACTGGGAAGACCAGTTGGCTTCGGTCAAGAAGTGCGGCCACATGGGCGGCAAGGTGCTGGTTCCGACCCAGGAAGCGGTGCAAAAGCTGATCGCCGCCCGCATGGCTGCCGACGTCTATGGCGTGCCGACCCTGGTCATCGCCCGTACCGATGCCGAAGCCGCCGACCTGCTGACCTCCGACTACGACGACAACGACAAGCCCTTCCTGACCGGCGAGCGCACCGCCGAAGGCTTCTACAAGACCAAGAAGGGTCTGGGCCAGGCCATCTCGCGTGCCATCGCCTACGCTCACTACGCCGACCTGGTGTGGTGCGAAACCGGCACGCCTGATCTGGAATTCGCCCGCCAGTTCGCCGAGGCCGTGCATAAGGTTCACCCGGGCAAGATGCTGGCCTACAACTGCTCGCCGTCGTTCAACTGGAAGAAGAACCTTGACGACGCGACCATCGCCAAATTCCAGAAGGAACTCGGCGCCATGGGCTACAAGTACCAGTTCATCACCCTGGCTGGCATCCACTCCATGTGGTACAACATGTTCGATCTGGCCCAGGACTACGTCGCCCGTGGCATGACGGCCTACATCGAGAAGGTCCAGGAGCCGGAATTCGCCGCCCGCGACCGTGGCTACTCTTTCGTCTCCCACCAGCAGGAAGTCGGTACCGGTTACTTCGACGAAGTCACCACCGTCATCCAGGGTGGGAAGTCCAGCGTCACCGCGCTGACCGGCTCGACCGAGGAAGAACAGTTCCACTAAGCTTCAACCGCTGCCTTACCCGGTAGCACCAGGGCCGGCACTCACAAGGTGCCGGCCTTTCTCATTCGCCGTTCCAGGGATTGCTTGCGGCGAGAGACGTTGCGAATTTTTGGACAATCCGCTTGTCTGATTATGACAAGCGACGGTTGCGCGCGTGCAACACCAGCCGGCTGACCGTTCCACGAAAGGAACAGGGAATCGGCAAACGTCCGCTACGATGAGTAGGCGTGCCCCGTCGCTTGTGCCACAGCCGGAGCAAACTTGTGAATCCACACCAAGGAGGTCGACCATGACCAACACCGCAGAACTGCCATTTCCCACCACTGACCAGCTTCAAGACTCGCCCTGCGAACCGCCGTTGACCGAGATTCCGGTCATCAGACCGAAGATGGCCCGCTTGCTGGAACTGACTCAGGAAAACGGCTCCAGCGTGACGCCCAAGGAAATCAACGCACAGCTTGACCGTGTGCTGCGCGACTACGACGAACTGACCGCGCTCTACGCCGAGAACAACCGCCGCATCGACAGCGAGTTGGCCGAAATGCGCCAGTCCGGCGGCACGCTATCGGGCCAGGTGCATCAGCTTGGCGCCGATTTGCAGCAACAGACCCTGGCTTTGGCCGAACATGCCGCCGTTGCTGAACAAAGGATTGACACAATTCGCGGCGAAACGCGGGGGTGGCTGGCCGACACCGAGGAGCGCTGGGACACTCGACTTGCGAGCAACAATGCTCGCATCAGCGCCGACGTAGCACGACTCGATGCCGGTATCGGTTCGCTCGAAGGCCTGTTCAGGACGCAGGAGCGAATTCTTGCCGAGCAGCGCGCGCGTCTGGATCAATTCGACATCACCTGCGAATTGCTGGATACCGCGACACGCGGCAACAAGGCCCGCATCGAGGCGGTGCGCGAGGAAGCCGAACGGCAGCACGCCATCGTCGAAGCGCGCGTCGACGGTTTGGGCGCCCTGCAACGCGAACACTACGCAGAGTTTCAGGACGTGCAGCGCCTGGTCTGGGTATTGCAGACAGAGACGCGGCGCCACGAAGAGGCAATACGCAATGTCGCTGCCGGGCTGGCGGGCCACCGGATTGACACCCGGGACAGGTTCAAGCGGACGCATCTTGCCATCGCCGCGCTGCTGCTGCTGACCGCATTGGGCTTCGCCATGGTCAAGTGGGTACCCGCCTTCGCCCCTGCCGGCACTGAGTCGGCAATCGCGCAAAACCAGGCCCGAATCACCGAGATTGGCGGACAGGTCGCCGGACTCTCGGCGCGAGAAGGCGCCCAACAGGAGACTGATGCATTGCAGCAAGCGCGCATTGACCAGGTCTCGGGCAAGGTTTCCAGTCTCGAGAAGAGCCTCGGTGACCTGCGCGTCACGGTGCGCAAACTGCGCATGCAAGGCGCTATTCCCGGAGCCGGGGTGGTGCATGACAGCCGGTGGTTGCTCCAGCAAAATCCCAAGGCTTATACCGTTCAGCTGGTAACCTCTCCCAGTCAGGCCGACATGGCGCGCTTTATTGACCGCAACGTTGAGCAACTGGCGCTGGACTCGCTGGCCTTTTCGGTTACCGAACAAGGTCAGCGCGAGCGCTACAACCTGTTTTTCGGTGTCTTCCCGACGATCAGCCAGGCGCGCGCCGCGATCGCCGCACTGCCGTCCGAGCTACGTGCCAACCAGCCGTGGGTCCGCCAGTTGCAGTCGGTACAGGACTCCTTGCGCTGATCGGGAGCGAATGCATGACGTGTGCCGACATTGTTCAGTTCCGGCTGAAGAATGTCCGGCCACGCCCGCTGCCTTCCCCCGATCGCTGCGTCTGACGCCCGCATCCTGATCCTTGGCAGCATGCCGGGGCGGGCGTCGCTCGCGGCCGGCCAGTATTACGCACATCCGCGCAATGCCTTCTGGCCGATCATGGGACGCCTGCTCGACTTCGCCGTCGCCCAGGATTACGGTGCCAGAGTCAAGGCGCTGAGCGGCGCCGGCATTGCCGTCTGGGATGTGCTGGATTCCTGCCAGCGCCCGGGCAGCCTCGATTCCGCTATCGATGAAAGGTCGCTGGTGGTCAACGACATGGGCGGCTTCCTTGTCGCCCACGCGGAGATCCGCCACGTCTTCTTCAATGGCGCCAAGGCGGAAAGCTGCTTCCGGCGACACATCAAGCTCACCATGGCCGAGCCTCGGATCGGATTCGCCCGACTGCCGTCGACCAGCCCGGCCCACGCCGGCATGTCCTTCGAAAAGAAGCTCGAAGCATGGCGGGCAGTCACCCGCGCGCTGGCGGCATAGCATTCAGATGCTGGGCCGCGACCACATCCAGGCGAGTACGACGACACCGGTGACGAGCGGCAGGAATACCCACGGCTCGGGCAACGTCAGCCATCCGCCCACGGCGCTGATCGCCAGCAACAGCGTCGCGAGGCGTTTGGCGGCCAGGGGAATCGCGCCATGGTCGCGCCAGGCGCGAATCGACGGGCCCGCCCTGGGGTGCGCCAGCAATCTGGCCTCCCACTCCGGGTGCGAACGGGCGAAGAAATAGGCAGCGAGAAGCAGGAATGGTGTCGTCGGCAGGATCGGCAGAATGGCGCCGGCCACCCCCAGCGCGACCGACAACAGGCCGAGGATGCGGTAGACCGGCCTTTTCATGCCACTTTCACTCCAGTTCCCAGTAACTCGGCCGGCCGTAGGTTGCCTTGAGCAGTTCGATGAACAGGCGCACTCTTAGCGGCAGGTGGCGGCGTTGCGGGAAGACGGCGTAGATGCCCATCGGCGGCGCCTGCCAGGCATCGAGCACCGAGGTCAGGCGTCCTTCCTTCAGATCCTGCCCGACTTCCCACAGCGAGCGCCAGGCCAGCCCCCGGCCGGCCAGCGCCCAGTCGTGCAGGACAGCCCCATCGTTGCACTCGAACGAGCCACTGACCTTGATGGTATCGGCTTCCCCGCTCTGCGGATTGCGGAAGACCCAGCCGCGCTGCTGACCGAGCGAGAGGCAATTGTGTGCCGCGAGATCCGCCGGGTCGCGCGGCACACCACGCGCCACCAGATATGCCGGGCTGGCCACGACCATCCGGCGCATCTCACCGAGGCGAACACTGATCAGACTGGAGTCGGTCAACTCGCCGATCCGGATGGCGCAATCGATGTTCTCGTTGAGCAGATCGACCAGTCTGTCGCTCAAATCGAGGTTGACCGTAACCTCCGGGTTGGCGGCCATGAAATCGCCAACCAGCGGCGCCACATGGCGGCGTCCGAAGCCGGAAGGTGCGGAAACGCGCAATTGCCCACTGGCCCGCACACCGCCCAACGAGACAGCGGCTTCGGCATTGGCCAGATCGTTCAGCGTCTTCTGGCAGTCCTCCAGAAAAGCCTGGCCCTCGAAGGTGATCGTCAGCTTGCGCGTGGTGCGCAGCAGGAGCCGGACACCAAGGCGTGACTCCAGTGCATCCAGCCGCCGCCCGATGATCGCCGGCGTCACACCTTCGATCCGCGCGGCGGCCGACAGGCTGCCGCGCGTGGCCGCCGAAACGAACGCTTCAATCTGCTTCAGGCGGTCCATTCGATACCTGGAGTAAACAATGAATTGATTCTAACCATATTTTTGTCCAATCGATTTCTCAATACAATTTATGGCGTTCCATCAATTCACTTCTTCTGGAGATCCCATGAGCCTCAACCTGCCCGCTGGCGTGCAAATCACCGGCCCGATCAAGCCCGGTTACGAATCCGTCCTGACCCATGACGCGCTGGCTCTGGTCGCCAAGCTGCACCGCGCCTTCGAAGGGCGCCGACAGGAACTGCTGAAGGCCCGCGTCGAGCGTCAGGCGCGCATCGATGCCGGCGAAATGCCCGATTTTCTACCGGAAACGAAGCACATCCGCGAAGGCGACTGGAAGATCGCTCCCGTTCCGGCCGCCCTGCAATGCCGCCGCGTTGAAATCACCGGCCCGGTCGAAGCCAAGATGATCATCAACGCCTACAACTCCGGCGCCGACTCGTACATGACCGACTTCGAGGATTCCAACAGCCCGAACTGGGATAACCAGATCGTCGGCCAGATGAACCTGTACAAGGCCATCCGCCGCGAACTGTCGTTCAAGAACGAAGCCGGCAAGGAATACAAACTCAACGACAAGATCGCCACCCTGCAGATCCGTCCGCGCGGCTGGCACCTCGACGAAAAGCACGTGCTGGTTGACGGTCAACGCGTCGGCGGCGGCATTTTCGACTTCGCCGTGGTCTTCTTCCACAACGCCAGGGAGCAGATCGCACGCGGCGCCGGCCCCTTCTTCTACCTGCCGAAGATGGAAAGCCACCTCGAGGCGCGCCTGTGGAACGACGTCTTCGTCATGGCCCAGGACCATTGCGGCATTCCGCAAGGCACAATCAAGGCCACCGTGCTGGTCGAGACCGTTCTCGCAACGTTTGAAATGGAAGAAATTCTCTACGAACTGCGCAACCACTCGGCCGGCCTCAACGCCGGGCGCTGGGATTACATCTTCTCGTGCATCAAGAAATTCAAGAAGAACAGGGACTTCTGCCTCGCCCAGCGCGGCGCCATCACCATGGAAGTGCCCTTCATGCGTTCCTACTCGCTGGCGCTGGTGCAGGCCTGCCACAAGCGCGGCGCCCCGGCGATGGGCGGCATGTCGGCGCTGATCCCGATCAAGAACGATCCGGTCGCCAACGAAAAAGCCTTGGCCGGCATCCGCCACGACAAGACCCGCGACGCCAACGACGGCTTCGACGGCGGCTGGGTGGCTCACCCGGGCCTGGTGCCGATCGCCATGGAAGAGTTCGTCAAGGTCCTGGGCGACAAGCCGAACCAGTTCGAGAAGCAGGTGGCCGGCAACTTCGGCCCGGCCCAATGGCTCGACTTCCAGCCGGAACAGCCGATCACCGAGGCCGGCCTGCGCAACAACATCAACGTCGGCATCCACTATCTCGGTTCCTGGCTGGCCGGCAACGGCTGCGTGCCCATCCACAACCTGATGGAAGATGCCGCCACCGCCGAAATCTCCCGTTCGCAAGTCTGGCAATGGGTGGTTTCGCCGAAGGGCATCCTCGACGACGGGCGCAAGGTCACCGTCGAAATGGTCCGCCCAATGATCGCCGAGGAACTGGCGAAGGTGAAAACCTTCGTCACCGCCCAAGGCGAAGACACCACCAGTTACGATGAAGCCGCAGTCATCTTCGACAAGATGTCTCTGACCCCGGAATACCCGGAGTTTCTGACCCTGCCGCTGTACGAGGCGATGGCCTGAGCATCCCCGCCGGATGCCTGTTGCGAAAGCGGCACCTGCGGGTGCCGTTTTCTTGTTGAGAAGCAATCCATGATCGCCGCCCTGACCCAACTGCTCGTCTTTCAACTGCTCGGCGAAGTCGTCGCCCGCTGGCTGGCCCTGCCCGTCCCCGGACCGGTGCTCGGCATGCTCTTCCTGTTCGTCGCGCTGGTACTGCGCAGCGGACCGGATCACGAACTGCAAACGGCCAGCCGGAACCTGCTGCAACACCTGTCGCTGCTCTTCGTGCCGGCCGGCACGGGGATCATGATTCACCTCCATCGCGTGGCCGACGAATGGTTGCCCTTGCTGTTGTCGCTGCTGATCAGCACGGTCGCGACGCTGGTGGTCACGGCGCTGGTGATGAAACTGTGCATGCGCGGGCAGACGGCACAGGGGGATGCGCCATGACCCCGCAGATCAATGAAATCTGGGTCTATCTCTCGGCCTCACCACTGCTGGGGCTGACGATGACGCTGCTCGCCTATCAGGGCGCGTTCTGGCTCTACCAGCGTTCCGGGATGAATCCGCTGGCCAACCCGGTGCTGATCGCAGTCACGGTTTTGGTGGTTTTCTTGACGTTGACCGCAACCAGCTACGAAACCTATTTTGCCGGCGCCCAGTTCGTCCATTTCCTGCTCGGGCCGGCCACCGTCGCGCTGGCGGTGCCCCTGTACACCCAGCTCCGGCGCGTCCGCGCCATGGTGCTGCCGGTGCTGGCCGGGCTCGCCGCCGGCAGTCTGACCGCCGCGCTGTCGGCAATCGCTGTTGCCCGGCTGTTCGGCGCCAGCCTGCCGACACAACTGTCGCTCGCCCCCAAGTCGGTGACGACGCCGATCGCCATGGGCATCGCCGAGCGCATCGGCGGGATTCCGTCGCTCACCGCGGTGCTCGTGATCATCACCGGCATCATTGGCGCCGTCGGCGCGCGCCATGTGTTCGACGCCATGAAGCTGCGCGATCCGGCGATTCGCGGCTTCGCCATCGGCGTTGCCTCGCACGGCATCGGCACCGCGCGCGCCTTCCAGGTCAGCGAACAGGCGGGCGCCTTCGCGGCACTCGCGATGGGACTCAACGGCGCGCTGACCGCCCTGCTCCTGCCGCTCGTCATCGGCTGGCTGCCGTAAGCCGCGCCCCGGTTAGGGTATCTACCAATGGTCGAGCCGCGCCCGCAAGCGAAGAATCAGTCCATGTTCAAACCGCCTCCGCCCCGCCAGCCGAAGCAGACTTGGCTATGGCTGGCACCCTACGCCGCCATCGGCGTTTTTGCGCTCGCCATGCTGGTCGTCACCGGCCTGCTGCAATGGCGCGAACAGGACACCGCGCTATCGGCGCTCGAAGGCGACATGCACTGGGCTGAACGCACGATCGAGAATCGTCTGCACGCGCACCAGGATTTCCTGACCGAGCTCGGGCGCGAGCAGGAATTCCGCCAACTCACCTACGAATCCTTCCAGGTGCGCGCCAGCCGTTACGTGGGCGACAACCCCGAAATCGGCGCCATTATCTGGGTCAGCACCGAGGGCAAGGTCGAATGGGTCGCCCCCAACGAGTCGACCGCCACCTTCGTCGGCGAGCAACTGACCGGCATCCAGCTGACCGCCCTGCAGGAAGCGCTGCGCACGCGCCGTGCGCTGTTTTCGCCCGACTACCCGGATGCCGACCAGCGCCGCGCCAATGACCTGATTCTGCCGGTACAGCGTGGCAGCAGCGACCTTGGCGCCTTTATTGCCATGCAATCGCTCGAAGGGCTGTTGCGCGTCACGCTGCCCGCCAGCTTCACAAGCCGTTACAGCCTGTCCGTGGTCGACGCGGAGAACCACGAAGTTTTCAGCAACTCGTCGGTGCGCCCGACCGATCGCCGGATTTCCGGATCGATCAGCCTCGACCTGCCGAGCAACCGCCTCGGACTCAATATTGTCGCCTACCGTGGCGGCGGCGCCTGGCTGCCCTTCGTCCCGGCGGCGCTGATCGTCTTCCTGACCCTGCTCGCCACCGCCACGCTGCTCCAGTTGCGGCGCCACGCGCAGCGCCGGGCCGAAACCGAAGAGCAACTGCGCGCCGCCTACGCTTTCCGCCAGGCGATGTCGCAGTCGCTGGTCACCGGGCTGCGCGCAATCGACCTCGAAGGGCGCATCACCTTCGTCAATGCCGCCTTCTGCCGCATGACCGGCTTTGCCGAGTCCGAGTTGATGGGGGTCGCGCCGCCCTACCCCTACTGGCCACCCGAGGAATTCGACCAGTTGCAGAGCAACATCGACCAGGCGCTGGCCGGCCAGGCGCCGGCTTCCGGCTTCGAGATGCGGATCATGCACAAGAGTGGCGAGCGTTTCGATGTCCGCCTCTATTTCTCGCCACTGATCGACGCCAGTGGCCAGCAGATCGGCTGGATTGCCTCGATGAACGACATCACCGAACCGCGGCGTGTACGTATTGAACTCGAACGCGCCCACGAACGCTTCGTGACGGTGATCGACGGTCTCGACACCGCGGTGCATGTGGCGGATGTGCAGAGCGGCGAGATCGTCTTCGCCAACCGCGCCTTCCGGAACATTTTTGGCTTCGCCACGGCGGGCCGCGATTCGGCTTCGGTCACGGCTGCCTGCAGCCCGCCTCCGGAAGCGCTCGACCGCGATCCGGCCAGCCTCGATCCGGGCGAACTCCCGTGCGAGATCTTCGATGGCGAGATCCAGCACGCCCTGTCCGGCCACTGGTATCACCTGCACGAACGCGCCATCCGCTGGGTCGACGGGCGCACCGTGCGCGTCCAGCTTGCCGCCGACATCACCGACCGCAAGCACATCGACGAAGTCAATCTGCAGCAGCAGAAGCGCCTGGAACAGACCGCGCGGCTGATTACCATGGGCGAGATGGCCTCATCGCTGGCCCACGAACTCAACCAGCCCTTGTCGGCGATCGCCAACTACTGTGCCGGCTGCATCAAGCGCATGCAGGCCGGCAATTACCGCTTCGAGGACCTGCTGTCGGCGATGCAGAAAGCCAGCGACCAGGCCGAACGCGCCGGCAAGATCATCCGCCGCATGCGCGACATGGTGAAAAAGAGCGACCCCAACCGGCAGCCCATCGCCCTCGTTGAACTGCTCGAGGAGGCGCGCGCCTTCGCCGACATCGAGGCGCAACGCACCAGCACCCAGATCGTCGTCGACCTGCCGGAAAACCTGCCACGGATCGACGTCGACCGCATCATGATCGAGCAGGTCTTGCTCAACCTGGTCAAGAACGGTATCGAAGCGATGTACGACACACCCTTCGCGAACCGCCGCCTGGAAATCTCCGCCCACCAGATCGACGGGCGCTGGCTGCAGGTGGAAATCGCCGACCATGGGCACGGGCTGCCGGAAGAAGATATCGAGAGGATCTTCGCTCCGTTCTACACGACGAAGCAGGAGGGCATGGGCATTGGTCTCGCCATCTGCCGCTCGATCATCGAGTTCCACCAGGGCCGCCTGTGGGTTGAGCCGCGCCGCGATGGCGGCACCATATTCCGTTTCACCGTACCGATCGAGGAAAACGACGATGAGTGATCCCCTGCAGACCATCCACGTCGTCGACGACGACGAGGCCATGCGTGATTCAATGACCTGGCTCCTCGAGGGGGAAGGCTACGCGGTCGCCTGCTACGACTCGGCCGACAGTTTCCTGGCCGCGCATAGCGAGCGCATGCACGGCTGTATCGTTCTCGACGTGCGCATGCCGCAGATGAGCGGCCTCGAACTGCACGAGAAACTCGACGCTCTCGGCTCGCAATTGCCGATCATCTTCGTTACCGGCCATGGCGACGTGCCGATGGCCGTCTCGGCACTGCAGCGGGGCGCCTGCGACTTCATCGAGAAGCCCTTCAACAACGAGGATCTGCTCTCGCGCATACGGCGGGCGCTGGAGTTCGACAGTCAGATGTCGGCCCGCCGCCAGCGCGACAGCGTGATCGAGCACCGCCTGCGACTGCTGACCCAGCGCGAACGCGAAGTCATGCTGCTCGTCGTTGCCGGCAAGCTCAACAAGCAGGTCGCCGACGAACTCAATATCAGCATGAAGACCGTCGAGGCACACCGTGCCCGGGTGATGGAGAAGATGGGCGTGCGTACCCTCGCCGAACTGGTGACGGCGGTGATGTCGGTTAACCCGCCTTCGCCGAGCCAGACTTGAGTCGATACCGGCCAGATGGATCAGGTCGGGAGCCAGCGGCACTCCGGCGCCCGATGTTGATTCGTGATGGGCCGTCAGGCATGATGGAATCGAACTCCGCGTTCGAGTTCCCGCAAGATTCGCCAAATCCGGCATTCACGACGATCATCGCCATGGCCCTGACCTGCACCAGATGAGTTCTCTCAAGTCCAGACTGACCCTCGCCATGCTGATCAGCCTTCTGGCAGGCATCTGGTCGTTGTCGTTCTACGCCAGCTGGACGCTGCAGCAGGACATGGAACGCCAGGTGGGAGAACAGCAGCTGGCGACGATCTCGGTTGTGACGTCGCACCTCGAAGCGGACTTGCGGGAAGGGATCAGGTCACTGGAAGGGCTTGCCGGTGCAATTCACGCCGCGGTCCTTGACCACCCCGTGGCCCTGCAAAAGCTGCTGAATCATTGGCCGCCTGTTAATTTCAACGCGGGCATTCTGGCCTATCGGGCGGATGGCACGGCAATCGCCGAAGCGCCGTTTTCACCCGCGCGAATTGGCGTCAATTACATGGACCGGGATTACCTCCTCGGCGCGATCCAGGAGGGAAAGCCGACGATCGGCCGACCCGTCATCGGCAAGACCCATGGCAAGCCAATTATCGTCATGGCGGCCCCCGTTCGTGACGCCGACGGCAAAGTCATCGGCGCCGTTTCGGGGGTGATCGACCTGGGTCGCCCCAGCTTCCTCGACATGATTTCCGAAAACCACTACGGCAAGACGGGCGGCTATGTTCTGATCGACCGAACCAACCGGTTGATCATCACGGCAACCGACAAGAGCCGCATCATGGAAAAATTGCCTGAGCGCGGGTTCAATCCGCTACTGGATCGATTCGTCGACGGCCACGAGGGATCGTGTATCTACACCAACACACGCGGCGTCGAGGTGCTGAACTCGGCCCGGACCATACCGGGATCGGACTGGCTCATTGGGGTCACACTCCCGACCGCGGAGGCCTTCGCGCCCATTCGCGACATGCGGCGACGCATGCTGCTGGCCACGCTCTTTCTGACCCTGCTGTTCGGAGCGGTGATCTGGTGGGCATTGGGGCGCCAACTTGCACCGATGCTGACAAGTGCACGGTCCTTGGCCGCCATGTCCGATGCCGGCCAGCCTTTGGCGCCATTGCCCGTCGCCCGGCAGGATGAAGTCGGTCAGCTGGTCTCCGGCTTCAACCGCTTGCTCGAAACTCTGGCGCAGCGCAATGCGGATTTGCAGCAGATGGAGTGGAAGTTCCAGGCCCTGTTCGAGAAGGGGCCGATCGGGGTGGCTTACCATGAAATGATTTACGACGCTTCGGGAAAGCCGGTCGACTATCGTTATCTCGATGCCAATGCCGCCTTTACGGATCTGACTGGGGTTGATCCGCGCGGCAAGACCGTTTTGCAGGCCTTTCCCGGTATCGAGAACGATCCCTTCGACTGGATCGCGACTCTTGGCCATATCGCCCGCACCGGAGAGGACACTCGCTTCGAACAATTCTTGCCGCTCAATGGTCGCTGGTACGACTTCGTTGCGTACCAGTACAAGCAAGACTGTTTCGTTGCGGCTTTCATAGACATCACCCAGCGCAAGGATGCCGAAGCGAAACTGCAGGAGGCCAGCCAGAAACTGTCGCTGCATTTCGAGCAATCGCCCCTGGCAACGATCGAATGGGATCTGGAGTTTCGCGTTGTCCGCTGGAACCCTGCCGCCGAACAAATATTCGGCTACAGCGCGGACGAGGCAGTCGGGCAACTTGCAACATTCATCATTCCGGAAGCAGCCCTCCCCATAACCACTGCCGTCTGGGAAGAACTTGTCGCGGGGACTGGCGGCGAGAGAAGCGATAACCGCAACGTCCGGAAAGATGGAAAACTGATCGAATGCGCGTGGTACAACGCATCGCTGCGTGACGCCAGTGGGCGTGTCGTCGCCGTCATGTCCCTGGTGCAGGACATCACCGAGCGCATTGAGGCGGAAAAGAAAATCAAGGCACTCGCCTTTTTTGACCAACTGACTGGCCTGCCCAATCGTTCCCTGCTGATGGATCGCTTGAAGCAATCGCTAAGGGCCAGCTTGCGCAGTGGTCAGTATGTTGCGTTGCTGCTCATCGATCTCGACGATTTCAAGACGCTGAACGATACGCTGGGACACGACATGGGCGATCTGTTGCTCAAGCAGGTCGCTGAACGGCTGCTTGCCTCGGTGCGCGCCGGAGATACCGTGGCGCGCCTGGGCGGGGACGAGTTTGTGCTCATCCTCTCGAACTTGAGCTCGACACTAAGCGATGCGGCAACGCTGGCCGAACTCGTGGGCGAGAAGATCATCGCCGCCCTCGATCAGGTCTATGAACTCGATGGCATCACTTACCAGTGCACCGCGAGTATGGGCGCGACCTTGTTCATGGGTGAACGCACGGATATCGACTCCCTGGTGAAGCAAGCCGACATCGCCATGTACCGATCGAAGCAAGATGGGGGTAACACCTTGCGCTTCTTCGATCCGGACATGGAGGCTTTCATCGTCAAACGCGTTGCCATGGAAAAGGACCTGCGCCAGGCCGTTCTTGAGGGCCAGTTGGCTCTCCACTATCAGCCCCAGGAATCGCGCGGGCAACTGATGGGCGCGGAAGCCTTGTTGCGCTGGGATCATCCCGTCAATGGCCCGGTTTCGCCCGCTGAATTCATTCCTCTGGCCGAAGAGACCGGTCTGATCCTTCTGCTGGGTCAGTGGGTGCTGGAAGCCGCCTGCGATCAGCTCGCGGCATGGGCCGCCCGACCCGAAACTTCGCATCTGGTCCTGGCTGTCAACGTCAGCGCCCACCAGTTCCGCCATGACGGGTTCGTGGATGACGTGCTGCGCGCACTGAGAAAGGCCAAAGCGAATCCACAGCGCCTGAAGCTCGAACTCACCGAAAGCGCGCTGGCAGTCAACATCGAGGACGTGATCGAAAAGATGTTTGCGCTCAAGGCCAAAGGCGTGGGGTTCTCGCTCGACGACTTTGGTACGGGCTATTCTTCATTGTCGTACCTGAAACGCCTGCCCCTGGATCAGCTGAAGATCGACCGGTCGTTCGTCAGCGACATCCTGATCGACGCCAATGATGCGGCGATTGCCCAGACGATCATCTCGCTGGCTGACAGTTTCGGGCTCACCGTCATTGCCGAAGGAGTCGAAACGGCGGCACAGCGCGATTTTCTGTCGAGCGTGGGCTGCCATTCATGCCAAGGCTATCTCATCAGCCGGCCGCTACCCGCAGAAGGCTTCGTGCGCTTTGCGCGTCAGGCCTGGGCTGCGCGCCAGAAGGAATCGTCGGCGGGCTAGCGCGGCAAACACGCAGAGCCATGGAATTCAGACAATTCCAGCCAGGCCCAGAAGCGCACCGACGGCAATCAGCCACAACGGATGCATCGACGTCCGCAAACTGACCGCCACCGTGACGCCTGCCAGTAGCCAAGCTGCCCCGCCCAGTTCCGCCGCCTGGGCGATCAGCGTCGCGCCGGAAAAGATCAGGCCGACAGCGAGCGGGGCGACGCCAAGCTGGATCGCCCGTTGCCAGCGCTTGCCGGCAAAGCTTTCCCAGCGGTCGATCATCAGGTAGATCACGACGCTCATCGGCAGGCACATGCCCAGCGTGGCCGCCAGCGCGCCGGCCAGGCCGGCGACCTTCCAGCCGATCAGCGTGACGACCAGCACATTCGGCCCGGGCGCCGCCTGGGCGATGGCGTAGAGGTGGGTGAAGGTCGCATCGCCCAGCCACTGATGGTTGTCGACGACAACCCGGTGCATTTCGGGCAACAGCGCGGTCGCCCCGCCGAATGCGACGAAGGAGAGCAACGCGAATTCGAGAAAGAGGTCGACGACAGCGTTCATTTCCGGCCCAGCTTCCAATAAGCGATGCCGCCCGACAGCAGCAGGCCGACCACCATGACGATGGGCATCGGCCAGCGCAGACCGGCAATGGCTGCCGCGGTCAACACCGCAAACGGCAGGAAAACGGGCTTGTCCCTGATCGCCATGCCCATGCGCCACGCCATCGCAAACAGCAGGCCGCAACCGACCGCGGCGATGCCACGCAGCATCGACTGGGCCAGCGGCAGGTGGCCATGGCGATCGTAGAGCAAGGCGAGCAGCAGAACGATGACGATCGGGCCTGCGAGCAAGCCCAGCGGTGCGACGATCGCCCCCGACAGTCCGGCGCAGCGCTTGCCAACCACAACGGCAAGATTGACGACATTGGGGCCGGGCAGGAACTGGCAAAGACCGAGCTGGGTATTGAATTCCTCGGCACTCATCCAGCGCCGCTCCTCGACCAGCATGCGCCGGGCAAACGGCAGGACGCCACCGAAGCCGGAGAGACCCACCGACGAGAATCCGAGAAACAGCGCCTTGAGGTTTGGCGTCGGCGCTGTTTCAGACGACATCAGGACTCCAGGCGGAACTCGGCCGACCGGGCATGCGCGGGCAAGCCTTCGCCGTGGGCGAGGGTCGCGGCGATGCGTCCCAGCGTTTGCGCCCCGACTTGCGACACCTTGATCAGGCTGGTTCGCTTCTGGAAGTCATAGACGCCGAGCGGCGACGAGAACCGGGCGCTGCCGGAAGTCGGCAGCACGTGGTTCGGCCCGGCGCAATAGTCGCCGAGCGACTCGGAGGTGTAATGACCGATGAAGATGGCGCCGGCGTGGTGGATTTTCTCCACCCAGGGATCGGGATCGGCCAACGCCAGTTCGAGGTGTTCCGGCGCGACGCGATTGGCGATGGTGACCGCCTCTTCAAGATCGCGCACCAGAATGAAAGCCCCACGGTCGCGCAGGGATGTTTCGATGACCGCGCGCCGCGGCATGGTCGGCAGAAAACTGTCAATGCTGGCCTGGACGCGGTCGATGAAGGCGGCGTCGGTGCAGATCAGGATCGACTGCGCCAATTCGTCGTGCTCGGCCTGCGAGAAAAGATCCATGGCGACCCAGTCCGGGTTGCCGCTGCCATCCGAGACAACGAGAATTTCGGAGGGCCCGGCCACCATGTCGATACCGACGATGCCAAAGACACGGCGTTTGGCGCACGCGACATAAGCATTTCCCGGCCCGACGATCTTGTCGACCTGCGGAATGGTCGGTGTGCCGTAGGCCAGCGCGCCGACCGCCTGCGCCCCGCCGATGGTGAATACGCGGTCGACACCGGCCAGACAGGCCGCCGCCAGCACCAGGGCATTCTTCTCGCCGTCCGGGGTGGGGACGACCATGATCAGTTCCTTGACGCCCGCCACCTTCGCGGGTATCGCGTTCATCAGCACCGATGACGGATACGCGGCCTTGCCGCCCGGAACATAGAGGCCGACGCGGTCGAGCGGGGTAATCATCTGGCCGAGGACGGTGCCATCGGCTTCGGTGTAGGACCAGCCTTCGATCTTCTGCCGTTCATGGTAGGCACGAATTCGACTGGCCGCCGCTTCCAGCGCCTCACGCTGTTCGGCAGGCAGTTCGGCAAGCGCCTTCTGCATTTCGGCCCCTGACAACTCCAGATCGGCCATGCCGGTCGCCGTCAGTCGGTCGAACTTGTTGCTGTATTCGATGATCGCCAAATCGCCGCGCGCCTTGACATCGGCCAGAATGCCAATCACGGTGCGTTCGACCCCGTCGTCCTGCGCACCTTCGAAAGCGAGCAGCGCGTCCATTTTTGCCGTGAAATCGGCGTCGACCGTAGCAAGTCTCTTGATGGCGAGTGTTGACATTACTTCTCCACTGCCTGGGCGATCGCATCGATAATCGGCTGCAGCGCCTCGCGCTTGACCTTGAGCGCGGCCTGATTGACCACCAGACGCGAGGAAATCGGCATGATGTCCTCGACCGCGACCAGCTTGTTGGCCTTCAGCGTGCTGCCTGTGGATACCAGATCGACAATGGCGTCGGCCAACCCGGCCAGCGGCGCCAGTTCCATCGAGCCGTAGAGTTTGATCAGGTCGATATGCACACCCTTGGCCGCGAAGTGCTCGCGCGCCGTCTTGACGTACTTGGATGCCACCTTGAGGCGAGCGCCCTGGCGCACAGCACTCTGGTAATCGAAGCCTTCCGGCACGGCAACCATCATCCGGCACTTGGCAATCTTCAGGTCGAGTGGTGCGTAGAGCCCCTGGCCACCATGCTCGATCAGCACATCCCGGCCTGCCACCCCGAGATCGGCGGCGCCATATTGCACATAGGTCGGCACGTCGGAAGCACGCACGATGACGACGCGCACGTCCGGCAGGTTGGTGCCGATAATCAGCTTGCGCGAGGTTTCCGGATTCTTGGCCGGAACAATGCCTGCCGCAGCCAGTAGCGGCAGGGTTTCGTCAAAGATGCGCCCCTTGGAAAGGGCGATAGTGATCGTCGTCACGGAGAGTTCTCGTGGGAAAAACGCGATTTTACTGCAAAGCAGCAAAGCGGCCATGGCCACCGGCGAAACCCGGCGCGCAATTCACAAGAGCCATGGCCCAAGGCCACGCCGCCATCACCGGAAATCCGGCGACACAACGAACAAAAGCCCGGCAAACCGGGCTTTCTGATTCAGGCTGCGCCGAGCTTACTCAGCCGGGCGGATGTTCGAAGCCTGCTTGCCCTTCGGACCTTGCGTGACGTCGAAGGTGACCTTCTGGTTTTCGGCGAGGGTCTTGAACCCGTTGCCTTGAATTGCGGAGAAGTGAGCGAAGAGGTCTTCGCCGCCGCCTTCAGGAGAGATAAAACCAAAACCTTTGGAGTCGTTGAACCACTTGACGGTACCAGTTGCCATTTATAGCTTCCTTGGAAAAAATTAACGGGCTTTCACCCAAACAATACGAGAACCAAGACCGAGGAGCTGACAAACCGTGGTACGGCGCAGGAACAAAACACTGCCTGGAAATCCCGAATCTCCAGTATGGCGCACGGATTGATTAATTCAAAGCATTTTTTGCATTGCACTGGCGTTGACCGCCGCAACCAGGCCAATTTAACGAGGAAACAACAACTTTCAGTGCACGCGCTTGACCAGCGCACCGAGCTTCGCGAGCTTCTCTTCGATCCGCTCGTAGCCACGATCGAGATGATAGATACGGTCGATCCGCGTTTCGCCCCGGGCCACCAGGCCGGCGATCACCAGCGAGGCGGATGCGCGCAGGTCGGTCGCCATCACGGTCGCTCCCTCAAGATGATCGACACCACGCACGATGGCGTTGCTGCCTTCGATCTGGATATCGGCGCCGAGGCGCGCCAGTTCGTTGGCGTGCATGAAGCGGTTTTCGAAAATGGTTTCACGGATCGTTGCCACCCCGTCAGCGACACAGTTGATGGCCATGAACTGCGCCTGCATGTCGGTCGGGAAGGCGGGGTACGGCGCCGTGCGCAGACTGACGGCCTTGAGCCGCGGCGGCGCCTGCAGACGGATCGCATCGCGTTCGACGGTGATTTCACAACCGGCATCCATGAGCTTGTCGACGACGGTATCGAGGTAGGCAGCCGAGGTTTTCAACAGCCGGACATCGCCACCAGTCGCGGCAGCAGCGCACAGGTAGGTGCCGGTCTCGATGCGGTCGGGCATGATCGCATGTGTCGCGCCATGCAGTCTTTCGACCCCCTGGATACGAATGACGTCGGTTCCGGCACCAGAGATGCGGGCGCCCATGCTCACCAGGCAGTTGGCCAGATCGACCACTTCCGGCTCGCGCGCGGCGTTCTCGATGATGGTTTCACCCTCGGCCAGGCAGGCGGCCATCATCAAATTCTCGGTCCCAGTCACGGTGACCATGTCGGTGCAGATGCGCGCGCCCTTCAGACGGCTCGCCTTGGCATGGACATAGCCCTGTTCGACATGAATCTCGGCACCCATCGCCTCAAGGCCCTTGATGTGCTGATCGACCGGCCGCGCGCCGATGGCACAACCGCCCGGCAGCGACACCCGCGTCTCGCCACAGCGCGCGACCAGCGGGCCGAGAACGAGGATTGCGGCACGCATGGTCTTGACCATCTCGTAGGAAGCAACCGGATTGCTCAGGCCACTGGCGTCGAGAACAAGAGCATCGACACCGTCCAGGGTCACGCCGACACCCATGTCGCCCAGCAGGCGCAACATGGTCGAGATGTCTTTCAAATGCGGGACGTTGGTCAGGTGCAGCGGCTCGCTGGTGAGCAGCGACGCGCAGAGGATCGGCAGTGCCGCATTCTTGGCGCCGGAAATGGAAACTTCGCCGGAAAGGGGTCTGCCGCCCTGAATCAGTAACTTATCCACGCTCGGCGCTCCATTCTTCCGGGGTCAGTGTCTTGAAGGAAAGGGCATGCAGTTCGCCGCTGGCCAGCTCGTCCTTGAGTGTTCGATAGACACGCTGCTGTCGCTGGACCCGGTTCAGGCCGACAAACTCGGCACTGACGACAATGGCCGCGAAATGCTGGCCGTCGCCATCTAGGGCGAGATGTTCGCAAGCCATACCGGCGCGAATGAGTTCCTTGATCTGATCAGGGTGCATGGTTCAGGCTCTTAGTTTCCAGCCACGCTTGAGCAGGCTCAGCGTCAGCAGGGTGACGGCGGCAAAACAGGCAAAGACAACGCCCAGACTGATTTCCGGCGCGACGTCGGAGACGCCGAAAAATCCGTAACGGAAGCCGTCGATCATGTAAAAAACAGGATTGTAATGCGACACGCGTTGCCAGAAGACAGGCAAGCTGTGAATCGAGTAGAAAACGCCGGAAAGCATGGTCAGCGGCAAGATCAAAAAATTCTGGAACGCCGCCAGTTGGTCGAACTTCTCGGCCCAGAGGCCGGCAAGCACGCCGAGCGCACCAAGAATCGCACCGCCGAGGACGGCAAATGCGAGCACCCAGAGCGGCGCGACGACGTGCAGTTCGGCAAACCAGACCGTCGCTCCGAGAACCCCGACACCAACCATCAGGCCGCGCGCCAGCGAAGCCAGCACGTAGGCGGCGAAGAACGCGCCGTAGGGAATCGGCGGCAGCAGCACGAAAACGATCGACCCGGTGATCTTGGCCTGAATCAGACTGGACGACGAATTTGCGAAGGCATTCTGCAACACCTGCATCATTACCAGCCCGGGAATCAGGAAACTTGTGTAGCGCACACCATGCACCTGGACATGATCGTCCAGCACATGGCCAAAGATCATCAGGTAGAGCAGCGCCGTCAGCACTGGCGCGGCAACGGTCTGGAACGCCACTTTCCAGAAACGCAGCAACTCCTTGTAGAAAAGCGTCCAGAAACCGATCACTGGTTCATCGTTCGCAAAAAGACTTCCTCGAGCGAGCCGCCGGGATGCGCCGCCATCAGGTTGGCCGTGGTATCGAGGGCGATGATTCTGCCCTGCTTCATCAGGGCAATCCGCCCGCACAGGGCTTCAGCTTCCTCAAGGTAATGGGTGGTCAGGATGATCGTATGACCTTCCCCGTTGAGCCTGCGCACGAACTGCCACAAGCCCTGCCGGAGTTCGACATCGACGCCCGCAGTCGGCTCGTCGAGAACGATCACCGGCGGCTTGTGCACCAGCGCCTGCGCAACCAGTACGCGGCGCTTCATGCCGCCCGACAGGCGGCGCATGTTCACTTGGGCCTTGGCGGTCAGGTCGAGGTTGTCAAGAATCTCGTCGATCCAGGCATCGTTGTTGCGAATGCCGAAATAGCCGGACTGGATCTGCAAGGTCTCGCGCACCGAGAAGAACGGGTCGAAAACCAGTTCCTGGGGTACAACGCCAAGCAGGCTGCGCGCTTTCCGATAATCATTGACGACATCGTAGCCAAGCACTGAGATCTGGCCGGAGTCGGCACGAACCAGGCCGGCCAGCGCCGAGATCAGCGTCGTCTTGCCGGCGCCATTCGGTCCGAGCAGACCGAAAAACTCACCTTGGGCAACGTCCAGCGACACTCCTGCCAGCGCCTGCAGCGAACCAAAATTCTTGACGACGTCAACGATGGAGACGGCTGCAACCATGGGCACCGCCTCAGACGAGGGGCAGCAGTTCGGTAACGCCGTAAAGCTCTGCCAGGCATCGCACGCCCGGCGGAATGTGGGCAAATCTGACGGTTGACCGCGACCGGCTCGCAACCCGGAGCCAGCCGAGCATTACCGCTATGGCCGAAGAGTCGGCGTCGCCAACCTGCTTGAAATCGAAGATCTGTTCGCCCGGCTGCAATG
>JBEOKN010000072.1:0-11135 GCA_040275885.1 Azonexus sp. | reverse complement strand
GGGAACCGATGTGGACAAGCCGAGAAACCTGGCGAAATCTGTGACTGTGGAGTGAGGGCAGGAATCCCCTGACCTGATGGTTTCGCTGCAATCCGTTGATGCCAAAAAAGAAAAGGCCCGATTTCTCGGGCCTTTCGCATACTTGGCGGAGTGGACGTCCGCCCCGGCGGGGCTCTCTGCACAGCGAAGGCAACGAAAAGTCGGCTCTAGCCTGTCAGCGGACGGTCGGATTTCCGTAGCCACCGGCAAGTCCCGACCCATAAGAGCCGCTCAGGCTTTTCGCCCCAAGGTCAGCTTCGCAGCGATAAGAGACGCTCAGGTCAGGGAACCATTGGGCAAGTGCCGGCCAACTACTGCCATACGCCGCTTCCCAAAAGCTGACATCTGGGTGACTGCTGTACTTCGATACTTGCCTGTTGGGCAATTCACACAGCTCGGCCTCAGCGGCCATTCGGCCTGTTGAACAATGAACAGGAAATGCCAAGGGTTTTGGAAATACAGGTAGCCCGCAACCGCAATACCAAGAAATATCACCAGCTGTGCCACAATTGTCCCCATGGGCGTGAACTGGGTCGAAATCGTCTGGACCATGATGGCTGCGGCGAGCCTTACGCTGGGCTTCGTCCATCTATTGGTCTGGTTCAAGCAGCGATCACGCTACGCCAGTCTCGCGTTCTTCGTGCTTGCAATCTCGGTCGCCGCCTTCAGCGCATCCGAGTTGTCGATGATGGAGGCGCAGACTCCCGCCGCCTACGCTTCAGCGTTGCGCTGGGCTCACGTGCCGATCTGCGTGATCGTGCTCTCGATCGTCGCTTTCGTCCACTTCCATTTTGGCGCTGGAAGACTCTGGCTCGCCTACGCGGCTGCCGCCTTTCGGCTTCTGAGCCTACTGCTCAACTTCGTGACCGGGGTAAACATCAATTTTGAAGACGTTACCGCGCTGGAGCGTGTAACGTTGTGGGGAGGTGTTGTCGCAGCGGTTCCCGTCGGCATTGCGAATCCCTGGCAGATCGTTACACAGATCGGAAACCTGCTGCTCGTGGCGTTCGTCGCCGATGCTTCAATCAAGCTCTGGCGTCGCGGCGATCCTGTAACGCGCCGCCGCATTGCGCTCGTCGGGGGAAGTATCCTGCTGTTTATCTTTGGCGTTAACGGCTTCGGGATCCTGATCCTATCGGGTGTAGTGCAGTCGCCGACAATTCTTACGCCGGGCTTTCTCGTCATCGTCATGGCGATGTCCTACGAGCTATCCTGGGACGTGATCGCAGCGGCGCAGCTTGCCGCGAAGCTACATGCAAGCGAGATAAGCCTGCGGGCAAGCGAAGAGCAATTTCGTGCAGTCGTCGAGTCCGTGCCGAACGCGATTCTGCTCGTGGACGGACAGGGCAAGGTCACACTCACGAACCCACAAGCGCAAGCGCTTTTTGGCTACGCGCGCGAGGAGTTGATCGGACGACCGGTCGAGCTGCTGATCCCGGAAGGGTACCGATCCGCGCACGAGACTTATCGCCAGAGCTTTGCCGCAGAAGCGCAGGCGCCGGTAATGGGTGTCGCGCGCGAGCTGTATGCGCTACACAAGGACGGCAGCGAAGTGCCGGTGGAAATGGTCCTCAAGCCGATGCAGACGGTCGACGCGTCGTTTGTTCTGGTATCGCTCGTGGACGTTACCGAGCGGCGGCAGAATGAGCGGACTGCGGCCAGGCAGCGCGATGAGATTGCCCACCTGTCGCGTGTCGCCGCCTTGGGGGAGTTTTCCGGCTCCCTTGCTCACGAGATCAACCAGCCACTGATGGGTATCTTGAGCAACGCCCAGGCTGCCCAGCGTTTCCTGGCGCGCGACGATGTGAATCTCGACGAGGTGCGTGAAATCCTGGTCGACATTGTCGAGGACGACAAGCGGGCGGGTGAGGTCATTCGGCGCCTGCGCGCGCTGCTAAAGAAAGGAGAAATGCAGAAAAAGCCACTCGACCTCAATTCTGTCGTCGACGACGTTGTGCGTCTGACGCGCAATGACCTGATGAACCGCGATGTTGCGGTAAGCACCGAGCTAACGCCGGATCTGCCACCGGTGCTCGGAGACCAAATCCAGCTACAGCAGGTGCTCCTAAATCTGGTGATGAACGCCTGCGAAGCGATGGAGGCGGTGTCGGGGGCACCTCAGATACACATTTGCACGCGTCGCACGGACGGCGGCGGTGTCGAAATGTCGGTCTCGGACCGAGGTGGGGGCATCCCGCCAGGTGATCTCGAACGTATCTTCGAGCCATTCGTAACTACCAAGGAACACGGCACAGGACTGGGTCTTTCGATCTGCCGTACCATCATCGTTGCGCATGGTGGCCGCCTTTGGGCAGAGAACATCGGCGAGGGCGCGACGTTCCGGTGCGCGCTTCCACTGAACGGGCACGCGGAATGAGCAGCGGCACACCCATCGTCTTCGTCGTTGACGATGACGCTTCGGTGCTGAGGGGCCTGAAGCGCTTGCTGCGCTCTGCCGGGTTCACGGCCGAGACCTTTGCTTCCGCACCCGAGTTCCTTGAACGGTACGACCGGAATGCTGCGGGTTGCGTGATCCTCGACCTCACAATGCCCGGCTTCGATGGCTTGCAGATGCAAAAGGCGCTGGCCGACCGGGGTAGCGTGCTACCGATCATCTTTCTCACCGGACATGGTGACATCGCAACGAGCGTGCAGGCGATGAAAGGGGGCGCGGTCGACTTCCTGACCAAGCCCGTGAATGATGAGGAGCTGCTCACTGCCGTGCGCATGGCGATCCAGCGGTGCGAAGCACTCTATCAAGCGCGAGAGGAGATTGCGATTATCAGACGCCGGGTCGCGACGTTGACGCCGCGTGAACGCGAGGTCCTAACGCACCTTCTGTCCGGCAAGCTCAACAAGCAGATTGCCGCGGATCTCGGCACGGTCGAACATACGATCAAAGTCCATCGGGCGCGAGTCATGCAGAAAATGCAGGCGCACACGCTTGCAGCCCTCGTGCGGCTCGCAGAGCGCGCGGGTGTCGAGGCGACGCCGCCAACCGAAAGCTGATCTCCCGCCGCATCCCGCGTACGTGAAATTGACGCAATGTGGCCAGGCGGCGGCGTGCGCTTCGATGACGGTGGCTGGGCACGTTTTCGCTATGTCACCAAGGTGTAATACCCCTCGCCATCCGCATCGCCTATTGTGCTGCCAATGGTCACCAAGACGCCACGAATCGCAGTTGTTGATGACGATCCGTTCGTCCTCAGGGGATTGGGGCGTTTGCTTCGGTCGGCCGGATTTGACGTGGACGCCTATGCATCAGGTGCCGCGTTTCTGAATGCTGGGGACGATGATGAGCCCGACTGCGTGGTACTTGATCTGCACATGCCGCAAACAACCGGATTCGAAGTTCAGGCCGAACTTGTCAAGCGCGGACGAAGCACGCCCGTCATCGTGATTACCGGCGACGATAACCCGGAATCCCAGTCGCGCGCGCTTCGGCTTGGTGCGAAAGGCTATTTCGGAAAGCCCGTTGATGACAAAACGCTGCTGTCGGCAATTGGCGTGGCCATCGCCGGCCGGCGCGTCCCCTGATCGCGAACAGCATGGAGAAAGCAATGAAAACGAACAAACACACACTTTTTTCGGCAGCGTTGGCTGTGGCTATTGCGGCAACGACGGTCACGGCAGGTGCGGACTCCAACGTCGAAGTTGCAGTTCGGGCGGCAGGTGCGGACTGTCAAATCGTCAAGCGAGCGATTGCGACGGATCTGCTATCGGCGATCGACCACATGCGGGCCCGTCGCACGCTTCATTAGCCAATCAAATGGCCGAACGTGCTCGGCCGGTCGTGAGCGCGCTCTTCTTCGAGCCCAGAAAGGAACAAGAAATGATCACGAGGAATTCCAAGGTACTGCGGATGGCCGCGGCCTTTGTCGCAACGCTTGCGCTCCTGCCATGCCAGGCGCAGCAAGCCCAGCTCGCCGAAGTCAAAGCCACCGCCGAGGAAGCCTACCTGTACGGGTTCCCGATGATCGTCGGCTACGACGTCATGTACAAGTTCTTCATCGACCACAACTCCGGGCAGTTCAAGGCGCCGATCAACACGCTCAACAACGAGGCGCGCGTCTTCACGCCGAAAGACACGGCGATCAGCACGCCCAACAGCGACACGCCGTACTCGATGGCGATGCTGGACTTGCGCGCCGAGCCGATGGTCCTTTGCATGCCGGAGATCGAGAAGGCGCGCTATTACGACGTGCAGCTTGTCGATCTCTACACCAACAACTATGGCTACATGGGCAGCCGCACCACCGGCAACGGCGCTGGTTGCTACCTCGTCAGCGGACCGGAATGGCAAGGGGAAAAACCGCCCGGAATCGCCAAGTCATTCCGCAGCGAGACGCAGTTTGGCCTCGTCCTCTACCGCACGCAGCTCTTCAACCCTGCGGACATGGACAAGGTCAAGAAGATCCAGGCGGGCTACAAGCTGCAGCCACTGTCGGTGTTCCTCGGCAAGCCCACGCCACCTGCGGCACCGGCGATCGACTGGCCGAAATTGACGCCGGAAATGTTCACGACCGGCTTCGCCGAGTATCTCGACTTTCTGCTGCAGTTCAGTCCGCCGATAGGTTCCGCCGCGGTCGAAAAGCCGTTGCGTGAGAAGTTCGCCGCGATCGGCATCGGCGCGGACCGAAAAGCTCCGCCGAAGACGCCCTCGCCTGAGGTGAAGGTGGCGATCGGCGAAGGGGTCAAGGCGGCATTCGCGAAGATCGGCGCAACCGCTGAAGGCGTGGGCGCCACGGTCAACGGCTGGCAGATCGGGTCCGCCGCCGGCAGCCGCGACTTCTACAAGGGCAACTGGGCGTTGCGCGCCGCCGCCGCCAAGCTCGGCATCTACGGCAACAGCGAGGCCGAAGCCGTCTATCCGTTCACGCGCAGCGACGCCAACGGCATCGTCCTCGACGGCAGCAAGCACACCTACCAGATGACGTTCGCGCCCGGGCAGCTTCCCCCGGTCAACGCGTTCTGGTCGATCACGATGTACGACGGCCGCACGCAGTTGCTGATCGACAACCCGATCAACCGCTACCTCGTCAATTCGCCGATGCTCCCGGAGATGAAGAAGAATCCGGACGGCTCGCTCACGCTTTTCATCCAGCGCGACTCGCCGGGCAAGGACAAGGAATCCAACTGGCTGCCGGCGCCCAACGGCCCGATGTTCGTCGTGATGCGCCTGTATTGGCCGAAGGACGATGCACCCTCGGTCTACCCACTGGGCAAAGGAAGCTGGAAACCGCCGGCCATCGTGCCGGTGCGCAACCTCAACGCGCTGGCCGTCACGCGTTTCGGTGACAAGTCGCTGGAGAACATCGTGCGCACGGACGAGCGATACGGCCACGACGGCGTGTTCCAAGGTCCGCGCGGGTGGGCCTATTGGAATCATCTCGAATACCCGAAGCCGATCCAGAACCCGAACCTCTGGCCCGACACGCAGTCGACCTACTTTCTCGGGCGCCTCGAATTGCCGGCGGGCAGTGTCATGACGATGGACTTCAGCTACCCGCAAGCCCGCTACTTCCAGTTCGCGCTTTACCGCTGGGAGCGCAACACGTTCGTCGCCGCCGACGCGATCGCCGGGCCCGAGATCGAGCCGGAGCCAGGTTCCACGAACCCCTTCCGTGTCGGCGCCAATCGACTCGCCGAGCGGCGCGGCTTCAAGCTCAGGATCGTTGCCGATGACCCCCCGGTGGCACCGAACAAGCGTGCACCGAACACGGTCTATGCCGGCAAGAGCGGCGGCCAGATCGAGGGGGTGATCCGCATCTACCTGTCGGACCAGGGCCGCGATGGTGCCGGATGGGGGCCGGCGGATGCGTCTTATGGAAGCCGCGGGTTCCCGACGTACTCGGCGACGCTTGCCGACGGGACGAAGCTCGCGGCCGCGGATGTCGTCAAACAGATGGCGCGGCCCATGACCGGCGCCACGAAGCAGCCGATCACGGCCGAGCAGTGGGAAGAGATCGTGAACGCGAAGACCAACGATCCGACGCTCGACCCGGCGACCGCGCCCGCGCGCAAGGATCCCAAGTGGGAGAAATTCTGGACGCTGCGCTACTCCGTGGTCGGTGCGTTCAAGTCGCCCGAGGAGCGTGCCAAGATTCCGTTCGCGGGCGCGATGGAGGGCGGCGGCGATCCCTCGACCCAGTACCTCGTCACCTACCTTTCGCGCAAGTTCGGCCCGGTGTACGTGATGCGGGGCAAGATGCCCACCTTCCCGAATACCTACGCCGGAGCGGGCGGCAAGGGCCTCGAAGTGATGCCCGATGCGCAGACCCAGTATTGGTCGCTCGTCAGCGCCGAGGCCGCGCCGTCCGGACAGATCGTCGACGGCCTGACCGACATGCAGGTTCCGCTGGATGCCGATCGCAACTACACGATCGTGGTCAGCCGCAAGGAAGACCGCCCGAGCAACGCAACGCTGGAGAACGATGTCGCGTGGATGGAGTGGAGTCCGCGTGGCGAGGGGATCGACGGGCCGAAGAACCGACCGGACTTCGGCATGCTGATGCTGCGCATCATGGCGAACAACCCAAGCTGGAAGCAGAGTCCCGACAAGGTGACCAAGCCCGGCATGGAAGAGGCAGTCATGGGTCCGTATCTGCCCAAGGGCGAGTACACAACCAGGGCGGCGTTCGAGGCGAGTGGGCTGAAGAAGTAGTGGTTGGCAAAGCACTGTGCCAAGCAAAACAGTAAGGGAAACATCAAATGACCAAATCCGGAATCTTCAAGTTTGTGGGGCTCGTTGCACTTGTCCTGCTGGCAGTGGTGGCCTACCGGCTGCTGGGTACGGCAGTCGAGCCGAAGATCGAGCACCGCCTCGGTGAGATCGGGCTCACCCCGAACGAAATCGCGGCAAACGGGCCACTGCCTGGCGATGTAAGCCTGTACGCGAAGGAAGTGGCCTGCGCGCAGAATTTGCCGACGCCGGGCTACTACCCGTCGATCAACGGCGCGGAGCTCGCCGATGCGCAGCGCAGCGGGATATTCTCCTGCGCCACGTTTACCGGCAGCTTCGATGGACCGAACAAGGTGTTCGCGTGGCGCAGCGCCGTGGAGTACGACACAGCGTCGTACATCAACAACCGCCGCCCCGGCGAGCTTTTCATCTCGGGCGGTCAGGCCCCCCCCCCCAAGGGCACGATTCCGGCGGGGCCCTACGTCGCCAAGGCCGACGCGACGACGGGCCGTGAGATCTGGCGCACCTACCTCGACAACGGCAATGTGTCGGGCGCGTGGATTGCCAATACCAACCTCAACATCCTGCCCAACGGCCGGGTCGTCACCGCGTGGCAAAACAAGGTCGCCTTGCTCGACGGCGACACCGGCCTGGTCCTGAAGCAGGCCACGCTGCCCACCGGCCCGACGCCCGCCATCGACGCGAGCTACAAGCACCTGACGATCGCGCCCGACGGCACGCTGCTCCTGAAGGACCAGACGCGGCCGAGCGGCTGTAAGCTGCAAGGCACGATGGCCATCATCCAGTGCAACGAGCCGGGCATGAAGCAGGGCAATTCGAATCTGGTCGCCGTGCATCCCGACACGCTCGAAGTGCTCGACAGCGTCGCGCTGCCCGAGCCTGCGACGGTGCCGCACATCATCACGATGTTCGAGGGCAGGATCGCGATCTACATTGGCGTGAACAGCGGCGCGCTGCGCTACTTCTGGGACCCGCAGGCGAAGAAGCTGTCGCAGGACACGAGCTGGGTGGTCAAGCCCATGAAGGAGGGCCAGACCACCTCCGATGCGCCCAGCCTCCTCGGCGACTGGATCGTGCTGCAGACGAACGGCCTGGGCAGCGAGACGGTGGCATCGAGCATCGTGGCGGTGCACCAGAGCGATCCGGCACGAATGAAGGTGATCTTCCCGTTCGGCGAACTGAAAAAAGGCGAGTGGAGCTGGGCGCCGCCCAAGCCGCAGACCGATCCCGAGAACAGCATGATCTACTCGGCGGACATGGGCGTGGGCAAGGTCGCGGGCATCAAGATCGACCAGGCCAGCGGAGAGATGAAGACGGTGTGGGTCGTCGACGACACCACCAACGCCTTCCAGCCGCTGATCGGCCCCAAGGACAAGCGCGTGATGCTGCTGTCGAACGCCAGGAAAAACGTCGAGAAGGAGCCGATCAAGCTGGCGCTGTTCACCGGCAACTACAAGGAGCAGGTGACCTGGCGCGACGCGGCGACTGGCCGCATCATCGCGGCGTCGGACTTCTTCGAGCCGCTCTCGATCGGCGCGCTGATTACGCCGGGCTTCGGTGGGCGCGTGTATTTCCCGACCGGCAAGGGGTTCATCGTGCTGCAAGCCATGCCGGCCGCTGCGCCACCGGCGAGCAAATGACGCATGACTTCGAAGCGGATTTCATGGGCATTTGCAGCGCTGGCTGCGCTGTGCCTGCCGGCGCAGGCCACGATGTCGGCCGAGGAACTGGCCAAACTGACACAGAACCCGGTGGGCAATCTCGTCAGCGTACCCTGTTCAACACACTTCAAGAGGATTCAGCCATGAAAAAGCGCATCAACATCCGGTTTGCGAATTGCCTGCTCGCCATCGGCCTGTCCGGGCTTGCGCCCGTCGCGGCCCAGGCGCAAGCCGCAAACGACAAGTGGCAATGGGAACTTGGCATCTACGGCTGGTTCCCGGCGATCGAGACCACCACGTCGTTCCCGAGCGGCGCCAGCACGACCATCGACGTCAGCGCAAGCGACGTGATCGAGTCGCTGAAGATGGCCTTCATGGGCCAGATCGAAGCCCGAAAAGGCCGGTGGGGAGTCTGGAGCGACCTGGTCTATTCCGACGTTGGCGGCTCGAAGGACGGTTCGCGCAACTTCACCGTGGGCGGCAATCCCGTCAACTCGTCCGCCAACCTCGGCCTGGACGTGAAGTCGACGGTTTGGACGCTGGCTGGCATCTACAACCTGAGTTCGACGCCCGAGAACACTACCGACCTGCTGTTCGGCGCCCGCATGCTGAACATGAAGCAGACGCTTAACTGGTCGCTGGCCAGCAGCATCCCCGAGTTGCCGACGCGCAGCGGCGAGGCCAGTGTCGACGGCACCAACTGGGACGCCATCGTCGGCATCAAAGGCCGCTACTACTTTGGCGCCGAGCGCAAGTGGTTCCTGCCGTACTACGTCGATGTCGGCAGCGGCCAATCCAAGCTCACCTGGCAGATCAACGCCGGCGTCGGCTACACGTACGACTGGGGTTCGGTGTTCGCCACCTGGCGTTACCTGGACTACGACTTCAAGTCAGGCGATGCGCTACAGAGCATGAGCATGAGTGGCGCGCTTGTCGGCATGGCGTTCCAGTTCTGACGGGATTGCGAAGCCACTCTCTTACAAGATGCTTGACCTCAGCATGATCCCCTGAAAGCCACCTATGACCTCCTCCAATAGAGCGCAGCGCGCCGGCCACTGGGCGCTGATGTTCGTCAGCGCCGCACTGTTCGGTCTCGCCGGCTGCGCCAGCCGCCCGGTTAACCCGCCGATCACGCAGGTCGATCCGAACGGCGGCTACACCTTCCAGACGCGCCAGAAGCACTTCAAGAGTCAGGACACCCTGGTCGTACTTGCCTTCTCCGGCGGTGGCACACGGGCTGCCGCGTTCTCCTATGGGGTACTGGAATTCCTGCGGCGTACCGAGGTCGTGGCAGCGAATGGCGCCAAGCTTAGGCTGATCGACGCAGTCGACATGATTACCGGCGTCTCGGGCGGCAGCTTCACTGCGCTCGCCTACGGCCTGTACGGCGACAAGTTGTTCGCCGACTACGAGCAACGCTTCCTCAAGCGTGACGTGCAGGGTGAACTGATCGCTCGTGCTATTAGTCCCACGTACTGGCCCGACTACATCGGTGGCACGGCCGGGCGCTCGGAACTCGCGGCGAACTACTACGACGAGATTCTGTTCAACGGTGCGACCTTCGGCGACCTCGGCCGCGGCGATGGCCCTTACATCGTGGCGTCGGCCACCGACATCTCGACCGGCAGCCGCGTCCCCTTCAACCAGAGCGTCTTCAACCTGATGTGCTCGGATCTCAATGCCGTGCGGCTGTCCCGCGCTGCTGCCGCATCGTCGGCTGTTCCGGTCGTGTTGTCCTCCGTCACCATCAACAACTATGGTGGCAGCTGTAGCTTCGAGCTGCCACACTGGGTCAAGTTGTTCACACAGTCCAACGATCCACCTCGGCCTGCAGCCCGAGCGATACGCGAGCTGAAAGAAAGCCAGGTCCTTGCCGACGGCGTGAATCGGCCATACGTCCACCTGGTAGACGGCGGCGTTTCCGACAACGTGGGCATGCGCGGCGTGCTCGATGCGCTGCAGCTGCTGGAAGCCTTGCACGCTGCCGGCATCCCGACGCCCCTCGACCATCTGAAGAGAATCGTCGTGGTCGTCGTCAACTCGTTGTCATCGCCCCCGACCGTATGGGATACCTCGGAACAGGGGCCCGGTACGGTGGATGTGTTGCTCCAGTCCACTGGCGTACCGATCGATCGCTACTCCTACGAAGCGGTCGAGTTGCTGAAGGATATCTCGGCGCGGTGGGACATGGCACGGCATCTGCGCGACCTGGCCGGGTGCGACGTCAACAAGGACGTGCCGGTCTGCGCTGCCATACGCGTTCCGCAAGCGAAGATCTACGCCATCGACGTGTCGTTCCCGGCACTGAAGGACAAGGCCGAGTTCGACTACCTGAACCAGCAACCCACGACCTTCGTGCTGCCGCCCGAGGCGGTGGATCGCTTGCGTGCGGCGGCAGGGACGATCATCGCCGCGTCGCCCGAATTCCAGCGAATGTTGAAGGATGCCGGCGTTAAGGTCGTCGACGCCCCGTAACGGGTCTCTGGCGAGCGTCGTACTCGATGCTCGCTGCTGCGACGCTTGGGCTGGCCCCGCTAACGAAGTAGGGCGCTTTCGTGCCATTCATCTCCATGCACCGGCGAGGCTGAAGACGCTCTGGCGCGACGGCAGCACGCGCCTGGTGGAGTTGCCGCTGGAGTCCATACGACGGCTGGCAGTGCTGGTTTCCAATCTGCAGCGTTTGAGCTTCCCCCGAAATTTCGTCTGCCAAGGGTGACCTAAGATCGATGTCA
>JBEOKN010000071.1:0-7638 GCA_040275885.1 Azonexus sp. | reverse complement strand
GGGGCCTGTCCCTTGGGGACGGACTTGCACACCCTTTTTCGTGCGGGAGACTGACCTGGTCATCTCGCTGGAGTATCGCCATGCAACCTCTTTCACTCACTCTCAAGGGCTTTCGTGGCATTCGCGATGGCCTGGGACGCGATGTCCTGAAACTCGATTTCGAACGTCTGGCCGATGGCGCCGAACTGGTCGCCATCGCCGGCGCCAACGGGCGCGGCAAGACCACCGTGATGGACAACATGCACCCGTACCTGACGATGCCATCGCGTGCTGCGATGGCCGGTCCGGGCGGTTTCTCCTACTACGACCATGTTTGCCTGCCAGAGAACGAGAAAGATCTGATCTGGGCCCACGACGGCCGTAGCTATCGCTCGCAGGTCGTGATCCGCGTGAACGGCAGGCGCAAGACCGAAGCCTTTCTGCTCATGCTTGCCGACGATGGCGCATGGAAGCCCGTGGTGCTGGACGACGGCACCGTGTCAGACGGCAAGGTGGACACCTATACCCGTTGCGTCGAAGCACTCTGCGGCAGTGCCGACACCTTTTTCACGTCGGTGTTCTCGGCGCAGGGCAAGCGGCAGTTGAGCGCCTACCGCAATGCCGAGATCAAGACGTTGCTGGCCGACTTGCTGGGACAGGAAGAAATCCGGGCGCTGGGCCAGCAGGCGGGCGAGACGGCGCGCCTGCTCAAGGCCGGCCTGGCGGCCATCCGGCAGGAACAGGCTGGACTGGATGCGGAAGCGCAGCGTATCGAGGGTGAACGGCGCCGGCTCGACGGCGCCCAGGCCCGCGTCGCGCAGCGCCTTGCGGGTCGCCAAGCGACCCAGGCAGCGCAGGAGTCGGTCCGAACCCGGCACGCGCAATTGATGGCGGAGCGCGAGCAGTCGCGCGGGGTGGAAGCGCGCCGGGAGCAACTTCAGGGCGAATGCCACGCCGTGATCCAGGCCGGAACGCAGGCCATCGACGCCTTGAAGGCCCAGGACCAGGGCGAGTCGCAGCGGCTGGAACGGCTGACGCAACGCATCGCCCAGCGCGTCACCCAGGAGCGCAACCGCGGGCAGGGTTTGCAGAACCAGCGCCGGGAATGCCTCACGGTGCTGGCTGGTGCCCAGGCCGTGCAGCGTGCTGAGCTCCATCTGCCCTTGGCCGAGCGGGTCTTGTCGCTGCGCTCGGCACAGATCGGATCTTGGCGCCAACAAGTCCAACGTCTGACGCAGTGCCAAGCCTCGGAGCGGATGGTCCAGCAGAAACTCTCCGGGGTCGAGCGCGAGGCCGGCCAGGCGGCGCTCAAGGCCGAGGAATTGGCGCGACGCTTCGGCCTGACCGGGGAGGTGCCGTGTGCCGGCACTGATCTGCAGGGGCAATGCCAACTCCTGGGCGACGCGCGGGACGCCAAGGCCCTGATTCCCAGCGCGCAGGGGACCATCCAGCGGCTGGGGCGCGAGAAGGCGGCGGCACAGCAGGAACTGGACGCTTTGCGCGGCCGGCAGGCGGAACTCGCCGGTGCGCCGCAGGCCTTGGCCTGGGCCGAGCATCGGGCCGAGTTTGCCCGGGAACGGGCGTCGCGGTTTGCGCGGCTAGCGGCCCAGGCCGGTGAAATGGCGCGGGCGCGGACCACACTGGCCGGGATCGAGCAGGAATTGACGGAACTGCAGGCCGCGCTGGGACCAGACGCCGTTGCCGGTCAGCCGCCGGTGGAGACGCCCGAGGAGGCGGCCGAGCGTCAACAGATCAATGCGGCACGGCAGGCCCTCGCCGCCCAGCACGACCAGCAGGCCAAGCACTACCGAGCCACCCTGGATCGGCTCAATCAGGCGCTGGCGGCCTTGCCGGCACCTTACGACGAGCAGCGCCTGATCGATGCTCAGACCGCGATGGAACAGGCGGCGCAGTCGGTCGCTGCCGCCGAGCAGGCCCACCTGGCTGCGGTGCGGGACGCCGAAACCCTGGGGGCCGTGGTGCAGCAGGCAACGGCCCTGGCCGGTCGTCAAGCGCACGTGGCCAACCGCATCGCCAAGGTCGAAACCGAGTTGGGCAACTGGAATCTGTTCGCCAAGTGCATGGGCAACGACGGCCTGATCGCGCTGGCCATCGATGACGCGGGTCCGGCCTTATCGGGACTGGCCAACGACCTCTTGCTGGCCTGCTACGGTCCCCGCTTTACGGTATCCATCCAAACCCTGGTGGAGACCGGCAAGGGCGAGCAGAAGGAAGGCTTCGACATCCTGGTGCACGACGGCGAGTCGGGCGAGAGCAAGAGCGTCGGCCTGATGAGCGGCGGCGAACGGGTGTGGATCAACGAGTGCCTGATCCGGGCGGTGGCACTGTACCTCGCCCAGCACACGGGGCGACGCTATGGCGCGTTGTTCTCGGACGAGGCCGATGGGCCGCTGGACCCCGAGCGCAAGCGCATGTTCATGGCGATGAAGCGGGAGGTGCTGCGCCTGGGGGGGTATCAGCGGGAGTTCTTCGTGTCCCAGACGCCGGAACTGACCGCCATGGCGGATGCGGTGATTGATATGGATCTTCAGGGCCGCTTGTAGGATTGCCATGGCTTCTCTGGCGCCCCGCCGCTAAAATGTCTGCATGTCGAAAATCCCCGAATCCACGCCTGCGTTGAACAGGCTGCGCGCGGCGGCCGGCTTAATCCCTCTTATTGAGGATGGCCTCCGCCACTCGAAAATCACCGCCGAGAAGGCTTCTTTAATGTCGGAGTTTTGCAGCTGGGCGGCCCAGCAAGGAACAGAAGGCGGCCCGGAGGCCTTACGCCTTGGCGATGACATCAAAGCGGGCTTGGAACGGCTTAAAACGCTACTGGCATAGCGGTGGCCGGGCATGTCCGGCCACCGTCACTATCGTTTGGCCCCGTTGTGAGAGCTGGATTGCCGACTCACGGCTCGGGCGTTGACGGAATTTGTTTCATTGTCCTATCATGTACTCACGGTTCAAGCCGAATCGTGGGCAAGTTGGCGCCCGTCAGTGCACGCACCGGAGTCTTTCCGGCACGGCAAAGCCAGTTGAATACCCGCAAGTAACCTCCCGGCTAGGTGAACTCCTGGAAAGCCGGACAACGCGTGCCGTCCTGAAGTGCTTTCCGATATGGAGCTCATCAATGACAGCGACCGTTGTGGCATCTGTGGATGCCAATCCCCCCTCTGAACAGTTTCAGGCCGTCTCACTCTGGACTTTCGTCCACCTGAAAACACCTCGCTTTACTTCGGAAGCAGCACTCGATGTGGTTCGGCACCTGATGCCAACCGCTGACGAGGATCCCAAGCATCTCGCGAAACGCCTGCGTAAATCCCTGCTAGAGCACGGCATCGCCCTCAAGCACGTCAATTCGCTCGATGCGGCGGCGCGCCTGCTTGGGCACGCCGATTGGCACGCGGCAAATCGCGCGCAGCCGAAGACGACCCTCAAGCTGACGCCGATGGCCGATGCCGCGGAAGAGTTGTTCGAAGACTGGCGCCAACTTGCACCACGTCTGTGTGCATGGTGCGATGCATGGCTTCGGGGAAAAGGTGGCAAGGTCTTTGAGGTGCGTTTCGGCCCCGGCTATGTCATGGTCAGCATTCCTACACCCAAGGAGGGTGGGCCGGCAGGAAGCATGGACGAGCTGCCGCTGCTTATGGTCAATCCCGTCGGGGATGCCGAACATTGGTTGCAGGAAGCCCCAGCGGCATTCGAAACTCTGCGCCGTCACTTGGAAGAGTCCGGACAGGCAGTTCTGGACGGTGTTGCCGTGCTGCAGTTATGCAATCGCTACAGTCGGGAAGTATTGGACCGTTTGCCGTCGATACCGCAGCCGGTGCGACCAACGGATGCCGGCAATTCGGAATTGGTCTTGCTGCGCGAGGACGATGAGCTCATGCCGGGGTCAGGCTACGAGATTGCCCGTGGCGACGAGCTGACATGCTGGGCACAGCTCCATCTGGCGATGAAGGACCACAAGTCCGAGGGAATTACTTTGGATGACGGGGCCTGGCGGATCGGTGGGGGCCGCTATGTATGGCAATTATCGACAATCCATCCCAAGGACTTTGTCCCCGGGCTGGTGATCACGATGCTGAGCGAGACCGATTCGGAGAAGCTGCTGCGTCGCTACAAGCTTGTACAGCGGGTACTTTCGCAAAACTTCAAGCATCATGAGGTGACCAAGCGCTTACAGTACTTGAGTGGCCCGTCGGATATCTACCGTGTTGATTTGCACAAACTGCTATTGGCATTGAACGACGCGGGTCTGACCTGGGAGGGCTTTTGCCAGGAGGTCGAGATGCAGCAGGCAATGGTCCCCGAGCTGCCCGTTGGTTTCGCGATGACCATCATCGAACGGCTCAAGCCGAAGGACCCGAATCTCTTCTTCGCACTGCCGAGCCGTGCAGAGCTGGCCCGAGCCGATGACGATTCCCTGCTGCGGACCTTGTTGCCCCGCATTGACATCGTGCGGTACCGGATCGTGCGTGGCGTGTCCGATGAAGTTAAGCAGACCGTCCGCGAAGCGATTGACGAGTTCGGTACGTCGATCCGTATGCAGGCGCTGACGGCTGCAGGGCAGCTGACCGATCCGAACGATCCGCTGCCGTATCTGGTCTATGCCGGCGATGGCGAAGAACTCCGACTAAAGCTCGAATCTGAAGGGCTCGTAATGTACGCGGGAGTCATGCCGCATTTGTTTCCAACCGAAGGCGTGGTCGAGAAACTGCCCAACATGTGGTCTTACGCATTCGGACATAGCCTATTTCTGGACGTCGACTTCGCGGAAGCTGGTGCGCAATGAATGCCACCATTGAGAACCTGCGGATATTCCTGGAAGAGCGCGACATCGGCGGTTTCCTCGCTGCCTACGAAACGATGGTGCCGGGTGCCGACGTCCTTAGCAGCCAGCTGACCAAGATTACGCAGCAGATCTTTCCGACGGTGCTCCACGAGAAACTCACAAGGGGGGCTTTGGTTGCAGGCGACACGGTCCGCCTTTGGCGTCTTGTTCGTTGCGGTAGGCTGCTGGTAGTCGACAACGACCTGCTCGAAGGCATCAATGCACTGCTTGATGCCGCATGGCGCGAGGTCGAGGGACCGGATGCCCCGCTCCCCACGAAGTTGTTGACCTATCGCGAGGCGCCGGAGGGATCGGTACAAGGCCGACGTTCTGCAAGGCCAGCAGCAGCTGCCGCGACCAGCCAGGGTGATGTGGTGCCCATGCGCCGCATCGTGATGGCTAGCGCGTTTACTCTCGGGCCAGTGCATTTGAGCGATCTCATGACCTTCCGTAAGAGCGTTTGCGCCAGCTCGCAGGAACGCGAATTCTTGCAGGCGGTGCGGCAATTCTTCCCCAGCCTGCGCGCCTACCCCAACGTGCCGCTACGTAATTTCATGGATGTCGATGGCTTCGTCCTTCGTCTGTCAGATCGACACCGGCGCTATTCGTGGGCGGCGCAAGTCGATGTTCTGTTATGCACCGAGGACGAAGATCCCGTGGCCTGTTTCGAGCTGGACTCAGCTTTGCATGATGACGATGATGTCCGCGAACGCGATCAACTGAAGGACGAGTTGTTCGCATTGGCTGCGATTCCGTTGCTCCGCGTTCGGGCTGACGATACGGCGAACGTGCGCGCTGAGGACTTCTACGACCTGCTGGTCGCCGATAGCGAGACCCTGGACAGGTTGCGTCCCCGTCGCCTGCGACCGCGAAGGAACCATGACATGCTGGTTCCTGCCGAGGTACAGGTGCGCCGATCTGCAGCCAAGGCCTATTGTTGAGAGGGCTAGTCGTGGGACCTACCGTACTGGACGAACGTGGTGCTTTTGCTGTCGAGAATCCCGAGGTTGCCGAGGTAATGGAGATCGCCTCGGGGGATCATCTCGATCATGGCGAAGTCATCGGCACCGATTACGAAAAGGCGATTCAATTGCGGATGGCGCTCCGCACCGAGATCAAGCGAGGCACGCCCCACTATGCCTGCTCATGGTGTGGGGTGTCTGTCTACCTGGTGTCGCGCGCCGAAGAGCGGCGCTTCTTCTTCCGGCACACGTTGGAAGATGGGCGTTGCTTGGCGCGCACGCGGGGAGAGCTATCGCAGGAGGAGATCGATGCAAGGCGTTACAACGGCGTCAAGGAAAGCGCCCGGCACCTGCAGATGAAAGAGTGGGTCGCACAGTGTTTGGCGGCTGACCCCCGGTTCACGGACGTGGCCACCGAAAAACGATGGTCTGGCACACTGACGGCAGAGTGGCGAAAGCCTGATGTGCGTGCGATCTATCGGGGCATTCCAGTGGTTTTCGAGATTCAGTTGTCCACCACGTATGTGAATGTGATTGCCGAGCGCCGCGAGTTCTACTTGCAGGAAGGTGGTTTGTTGATCTGGATCTTTGCCCACTTCGACGGCGGGGCACGGCGGTTGACCCAGGACGACGTGTTTTTCAACAACAACCGTAATGCCTTTGTAGTGACGCAGGCAACTCGCGATGCTTCCGTGCAACGGGGACGGTTCATGCTGGATTGCATCTGGGCCGAGCCGACATTGATGGGAAATTCAGACCTGCAACGCCGGGTGGTTGGGTTTGACGACCTGACCTTGGAGCGGGAGAGCCAGCGTGCCTACTACTTCGATTTCGACGGAGCACGGGACGCTCTGCAAGAGCAGGCCCGTGAACGAGAACGACAACGTCTTGCCGAGGTACGGGAGAAGTTCGAGACATGGTGGCTCGACTACGAAACGAGCGACACGCAGGACTATCGTGGCTGGGCTGAGCTACGGCGGGCATTGGCGGCTGAAGGGGTTGAACTTCCTCAATACGCCAACCATGTACCCCGCACATTGCTGAATGCGCTGTACTCCGCAAAACATGGGCGCGTGATCGGTTGGCGCTTCAAGACCTTCATCGAGGTCGCACACCGTGTCGAACCGGCGCACAGGCGCTACCTGCATTATTTCCGCCGGGCACTGGCTGCCTACGACCGCGCCGACCAGTTGCGAGCCGAGGATAAATCGGGGAAGTGGGCGCTCAAGGTGAAGCATTACAAGGCGCAGATGCAGATCAACGATCCCGCCTACACGCCGGATACCTCAGATATGAAACTGGTTGTTCTTTTGTTCCCAGAGATCTTTGTATAGCGCTGATACCTCCGGAAGCCCCAGAGAAAGGGCAAGGAGCGTTGGCCGCGTGGCGCAACGCCCTGCCGTAGATAAGTTATGCTCGGTTGGTGTGCAGGACTTCAGGTGCTTGGTCGGCATGGTGCCAAACCACGACGTTGCCTGTAGTGAAGCGCTGATCCAGATACACCGCCTCGATCAACTTCTCGGGCACGCAGATGCCGAGCGCAGTGAGTTTATCGGTCAGCGTACCAATGACGGTCCAGTCCAGGGCCGGTTCATGAAGGCTGTCGTAGACGATGTCATCATCGCCAGCCGGCCCGCTCTCCTGGCAGAGAAACACCTGCAGGAAAAGTTCGTGTAGGGGCCGGTCGTAGCCGGCCACTACCAAGACCGGCTGGCCTTGGTGCATGAGCCGGATGTGGTGCCGGCTCATGATGCGGGGTCCGGCATCTCGAAGATCGGCAGGCCGTCGATCACGGCCGCCTCGCTATCGAACTTCAGCCAGACGATGCCGGCTTGCTCCGCGACTTCGAAGATCGTGGCC